>JABWBR010000006.1 GCA_013360405.1 Saprospiraceae bacterium
AAAAAAGTCTTAAGGGCATACCTAAAAAAAAGGGATCCTTGAATTCGCAGCTTTCCAACTTTTTTCACTATATTAATCCTTCGTACACCCCTAATGTTGGATGCTGAATGTTTGATTATTAAATCAATTACTAATTTAACATCCAGCATTAAACATCAAACATTCAATTTTCGGTCCAAAAACCAAAACCCCAAGCACGGCGGCGCCGATAGCAGTGAGCAGTACGGCGGCGGCGGCGGCGTCTTTAGCCTTGCCGGCAAGCGGATGGGGGTGGGGCGATGTCAGGTCAACCAGGTACTCCAGGGCTGTATTAAACGCTTCGGCTGCAAAAACCAGGGCGATAGCCAGGCTTATCAGGCACCATTCTATCGTAGACAGGTTGACATACAACCCGGCTGCGATCACCAATACAGCTGCCAGGGTGTGGAAACGCGCATTGGGTTGTGTGCGCAGCATATCTGCGAGGCCTTTAAAGGCGAATCCAAAGCTTTTCCAGCGTCGTTTTAGCCGGTGCATCATAAATACAACGATGTCAATGACATGAATAGGGGCAAGGTAGCCATTTTAGCAAAAAAACGCGTGTTTTGGGGGCATTTAAAAATGCAAAAAAAGCGCAATTGCTGTGGTAGAATCAAAAAAAGCCGATAGTTTTGGCCACTGGAGAATCCGGTTCTCCTATGGCGTCTACCCTCCAAAAACGATGGCCATGTCAAAAAAAATTGTGTTACTGTTCATTTATTCCAGTGTGTATTGGCTGAGCGCCCAGGCACAGCCAGGTAATATCGTGCTTACCCCCCAGGCTGCACAATACTATCGCGAGGCAGAAGAAGCCCTATTGCGCCGCGACTACAAACAAGCGGTCAAAGGGTTTGAAAAAGCGCTCAAAATTCAACCCGGGCTTTCGGCAGCCAACAAAGGTCTGGCAGCTTGTTATGAATTACTCAAAGACTACGCCAAAGCCGTAACACATTACGAAAAAGTCATTACTTCCGACTCGATGTATTCACGGGCAATATACTACCAGCTTGCCGAGGCGCATTACAAAATAGGCCGATACGATAAGGCGTTGCAGTATTTTCGCACTTATGAACGACTATTGAAGCAGCCCGCTGAGTCATTTGGGCTACACGGCGAGCGCGAGATAAAAGCGGAGCTCAAATACGCCGAAAAGCTGCCCATCAACATAAAAGCCAGCGAGGTATCTCTCGATTCGCTCAAGTTTGTCAACGTGACCGACGTGATCAACCTTGGCGCCGCCATCAATACCCAGGCAGACGAATACTTCCCTTTTTTGTCGAATGACCAACAACTCATTTATTACACCCATCGCAAAGGAGACAAAGACGAGGACCTCTACTACAGCCGGATAACAGAAGGCCGGTGGCGTAAGGGAGAACCGGTAAAAGATTTCAATACCGGCGAAAACGAGGGCATGAGTACCATGGTACGCGACGGCCGGCGCATGTATTTTACCGCCTGTGCCCGCCAGGGTGTATTGGGTACCTGCGATATCTGGGTAGCAGAGATCGACACCCAGCAAGTAATACAAACCTTCGAATCGGCCACAGGAATGGTTAATTCCGATTATTGGGAATCGCAGGCGTCCATCAGCTGTGACGGCAGCGTGCTGTTTTTCGCCAGCAATCGCAAGGGGGGCATGGGTGGCGCCGATCTCTGGTACTGCCTGCGGGGCAGCGATGGCCGCTGGGGCGCGCCGATCAACCTGGGCCCCAAGATCAACACCCCCGAAGACGAAGAAGCGCCTTTCATCACCAACGACGGCAAAACCCTTTATTTCTCCTCCACAGGCCACCTGGGACTGGGCGAGCAGGATATATTCATGAGCTGGTACGACGACCGCGCCAAAGAATGGGCTACCTCCATCAATCTGGGGCCGCCGGTAAATACGCCCTATCGCGAACTGGGCTTCTTTTTATCGGCCGACGGCTTTACCGGCTATGTGGCCTCCGACCGCCCCGATGGCCATGGCGGCATGGATATCTATCGTTTTCGCTTATCGGATAAATTATTTGGCGACCCTATCACCTTTGTAGAAGGCTACCTGCGCGACTCCATATTGATGACGCCCGTAGAAGCAAAAGTAGAGATCTCGGGCAGGGGCGCCATACAAACGGGCCCCGATGGTCGTTTTTTTATATGCGTGGGCGCCGATGAAACCCTTAATTTGGGCGTACAAAAGCGCGGCTACAAGCCTTACCACCATGATTTTATAATTCCTGAATGGAATAACCGCACCTATTACACCCTCGAATTATTATTACAACCCACCATTTCATTTATTGCCAATATACCGCCGGCTATCAAAGCCGACAGCACCCAAAACATAGTTGACAAACCAAAATCCAATCGCACTTTCACCCATACCGTATTTTTTGAGTTTGACAAACACACCATGGAAGCTCCGGAACTAAGCCGCCTGGACGAGTTCGCCAAATTGATGAAAAACAAAAAAATTCAGCGTGTTGAGATCATCGGTTTCTCTGATGATATCGGCGCCGAGGCATACAATCTGCGCCTATCGGAAGAACGAGCCAAAGGCATTGCCCTGTTTTTAGTGCAAAACAATATCGTCGTCGACCAAATTTATATGGAAGGCAAGGGTGAATTGGAGGGAAAACAAAACAAAGAACTCAATCGCAAGGTAGAAGTGCGGGTAATGACCATCGAATAGCGTAAAGAGGTAACATAAACTTAACATACAAGGTATAGCGTAAAATGTACCTTTACAGGTGCAAATCAATCTTGCAGTTTGACATGAATCTCAATCAATTACTTACCTTTTTTGCGCCTAAAAATGCAAACTTCCAGGTTTTGTTTTCGAAGAGTTCCGCTAACCTGGTAGAAGCGGCCAAAACCCTTCGGGAATTATTTCATACCGATGTGGCATCAGTAAGACACGACCTTATCAATAGGATAGAAGCCCTGGAACACAAAGGCGATAACATCACACACGAAATTTTCAAAGAGTTAAGCTCCAATTTTATCACGCCTTTCGACCGCGAAGATATTCACTATCTCGCGTCTTCCCTGGATGATGTGGTGGACTACATTCACACTTCCGCACAGCGTCTGGAACTTATGAAGATTACAACTATCAGCGCCCCTATGAAAGAGTTGGCGGATATCCTCGTTGCCTCCGCATTTGAAATAGATAAGGCAATGGGAATGTTGAAAAATGTACACTCTGACGGCGTTAAACAACTACTGGTAAACATCCAGAGCCTTGAAAACCAAGCCGATGCCGTTTTTGACCACGCCATTGCCGAATTGTATGCCAATGAGACCGATGCGATCGTGCTAATGAAATACCAGCAAGTGATCGACCACCTCGAAACCGCTACCGACAAATGCGAAGACGTGGCCAACGTGATCGAAACGATCATGATCAAAAACTCCTAATACTCCTATTACTCATCAGGCACTGCTGATCATGGAATCTATTTATTTGCTGTTTTTGATTATTGTTCTTGCCTTTGCCTTTGATTTCATTAATGGATTTCACGACGCCGCCAATTCGATCGCAACGATCGTATCAACTCGTGTACTCACGCCTGTGCAGGCAGTAGTTTGGGCGGCTTTCTTTAATGTGGTGGCCTATTTTGTGTCTGAATTTGCTGTGGCGGATACCATTGCCCGTACGGTAGACTCGTCGTCAATTTCACTCGTAGTTATTTGCGCCGGTTTGATTGCCGCCATTATCTGGAATTTGTTTACCTGGTGGCTGGGCATTCCTTCCAGCTCTTCACACACTTTGATAGGCGGCTTTGCCGGCGCCGCCATTGCCCACGCAGGTTTTGATGTGGTTAATATTCCCAAAATCACAAAAACCCTCAGCTTTATTTTCCTGGCGCCGATGATAGGTATGGTAATATCGTACATCATATCCCTGATCTTGTTGCACCTGGGCAAAAATGCCAATCCCTTTCGCCTCAACCAATATTTTAAGCGTTTTCAGTTGGTGTCATCTGCCGCATTCAGTGTGGGTCACGGCGGCAATGACGCACAAAAAGTAATGGGGATTATTGCTGCCGCGCTTATAGTTTACGTCAATCAAAACGGCTTGAATTCAGAGGATATCCCCCACTGGATGTATGTTACTACTGAAAATTCAAAAATCGTAGACATCCCAATCTGGGTCGTCGTGGGCTGTTATACGGCTATCGGCCTGGGCACTTTGATGGGCGGTTGGCGCATTGTAAAAACGATGGGCACCAAAATTACCAAAATGACGCCTTTCGAAGGGGTGGCTGCCGAAACCGCCGGCGCTGTTACGCTGTTCGCTACCGAGCACTTCGGCATCCCTGTCAGTACTACGCATACCATCACCGGTTCTATTATCGGCGTAGGGCTCACCAAACGTATCTCTGCTGTGCGCTGGGGGGTGACGATCAACCTGCTTTGGGCCTGGATTCTCACTATACCCGTATCTGCCGCTATGGGCGCAGGGCTTTTCTTTTTACTCGAAATGTTATTCTGAAAAGTCAAATAGCTGCATCTTTTGTATAATTTGGCAGGCTATGCGTAATTTGCCTGTTCAAAGCGCGTCTCGCATGAAAGACCTCATCGAACAATACAAGGCTATCGTGATCCCCATCGCAACGCCTTACTGTACCGGCACAGGGTTTCTGCTTGCCGGACAGGGTCTGATTGTGACCAACGAGCAAATTGTGCGCGACAACCGCGAAGTGGCGATAGAAGGCGAATCTTTCTCTCGCCAGGTGGTGCGGGTGCTGTATACCGATACCAAATACGACCTGGCTTTCCTCGAAGCGCCTAAAAGTGATAACCTCCCCGTAGTCGAAATTGAAAAACAAGACCTGACCCCTGGTGACCTGGTAGTGGCTATGGGCCACGCATTCGGCATGAAATTTGCCGCCGCACAAGGCGCCGTTACCGGCGCCGCCCCCAACGAAGAAGACCTGTTATACCTCCAACACGACGCAATTCTGAGTACAGGCAACAGCGGCGGGCCTTTGTTTAATAAAGCAGGGCGTATTGCCGGCGTCAATACGTTTTTGAGTCGCGATGGCGTAAATGTGGCTTATGCCCTGCCGGCTAAATACCTGGTAGATACGCTTGCCGGGGTTCAACAGTCTAACGGCAAGCTGGGCGCCCGTTGCGAATCCTGCCACAATATCGTCTTTGAGCATACGATCGACCAACAGCGCTATTGCCCTTTCTGCGGCACCAGGGTTTTACTGCCCAACCAGGTAGACGAATATGAACCTATCGGCGTAGCTTATACAATAGAAGCCATGCTCACCGAGGCGGGCCACGACGTGCGTTTATCGAGGCGCGGTCCCAGCAATTGGGGCATCAGGCAAGGCAGCGCGCATATTAATATTTCTTATTACGAAAAAACAGGCCTGATCACCGGCGATGCCTATCTCTGTCAATTACCTAAAGAGCATATCAAGCCTCTATACGAATTTCTGCTGCGGCAAAACTATGATATCGAAAACCTCAATTTCAGTGTCAAAGGCAATGATATTATTTTGTCGCTACTCATCTATGACCGTTATTTGAATGTAGATAGCGGACTTATGCTGATTAAACACTTGTTTGAAACCGCAGATCACTACGATAATCTTTTGGTGGAGCGTTTTGGCGCTTTATGGAGAGAAGAAGAAGACTTTGGTGATAGCAGCGGGGTGAAAAACGCCTGACCGTCGGCCAGGCGTTCTACAACAGAATCCCATGAAACACTAAAAAAAGTGTAGCGTTAACAGCGATAAACATGGCTATTAACGCAACACCATGGTAACGCTTAATTCTATCCTGCGGTTCTTCACCGGTTCGTTTGACGGGAATACGATTATCGAATTAAACCCATTCATATAACGCACCTTGAGCTTACCTTTATTGCTCACCTGGTAACCTATGCCGCCGATGAGGCCATAATCGCCGTCGAGGGCTACATAACTCGGAATCACAAAGCGCCCCCAAACTGTCGGCCGGTTGTCATTGAGCTTTAGCAGTAGACCGCCGTAAATACCCGTTTCGGCAAACAAACGCCGGGTGGCAAACCAATTCAGATATAAAGGCACCCCGCCAAAATATTGATTGGCAAACAGGGCGCCTTCAGGCCTTCCCGCCGATACATTGCGGCTCACCATCGCATCGCCACCCAAAGAGACTAATCTGCTTAGCTTAAAGCTATGTCCCTTGCACTTGGAGGCCACGTATTCGGGTACCCTCACTCGGTGCTTGAGCTGCCATTCTTTATTCAAAAACTGGATACTTACACTCACACTCTCTCCCTCTTGCGCGTGCGCACGCAAGGCGCTCACAAGCAATAGCGCGAGCGGAATAAGTGATCTCCAGTTTATGCGTTTATACAAACGGTCGTATTTTTAATAACAAAAACAATGCCATAACATATAACCGTTACCCCTTGGCTTTTGTTCCGTGGCAACAATCAGAAGCTAAACCGATTAGGACGCGAAATTATTATGAATTTTAACACTTAATTCCGCAACACCTTGAATACCTCTTTGTTGCCGTCGCCCAAATCAATTTGCAGGAAATAAACTCCCCCGGGCAATCCAGGCAAATTGAACTGGGCAAGTGGACTGGCATCTACTGTTACGCTACCCTGATATACCAGCTGTCCTTTGCTGTTGTAAAGTACATAGGGCAAATCACGACTTACCACATCGGTCAGGGTAACAGTGATATCCTCCTGGAATGGATTGGGGAACAATCTTTGCACTTCCAACCCCTCCAGGTTGCGCCTTACGGCAATTATGGGCGAGAAAAAGCTATAATCGTAATTTGTCGACTCGCGTATGTTGATCACCTGAAGACGGAAAAAGTAGAGGTTGAGCGTGCCTACGGCGCTATAGTCGTAGATTTGTTCATAGGCAGTGGTACCTCCTTTGGCATTTACGGTGCCGATAACTTCAAAATCGATGCCGTTGGTAGAACGAGCCACTTCAAATTTCCGGCAATAGTATTCGGGCAAGGTGGTCCAATTCAGTCCGATTTGCGTAGCGCCGGTCCATTCGCCCGTAAAGCCTGTCAATACGGTGGCCAGTTCGCCGTCATATTTTGTAAGCGCTACGTCGTCAATGGCAACACCGGGGAAATTGCCGGTGCCCTCCGAGCGGAATAGGAAACGGAAAGCCACTTCATTTCCGGCCAGACCGCTTACGTTGATTTTATATCGAGTGAATCCGTTTACGGAACTTGTAAAATAAGATGATCCTCCTGGAAAAGCCAGGCCGCCAGTGTTGACGTTGTGGTAATTATACCAGTTGGGGCTGTCATCGGTGCCGAGCACCGCCCAGTTTTTTCCTTTGTCCAGGGAGTACTGTACCAGGAAGCCGTCGTAGCCGGGGTGTATGTTGTATTTAGCCCAAAAACTGAATTCGTATATGCCGGGATCTGTGAGGTCGTAGTTGGGCGTGTATAGATAGGCCTCTGTGTTGGGCGCGTAGTAGTTGTCGTTGAGCCCTAGCACGTAGGCATTGTCGCCGCTGTGAGTCCCGTTTTTACCCGTTATCGAAGAATTCCCCCGTTCGAATACAGACCCTTTCGGGCTATACGCGCCAAAGTGGTCGTTAAAACCTTCCATATCGCCGCCGTAATTGGCCTGTCCGGCCACATAAGGTAATGGCACGGTGGGCAGTACTTTCACGGCAGAAGTGGTACTCAGGTCGCCGTTGATGGTGAGTTTTACCGAATAAGCGCCGCTTGTTGCGTATGCATACTCGGGGTTTTCTGCGGTAGAGGTGGCGCCGTCGCCAAACTCCCAAAAATAACTATCGGCATTAAGCGAAGCTTCTCCAAAAAACGGGTTAGCGCTATTGGTATACTGGATAGGTTCAACTCCAATACGAGGAGTAGGGGTCGCAAATACATCGGTAGTATACAACCCGCGGCCGTGGGTAGCTGCCAGCACCACGCCATCGGAGCGACGTAAGCGCAACATCCAGGTACTCACCAGCGGCGTTCCCTTGCCGGGTACCGGCGGTATCCACTCGGTATTGCTGCCGTTGATCAACTCGGTAGTCCATACGCCCGCTTCGGTGGCTATCATAGCCTGCGTGGCATCGTTGGGGTTAAAAATACCCCAGCGCACCGGCATATCAGGAAGGTCGCCTTCGAGGCTTATCCAGGACTGGCCGCCGTTGTTGCTTTCATATACGCTGGATACGCCATAGTTGGACACAGTAACAAGGAGGTGGTTGGGATTGCCCAATTCGATGTCGATACTGGAAATGCTGCCGGATAAGGTGGGAAAAGAGGTACCTGTAACGGTTGCGCCTTCGCGGGCTTCATCTACGCGTACGACCCGGCCGTTGTAATTGCCGAAGTAAACCCGGTTGGGGTCGTTGGGGTCGACTGTAATGGCTGATACGTCGTTTGTCACGTTCTCGATATCTACTACTTCGCCTGAACGGTCATTCACGCGCCAGCGGTAAAAATCACCGTTGTCGGTTTCTGTATACAGAATATTGGCCTCAGAATCGTAATCGGAGGGGTTGACAAAATCGCCTTCTACACCCACCGCGTCGTCAAAATCCAGGCCGCCATCGGTGGAGATGCCCCAATTGCCGAATTGTGACGAGACGAGTTGTATATGGGGTTCGTTTTCGTCGATATGCGCATAAAAGCCGTCGCCACCCCACACCGAGCGGGCCGAAGTAACACCGTAGTTGTTGAGCTGAAGCGAGTTATTGTCTTGCGTGCCGCCCAAATAATACGTCGAAAACGCTTCGGGATGGATGGCACAGGCATAAAACTGGGTGACGTTGTAGCCGAAATTTTTATCAATGGGTTGGCCGTTAGAACCCGTTGGGCTATAGTATATTCCGCCGTCGTTGCCGAAATACACGGTATTCTGCACCAGTTCGTCAAACAAAATGAAGTGCTGGTCTACGTGCATACTATTGCCAAAACGCTGCCAGGAAAAGCCGCCGTCGGTAGAACGCATAGTGGGCACCCCGCCGGCAATGACGTGATTGGCGTTGAAAGGGTCGACGGCAATGTCGAGGTCGTACCAGGCTTGTCCGTTGGTAAATTCATTGCCGTTATCCCACCTGGGCTGGCTGCGCTGCACCCAGCTTTGACCGCCGTTGGGCGTAAAATAGACGGAAGAGGCCGCGCCGTTAACACTGAGAATAGCGTAAATAAAGTTGGGATTTGAAATAGATACTGAAAACTCCGTGCGGTCGCCATCAACCGGAAACCCGCTGCCGGCGGCTGTGATGCGGGTCCATTGGTTATTATTTCCCGTTTGCGAACGATATATATTGCTGGTATTAGACGCGTAAAGATTGCCGTCGGGCATATAGTACAGATCATAACAAAAGCCGGCAAGCACTCTTTGCCAGGTCTCTCCATCGTTTGTAGTCCTGTAGACGCCTGTAGATGTGCCGGCATAAACATGGCCTGTTTGCGGGTGCACCACGATATCCTGGGTATAGCGGAAATTATTGGTAAGCGTGGCCTCAATGGGGCTCCAGGTGGCGCCGTTATCTGTTGATTTGAATAAACCCATCCCCGCTATGGCGTCGATGCTGCCGTATCCTTCGCCAGTACCCAGGTACATGATATCGGGGTTGTTGGGGTCCTGGGCTAATGCGCCGATGGCCATGTTTTCGAGGTAATCACTGGCTTTTTGCCATTGAGCAGGATCGGCCGTGACATCGGTTGTTTTCCACAAGCCGCCGGCTACGCTTCCCGCCCAAACGGTATGCCGCGTGGGGTCTTTTTTGTCGATCATAATGGTGCGGGTTCGCCCGCCGATGTTGTTGGGGCCGCGTTCGCGCCAGCGCACGTCGGCCAGCGGACCGCGCCCGCTGCGGGCAGCCAATTCGGCCTGCTTGCGGCGCGTTTGCTCGAGCGCTACGAGTAGACGCTCCATAGGCGGATAGCCAAGTGCGGGGTCTTTGATGCGCTTGAAGTTATTTTCAAAAGCGTCTTTTATGCTTTGCGCTTTGCGCGAATGGTAAGTCGGGCGCCGGTCGGCAAAAACTAAAAAGATTATAAACAGGGTTGTTGTCAGGAGAACGGGGAGCAATCGTTTCATGGTCGTCGGAATTAGCGATATATTTTTTAAATGCGTCACAAAATAGACAATTATAGGTAATTGGGCGACAATGTATACGGCGGGTTTGTCAGCAGTTCGACCTTAGTTACTATTTTTACAAATCTATAGGGCTTCTTGTTTGTTTCATTAAAAAATTAAAAATTAGGAATGAAAGTTTTTTACTCGCTCGCGCTTCTCTTGTCTTTTGTTTTTAGCGCCAATGCCCAGACCAGCTTCTGGAATGATGTATCGGAAAATAATATCCAGCTCCAATTGCTATCAGAAAAAGCGTTTCGCGCGTCGCACTATCGCGTGGTGGCTATTGATATGGCGGCTTTTAGACAGCAAATGGCTGCTGCACCGATGGAAAATTCGGCTACAGCCGCACAACACCCGATGCTGACTACCATCCCCCTGCCCGATGGCAGCACCGAGACTTTCCGCATAGAAGAATCTCCTGTGATGATGCCCGAATTGGCGGCGCGTTATCCGCAAATCAAGACATACCGGGCGATCGGGGTGGATCACCCAGCATCCTACGGACGTTTTGAATACACCCCCGACGGCTTCGGCGGTGTTTTTTATACCCAAAAAGGAGAGGTGTGGATCGATCGCTATGCCACCCGCCAGGATCGCTACTATGCCTCCTATTTTTCGCGCGATGTAGTGTTGGATCCTAATGAGACACCCGTGCTGGGTTGTGGTTTCCAGCCCGATAATACGCACGACGAAGATCCGATTCTGGAATCGCTGCACGAATCTGCGCTCGAATTGCGCAGCAACGGCCCCCTCGAAAAGCGCGTTTATCTACTGGCTTTAGCTTGCACCGGCGAGTTCGCACAGCAATATGGCGGCACGATGGAGTCGGTCAACTCAGCTTATGCTACCGCGCTCAACCGATTCAATCAAATTTACGAACGCGATTTTGCCATCAAACTCATGCTCATCGCCAGCAACGACCTGCTGATTTGGCTCGACCCAGCTTCTGACCCCTATACGAATGCTAATAACGCCCAACTTCTGCTACAGCAAAATACCAACGCCATCACTCAAGGCGGTGGAGTGCCCCTCGGCGCTTTCGATATGGGCCACGTGTTTACTTCGGGTTGTATCAACGGCTTGGCAGGTATTGCCGCAGCCGGACAGGTTTGCAAGGAAGGCAAAGCCCGGGGGGTAACGTGTTTTTATAACAGCAATATCAACTTTATCGTAAAAGAAGTCATGGCGCACGAGTTGGGCCACCAGTTTTCTGCCCAGCACAGTTGGGCCAATTGCCCGGGCGCTGATGACCAGTTGGCCTCCGGATCGGCCTACGAACCAGGGTCGGGGTCTACTATTATGTCTTACGCCGGCTCTTGTGGCATGAACCAGAATGTGCAGTTCCAGTCTGACGACTATTTCCATGTCCGCTCACTCGAAGAGATCATCGAATTCAGTCGCTTCGACGAAGGCAATAACTGTCCCACTTTTGAGCCCACCGGTAATACCGAGCCGGTCGTCACGCTTAATTACACCAATAATTTTAATATACCCATCGGCACGCCTTTTGAACTTAAAGCGTCTGCCGAAGACGCCGAAGGCGACGCACTCACTTACTGCTGGGAGCAATTCAACCTGGGCCCCGTAACCCTGATGGGCCAACCCATGGGCGATGCGCCGATTTTCAGGAGTTACCCGCCCACCAGTGCTTCCAGTCGCGTTTTTCCGCAACTACAAACGCTGGTAAACAACGGCTCGAGTGTAACGGAAGTACTGCCCACCTATACCCGCAACCTTACTTTCCGCTGTACCGTGCGCGACAATCACCCCGGCGCAGGCGCTGTCGTCTGGAAAGAAGTACGCTTCAAAGCTACCGATACCGCGGGCCCTTTTGTGGTTACCACCCCCAACGAGCCCGGTATCGCCTGGGAAGCCGGAAAGACGGCCACTGTTACCTGGGATGTGGCCAATACAACTAACGAGGTAATCAATTGCCAAGGCGTGAATATCCGCCTGTCGCTTGACGGCGGCTATAGCTATCCGCTTCCCTTGCTCACCAATACACCCAATGATGGCGAGGAAGTCGTGCTCGTGCCCCCAAATATTACCAGCCAAGCCCGCATTCGCGTAGAGAGCGCCGGTAATATCTTTTTTGATATTTCAAATGCCAATTTCCAGATTACGGCGCCCACCGTTCCGGGATTCGGCATTGTCGCTTCTTCTGAACAACTCCAAAATGTGTGCCTGCCCAATTCTGCGAGCGTTGGACTGACGACTACGGCATTTCTGAATTTCACCAACCCTATTACGCTGGAGGTGGTAGACGGACTGCCCATTGGAGCAATAGCTTCTTTCAGCACTACGACGATAGCGCCGGGAGATGGCGTAGTGTTGTCAGTTGACTTTCAAGATATTAATGTCTCCCAATACGTAACTCTCACCGTGCGCGCTACTGCAGAGGGCGCCGATACGGCCTATGCACAGGTTTATCTTCGCCTGGTATCGACCGATTTCAGCGAAGCTGCGCTGCTTTCACCGGCTGACGGCGCCACAGGTATCACCCTGTCGGCGCTTATGAACTGGAATAGCTCGCCCAATGCCACCAGCTACGATTTCGAACTGGCTACCAGCCCGGCTTTCGGCAGTAGTATTATCGAAAGCGTGCAAGGACTTACAGCAACTTCGTATCAGACGACTATCTTTTTTGAAGAAAACACCCTCTACTTTTGGCGCATTCGCCCCATCAACGAATGCGGCCCGGGGGAATATCTTGCACCCTTTACTTTCCATACCCAAAGCGTAAGCTGTAGCCCTTATGAAGCAGCGGGCTTGCCGCTGACTATTCCAGGAAGCGGCCCCTTGCCTACTGTGGTATCGCATATCAATGTAACGACGCAGGGCATCATCAGCGATGTCAATGTGCCTTTGGCTAAGATCAGCTACCAGCCCGTAAAAAGCCTGCGCGTATCGCTGATTAGTCCGGCAGGCACGGCTGTACGCCTCTACGACCAGCAGTGCTTCAATACGCAGTATCTATTCCTCGGCTTTGACGACCAGGCGCCTAATACCATCATTTGCCCGCCTGACGACGGCATTGTTTTCCAACCGGCACAGCCGCTATCGGCCTTTAATGGTGAAAATATCCAGGGCGAGTGGACGCTGGAGGTAAAAGTATTGCAATCCGGCTTCGGCACGCCCGGCGCCATCGAAGAATGGGGCTTGGAATTCTGTGCCAGCCTTACGCCCAGCAATCCGTTTGTGGTTACAAACGATACGCTCTTTGTACCGCCAGCCGAGGCTAATTACATCACTACCAACGAATTGGAAATACTCGACACTGACAATACACCTGAGCAGGTAGAATATACTATCGTAACCACACCGGCTCACGGCGTCTTGTACTTGCAAAACGAACTACTTGGCGTCGGCAGCACATTCCGCCAATCCACCATCAATTCGTTCAACCTGCAATACCTGCACAGCGGCGACGGCAGCGAGGACGATAGCTTCACTTTTGTGGTGCGCGACGGCACAGGCGGCTGGATACCCACCCAGCAGTTCAACATCAAAGTCGACCCTGATGCCGTAGTTGGCGCCCAGGAACCCGGCTCAGCAGAGGAGTTTGTGTTGTATCCCAACCCGGCCACGGGTTTGGTGCATGTCGCATTTCGCCAATCCGTGAGCGGCCCTGTGAGCGTCCGGGTATTTAATGCCGACGGACAGGAAGCCCTTCGCAACAATGACAACAACGGCAGCAATCCCCTGGTACTCGACACTACGGGTTTGGCCGCGGGCATCTATTTCGTTCAAGTACAAACAAATTCAGGCGCCCAGATGCAGAAATTAGTCATACAGAAATAGCCCTTATGCGAATCCTCATCACAGGAGCAAGCAGTGGGATCGGCCGTGAGGTTGCCTTGGCCCTTGCCGCCGATCCCGGGCGCCAGGTACTGGCGCTGGCCCGCCGCAGCGAACCCCTCGAAACGCTGGCGCAAGAGGCACTCAACAAGTATGGCCGCGCCACTATTTCCTGGCTGGAATTCGATCTAACTTCTTCCGATGATTCCATCCTGCTGGAAGCCGTTGAGGCGCTGGGCGGCGTAGACATCCTCCTCAACAACGCCGGCCTGCTCATCAACAAACCCTTTGAACAGCTCAGCGAGGATGACTGGCGGCAACAGTTTGACGTCAACGTCTTCGGCCCGGTGCGACTTATCCGCCTGCTCCTGCCCTGGCTACAGCAAAGCGCCTCGGCGCATATCGTCAACATCAGTAGTATGGGGGGATTTCAGGGCAGCAGTAAATTCCCCGGCTTGTCGGCCTACAGCGCCTCCAAGGCCGCCCTGGCCAACCTCACCGAATGCCTCGCCGAAGAATTCAAAGACCGCCACATATCCGTGAATTGCCTGGCCCTCGGCGCCGCACAAACCGAAATGCTTGCAACTGCTTTCCCCGGCTTCCAAGCCCCCCTCAGTGCTGCCGATATGGGCGATTTTGTGGCCTGGTTTGCTACCCACGGCCATCGCTTTTTTAATGGTAAAATTTTGCCGGTGTCGGTATCGACGCCGTAACTATACTGTCTCATGCTTTACGCCTTCATCCCCTACCGCCCCCAGTCTTTCAGCGAAGAAGATATGCTCACGCGCAGCCGGGCCTTCTATGCCTACATGGACCAACGCCGTACCGTGCGCGATTTTTCCGACAAACAGGTACCCTTGGAAATCATCGAAAATATCATCAAAACGGCGGGTACGGCGCCTTCGGGGGCGCACAAGCAACCCTGGACCTTTTGCGTAGTGCAAGACCCCGAGATCAAACGCCAAATCAGAATAGCCGCGGAAGAAGAAGAATACCAAAGCTACCACGGCCGTATGTCGGAGGAATGGCTCCAGGATCTCGCGCCGCTGGGCACCGATTGGCACAAACCTTTTTTGGAAACAGCACCCTATCTTATTGTAGTATTTAAGCGATTATACGAAGGCGAGGAAAAGCGCAAAAACTACTACGTGCCCGAATCAGTGGGCCTTGCGGCCGGTTTTCTGCTGGCGGCCATTCACCACGCCGGATTAGTAGCACTGACCCATACACCAAGCCCGATGAATTTCCTGCAACATATTCTGAAGCGCCCCGATAACGAGCGGCCATTCCTGCTCATCCCCGTGGGATACCCGGCAGAAGACGCTCAGGTGCCCGACCTGCGGCGTAAACCGCTGAATGAGATCATGCAATTGTATTGATTGCATACGTAGAGCCGCAAAATATTGCGGCTCTACTCCGGTTCGAAGCCTAATACGATGTTGAAGTTGCCGAGGTTGCGGAAGCTGCGCTCGCCGGTTTTGTCGAAGCCAATACCGTAGTCGAAGCCCAATACGCCGAACATAGGCAGGAACACCCGCAGACCCAATCCCGCCGATCGTTTGATATCGAAGGGGTTGAAGTCGCGCAGGTTGCGCCAGGCGTTACCGCCCTGTGCAAAAGCCAGCACATAGATTGTCGAGCTGGGGTTGAGCGATAGGGGGTAGCGCAATTCGAGCGTGAGCTTGTCAAAAACGGGCGTGGATGCCGAGCGGCCGGAGGCGTCGCGGTTGGCCTCGATATCGTCTACTTCGTAGCCGCGCATGGAGATGATATCCACGCCGGCAAAGACGAATTGCTGGTTGTTGAGGCCGTCGCCGCCAAGTTGAAATCGCTCGAAGGGCGAGGTGCCGATCTCGCTGTTATAGTAGCCGAGGGCGCCGATTTTAGCCTGTGTTTTGAGCACCAGCTTGCCCACCAGCGTAGTATACCATTCGGCGTCGAAGCGCCATTTGTGGTATTCTACCCAGCGGAATTTATCGGCCACAGACAGGTCGCTGTAGTTTTTATTGCTAAACAGCGAATACGGCGGCGTAAGCTGAATAGACAAAGAAAAACGCGAGCCTTCGCGGGGGAAGATGGGTTCGTTGATGGTGCTGCGCGCAAAAGTCTGGCGCAAGCTGAAGTTATTGAAGTAGCCATCGGTTACCGTACTGCCGTCATCGGTGCGGAAGAGCGTACCACTGCTCCAGCTATCGAGCGATAGTGTTTGCAGGTTGATCGCCGTACTCGACACAAAGTTGTCGTCGGGCCAATTCATACGAGTACCCAGGCTGATCGTGCCGTTGATGATATTGAGGCTCTGGAAAGTTCCCAGCCGGCGGCTGCCGCCGGTAAGGCGGTTGAAAAACGTAGCAACGGTAAGCGAGTTAGGGCTTTTGCCCCCCAGCCAGGGTTCGGTAAACGAGATATTATAAGACTGATAAAAACGTCCGTTTGATTGTGCACGGATGCTAAAACGCTGTCCGTCGCCCTGTGGCAGCGGCCTCCAGGCGTCCTTCTTGAAGATATTTCGCATCGAGAAGTTATTGAACGAAACGCCAAGCGTACCAATCACGCCCTGCAAACCGCCCCAGCCCGCAGAGAGTTCCAACTGATCGGAAGGTCGTTCTTCCACTTTATACTCGATATCCACCGTACCGCGATCGGGGTTGACGGGGGTATTGATGCCCAGGTTTTCGGCGTTAAAATAGCCGAGGTTCATGATCATGCGCTGAGAGCGAATGATATCTGAACGGCTGAACTTTTCGCCCGGCAGCGTGCGCAATTCGCGGCGGATCACGTGTTCGTGGGTGCGGTCGTTGCCTTCGATGACCACCCGGTCGATCGTGGCCTGGGGGCCCTCAAAAATGCGCATCTCCAGGTCGATAGAATCGCCTTCGATAGCTATCTCGGTGGGCTCCACCTGAAAGAAGAGATAACCGTTGTCCATATACAAGGTACTCACATCGCGGCCATCCTGGCTAAAGCGTAGGCGGTTGTTGAGCAGTTCCTGGTTGTATATGTCGCCTCGTTTGATGCCCAACACATTAGCTAGCGTAGTGGTATCGTAAATAGAGTTGCCTTTCCAGGTAATATCGCGAAAATAGTAGCGACTGCCCTCGTCCACATTCAATTGGATAACGATGTGGCCTTTCTCGTCACGCCAGGTACTGTCGAGCGTAAAATTGGCATCGCGATAACCTTTATTATTGTAAAAAGTAATGACCTTATTTTTATCGTCGTCGTATTTGGCTTTCAGGAATTTAGAACTGGCAAACAGGCGGCGTTTTTCTTTGGTATCCTTCATTTGCCGGCGCAGTTTTTTCGACTTGATGCTTTCGTTGCCGACAAACTTGATATCCTTGATTTTTATCCGGTCGCCGCGGTTTACGTCAAATACAAGCAATACAGAGTGTGTACGCGAAGTATCGATTTCTTCGATCGTATTGACCTTGCAATCGAGGTATCCCTTTTCAACAAAATATTTGCGGATGCCTTCGCTGGCGTTGGATTTCACATTTTCGGTAACGATCCCTCCTTTAAGCAGGTACTTATTGACCTCTTCATTGAGGTCGTCGTGGCTTGATTTTTTTACACCGCGGTAAGTATGTTTGGAAAGGCGGGGGCGTTCTTCGAGCACGATAGCGAGAAAAATGACATCGCCGATGGTTTTTTCCTTTTGAATTTGCACATTCGTAAACAGGCGCAACTTCCACAATGCTTTGATAGCCTTGGGTATATCGGGTCCTGGAATGCGAATCTTATCGCCTACGGCAAGTCCGGTAACGCCGATAATAGCGTTGTCGTCGCTAAACTCAGCGCCCGTTACGGTGATACCGCCGATCTCGTATTGACGGGGTTCACCATAACTCATAATGGGAGTTTGGTCTGATGTTTGTGCAAAGCCCAATGCGGGGGCGACAAAAAGACAGAAAAGCAAAAATCGATTAATCATGCGCACGTCCAATTGAATGGCCATTCTTTTTTTAAACAAGCTGCCCATAAAGAGGCGGTAAAGGAAAATAGGGTTGTATCGTCATTGCACCAATTGTTCACTGATTTTTCCAAAACGCCGTTCCCGCTGCTGGAAGTCAATAATAGCTTCGTACAAATGCTGGCGGCGGAAATCGGGCCAGAAAACCGGTGTAAAATACAACTCGGCATAGGCAAGTTGCCACAACATAAAGTTGCTGAGGCGCATTTCGCCACTAGAGCGTATCAACAATTCGGGATCGGGGATGCCGTGGGTGCTCAGGGCATCGTTAAAGAGTTTTTCAGTAATGGCTTCGGGGCTCAGCTCGCCTTGCTGCACGCGGGTTGCCAGTTGGCGCGCCGCTTCAACCAATTCCCACTTAGCGCTGTAATTGAGGGCCAATACCAGCGTCATACGATTGTTCTTGCTGGTATTGTGAATGCCGTCGAGCAGGGCTTTGCGGGTAGAGTCGGGCAAGCGGCTGATATCGCCGATGGCCTGCAGTCTGATATTATTTTTATTGAGGGTTTCGATCTCTTTGTGAAGGGTTTCTACCAGCAAACGCATCAGGGCTCCCACCTCCATGGCCGGGCGGTTCCAGTTTTCGGTAGAAAACGCATAAAGCGTGAGGTATTCCACGCCTAGTTCGGCAGCGGCCTCGGTCACTTCACGCACGGCTTTTACGCCGTTGCGGTGGCCAAACACACGCGGTTTGCCATGTTGTTTGGCCCATCTGCCATTGCCATCCATGATGACGGCAATGTGCCGGGGTAGCTTGTCAAGGTTGATCTGCGACTTCAAGTCCATGTTGCTCTCTTCAACCAACGCAGCGTTTGAAAGCCGTAGTAGGGGGCCGTCTTGGCGCTTTGTTTTTGAAAAATTCGCACAAAGTTAAGAAAAGAAACTGCAAAATGCGCTATTTTGCATAGTTAGCGCACTTAACATAACGCGCCATTACTGCAAAACACCTATTGCCATGCAAAACAAGAACGCGAAAACCTTCGAACCGTACATCGCTGCGAAAGATTTAATTCCTGAATTTACACTCAAAGCCATTTTATTAGGCTCTTTTTTCGGCATCCTCTTCGGCGCCGCCACGGTTTACCTGGGGCTCAAAGTAGGACTTACCGTAAGCGCCTCTATCCCCATCGCCGTATTGGCGATTTCTATTTTTAAAAAATTTGGAAATGCCACCATCCTCGAGAGCAATATCGTACAAACGATAGGCTCTGCCGGTGAATCGGTGGCGGCAGGCGTGGTGTTTACGATCCCGGCCCTGCTCTTCCTCGCAGGGGGGGAAAGCTACTTCCAATACTTCCAGATTTTTGTGCTGGCACTTATCGGCGGGGTACTCGGCGTGTTGTTTATGGTACCGCTGCGGCGCTCGCTTATTGTGAAAGAACACGGCAACCTACCCTACCCCGAAGGCACCGCCTGCGCCGACGTGTTGATTGCCGGCGAAAAGGGTGGCAAACTGGCCCAGAAGGTCTATATGGGCCTTGGCGTGGCTTTTTTATATAAATTTTTGATGTCGATTATAGGCCTTTGGAAAGAAGCACCCAGCATTGTTTTTGGCAAAAACTCGGCTCTGCCCAACGGCACGGTTAATGGCGAGATTACCCCCGAACTGCTTGGCGTAGGCTATGTGATCGGGCCGCGTATTTCAGGCGTTATGGTGGCCGGCGGCGTATTGTCGTGGCTGGCGCTGATACCCCTGATCACTATTTTTGGCGCCGGACTCACCACTCCGCTGGCGCCCGAAGCCACTAAGCTCATCACCGATATGACGCCCAGTGAGATCTGGAGCCGCTATATCCGCTATATCGGCGCCGGCGCTGTGACTTTCGGCGGGATTATGACGCTTATTAAAACACTACCCACCATTGTCAGCGCTTTCAGCGATTCTTTCCGCGATCTGCGCGAACAAAGATCGGGGCAAGCCGTGGCCCAAACCCGCACAGAGCGGGATATTCCATTGGTATACGTACTTCTCGGTAGCCTGGGCCTTATCGTGCTGATGACTATTTTGCCCAATATGCCGACCAACTTTTTCTCGGCAATCCTGATTATCGTGTTCGGCTTTTTCTTCGTCACGGTATCCTCGCGTATCGTGGGACTCATCGGTTCTTCCTCTAACCCTATCTCGGGTATGACGATCGCCACCTTGATGGCTACTTCGCTGATATTTTTAGGCCTGGGTTGGACCGGCGACGCTTATCAGCCCATCGCGCTGGTGGTCGGCTCTATCGTGTGTATAGCTTCCGCTAATGCAGGCGCTACCTCGCAAGACCTCAAGACTGGCTATATCGTTGGCGCTACGCCTTACCGTCAACAGCTTGGACTTATCATCGGCGTATTGGTGTCGGTCGTATTTATCGGCTTGACTTTGCTATTGCTCGAAAACACCCTCGGCATCGGCGAGGCTACGCCCGAGCACCCCAATCCCCTGCCGGCTCCTCAAGCCACCTTGATGGCAACGGTGATAAAAGGCCTCCTGAGCCAAAACCTGCCCTGGGGCCTGGTAATTTCGGGTATGGCCATTGCAGCTGTGGTTGAACTTTGCGGTGTCAGCTCGCTGGCATTTGCTGTAGGAGCTTACTTACCCCTATCTACCACCTCGCCTATCTTTATCGGCGGTTTGGTAAAATGGTTGGTAGATCGCCGTACCAAACAAAAAGAAGAAGAATCTGAAATAGGCCCCGGCGCCTTGTTTAGCTCCGGTCTCATCGCCGGCGGTGCAATCACCGGCATTCTGATTGCCGTCATGCTGGGTACCAATATGGGTAAAAACGCCGACGGCACCCCCAAGTCGCTTATGGACATGGTTAACACCCATATCGGCGAAAACATGGGCGGAATGGGCGATATCATAGGCGTTGTTGCCTTCGGACTGCTGGCGTTCCTGCTTTGGCGCGTGGCCAGTAGGAAAGAATAGGTGGTTAGCAATTAGCTATCAGCTATCAGCAGTCAGCAGTCAGCAGTCAGCTATCAGCCGGCTGCTAATTGCTTAAACATGGGGCGCCATGAAAAAATGTGTTGTCATCTTGTTATTGTTTGTTCTGAAAGGAATCGCGATAGCGCAGGTTTCCCAGAATATGACTTTGCTGGCCAACTGGGACGACAATACCCTGCCCGTTCACTCCGGACTGGTATATAACGACATTTGGGGTTATGCCGCCGACGGGCGCGAATATGCCATCTTGGGTTCGGCGCAAAAGGTACATTTCCTTGATGTGACCAACCCGGCGAGTTTGGTACATATTACTGCTTTTGCCGGCGGTGCAAGTTCTATCTGGCGCGACATGAAAACATACGGCCAGTATGCCTACTCGGTGGCCGACCAGGGTACGGAGGGCCTCATGATTTTCGACCTCAGCAACTTGCCCGCGTCTGTTACCAAAGTAAGTCAGATTACTACCTTTTTTGTACGGGCGCACAATATTTTTATAGACACCCAAACCGGACGTTTATACATAGCCGGCGCCAATTCAGCCCCCAATGGTATTATTGTACTAGATTTAAATTCCGACCCTGCCAACCCCACGCTGTTGGCCAACGTGAGCCTACCCGGCGGCTACGTGCACGACGTATATGTGGAAAACAACCAGGCTTATTGTTCGCACGGCGGCAACGGCCTTCACGTGTACAACATGACCAATCCGACTTTGCCGATGGAATTGGGCGCTATCACCGATTACCCTGAAATTGGCTACAATCACAGCAGTTGGCGCAGCGGCAACTACCTGGTTTTTGCCGACGAAACGCACGGCCGGGGATTAAAATGCGTAGACGTCAGCGACTTGTCGGATATGGTGATTACCGATATTTTTCGATCCACGCTACTGGCGCCCACTTATACCAACAGCATCGCTCACAATCCTTTTATTTTGGGCAATTATTGCTACGTATCTTATTATCACGAAGGGGTGCAGGTTTTTGATATATCCAATCCTGACGATGTAGTACGCGTAGCTTATTACGACACTTACACTTCGCATACCGGTTACAGCGGCTATGATGGGTGCTGGGGGGTATATCCTTTTTTGCCGTCGGGACGTATTTTGGGCGCCGATATTCTCAATGGATTGTTCATTTTGCAGTTGTCGTTTCCGGTTTTGCCGGTTGAGTGGGGGGCAATACAAGCGCATGAAGCGCAGGGCAAAATCAAAATCAGTTGGTCGACCTTGACCGAAACGGGGCTGTGCGCGTTTGATATTGAGCGTTCTCCCGATGGGCGAAGTTTTGCTTCCCTGGGACAAATACCCGGATCGGTAATGCCCAGTAGCCAGAAGTTGGACTATGTTTTTTGGGATTCCCAACCAATAGCCGGTACCAATTACTACCGCATACGCCAGGTTGACCCCGATGGCAGCGCCAACTGGTCGGAGCTTGTCAGCATTAACCTACAAGCTGGCGAGACCGCCTTCAAGCTATACCCGTCCTTGTTATCTGCCGGACAAATGCTTCATTTGCAACTCCCCACCGGCGAATGGCAGCTGAGTTTAATGCAAAGCAACGGCTTGCTCATAAACCGGTGCGACTTGCCGGGCGGCTCAGCTACCTGGCCCACACAAGGGCTATTGCCGGGCATTTATTATTTTTCAGCTATCAATTTGCATACGCGAACGCAGTTGGCTGAGCGTTTTGTGGTAAGGTAAGGGTGAAGATGTAAAAAAGTTGGGACATTTACATCTAACACCCCTCAAAACCCCTTATCTTGAATCTGCTTTTCCCGTCTTTATGAAAACCTGCCTTTAGTTTTATTATACCCATTTCGTTGACCAAAAAACAAGTGAAAATGAAAGAGGATTTCTTGCACTACCTCTGGCGTACGCGCCGTTTTGACCTGTCTGATCTATTTGCTACCGATGGTCGCCCGCTTTTTATCGTCGAGCCCGGGGAGTACAACCGGCATGCCGGCCCCGATTTCCTGCACGCCCGCGTGCGCATAGACGACACACTATGGGCCGGCAACGTAGAAATGCACATGCGCGCTTCGGAGTGGCTCCAGCACGGTCATCAACACGATACGGCTTATGACAACGTCATCCTGCACGTAGTGCTGGAGGAAGACAACCCCATCTTCAGAGCCAACGGCGAACGCATCGCCTGCCTGGAACTCAAGCGCAGAATTCCACCACGACTGAGCGGTACCTATCTGCAATTGCTACACGCCGAAAACTGGATACCATGCCAGCGGCATTTTGCAGCGATTGACGATACTACCAAATTACTGTGGCTCGACCGCCTGCTAGTGGAACGCCTCGAAGAAAAAACCGAACGACTGGCGGCAAGACTGGAAGCAGCCACCTACGATTGGGAAGAAGTTTTTTACCAGTCGCTGGCCGCCAATTTCGGCACCAATATCAACTCTGCGCCTTTCGATGTATTGGCGAGGTCGCTACCGCTCAAGTTGCTGTCGAAACACCGCAACAGCCTGCTGCAGATCGAAGCGCTTATTTTCGGACAAGCTGGCATACTCGACGCGACTTTTTCGGATGAATACCCCCGCCGGCTCAGTGAAGAATATCGTTTTTTGAAAAAAAAATACAACCTGATGCCCATAGAACCGGCCATGTGGAAATTTCTGCGCCTGCGGCCCGCTAATTTTCCCACGGTCAGACTTGCGCAATTGTCGGCACTGCTCTTCGGCGGAGAACACTTGTTTAGCAAAACCCTGGCAGCTGCCGATTTTAGAGAAATCGAAAGCCTGTTCGACTTGCGGGTATCACTGTACTGGCTCGACCACTACGTGTTTGACAAGCCATCTATTCGCCGCCCTAAACCACTTGGGCATGATGCTATCCGTCTCATTATTGCCAATACAATTGTACCTTTTTTATTTTTATACGGCGCACACAAACACGAAGAACGCTACAAAGAAAAGGCCCTGCAATTGCTGGAAGCCCTGCCTGCCGAAGCCAACCACGTGATGGACGGCTGGAAAAAGTTGGACTGCATCGCCCGGAACGCCTACCAATCGCAGGCGCTTTTGCAACTCAAACAGAAATATTGCGACCGCAAACGATGCCTGGAATGTGCTATCGGGAATGCTATAATGAAGTAAACTCAGGAATATGCACACTAGACAACCGCCCGATAGAACTGTTCTATGTCTTCCTGGTCGCCGCTTACAAATACCAAATCATTTTGGATCAATTTTTCATCGGGGGAAACGGACTCAATCATTTTACCCCTTCTCAATATGGCTAATATATTAATGCCAAAATTCTTTCTTACGTCAACCTCCGAGATGGTTTTCCCTATTACATCTCCACTGTCGGCCATAAGCCGTACACAGGTTATTTTGAAATCGGGTATTCTTGTAGACGAAATAGTTCTGGGCAATTTGTTGGGTGATCGGAATAGCTTGTAGTCATCGGCCCTAATGGTGTCAATAAAGTTTTCAATTTCATCCATTGGTATCAGATAATTGTGCAACACATGCGAGAATATCTCGATGGAAGTCTCAAATTCTTCGGGTATAACTTCGTCGGCGCCGAGTGCGGTAAGCGGAGCTATTTCTTTTACGTAACGCGTTCTTACAATAATATAAACCGACTGAGAAATATCCCGGATATTTGAGATAATCGCCTTCGTTGCCTGGGGATCTGAAATAGCTATGACTACGACTCTCGCCTTATTGAGATGAACAGACTCCAGTATATGCGCATGAATGGCATCCCCATAAATAATGTGTTCTCCCTTCTTTTTTTCGCGAGCTACGATTTCCGCATCCAACTCCAATATGACATAAGGGATTTTTGCATATTGAGCTGCTTTGGCCACATTAGTGCCATTAATACCATAGCCGATAATAACCAAATGATCATCGAGTTCCTGTTTTTTACCCTGTTCTTTTTTTTGCGATTGAACACCCAATATTCCCCATTTATTTTGCATGCGGGAACTGATCATTAATGCCGTTATTTTTTCAGAATACATTATTACGAAGGGCGTAATCAGCATAGTTAATATCGAAACCGAAAGAAAATATTGGTTTACTTCCGGCGAAAGTAATTTATATTCAATACCTACTTTTGATAAAATAAAAGAAAATTCTCCGATTTGAAATAATGCAAATCCAGTAAGAAATACGGTTCGTGGAGGGTATTTTAAAGTAGCTGTGGCAATAGCGGCAATAGCTGTTTTTAATATTAATACGCCTAATACCAGAAGTAGTATAATAGGCGCATTTTTAATAAAAAAAGAAAGATCAAGCAACATACCTACCGATATAAAAAAAAAGCTGGTAAATAATTCTCTAAATGGAAGTATAGTGCCTGTAGCCTGATGGCTATAATCTGATTCCGAAATAATGAGTCCTGCAATAAATGCACCTAACGCAAGCGACAATCCTGCTGAAGAGGTAATATAAGCGACGGCAAAACACAAAGTAATTGTAGCAAGTAAAAACAACTCTTTGCTGTTTGTTTTTGCAATTAAATATAAAAATCGTGGAACAATATACTTTGCACTAATATATGTGACGATAACAACCAATACGGATTTAATTAATAGTTCGGATATTGCCACCACTAAATTAGTAGACTGCCCGGCAAGGATTGGAGTTACCAGCATCATGGGCGCCACTATGATATCCTGAAAAATAAGAATCCCCAGTGCATTGCGCCCATGAGGTGCAGAAATTTCATTGCGGTCTTGCAGAATCTTCAGTACGATGGCTGTACTCGAAAGAGAGAAAAGAAATCCGACAAAAACAGACTCACCCCAACTCCTGCCTAATAATTTATAAATAAGGGTGGTAGCCACAACCGTAAGGCCTACTTGTATGAATCCACCTATAAATACTGTTTTTCGAATGGATGCTAATTGTTTTATCGAAAGCTCCATGCCGATAACAAAAAGCATTAGAATTACACCTATTTCTGAAATAGTTTCTACCTGATGAACCCCTTTTACAAGGCTGAGGCCATAAGGCCCGATAAGCACTCCGGTAAGCAAAAAACCTAAAATAGAGGGAAGTTTAAGCCGTTGCAGGATGAATACTACAATTACCGAGAAACCCAGTAGCACTAGCAGGTCTTGAAATATTGATGCGTGCATAAATACCCCTTTCTTGCGAATATATGCATTTATGCCCAAAAAACAAGGTCATCCCGTTTTGCGAGATGACCTTGACGTGTGCCCAGAACAGGATTCGAACCTGCACACCCTTGCGAGCACTACCCCCTCAAAGTAGCGTGTCTACCAATTCCACCATCTGGGCGGGTGTGTTTTCAGAAATAGAACCGGCTATTTCCCGAAAAAGTTTTGCAAAGATAAAGTAAATTGTAAAATATACAAGTCTCCCGGCAGAGACGAAAAATTTTGCTTTCCCGGAAGCCTACCTTCCCAGCGCTCCGCCCAATCCGTACCGCTGAAACAAGCGCCTGTACTGCTCGGCCTCAGCAAGCCAGGATTCGCGTTGAGGGCCGGCAGGCGCCTGGGCCAGCTCCAGCGTAGCTACCTTCCAGCGCACATTGGCGCGGTAGAGTTTGAAAAAATGAAATATAGCCGCGTCTTCACGGGTTTCCAGACAGGGCATCAGCGGCAGGTAGGCGTTGAGAAACGTGGAGGCAAGTGCCGATTGGTTGTGGTAGTCGAGGTCCATACACAAGAAAGCGATCTCATTGAGCGCATCGATATGGCGGAGATGGTCGCTGAATTCGAGACAATCAAACACAACGGGTTGATCGGGCAAAAAGATATTGCGCGAGTGAAGATCCCCGTGGCCGTCCACCCAGAAGCCTTCGCGGGCACGGACTACCAGCCGATTGGCGTGTCGATCTATAAAAAGCCGAACTTCTTCCAGCGTCCGGTCTATCAAAGCCATTGCTTTTTCGCCCCACAAGTCGCCGGCTGCGGCAGAAATACTTTTGATATCGGCAAAATCTTCCCATAGTGATTCCGCCTCAAAGGACGGATGCGGAAGGCGAACTTCCTGGTGAAATCGGGCCATCACAGCAGCCAGTTGCTTCATATGTGTCATGGTAACCAGCCCCTGGCGCAATAACAGGTTCATCTGCCGGTTTTCATCCATGCGGTGCATGCGCAGGGCATAGTCTGCAATTTCTCCATCATTAGGCGTGTCAATGGTATATTTACCTGCTTTTTCATAAACAGGGCATACTCCCACGTACATTTGGGGCGCCAGGCGGCGGTTGAGGGTTAGTTCTCTTTCACAAAAAAACTGTCGGCGCTCTAAGGTGGAGAAATCGAGAAAAGAAAATTTTACCGGCTTCTTAATCTTATATGCTACTGCCTCGTCAAGTATCACCCACGAAATATGGGTTTGTACCAACTTGCTACGGCCGGTAGCTCCAGGGTAGGCCCCCTGTTCTATTAGCTGCTGTATCTGTTGTGTGGTCATACCATGTCCTCCAAAAAAGTGAGGGCTTGTGCTATCATTTCTTCGGGTGATTCCTGCCCCGAATCCAGGTCGTAATGGGGGCTGTCAAATGGTTCAAACTCCGCTTTTATGCGCCGGTACACTTCAAAATCGGCATCGGTATGCAGACGGGTTTTACTGGTGCGTTCCCTGATAATGGATTCCGCGGCCGTAACAACAAAAGCAACCATGGGTACTCCGGCAATAGCCGCCATTTCGACGTATGGCTGCCGAAGCTGTTTTTTATAAAATGTTGCGTCGATCACTACACTGTGGTTTTTTAGCAACTCGGCTTTACATCTGCCTTTCAGCTCATTATAGACTTTTGCTTTTGTTACTTCGTCGTACACGCCCCGCAGTCCCATATCTTCTCGCACCAGATCGCTGTTCAAGTGCCTGGCGCCCAAGGCATCGGCCAGTCGCTGCGCAAATGTCGTTTTGCCCGATCCCGGCAATCCCGCCACCAGGATAAGCAGAGGGCGCTTATGTTTTGCAGTCGTTTTCATCGGCTGTTATTGTATCCATTTAAGCCGCTTCAATACCTGAATAACCAACACAGGGGCAACTCCTGCTATGCCAACTACAATCCATTCATCCCAATGCAATGGATTTAGCTGCAGTACGCTACGGGTAACCGGAATGGCATAAGCCAAGGCAGTAAGGAAAATACATAAAGGTAGCGCCATCCAGATATAGCGGTTGCGCGTCACGCTGTTTCGCCAAAAGCCGTCTTCGAGAACAGGCATATTAAACACGTGCAACAATTGAGCCAGGATAAGCGCATAAAATGTGATGTTATTGGCCGATGCGGCGTCAATACCCATATAATGTGTACCCCACAACAAGGCGCCCAACGCACTTAAGGTCATCACCGCAGCATAAACCCCGATAGTCTTCCATTGGGCCGGGGTTATCACGGCTTCCCGCTGCGAGCGGGGCGGCCTGCGCATCACGTGTTTGGAGGCTGGGTTTAGCCCCAGCGCAAGAGCCGGAAATACATCGGTAATCATGTTGAGAAACAGGATTTGCAAAGGCAGCAGGGGAGTGGCGAGATTGGCAAATGCCGCAATGGTTACGACAAGCAGCTCGCTCAGGTTGCACGACAGCAGGTAGATCACAAATTGCCGGATATTGTCGTAAATGACGCGCCCCTGTTTGATCGCCATCACGATAGCGGGGAACGAATCGTCCTGCAAAACGAGATCGGCGGCTTCTTTGGCGGCTTCAGAGCCCCGCTTACCCATCGCGATGCCTATATCGGCCTTTTTTAATGCCGGCGCGTCATTGACACCGTCGCCGGTCATGCCTACTACTTTGCCGGCAGACTGGAGCATATCGGCAAGTTCGAGCTTATCGGCTGGAGAAACACGGGCAAAAACGGAGGATTTGAGTAGCTTGTTGCGGGCGGATTTACTCATACTTGCCGCCTCACTGATGTTTTTTCCCTGCATGACTTCCACATCGCTGCGATGAACCAGCCCTGTTATTTGCGCTACCTGTCCCGCAATGGCCGGGTGATCGCCCGTTACCATCACTACGCGTATCCCCGCCTTCTTACAGGTGGCCAAAGCTTCCTTCACATCGGGCCGCGGCGGATCATAAAAAGCAATGAGCCCAAGGAAAATCAATTCATTGGGGATTTCGGATTTCGGATTTCGGATGGCAGAATCAACATTCTCTCCCTCTCTCCCTCTCTCCCTCTCTCCCTCCCCATATGCCAGCGCCAGCACCCGCAATCCCTCGGCAGAAATGGCATGCGTTTTGGCCAGCCAGTCGTGGGTTGGAAACAAATCAGCCACGCCATCGGGGGTCATCACCCGGTTGCAGCAAGCTAATACGGCTTCCGGAGCCCCTTTGGCACATATCAATACGGAATCTTTTCCTGACTGACCGTGCTGGGTAAGCATCAGCCGGGTTTCACTTTCAAAAGGTTTTTCGCTTATTCGGGGATAATCGAGGTGCAATTGCGCGCGATTGACGCCATTTTTTTCAGACCATTCCAGCAGGGCAATTTCGAGGGGGTCGCCCGCATGTTGGCTATCTATGTGTGCAAGCTGGGCATTGTTGCATAAGGTAGCTACTTTCATCAACCAGGGATAGGCAGGGTGGGTATCCCGGTCGATGTCTTGTTGCTTTGAAAATCCTTCGGCTATCCATTGACTCACGGCCAATTTATTTTCTGTGAGCGTACCTGTTTTATCGGTCAGGATTACGTCTACTTCCCCCAGCGTTTCTACGGCGCTAAGGCGTTTTACGATCACCTGATGCTTTGACAGTCGTAGCATCCCGCCGGCAAGCGCTATAGTGGCCACTACAGGCAACCCTTCGGGGATGGCGGCAATAGCCAGTGCAATGGCGGTTTCAACTACCAATAATAATGATTTGCCTTGTACCAGACCCGCCACCAATACCACTACCGCAGCCAGAAAAGCCAATAGAATAAGCTTTTTGCTAAGCAATTGGAGTTTTTTCTCCAGTGGTGTCACTTCCTTGTCGGCTGTTGCAGTCAGCCGTACAATCTCCCCCAATTCCGTAGCTGCGCCGGTAGTCACCACAAGAACCCGGGCATTACCATGCACAACCGTAGTACCCCTAAATACCATATTGGTGCGTTCGGCCAATACGGCTTCTTTTTCTATCGTCTCGGTGTGTTTGGTCACGGGCAGGCTTTCACCGGTGAGCAATGCTTCAGATACTTGCAGTTCTTCTTTGGCCACTACCCGGGCATCGGCAGCTACCAGGTCGCCGGCCTCCACAAAGAGCAAATCGCCGGGCACAATCTGATCGGCAGTCAATTTAATCATCGTGCCGTCTCTCCACACATTGGCATGGGTTTGCGCCAGGCGTCGCAGGGCTTCCATGGAACGCTGGGCCTGCCTCTCCATAAAAAAGCCGATGAACACGTTCAATAAAATGACAACACCAATGGCAATGCCTTCTAGCCATTCTCCAAAAAAAAGAGAAAGCGCTACGGCAACTACCAATACCCCTGCAAGTGGACTAAGAAATTGGCGCAACAGCATATGCGCCCAGGATTCAGATTTGTAGTGTTGGAGTGCATTGGGGCCAAATCGCTGCAGCCTGACGGCTGCTTCCTCACTGCTGAGCCCGGTTTTGGCGTCGGCGGCCAGTTGCCGCTCCAACTCCGCAATGCTGCACAGATAAGCACCCTGCCCTGGTATCATTATGAATTGCTACTTGTTCTATACAAGTATAAGCCCGCAACGCCAATGATGGGGTGATTTTTATCAAAAAAAAAGGTTAATTATTCCTTAATGGAATGCGGCGTAAATAAGTTACCTGAATTCGGCGAGGCTATTTTTTCACCAGGCAAGGCGCGAGAAGTGAGCTTAGCCTAAGCTAAGTGATCGACGAAGCAACGAAGCCTGATGGAAAAAGAGACCGCCTAAACAGGTAACTTATTTGCGACACGTTCCTATACGGGCATATTGCTATCAAACGCTTCGAGGTAATCGCCCACCTTCCGAAGGAAAGAGCCTCCCAGGAAGCCATCCACAATGCGGTGGTCGTACGATAGCGACAGAAACATCATGTGCCGCACGGCAATCAGGTCGCCGTATTCGGTCTCCACTACAGCCGGTTTTTTGCGAATAGCGCCAATAGCCATAATGGCCACCTGTGGCTGGTTGATAATCGGTGTGCCCATCACATTGCCAAAAGTCCCCACGTTAGTCAATGTGAAGGTGCCATCCTGAATTTCATCGGGTTTTAGCTGGTTGTTACGGGCGCGGTTGGCTAATTCGTTTACCTGCTTGGTAAGTCCCAGCAAATTGAGTTGGTCGGCGTTTTTGATCACCGGCACGATGAGGTTGCCGCTGGGCAGCGCGGTAGCCATACCAATGTTGATGTATTTTTTGCGGATAATGCGAGTGCCGTCCAGCGAAATATTGATATTAGGGTAATCGCGAATAGCCTTCACAACGGCTTCGATAAAAATAGGTGTGTAGGTGATATTTTCGCCGTATTTATCGAGAAATGCCTTTTTGTTTTTTTCGCGCCACTTCACCATGTTTGTCACATCAACTTCAACAAAAGAAGTTACGTGCGGCGAAGTATGTTTGGACATCACCATGTGGTCGGCGATGAGTTTGCGCATGCGGTCCATTTCCACAATTTCCACTTCGCCGCTTATGCTCACTGCAGGAGCCGCTTTGGGTGCGGAGGGTTGTGGCGTTTGCGGGATTTGGGGTTGGGCCGGAGCAGCCGGGGCGGCGCTGCGGTTTTGCACGTATTCCAGTATATCCTTTTTCGTTACCCGGCCTTGCGCGCCGCTACCGGCGATATGGTCGAGTTCCGACATGCCGATCTGTTCTTTTTGAGCGATGGTGCGCACCAGCGGAGAGTAAAAACGGCCGGAAGTAGAAGATACTTTTTCTACGGGGGCAGTTACGGTTACCTGGGCCGGTGTTTGTGTGGCGCCGTTGCCATTAGAAGAAGGCGCCGGCGCAGCTGCGGGCGTTTCGGCAACACTTGGCGTGGGCTTGACAGCTTCTCCTTCGGTGGCAATCACGGCAATGACTTTGCCTATCGGTACCACGTCGTTTTCTTTAAAGAAAAGCTGGGCGATGGTCCCGCTTACAGGCGAAGGCACTTCTGAGTCTACCTTGTCGGTAGCAATTTCAAGTATAGTCTCATCGGCTTCAACTCGGTCGCCTACCTGTTTGACCCACCTCAGAATGGTGGCTTCCATTATACTTTCGCCCATTTTGGGCATGATAAGTTCCACTTGCGCCATAACTCGATTGTTAACTTGGTATTGATCAGGTTAGTTGCCGCAAATTTAGGGCAAAAATGCGAGTATATCGGTACTCTTTGAAAGAAACATACGGTAGGGGTCGGGTTCACCCCGACCCCTACCGTACGATAACAAACTCGGTTCGACGGTTGTTTTGCCGCCCTTCGGGCGTATCGTTGGTATCGATAGGCTGGCTTTCGCCAAATCCTAAGTAACTGAGCCGGGTAGTATCAATGCCGTTGTCCACCAGAAAATTGAATACCGCTTTGGCCCTGTTTTCCGACAGCACGAGGTTGCTATCAGTTTCACCCTGGTTGTCGGTATGCCCTTGTATGCGAATCTTTAGTGCAGGGTGGTCTTCCAATAACTTTTTGAGCCGGTTTAACTCGGCAATAGACTCAGGCCGCAGGGCTGCTGAGCCGCTTTGAAAAAATACATTGCGCAAAATAACGGGTTTATTGCCGGGCAATTCCCCTTCTGTCTGACTAACTTCCGGAATGGGCGTCAGTCCGATTTCTATGGTAAACGGCTTATCAAAGCTGGTTGCCTCTGACAAGGCAAAGTGCTCGGAATGAAACAAATACCCCTCTTTTGATACATTAAGTGCGTAATTATGCCCGGCGGGCAGACAAATCAAAAATTCACCATTGGAACTGGAAGCGATTTCGCGCAATTTGGTTGCAGATTGCACATCAAACACTTCTACCCTGGCTTCCAGGCGCCGGCGACTATCATTGTCAAAAACGATAGCTTTGGCGTAGGTTACCGGTCCCGGCCTCGCAGCCAACGGCATTTCAAAGGTATAAATATCCAGATTGTAACGCCGGCCAGGCACAGTAGATTGGTCGCTGGCGTAATAAGCGGTGCGGCCGTCGGTACTTACTACCAGGGCGCCTTCGTCAGCGTGGGTATTAATGGGGTACCCAAGGTTTTTGGGTTGACTCCATTGGCCGTCTTCGTCAATTTTCGAAAAAAACAAATCGGCGCCCCCCATGCCGGGGTGGCCGTTGGACATAAAATACAAGGTATGGCCATCGGGGTGAAAAAACGGCGCTTGTTCGTTGTCGGGGGTATTTACCGGAGCGCCCAGGTTGACAGGGTTGCTCCACTGGCCGTCGCTGTCTTGTTTGCTCATCCAGATATCGCGACCACCGAGGCCTCCGGGGCGTTCGCTGGAGAAAAACAGGGTTTGGCCGTCGGCAGCCAGGCAGGGTTGCGAATCCCATGCCGACGAATTGACGGGCGCTCCCAAGTTGACGGGTTTTGTCCAACGCGCCTGCCGCACCTCTGCCATATAAATATCGTAATTGCCCAACCCTACCGCTCCATAATCCGCAGCATACACCAACATGCGGCCATCGGCAGAGATTTGCTGGGCGCCTTCGTCCTTCCGCGTATTCAGGGCGGCAATGGGGCGGCCTTTGCGCCACCCGCCCTTGTCGCGGTGACTCACGTAGAAATCCTCCTGCCCATCGGCATTGACGGTATACACCAGATTGTCGCCATCGGCAGTAAGCGAGGGCAAATACTCGAGCGCCGGTGTATTAATACTGTCGCTTAGGCGTTGCGGGGCAAAAATTTCCGGGTTTTTGACGGCTTCCCGCGAAAAAAGCGCATTAGCTATTTCGCGGGTAACTTCCCGGCGTTGCGCGGGTTTAAGTTTGTCATTTATTGCGTATTCTTCAAAATGAGCAATAGCCTCGTCGTATTTTTTCTGCATCTGTTCGGCACGGCCCAAATCAAAAATACCCCTCCAATAATAATTTCGGTCGAGGTTGACGGCTTGCTCAAAGTCGGCTTCAGCAGCAGCGTAATTGCGCAAATCCAGGTAGGCATTTGCCCGCAACAACCAGGCATCAACGAGTTTGGGTTTTGACTTGAGCAATTTATCGAGCACCTCTATAGCCAACTCGTAGCGCTGCATGCGGTAGTGCGTCAAGGCCTCAGCGTATTGCGCCTTGGCTTTGCCTTTTACTTTATCGGCTGTCAGTTCATCCTGGGCTATTGCCTGAGAAGGGTGGCATAGTATTCCAATAGCGATAAATAGCACAAGCCATATTATCTTTTGCCCGAATTTGCTAAACATAATTATCTGTATTATTATTATTTTACAAACGTACTAAACAAGCGCCGTGGTCTACATACCTCGTCTGCAATAATAATAAACATTCACGCTACTTATGCTGCAACAAGTACATTCTCCTTCTGTATGTGTAATCGGCGCGGGGTGCTCCGGCATCACCACCGTCAAAAATTTGCTACAGGCCGGCCTTACCCAAGTGGTTTGTTATGATCAGAATAGTGATGTGGGTGGCAATTGGATATATTCGGAAAGCGAATCCCACTCAAGCGTATGCGAAACCACGCATATCATCAGCAGCAAAAAGATGTCGGAATACATGGATTTCCCCATGCCCGACCATTACGCCGATTATCCTTCGCACGAAGAAGTGCTGGCTTATTTTAGAAGTTATGCAACCCACTTCGGCCTTTATCCCTACATCCGCTTTCACACCAAAGTGGAAAAAGCAGAGAAAATTGACGGCAATCGGTGGCGACTGCATTTGAGTACCGGCGAGGTGGCCGAATTCGACTATCTTTTTATTGCCAACGGCCACCACAACGTACCGCGCTGGCCCGATCTTCCCGGACAATTTACCGGCCATTATATTCATGCGCATAGTTACAAGACCAGCAATCCCTTTGCCGGCCGGCGTGTGCTGGTGATCGGGGCCGGTAATTCGGGTTGTGATTGCGCCGTGGAGACAAGTCGCGTGGCAGATTTTGTTGCGATAAGTATGCGTCGCGCGCATTATATCGTGCCTAAATTCTTTTTTGGAAAACCAACAGATACCTACAATGCCAATATACTTTGGCTACCGGAAAGCCTGATCAATTGGATCAGAAAACTGGCGCTTCGTCTCAATGTAGGCAGATACAGGGATTACGGCCTTCAGGAACCCGATTTTCCGATTATTAAAGACCATCCCACCATGAATTCCGAACTGCTCTACAAAATTCGGCATGGCAAAGTGCACCCCCGCCGGGGCATCGTCAAAATCGAGGGCAAAACCGTCACTTTTGCCGATGGCATTTCGGAAGATTACGACGCCATCATTGCCGCCACCGGCTACAAAATCGCATTGCCTTTTTTTGATAAAAATTTCCTCGACTACGAAGAGGCTTACCGGGTACCGCTTTACCTGCGCATGTTTCACCCCGATCATCCTACGCTGATTTTTATCGGACTTTTCCAGCCCCAGGGCGCTATTTGGCCAATTAGCGACTACCAGGCTAAATTAGCGGCCAATTATGTCATGGAGCGCTGGCAATTGCCCGCCAATGTGCGCGAATTGGCTGAAAAAGACAGCGACTATATCGATCAAGCATTCTTAAAGCAGCATCGCCATGCTATTGAAGTGCACTTCGATCCGTTTTTGAAGCAACTGGCCCGGCAAATACCCGCCGGCGCCCCACAATGGAATAAACAGGTTGTCGCCGCTGAGCGCACTACTTAGCCGAAAATCGCTATATTACCTCCGCATTTTAAATTTGCTACAAAACATTTTTTATGCAAGCACCTTCTACTGAAAACTGGACGCAAGATCATTATCTCGCATTTATTGCGCTTTACGGCGCCAATGCCGACGCCCAGTTGAATCCCGATGAGCTGTCTTTTATGAAACACCATTTTGGTGAGCCTGTCTGTGATGAAGTTAGCGCCTTCTTTTCAACCTTGTCTGATTCAGAAGCCATCAACACCATCTATAATCTGAGAAACCGCTTTTTCCCAGGTGAAGACAGCAAACAAGAGATTTTAGAAGGGCTGAGAGGGATCTTTGAAAGCGACCACGTGTTTTCGAGACTGGAACACGCTATTATGAATGTGTGGCATAAAATGATTTAATGCCATGTAGCTTTATAAGCAAGTGCAGCTCCCAATAGGAGGGCCGCAGATATCAACAACAAACCGGCCTCCAAACCGAATTGATCGCCCAGTGCGCCTATCACCGGCCGGCCCAGCAATTGGGCAATTATTCCCGCTGTTGATACCGCCGCTATACCAACTCCGGCAGGTACGCCCTGTTGAACGGCAGAATTTGCATAGATAATGGGCACTATAACCGACAGGCCCAGCCCTACCAGGGCAAACCCAACAAGCGTAAGCCAAAGCACACTGGAAAGTGCTACAATGACTAACCCTGCAATTGCTATTCCTGAACCCACGAGAATAAGACGTTTAACCCCCAACCACTGCCGCAATCGGTTGGAATTAAACCGGCCCAAAGCCATACAAGCTGCAAAACCTGCGAAACCGAAACCTGCCAGTGATGCCCTCACTCCCATTTCTGTTTTCAAATAAACACTACTCCAGTCGGCCATTGCGCCCTCGCCCAACACATAACATCCACTCATAGCCGACAGCAATACCAACCCCCGGGAAGGCAAAGCAAAAACACGCCTGCCCGGTATATACTGGCTAGGGATCTCTGTAATGGACGGTTGTATAAGTAAGGTCAGCAAGCCCATCACAATGGCTAATAGTACCAGGTGAGCCGCCAAGGAGATCCCCATGGCCGTCAAAGCTGCAGCCAAAAGCGCCCCCAGCACCAATCCCATACTGTACATGGCGTGTGCAAAAGGCATTACCCTTATTTGATAGGTGTTTTCGGCTACGGCGGCGGCGGCGTTCATCGATACATTCATAGCCCCATTTCCGATGCCTAAAGCAAATAAGGCCAGCGTAAGCGACAACTGATTCCACGCAAAAGAAGGAAGCGTAATTGCTATACAAAAAAACAGCGTACTGATTACGGTAGCCCAGCCCGGTGAAAATCGGCTCAACAATGCCCCCGATATGATCGACATGACAATCGCGCCCACCGACATGCCCAGCAAGGAAAATCCCAGTTGGGTTTTGTTGAGCGACAAAGCCAGCTGAGCTTCAGCGATGCGCGCTACCCAGCTGCCGTACTGGATGCTCAGTATCAAAAACACTAACCCGATAGCGAGCCGGGGTGAAACAGTTGGAAAACGTTTTGCGCTGCGAATCATAACCACCTTTTTTGATTCGGCTAGGGCTGCAAAGCTAAGCTTTATTTTTTTTTGCCATATTTGGCAGTATAAATTAGAAACTATGTTTGAAGCTCATCTTTTTCAACAAAAAATAGCGCTGGTCACCGGCGGCGCTACCGGCATCGGATATGCCATAGCCGAACAACTCTTGCGGCTCGGGGCGAAGGTGTATATCGCCTCCCGAAAAGAAGAAAAACTGGTACAAGCGGTCGTCAAACTCCAGGAACTAGGCCCCTGTGAATACCAGGTATGCGATATCCGGAATATGGAAAGCGTACAACACCTGGCCGATACGATCAAAAACCATGACGGCCGGTTGGATATTTTGGTAAATAACGCCGGCGGGCAATTTCCTTCCCTTGCGGAAGATATTACCGAAAAAGGATGGAATGCCGTGATCAATAACAACCTCAACGGCACCTGGTACGTCACGCAAACGATGGCCAAGCAGTTTTTTATTCCCCAACAGGAAGGCGCCATCGTAAATATTATTGTCAATATCTTCCGCGGTTTTCCGGGCATTGCTCACAGCGCCGCCGCCCGGGCCGGCGTAGACAACCTCACCAAAACGCTGGCTGTGGAGTGGAGCAAATACCATATCCGCGTAAATGCAGTGGCGCCTGGCATTATTTTGAGCTCGGGGCTAGATAACTATCCGCCCGAAATGATACAGGGTATCGAACGAACTATCCCCATGAAAAGACTGGGCACGGTAAACGAAGTGGCCTGGCTAACGCTTTTTCTGGCCGGCCCAATGGCTGCTTATATCACAGGCGAAACTGTTTATGTGGACGGCGGCCAGCGTTTGTGGGGAAATATGTTTGAATTGTAACGCCTTTATGGCTATCTTAACACCGTTGAATACCCGGATTATTTTATTAAATCACAAGACGCATGCCTTATCCCGACCATACGCTTCGCTCTGCCGTTGAGCTCTTTTACCATTGGGAAGCTACAAAACCTGATACGCCGTTTTTGCAACAACCCTTTGGCGAGGAATGGAAAACAATTTCCTGGGGCGAAGCCGGACAAATTGCGAGAAAAGTGGCTGCCGCCCTGCGTAAACTGGGTTATCAACCCGGCGATCATATCGGAATGGTATCCAAAAATTGCTACCATTGGGTATTAGCCGATCTGGCTATGATGATAGGCGGATATGTGTCGGTGCCTTTTTATCCAACGCTCAGTGCTTCCCAATTGGAAGAAGTGATCCGCCTCGGCGATATAAAGGCAATTTTTGTGGGAAAACTCGACAATTGGGAGCATATGAAAGATGGCGTGCCCGCCGATATTCCAATCATTGCTTTTCCCCATTACCCCGGCAATTCAAAAGTGGCGGAAGGCCTGCAATGGGACGAGTGGATTGCCGATGTCGAACCTCTTGCCGAAAATCCGGCGCCCGATATCCACGCCTTGTGGACTATCCTGTTTACTTCGGGCACTACCGGTACGCCCAAAGGTGTTATGCTCGATTATTATGCCCCCACCGCGCTAATGGAAATGGAAAGACAACACAATATTCTCAAACTATTCCAAGGTGACGAACACCGCTTTTTTTCTTACCTGCCCCTCAATCACATCGCCGAGCGTATTATTGTAGAGTTGGCTTGCTTACTCACCGGCGGAACAATCTATTTTGCCGAATCGCTCGACCGGTTTGCCCAAAACCTGCGCTATACCCAACCCACGCTTTTTATGGCCGTTCCGCGAATCTGGACCAAATTCCAACTCGGCATTCTGGAGCGGTTACCCCAAAAGAAATTGGATATTTTTCTAAAAATTCCGATTCTCTCCGGATTGATAAAAAAGAAAATTATCACCGGCTTAGGCCTCGACAAGGCTAATATACTACTCACCGGCGCTGCGCCCACCCCCGATGTACTCAAAGAGTGGTACAAACGCATTGGCATAGTCATACAGGAAGTATACGCCCAGACCGAAAACTGCGGCGGATGTACCCTTATGCCTTTTGCCCGCGTGAAATCAGGCACCGTCGGTGTTGCGCTGCCCGACGTGGAAATCCGCATCGACCCCGCTAACGGCGAGGTAGTGACCCGCAGCCCATGGACGATGATGGGCTATTACAAAGCTGAAGACAAAACAAAGGAGGTACTCCGCGACGGTTGGCTATACTCGGGCGACCAGGGCGAACTCGACGCCGAAGGTTACCTCCGCATCACCGGCCGCGTAGCCGATACGTTCAAATCGGCAAAAGGTAAATTTATCGTGCCGGCGCCAATAGAATGGGGATTCGCTAAAAATAGTTTTATAGAACAAATTTGTATCGTTGGCCTCACCCTGCCCCAACCGGTAGCACTTGTCGTGCTGTCGGAAATCGGCAAACAATCGGACCGAAAAAGCGTTTCAAAAAGTCTACTCGACAACTTAAACGAAGTGAATACAGGGCTGGCCAATTATGAACGCCTGGGAAAAGTGGTTGTGGTAAAAGAAGATTGGACCGTTGACAACGGCATGCTGACACCCACTATGAAAATTAAACGAAACGTGCTGGCCCAGCATTACGCCCCAATGCTCAACAACTGGTATGCCCAACAGGCGGAAATTGTGTGGGAATAGCTAAATATATCCAAACTAACAAGTAGCATCATGTCCTTAACATTGACTACCGATACGACTTCACATATCAAGCGCATTTTTGCTTTACAGCAAGCCAATCTTCAAAAACTAAAAGATACAACAGCTGCGGCACGTATAGCCAAACTAAAAAAACTGGAACGCTACCTACTTGACGAGCATAACTTCAGGGCATTGGCGGATGCTATGCATGCCGATTTTCGCAAACCTGAAGCAGAAGTGTTTCTCACCGAAGTCGGAGTGGTGCAAAGCCAGATTCGCTATATATGCCGGCAACTTCGCCATTGGATGCATGCCAAAAACGTGCCTACTATTACACCTCTGGCCGGTACAACTTCGCATATTTTGTGCGAGCCGAAAGGCTTGGCGCTTATTATCTCTCCCTGGAATTACCCGGTAAACCTGGCTTTCGGCCCGCTGTCCTACGCCATTGCCGCCGGCAACGCCGTCATTATCAAACCTTCTGAGTTGGCGCCCCTTACTTCTGCTTTTATGAAAAAAATGATCGACACCCTGTTTGATGAAAGCGAAGTGGCAGTAATAGAAGGCGAAGTATCGACGGCACAAGCCTTACTCGATATGCCGTTCAACCATATCCATTTTACAGGCAGCCCCCAGGTAGGGAAAATAGTAATGGCCGCCGCCGCAAAACACCTGGCATCCGTCACACTCGAACTCGGTGGCAAGTCGCCGGTGATCATTGGCGCCAATGTCCGCATAAAAAATCATGCCGCTAAAATCGCCTGGGCGAAATTGATGAACGACGGACAAACCTGCATCGGCCCCGACTATGTGCTGCTTCCCAAACCGCACCTCTCCTCTTTTGTGGAGGGCTTTGCCGCCGCAGTTCATAAAATGTATAACCCCAATAACAAAGGAATAGACCAATCGCCCGACCTGGCGCGCATCATCAATGACCGCAATTTTCAACGCATCAAACATCTCATCGATGACGCGATAGAAAAAGGCGCCAAGGTGGAAATGGGCGCTACTTACAACGAAACCGAACGCTATATTGCCCCCACTTTACTCACGGCCGTCACCGAAGAAATGGACATCATGCACGAGGAGATTTTCGGCCCGGTTTTGCCCGTGATGACTTACGACCAACTCGACCAGGCCCTCGACATCGTGAACCGTCGCCCTAAACCGCTTGCGATGTATATTACCAGCGGCAGTTCCAGTCAAATCAACTATATCGTCAAACACACTTCGGCCGGTACCACCTGTATCAACGATTACAACCTGGGGTTCAGCAATACCCACCTGCCTTTCGGCGGCGTCAACAACAGCGGCATCGGCAAATCACTCGGCTATCACGGCTTTGAAGCATTTTCTAACGAACGCGGCATCATAAGGAGGTACCAGGGCACACTGAGCATGCTTTTTCCTCCTTTTTCCAAATTAACTACCCGGCTGGGTAAGTTTTTTTACAAATTCAGCTGATCAATCCGCACTCGCAAAACGTTTATTTATTATAAAAAAAAACATCAATATGAGCTTTGAATCAACGCTGAACGCCATCACAAGCAGAGCAGCCACAGCTTCCAGCCTGGGCTCTTCTCTCAAGTTCGATTTCGGCGATCAACAAATATTGCTCGACGGCACCGGCGATAGCAACGTGGTAAGCACAGAAAACAAAGACGCCGACTGCACCGTCAGCATCAAACTGGAAGACCTGGAAGCTATGATGAAGGGCGACCTGAACCCGATGATGGCTTTTATGAGCGGAAAAATTAAAGTAAAAGGCGATATGGGAGTTGCTATGAAACTCCAGTCTTTCCTGAAGTAAATCGTCCTTTTTCTCTTTATTCTTCGCAAGAAGCTTTCTCTCATATATCGGCATGGGGGGGAGCCTCTACTAATTTACGCTTATGCCCACCTTTAACTTGAAACCTATTCTCCTCTGGAGTGTATTGATCATTTTTTCGCTTCTGAGCTCCGCCTCCTGCAAAAATGACGACGACGACGGCGGTATGCCCATTGCTCCCGCCTGCGACTCCACCTTCACCCCTATCGTATTCGTGCACGGCTTTCTGGCTTCAGGCGATACCTATGCCGCCCAATTCCAGCGGTTTGAATCAAACGACTACTGCTCCGGCAGGCTTTTTGCATTTGACTGGAATACGCTGGGTACGCAGGATGCGGCCGTTCAGCAATTAAACTTATTTATCGACAATGTGCTGGCCGCAACAGGATCTGCAAAGGTCAACCTCGTGGGGCATTCCGCAGGCGGAGGACTTGGGTATAATTATCTTTCCGATGCCTCCAGGGCAGCCAAAGTAGCACTTTACGCCCACCTGGGCAGCGGCGCACAGCCCGGCTCGGCAGGCCCCAACGGCAGTGTGCCCACACTCAATGTATGGTCTGACGGCGATAAGGTGGTGCAAGGCAATAATATTCCCGGAGCCACAAACCTCCAATTACCCAACCTCGATCATTATCAAGTGGCTACGAGTGCCGCAACTTTCGAAGCCCTATACAAGTTTTTCAATGCCGATCAATTACCGGCCACAACAGATATCAAGCCAGATGAAGAAGTCGTCTTGGCAGGCAGAGTAGTCACCCTCGGCGAAAACGCCCCCCAAAGCGGCGCCTCGATCACTATTTATGCACTCGACCCCGCCACAGGCAATCGCAAAACGACTACCCCCGATGCCGCACTCACCGCCGACGCCAACGGCAATTGGGGCCCTTGGCCCGCCCAAAAAAATACTTATTACGAGTTTTTCGTGAGAACAACAACCTCAGGCGATCGCCCAATCCACTATTACAGAGAACCTTTCACACGCAATAATCAACTCATTTATCTGCGTACTTTCCCTCCTCCTACTTCCCTGGCAGGGCTTCTACTTGCAGGCGTACCAAAAGACGACGATCAGAGTGTAGTAGCTGTTTTTATTGCTAATCAGGCAGCGATCGCTCAGCGCGACCAACTCAGCGTTAATGCATTTGAACTGGCTACTGCGCAATATGCCAGCGCAGAGCGCACCGCTATTGCTTTTTTCCTTTACGACAACGGTGACGGGCAAACAAGTGGCAATACTCACGCCGCTTTCAACTTCCTTCAGGCTTTCCTTACCGGCGTGGATTATTTCATTCCAACTACTCCGCAAACGAGTGTACAACTAAAGTTTAACGAGCGTTCGATGGCTGTCCCAAATCTTCGCTCAGAAACAGACGGCGTTATTGTAGCAGTATTCGATTAGAAAGCAGATTTGCTATTTGATACCTCAGGTAAATGACTACAGCCAACAACAGGATGGCAACCGCCTGGTGAAATACGCCTAAGCCGACGGGAATTACTCCTATGCTGTTGATAAGTGTAAAAATGCCTAACAGCACTTGAGTTATCAACAATGTTATTAACATTATTATTCCCAGCCTGATTTGTTTGCTTTTTGTTGTTTTTATTGTTAAAAACGAAAACCATAAGATAATGATTGTCAACACATAAGCAGTGTTTCGATGCAATACCTGTACCAAGGCAGGCATAAAGGGAGTTTTGTCGTATTCCACAAAGTTATCCACATTCCATTGTGTAAAATCGGTTAATATGCTGGGAATGAATGCCCCATGCATATCGGGCCAGGTGGGATAAGATAACCCGGCTTTCATACCCGACATAACCCCGCCCAAAAGGATCTGTACGATCACAAGAAAAAAAACAGCCGCCCCCCAACTCCTCGGCACGGAGGATGCCGATGACGCGGACGAAGCAAGTGATGCGGTGCCAGCGGAAGACTCAGTTAGCGCCGCCCGCTTCGGCTGCCAAACCCCGATCGCAGTCCACCACAAATACCCGAATACGGCCAGCGCAATCCCCAAATGGAGCGTCAGCTTGTAGGCGTTCACCCAGGGACGGTTGACCAACCCACTGGCTACCATGATCCAGCCAAAGCTGGCAGCTAAGGCCGCCAATAACACCACTACCCCCAACCGTCGCATCAATAACTTGTCAATCCATCCTTTTCTCCAAAAGATCAGGAAGGGTATCAGAAATACGAACCCCATCATGCGGGCCCACAAACGATGAAAATACTCCCAGAAAAAGATGAACTTGAACTCGCCTATGCTCATTCCCTTATTGATCTGGTGATACTGAGGCGTTGTTTTGTAAAGTTCAAAAGCTTCTTCCCACTGCGCAGCAGTTACAGGTGGGAATGTGCCCGTCACAATTTCCCATTTGGTGATGGAGAGCCCCGACCCGGTTAATCGCGTGATGCCGCCAATAACCACTTGCATAAAAACCAGAAAGACGCCGGCGAGTAGCCAATATTTTACAATGCCCGGGTAAGATGAAGGTGTTTCCATAACTATTTGTATTTATGACGGAATGCAAAAGTACATGGATTTGTTCGTAGCTCAAGTCATCGGAAGGTCATAACCGGGTTAATAATATTTTTATAATTTTTTTTAAAATTGCCGCTTATTATTAGCGCTGTGGATTTGTGGAAAAGCCTATGAGGTCACAAATAATTAACACAAACTCACTTTTTATGTATGGGTTATACACACGTTTTCCACATAGCTTCTGCTTGAATTTTAAGGCATTTATAAACCTCTCCACATGCTGTTGATAATTCAGTGTTCATACCCACTCATGTTATCTACATGTTAAGAGTCGGGGGAAAACGCTTGATTTGATGCGGTATTTTCACAACAACATCGCTCAGATTGGTGAAAAAAAGAAGGCGCGGTACTTTGTTGTGGATAGCAGTTGAAAACTATAGCTTTTGTTCACGCTAATCCACAATTGGTGTGTGGAAAACCCATTCGCTGAAGTGCTTGCTTTTGAGTCTTTTACAATTAATCACACTTTGGAGTGTGAATAACTTTATACTTTGACAATCATTGACTAAGTTAGCCGTATCATTTATTACTCACTAGGCACTCATTACTATGTGCGGGCGTTTCTCATTTGTGGTCTCCAAGGAAAAGATCCAGCAGCAGCTGGGCGAACAAATAGATACGGGTATCAACCTACGCATAAATTACAACGTAGCGCCTACCCAGCACGCCTATGTCATTACGAATGATAAACCACTCGCGCTACAATATTTCACCTGGGGGCTCATCCCCCATTGGTCAAATGACGGCGAAAATAGCGGCAAGCTGATTAATGCCCGCATGGAAGGTATCGAAGCCAAACCCTCTTTCCGCGTCCCTGTGCGAAAACGAAGATGCCTGGTACTGGCCGATAGTTTTTATGAATGGAAAAACGAGGCGGGCCGAAAAATTCCTTATCGCATCGCACTCAAAAATGGCGATATCATGGTCATGGCCGGTATCTGGGATGTGTGGTACAAAGACGATTATGCCATAAAAAGCTTTACCATCATTACCGCACCTCCCAATAAAGAAGTGGCGCCGCTTCACAACCGCATGCCGGTGCTGCTCGCCGATCGCGAAGAACAACAAAAATGGCTGAAAGAACTTTCGCTCGAAGAAGTGCTGTCTATGTTGCATACCCCCGCAGACAACCTGCTTGAGTGCTATCGCGTATCTGAAAAAGTAAATGCGGTAAACAATAACGGTCCCGAGTTGCACCAGCGCCTCGCCGATCCACCCGCTCTCTTCTAATTACCCGTATTATGCGTACTGTTATTCAAAGAGTATCTGAAGCATCCGTTGCCGTAGATGGCGCCGTTGTAGCCCAAATTCAAACCGGCTTGCTGGTCTTGCTGGGCATTGAAGACAACGATACCCCCGACGATGTCGACTGGCTGGTGAAAAAGATCGCACAACTGCGCATTTTTAGCGATGCCCAGGGGCTGATGAATTTGTCTGTGATGGATGTTCAGGGCGAAATACTTGTAATTAGCCAGTTTACCCTGCATGCCAGTACTAAAAAAGGCAACCGCCCTTCTTTTATTAAAGCCGCAAAGCCCGACAAAGCTGTCCCCATGTATGAGTCGTTTGTACAACTACTGGAAGCAGCCTCTCATTGCCCCGTCAAAACCGGCATCTTTGGCGCCGATATGAAGGTGCGCCTGCTCAATGACGGTCCGGTTACGATTATTATGGACTCAAAAAATAAAGAGTGATGACTATCCAGGAAGCGCAACACACTGTAGATGAATGGATCCGCACTATCGGCGTGAAATACTACGGCGAATTGACCAATACGGCCATCCTGATGGAAGAAGTAGGGGAAGTAGCCTGCCTGATGGCCCGGCTTTACGGCGAGCAATCATTCAAAACTCCCGAACAGGCTGACTCGGCACGCCATGACCTGGCAGATGAAATGGCCGATGTATTGTTCGTGCTGATCTGCCTGGCTAATCAAACGGGAGTGGATCTGGCCACCGCTTTTACCGCTAATTTGAATAAAAAAACTACCCGCGATGCGGAAAGACATGCGTCAAACCCTAAATTGAAATAGCTATGACGGAACCTTCTTTTATCCAAAAAGAACAAGACGAATTCAAGTGGCTGGATTGGCTGCCTTTGCTGTTTATTGCTGCCGGTTTTGCAATGACCATTTTCTATTATCCCTCTTTGCCGGAAAAAATACCCACGCATTTTAATGGACGGGGAGAACCCGATGACTGGAGCGGAAAACACACCTTGTTTATGCTGCCCGTAATTACCGCTGTGCTCTATGGCATGATCACACTTGTCATCAGGTACGTTCCACTGAAGTATTGGAATATGCCTGTTAAAATTACGCCTGAAAATGCAGCCGTACAGTACGACTTAGCCCGCAATCTGGTGCGTATGCTGAATGTGATTGTGTCCGCAGGTTTCTGCTACATTATTTACGGTACGATACAGGTAGCCCTCCGTAAAGCAGATACGTTGAGCAATATGTTCCTCTTCTTTTTCCTTGGCGCTATCGGCTTGCTGATAGTGGGGTATTTTATTCGCGCTATGAAGTTAAAATAAACAGCGCTACGCACTATCATTTGCTGCGTAGCGCTGTATTAGCTCTAATGCAAAAGTCGTATTTTCTGACTGTAAATGCGCCCTCCGGCCTCGATACTGTACACATAAATACCGGCTACCAACCGCGCCTGGTTGCTCCTGAAAGTAACCTGGTGCGTGCCCTGCCATTGCTGGCCTTTGTAGAGCTGCTCAACCGGCCGCCCCATAATGTCAAACACCTGTATGGTTACCGGCATAGGCTCCGGTAAGGTGTATTCAATAATAACCTGGCCATTTCCATAAAGAGCCTTGTGCTGTATGGAAGGTATGTTGCTGTAGCTCGTGGAGGTTGGCAGACATACAAGCCCCAACTCCGGCAAGCGGGTAAATGACTGCCCCATGACCTGGTCGACTAACGCTGTGTCTATGCATAACCAGTCTTCCAACACGGTGGCATAAATGCGCCGGAAATCAATTGCATACTGCAAATTGCCCACCACGTCTACATTCTGCAAATTGGGCAACCCACCCACAAAACCGTTGCCGTTGAGTCCGCTGCCAAACATCATAAGCGGCGCAGCAGCACCGTGGTCTGTTCCCTGTGAGGCATTTTGCTCTATGCGCCGGCCAAATTCCGAATGTGTCATGCACAATACGTCATTGTCTACTCCCCCTGCGGCAAGGTCGTCATAAAATGCTTTTACGTTTACCGCCAGGTAGTACATCAGGCTGGGATGAACGTTGTTTTGCCCGGCATGGGTGTCAAACCCATCCACAGTGACCATATATAGCCGAGTGCCTAAACCGCCTTTTATCAGCCTGGCTACTACCGCCAATTGCTCTGCTATGTCAATGCGTAGGGGGCTGTTGTTGGGCGACTCATAGGCGCCGTTGTTGGTAGAAGCGCCATACGCATCCGCTATGGATTGGGCATAGCGGAAGGTGCTGTTGGCTATCGTCCGCATGTATGTGAGCTGCTCGCCGTAGTAACAGTCGGGCACATCCTGCGTGTCGTACAGCATGCCCGTAACCGCTATCTCCGCCAATTGCTCGGGGTTGGCGGCTATCATACTCATGTCAATTTCGTCGGGATTGGTAAATGTGATGCTGCCCCCGCCTCCGATTTGTATAGCCGGCGGCACATCCGGAGGATTGGTGGCAAATTCCGGGTATAAGTCGTTGAGCCAACGCCCCAGCCAACCCGAATCATCTACTACGTTGGAATCGCTGGCCGAAGCCCATATATCTCCCGAACGAAAATGCGATAAGTTCTGATCGGGGTATCCCACGTTGTTGACTACTTTCATGCGACCGTCCTGCCATAGCGTTTGCAATGCAGCCATGGTGTTGGGCATGGCCAGTTCATTGCTGAGGTTGATCAATTGATTTTGCGGAATGGCGATGTTGGGCCGCATCGATTGGTACATGCCGTATTGATAAGCCGGAATAATGGTGTTTACACCGTCGTTGCCGCCTTTTAACCTGATTAGTACCAGTATTCGGTCTGTATTGGTATTGCTCAGCGCGTAACTCAGCGGCGAATGCGCCAGGGCGGTCACAGGTACTCTGCTGAGAAATAAAGACATGCCCCCGGCTATTCCGGCCGTTCTGATAAAATCGCGGCGGCTCCAGCCACGGTGATGCAGCTCATGCGCTTCTTCTCCGTGTTCCAATTTGCTGCCGTGTATTTTGGATGTATCGTTGTTATGCTGATCACACATAAGTTTTCTTTTTTTTAGATGTAGGAATGGATTTCTATCTGTAAGTTACATGAGCTGAAATTCGGGAAGCCTCGAAATATGCCGCAATAACAAAGCCACCTGGATATAGGCTATGTCCCAATCCAGGTTCCATCCGGCAGAGTCGTAATAATTCTGCGGCACATCCCACTTGAATACGGCAGTGGCCTGTTCGTAACTGGCAGGATTGTTAAATCCATTCGGAAGGTAGTAATCAACTATCTTTTGTGTGATATAGGCAGGGTCAATGGAGTCGTTGCTCAGGGTTTTGGCCAGGTTGACCAACGCTGCCTGCTGCGATTGGAATAAATAATACACGTGATAATCCATGCCCTGCCAGCGAGCCGTGAGCGTACTGCCGTTGATCCACGAGCGGTTGCCTGCCCAACCCGATACATCTGGCGGGTTAAATAATTCCTGGCCGATGGTATAGACAAGATAAGTCACAGACAGCATGATGTCGTCGCTGGACACATACAGGCTGTTGTATCCGGAATCCTGGATAAAGGCAACCATCATATCCGTCGGGCTTTTTACTATCGTCCCAATGACTTGTTCATCGAAGAAATGCTCACTTTTGAATAGCTGCCGAAGTACAGGCGCCAATTCCCAGTTGTGGGCCTGGAAAGTCTGGGCTAACCCATCCACGATATCTTGGTTTACTTCGTCCGGGTGGATAAACTGGCGATACAGTTTTGTGCAGATGTATTGCGCAACCTGTTCGGCTCGTTGCTCAAATATGATGTCTATAACATCGTCGTAACCCCAGTTTCCGGTTTGCCCGAATATGGTTTTCGAGCCGTTGTCGTGCAGGAAGGGAATATAGCTAATGGTGCTGCAAAAGGTAGTATACCCGTTCCACCCAGTCAAAGCCCTGGCTGTTTCTTGTATGTCGGTCTGAGTATAGCCGTTGCCCTGGCCTAAGGTAAATAGCTCGTATAGTTCTCGCGCATAATTTTCATTGGGCTCCAGACTCGTATTCTGTACGCCGTTCAAAAATACCAGCATGGCAGGTGTCTTGCCCATTTCATATACCAGCGTTTTGAAATTGCCGAAAGCATGCTGCTGTAATAAGGTGTGGTACTGATACAGTTGAGAGGGGCAAGCATAGGCTTCGTACTTGGTGACCAGGTGGTTTGACCAAAATAAGGTCATCTTTTCTCTTACGCCGTTGCTCAGCATGGACCTAATCCAACTTACCACCCACTCAATCAGTTGCTGTTGGGTCTGTTGACCAAAATCGGTGTAGTCGTTGATGTCCCAGTCAGCCCATACCGGCGCAGGCGGCAGGGGGGTGTTGATGGCCTGGTCGATCAGGGCGTCAACCAGGGTGGCCGGCGTTTGACTCAACGCATTTTCTATCGTTTGCGGAGAAGCGCCAAAACCCAGGCGACGGTACAGGTGTAATACCTTTTTTTGATCCCACGGATTATTCGCGTCGGGAACGTAAGGCGCCAGCGTACCGGTAGCGCAATTCGTTACAAGCATAGGTGAGGGTTTAAAGTGAGAAAGCGAAATATGTACTTATTTTGTAAAATAATAAGTTTTTGTGTCGGCGGGTGTTCACTTGTGATTATTCCGAAAGATAGCGGGGTTGCAGCTATTATGATTAAATTTGGACAAAAATTAATGCTATCATAACGTTTGATGATTTGAATTCATTGTTTTCCATATTGTAAACCGCATTTTTTTCACCATGCAAAACTCAATTGTGTATGAAAGCGATTTGTACAGCGTTATTACTGACCTTTCTAAGTTTAGTGGCAAATGCTCAACTTGATGTTAAAGGCGTCGTAACCGATGCAGCAGGCGAACCGCTCATCGGAGTGAATGTAATAGAGAAAGGTACCAACCGCGGTACTATTACCGATCAGGACGGGTTGTACACCCTGCGGGTAGCATCCGAGGCAGCTATTTTGCAGTTTAGCTATATCGGGTTTACTTCACAGGAAGTTCCGGTAAACGGCCGGGCAGAGCTAAACGTTGTTTTACAGGAAGGACTTACCATTTCCGGCGTAGAAGTAGTTGGCTCTCGAAGCTTGAATCGAAGCATTATTGAAACGCCGGTAGCCATAGACATTATTGATATTAGAGAAGTGACGAACACCGTAGGTCAGCTCGATGTTAACCAATTGCTCCAATACGCTGCGCCTTCCTTTAATTCTAATCGCCAGTCAGGAGCCGATGGCGCCGACCACATCGATCCCGCTACGCTGCGCGGGCTAGGCCCCGATCAAACGCTGGTGCTGTTGAACGGCAAACGCCGCCACCAGTCCTCCCTGATCAATATCTTCGGCTCTCGCGGACGCGGCAATACCGGCACCGACCTCAACGCAATTCCCGTGGCCGCTATCGATAGAATTGAAATTCTTCGCGACGGCGCCAGTGCGCAATACGGCTCTGATGCCATTGCCGGCGTGATTAATATCGTACTCAAATCTAGCGTAAACGAATTTTCCGGTAGCCTGAATACCGGTATGTATAACGCAAAAGCTCCTTCTTCTCTGGATGTGCTGAATGAAGAGAGCTTCGACGGCCAGACTATCCAGCTCAGCGGCAATTACGGCACTTCGATCGGCGAAAGCGGTTTTGTAAACGTAACCCTCGATTATTTGTCGAAAGACAATACTAACCGCCCCGCCGACCCCTCTGTATTTTCTATCTATCGCCGTCAATTCGGAGAAGCAGCCGCCAATAATTTCGGTTCTTTTTTTAACGCCCGCCTGCCGTTTAAAAATTCAAATACTTATTTCTATGCTTTCGGCGGCTATAACTACCGCTTTACCGATGCCTTTGCCTGGACCCGCGACCCCGATAGCGACCGAAATATCCCGGCTATTTATCCCAATGGCTTCGACCCCCATATTACTTCCCGCATCACCGACAGGTCTATGTCGGCAGGGATTCGTTCGAAAATCAGGAATTGGGACGTCGATTTCAATAATACGGTCGGCACAAATCGCTTCCACTATATTATTGACAAAACACTTAACGCGTCTTTGCTCGAAAAATCACCCACCCGCTTTGATGCAGGCGGTCATGCTTTTAGCCAGAATACAACCGGCCTCCATTTTTCACAGTATTTCCCGCAAGCGCTTTCCGGCGTCAACCTGGCGTTCGGCTCCGAATACCGCCTCGACAATTATCAGATCTTCGCCGGTGAAGAGGGCTCCTATCGCAATTACGGCATAATCGATACGGTGATCGACGGCCGCCTCACTACTTATGATGTGCTCGGACGCGCCGCCGGTTCACAGGGTTTTCCCGGTTTTCAGCCCGATAACGAACTCAATGAGTTTCGCTCTAACCTGGCCGCTTATTTCGATAGCGAATTCGATTTTACATCCTCATTTATGATCGGCGCCGCTATCAGGTTTGAACACTACAGCGATTTTGGCAATACGCTCAATGCAAAACTGGCTTCCCGCCTCAAAATCAATGATGCTATCTCGCTGAGAGGTTCCGTCAGTACAGGCTTCCGCGCACCTTCATTGGCACAGATCTATTACAATACGACGTTTACTGATTTTGTATCAGGCGTGCCCGTCGATAAAATTATTGCCAAAAATAATAGTCCCATAACCCGGGCTTTGGGTATCCCCGAGTTAAAAGAGGAAAAAGCCCTCAACGCAAGCTTGGGCGTCACGGCCCGTTTTGGCAGCTTTACCGCCACCATCGACGGTTATTATGTCGATATCAAAGACCGCATCGTGCTCACCGGCGCCTTCGAGGATACCGACCCCGAAATCGGCGACGAACTGCAAGCCCTCAATGTGGGCGCAGCTCAGTTTTTTACCAATGCTATTGATACCCGTACCACCGGCGTCGACGCTATTCTTACTTATACGCAATCAGTAGGCAATGCCGGCCGGCTGCGCTTGTCTTTTGCCGGCAATTTTAATAAAATGGAACTCGGCGATGTGCATACAAACGATAAGCTGAAAGGCAAAGAGGATATTTATTTTGGTAATAGGGAAAAGTTGTTCCTCCTGGCTTCCGCTCCCGAAAGCAAGTTGAGCCTTGTGGCCGATTATCGGCATAATCGCCTGGGCGTCAACCTGCGCTTTACGCGTTTCGGCGAAATTTCTCTGGAAGATTTTGTCGGCACCATCGATGTGTACGAAGCCAGAATAGTGACCGACCTGGCGCTGAGCTATCAGGTTACCCCTAATATTATGCTCAATATCGGCTCCGCCAATTTATTGAATGTGTATCCTACACAGCAGGATACCGAAACAGAAACCGGCGGGCTATGGGATGCCGTTCAAATGGGTAGCAACGGAGCATTTTATTTCGCTAAACTAGGTTTTAGATTCTAATGTCTCTTTTGGTACAGGCTGCCTATCGCATTTGGGCAGCCTGTACTATTTTAATCAATGTTATGCCAAAAACGATCAGTTTTCGCAGCGGTTTGTCAAGTGTACTATTCTGGTCAGTGATTTCCGCCGCTTTTATCGGCCCGGGCACGGTGACAACTACTGCCAAAGCAGGTTCTACTCATGGGCTAACCCTACTCTGGGCGCTCACTTTTTCTATTGTGGCTACTATTTTGCTACAAGAATCCGCTGCGCGCATCACTTTGGCTTCGGGTAAAAGCCTGGGTGAGATTATTGCACTCAAATATCCCGGCGCCTCGCAGCGCTATCTGCGAGTTATGTTGTTTGTTGCGGTGGCCTTCGGTTGTGCAGCCTATGAAGCCGGAAATATTTTGGGTGCAGTGGCCGGCCTGCACTTATTATCCGGCTTTTCAAATACCTGGCTAACCATAGTAGTGGGCGCCCTCAGCTTTTTTTTGTTGTGGGCGGGCAATTTCCAACAGATCGCCCGCATCCTGGGGATGGTGGTGTTTCTTATGGGCGCTGCGTTTTTTACCGTAGCCCTTTTTGCCGACCCTGCCTGGTGGGAATGGAAAGGACTTATAGTGCCCAGTTTTCCACAGGGAGCCGGGTTATTGACTATTGGGCTTATTGGCACTACCATTGTACCCTACAACTTGTTTTTGGCCTCCGGTATCGGCCAGGGGCAGCGCATGAGCGAAATGCGCATGGGCGTTTCACTTGCCGTACTGATTGGCGGACTAATTTCCGGCTCCATCCTGGTTGCGTGTACTTTGGTTAAAGGGCCCTTTAGTTTTGAAGCAGTAGCGGCTACCATGACCGATACGCTGGGACCCTGGGCCTCGTGGCTATTTGGCTTTGGGCTTTTTGCCGCCGGCGCCACCTCTGCCGTCACCGCACCGCTGGCTGCCGCTATTACGGCCAGAGGGCTGTTGGGCGCCAGTGAATCCGCCTGGACCGCCAAATCGCCTTCTTTTCGCGCCGTGTGGATGATCGTGTTGGCAATAGGACTGCTATTCAGCCTGCTCAATGTGAAACCTATTCCCGCTATTATTTTGGCGCAAGCCATCAATGGCGTATTACTCCCGTTGGTTACTGTCTTTTTGTTATTGGCCGTAAACGACGCCACCGTTTTACCTGCCGACTATCGCAACGGCCTTTGCGCCAATATCGCTATGCTCGTTATTTTAGGCATTACCGGCTTTTTGGGCTTCTTCAATATCCTTACCGCAGCCCGCCAGGTTTTCCCAGCGATTGCCCCAGACGAATATACCACCCATATCTCTTTGTTATTCAGCTTACTTTTAGTAGGCAGCCTGCTATGGCGCCTCTATCGAAAATGACGCCCCCCTCCCAGTAGCCATCAAGAATATTCCCTCCCTCTCACACTCTCACACTCTCTCCCTCCTATCCATGCCATCCCCGTTATCCCTCCTCACCCTTTCCTCAACTCCCTTGCCAGTTCAAATTGGCGCAAATAAAAATCGACAAATTCCCCACTTCGCTTTCGGCGGTATTGCATCACCCAGCGAGGATGCGGCAAGGGTAAAATACGCTCAAAGAAGCCGTGTTGGGTATTGATTTGCTGGAAAAACTTATAATTCTGCCCCTCGCCCAGGCATAATGCTACCTTATTCGTAGTGCCAAAAGCCATTTGTGTGCGAATGTTATCCAGAATATAAGGTGTTACGGCTTGCTGCAAATGCTTGTCATCGTAGTAGTTATAATTTTTTCCTTCTTTGGTAAAACCAAGCGGGCTAAGCGAAGTGATATAAAAATGCCCGTAAAATGCCTTAACACCCCCATAAGCGTGGATAAACTGGTAGACAAACTGCGACGATAACTCGGCTTTCTTTTCAAATGAATTCGGGATGCCGCATTCGCTTTCCAACCGGATGGGGTCGGTAAACGGAACACCCGTAATACCCGCGCCAAAACGCCCGGGGTTGATACCGAAGATGAAAATGCGGGGCTGCTCGTCGGCATAATATTTGCCGTAGAATGAGCTTAATGCCTCCATTGTAGCGGGCAGCGCATAGGGATACAACAAAGCCACGCCGTCCGGCAGTTGCCAGTCAGGACGCAATTGACGAGTGAAGTGGATCACTTTTTCGGAAAATAATGGCATAACTGCGCTTTATCTGTGTTTAATGAACGTTTTAACACCCTTTTGCCCATCCCGGCACTTGACAAACTTGCCAATCTTGATTATTTTGCTGATTCTTGTATCCCAACGGGACATTACTACGTATAATGCGCTCATAAGGCTCAACTTTTTTGTGTGGTTAAGGGTTTTTAAGGGTACGCCCTTTTTAAACAATGATGTAAATATGGCAAGTCAGGACAATTACCGGCTGTTGATTGAGAAATTAGACCAATTCATCCGTAAGTACTATATCAATCAGCTTATTCGCGGTACGCTTTACAGCGTAGCCCTTATTTTGCTGCTGTTCTTAAGCGTCAATTTTCTCGAGCACTATTTCTTCTTCCCCTCGGGTACCCGCAAGGCACTATTCTTTTCGTTTGTGGGGGTTAGCGGCCTGGCCCTTGCTTATTGGGTACTAACGCCTCTGCTGCACTACTTCCGCTTGGGCAAGGTCATCTCGCACGAAAGAGCCGCCCAGATCATTGGCAGCCATTTTACCAACGTCAAAGATAAACTACTCAATATCCTCCAACTGCGCCAACAGGCGGACCACGCCACTCAACGCGAATTGATCCTGGCAAGTATTGACCAGAAATCGGAGGAGATCAAACCCGTTCCCTTCAAAGCCGCCATTAATCTGTCCCAAAATAAAAAATATCTGCGCTATGCGCTGCCTCCGCTTATGCTCCTGCTTGTCATTTTGCTGGCCGCGCCAAGCATAATCCGTGAAAGCACCGACCGGCTTATCCATAGCAACCGCCATTATGCCAAACCCGCACCCTTCCAATTTGTAGTGGATCAGGATAATTTAAATGTCGTCCAATTCGAAGATTATCCCCTCGAAGTTACTATCAAAGGCCAACAATTGCCCAACGAAGTTTTTATTGAAATTGAAGACTACCAATACCGTCTTACTAAAGAAAATGCGAACAAGTTTACTTATCGCTTTAGCAATGTGCAAAAAGATGTGGAATTTAAACTCTTTTCAAGCGGGGTAGAATCAGAAGACTTAACGCTTAATGTACTCGAAAAACCCAATATGCAGGGTTTTGATGTAAAACTGAATTACCCGGCGTATACTCAGCGAAAAGACGAATCACTTCAAAGTATCGGCGACCTTGTCGTGCCGCAAGGTACCCAGATTGATTGGATTTTTAATGCCCAATTTACCGATCAGATTAATATGCTTTTTTCCAGCCAGGGAAAACCCCAGGCCGCAAAAAGATTTTCTGACGATTTATTTACTTTCCAGAAAAAAGCGCTCAAAGACGAAATTTATAAACTCTTTATTTCTAATAAACAACTCCCAAATGCCGATTCGATCAGCTATACTATTACTGTAATTCCCGATTTATACCCCAATATCGATGTCGAAAAATTACAGGATAGTACCAATAAAGAATTGCTTTTTTTCCTCGGCGAAGCATCCGACGATTACGGACTTATCAGCCTTTCATTTAATTATAGTATTAAAAAATCAAACGGACAACAAGGTGAATTGCGCACTATTAAATTGCCGAAACCAGATGGAAAACAAGTGCGCTACGATTATACTTTTGATATCACAAATCTCAATCTCGCACCGGGAGAAGAGGTGTCTTATTATTTCGAAGTATTCGATAACGACGGCGTAAATGGCAGTAAATCAGCACGTACCAATTTAATGACGTATGCCAAGCCGACCGTTGAAGAATTCAAGGCTATGGCCGCCGAAAATAATAAGGAGATAAAAGATAACCTCAAAAAAGCACTCGAGGAATCGCGCAAAATTCAGGATGAGATGAAAAAAATGCGCGAGAAATTGCTACAGGAAAAAAATCTCGACTGGCAAAATCGCAAGGAACTCGAGAAAATGATCGACCGCCAAAAAGAATTGGAAAAACAAATAGAAAACGCTAAAGAATCTTTTGAGGAAAACCTCAAAAATCAAGACGAGTTTTCCGAAACAGACGAACAAATAAAAGAAAAACAAGAGAAAATCCAGGAACTCTTCGAAGAAGTAATGAGCGAAGAAATGAAAAATATGCTCAAAGAAATCGAAGAACTACTCGAGAAACTGGAAAAGGAAGGCGCCCTCGATATGATGGAAAATATGGAGATGTCCAACGAGGAAATTGAAAAAGAACTCGACCGGATGCTCGAAATGATGAAACAACTGGAAGTAGAACAACAACTTCAGGAAACGATTGACGAACTCCAAAAACTGGCCGAAGAACAAGATAAATTAAGCGAACAAACAGAAGATAAAAAACTCGACCAGGAAGAATTGGAGAAAAAACAAGAGGAGATTAATGAGAAATTCGAGGATATCCAGGAAAAGATGGACGATCTCGAAAAGAAAAATGAGGAACTCGAAAAACCCCAAAATATCGGCGATCACGAAGAGGAAATGCAGGATATCGAGAAGGACCTGAATGACAGCAAGCAGGAACTTCAGCAAAATCAAAATAATAAGGCCGCTAAATCACAGAAGAAAGCTTCCGGCAAAATGAAAGATATGGCCAACACAATGGCTATGGAAATGCAAGCCGGCGAAATGCAGCAGATGGAAGAGGATATGCAAGCCCTTCGCCAATTGCTCGAAAACCTGGTGGGCCTGTCTTTCGAACAGGAAGACCTGATTAACAAATTCGAGGAGGTAAATATTAATACGCCTAATTATACCAACCTCGTTCAGAAGCAATTTAAACTGAAAGACGATTTTAAACTGGTGGAAGATAGCCTCCAGGCATTGAGCAAACGCGTCTTCCAAATTGAATCGTTTGTTTCGGAGAAAGTCACGGAGATTAAAACGAATATGCGCACAAGCCTCGACGACCTCGAGGAACGCCGCAAGCCACAAGCCGCCGACCACCAGCAAAGGTCTATGAAAAATCTCAACGACCTTGCACTCATGCTCAGCGAGGTAATGAACCAGATGCAGCAACAAATGTCGGGCATGATGTCGGGCAACCAAATGTGCACCAAACCCGGCGGCCAGGGACCCAAAGGCAATACGCCCAAAGACAAAATCAGCCAGGGCCAGAAAAGCCTCAACGAACAGCTCAAGCAAATGAAGAAAAATATGGAAAACGGCAAAGGGTCTTCCAGTAAGGAATTCGCCCAGGCCGCCGCCCGCCAGTCTGCCCTCCGCAAAGCCCTGCGCGAAAAACAACAAGAAATGCAGAAGAATGGCAAAGGAAGCAAGGAACTGCAGGAACTGATGGAACAAATGGACAAGGTGGAAACCGAATTGGTGAATAAACGCCTATCCAACGAAATGCTCAAACGCCAGGAGGATATCCTTACCCGCCTGCTCGAACACGAAAATGCCGAACGCGAACGCGAACAAGATGAAAAACGAAAGGGGGAAACGGCAAAAACAACGCAACAACGCCTGCCGCCCTCTATCGAAGAATATATCAAAAAACGCGAAGCCGAAATCGAACTGTATAAGTCGGTGTCACCCTCACTCAAACCTTATTACAAGTTTTTGGTAGAAGAATATTTTAAATCGCTAAACCAACCCCAACAACCTCGCAAATAAACGCAGGTTGGCATGGTTTATGAACTTTCTTCCCATGAATGTTTTACCTGAAAATGAACTTCGCCTGATGGCGTAGTGACTTTTTGCATTGCTTTCGTCGAAGAAATGATGCTAAATTGAACAGTTTTCATGAAAGAAGGTCAATTCACGTATATGCTCAAACTTTCCTCTAATCCCTGCAATATTGCTGTGATAGAATCTTTTGTGGATAAACTGGCCCAGCAATACGCACTGCAACCGGATACCTACGGCAATATTCTAATTAGCCTTACCGAAGCAGTCAACAACGCAATTATTCATGGCAATAGAAATGATGAATCAAAAACGGTTCACGTCCACCTGAAAAAACAACAAAATACGCTCGCTATCGTGGTTTCAGACGAAGGCCCCGGGTTTGACTTCAATAACCTGCCCGATCCTACTTGCCCCGACAACCTATTAAAAGTGGGAGGAAGAGGTGTGTTTCTTATGCACAAACTATCCAGCCAAATACGCTTTTTTAATAACGGTAGTACCGTCGAAATGCAGTTCAATATTTAAGGTATGAGTGAAAGCGATACGCCTTTCTTTTTTTTTCCTGCAGGAGAAGAGGATGACCCCATCTGTTTTTATGCAGAAGACGTAGATTTTGAACCCGACCAGGCGCCCGAATTATTCCAATGGATTCAAGCCGTTATCGAAGCAGAGCAATGTAAATTGGGCAATGTGAGCTTTATTTTCTGCTCCGATAACCACCTGCTCGATATGAACCAAAACTACCTGCAACACGATACCCTCACCGATATTATTACCTTCCCCTACGCCGACCCCCCTCTTGTGCATGGCGATATTTTTATCAGCATCGATCGAGTGATAGATAATGCAGCTACTTATAAGGTGTCATTTGAACAAGAACTCCACCGGGTTATGATTCACGGAATCCTTCATTTATGTGGCTATGGAGATAAGTCGCCAGATGAAAAAAATAAGATGACGGCTAAAGAGGATGCCGCACTTGCCAATCGCAAGGATTATCTTCGCACTTTGAATTAAAATTGAATATCATGAAAGTGTTGAAGTTTGGCGGCTCTTCCGTGGCCAAACCCGAACGTATTGAGGGCGTCGTTCGCATCCTTCGGCAATACTACCAACGCGGCGATAAATTTGCCGTGGTGTTTTCAGCCTTCGGCGGCGTAACCGATTCACTCATCGAAATGGGAAACCTCGCAGCCGATGGTAACGAACGCTATCAAGACCTCTTTCAGCAATTTAGCCAACGCCATATCGACGCAGCTAACGCGCTGCTCAAAGGAGAATACCTCGATCGCGTTCTTCCCGAATTGCAGACTAACCACGAAGTACTGGGCAATCTGCTCTACGGCGTTTTCCTGGTGCGCGAAGTCTCTCCCCGCACACTCGATTATATCCTGAGTTTCGGCGAGCGCAATGCCGCTTTTATTATCTCGCACGTGATGCGCCAGGCCGGCATCCATGCCGCCTTTCTCGATGCGCGAAAAATTATTAAAACGGATAAATCGTTCGGAAACGCTAAGGTCGATTTCGAACAAACTAACGCTCTGATTAAAGAGTATTTTGCTCAAAATCCTGAAATACAGGTTGTTACAGGTTTTGTGGGCGCTGCAAAAGGAGGTCTTACCACTACACTGGGCCGCGGCGGCTCCGATTATACCGCGGCCATCTTGGGCGCCGGCCTCGATGCATCAGCCATCGAGATTTGGACCGATGTGGACGGCGTGATGACCGCCGACCCCCGCAAGGTGAAAAAGGCGTTTTCTCTATCACAAATGACTTACGCCGAGGCCATGGAAATGTCGCACTTCGGCGCCAAGGTTATTTATCCGCCTACGATCCAGCCGGCTCTGGCTAAGAAGATTCCGCTATACATTAAAAATACGTTTAACCCCGAATTTGAAGGCACGTTTATATCTGATAAAGCTGACTCCGGAAGCCATGCAGTGAAAGGCATTTCTTCTATTAGCCATATTGCTCTGATTACTTTGCAGGGCAGCGGAATGGTCGGCGTGCCAGGTATCGCCGGTCGCCTGTTTACTTCCCTGGCCCAGGCCGGCGTGAATGTCATTATTATTACGCAGGGATCCTCTGAGCACTCTATCAGTTTTGCGGTTCAACCCGCTTCTGCCGCTAAAGCCAAACGCAGCGTAGAGCGCGAATTTGAATTTGAAATGCGGCAGCGTTTGATAGAATCAGTGAAGGTAGAGGAAGACCTCGCCGCTATTGCTATCATTGGTGAGAATATGCGCTACCGCCCCGGCATCGCCGGTCGCCTGTTTCAGGCGCTGGGCAAAAACGGGGTGAACGTGGTGGCTATCGCACAGGGTTCTTCCGAACTCAATATTTCGGTGGTCATCAATCGTGCCGATGAGGGCAAGGCACTGAATGCTATCCACGAAGCCTTTTTCTTATCGGATACGCAAGAACTTCATTTATTCATGATCGGCGTGGGACTGATTGGCGCCACGCTCATCAAACAGATCAAAGCACAAGCGCTTTTCCTAAAAGAAAAACGCGCCATGGAAATTAAGATCGTCGGCCTGGCCAATAGCAAGAAGATGTATTTTGAGGAAAATGGCATTGATCTCGACAATTGGCAGAATTTGCTTCAAGACTCCGATACGGCTACGGATGTCGCCGGTTTTGTACAACGCATGAAGCAACTCAATTTGTCGAATACCATTTTTGTTGATAATACAGCCAATGCCAAAGTAGCCGATTACTATGAGGATATTCTCAACGCCAGTATTTCTATTTCAACGCCTAATAAGATAGGCACATCGTCTTCTTATTTACAGTACCAACGCCTCAAAACGATTTCTGAACGAAAGGGGGTGTTGTTTATGTATGAAACAAATGTGGGCGCGGGTTTGCCCGTGATCTCTACGCTCACCGACCTGATCAACAGCGGCGATCGCATCATTCGCATCGAAGGTATTTTGTCGGGCTCGCTATCGTTTATTTTTAACTCGTTTACGGAGGGCCGGCGGTTTAGCGATATTGTAAAAGAAGCTATGTCGCTGGGCTATACCGAACCCGACCCGCGCATTGACCTCAACGGGGTAGACGTGCGACGCAAGTTGCTCATCCTTGCCCGGGAAACAGGCCTTGCACTCGAAGCTGCCGATGTTGTCATCGAACCCATCCTGCCAGAGGCATGCCAACAAGCGGCAAGTGTAGATGAATTGTTAGATGAAATCACACAGGCTGATAGCTTTTTTGAATCAAAGCGTGCCGCGGCTGCAAAAGCTGGTCAAGTATTGCGCATGGTGGCCAAACTGGAAAATGCCCAAGCTAGCATTTCGCTCCAGGCAGTGGATCAGTCGCATCCTTTTGCAGCGCTTAGCGGCAGTGATAATATGATCGTGTTTACAACAGAGCGGTACAAGGATCGCCCGCTGGTGGTGAGAGGGCCCGGCGCCGGCGCGGAAGTAACAGCCGCAGGGGTATTTGCGGAGATTATCAAAATTGGAAACTTCTTATCCTGATACGAGATGGACGATAAAGAAATCAGGGTTTTTGCACCGGCAACGGTGGCCAATGTAGCCTGCGGTTTTGATCAATTGGGCTTTGCGCTTTCGCATCCCGGCGATGAAGTAGTGGTAAGATTCACTGATCGACCCGGGCTAGTGATCACCCACATTACAGGCGCTGATGGCAAGTTGTCTTGCGACCCCCGGGAAAATACAGCCGGCGTATCGGCACTGGCCATGTTGGAAGCACTCGACAAAAAAGACTTGGGCATTGAAATGGAGATCCACAAGAAAATGCCTTTGGGCAGTGGGTTGGGCTCCAGTGCGGCGAGTTCCGTAGCAGGTGTATTTGCGGTAAATGAATTGCTGGGACGGCCTTTCGAAAAAAAAGGTTTGCTGCCTTTTGCCCTTGAAGGAGAATTTCTGGCACATAAAGCATACGTAGCGGATAACGTGACTTCTTCTTTGCTGGGGGGGATTCTTTTGTTAAAGGATGTGGAGCACAACCTCGATGTGCAACCCCTGCCGGTGCCAGCCGAATTGTATGCAGCGGTGGTCTATCCCCAAGTAGAGATTTTGACCAAAACGGCCCGCGCCATCCTTAGTCCTACAATAACCCTGAAACAACACATTGAGCAAAGTGGAAATTTAGGTGGGTTTATCGTCGGTTTGTTCAAATCTGATTACGATCTAATAGCCCGATCACTTAGGGATGTGGTGATTGAACCGCAGCGGGCTCATCTGATCCCTCATTTTTACATAGTTAAAGAAGCCGCATTGCATGCCGGCGCATTGGGCTGTAGTATTTCCGGATCGGGGCCTTCTGTGTTTGCACTATGCAAGGGGAATGACATTGCTGATCAGGTGGGCCTTGCTATGCAGCAGGTATTCCAGGATGCCGGTATCCCCTGTGAGGTATTTGTTTCTGCTATCAATACGGAAGGAGCTATTAAGTTATAAGCATGAAATTGTACAGTACAAAAAACAGGTCGCTGGAAGTATCGCTTCAGGAAGCAGTGTTCAAGGGGCTGCCCGAAGACAACGGATTGTATATGCCGGTGGTTATTCCTCGCCTGCCCGATTCCTTTATACAGAATTTAAAGCACTACACCTTTCAGGAGATCGGATTCGAAATTTCGAAGGCCTTGTTTCAGGGCGAAATCCCGGACAGTGATTTACATCAAATCATTGATCACGCCATCAACTTTCCCGCGCCGGTCGTTGTGCTTGATGATGATGTACATGTACTCGAATTATTTCATGGGCCTTCGCTTGCCTTCAAAGATTTTGGGGCCCGGTTTATGTCCCAACTTATGTCTTATTTCAACCGGGGTGAATCTAAAGAACTGGTCATTTTGGTGGCTACTTCCGGGGATACGGGTGGGGCTGTAGCGGCCGGTTTTTATAAAACTCCAGGCATCAGAGTGGTGATATTGTATCCTTCCGGAAAAGTGAGTGAATTACAGGAATGCCAGTTGACTACACTTGGACATAATGTGTCGGCACTTGAAATCGACGGCACCTTCGACGATTGCCAGGCTATGGTCAAGCAGGCATTTTTAGATAAATCGCTTAGGGATACGATCAGACTTAGTTCTGCAAATTCTATCAATATTGCCAGGTTGATCCCGCAGTCCTTCTATTATTTCGAAGCATTCAAACAAGTCAATACGGGTCGCCCAATAGTCTTTAGTGTACCAAGCGGTAACTTTGGCAACCTGACCGCAGGGCTTTTAGCCCGTGAAATGGGCTTGCCTGTATACCAGTTTTTAGCTGCAACTAATGTAAATGACGTCGTGCCTCAGTACCTTTCTACCGGGTTATTTTCACCCAAGCCTTCTATGCGGACATTATCCAACGCTATGGACGTGGGAAATCCTTCCAATTTTTCACGTTTGGTTGACTTGATTTTCGATACAGATGAATGTTCCACGTGGAACAAAATGAAAGAATTAATTACAGGATATGCCTTTACCGACGAATTCACCAAACAAGCAATGGAAGAAGTATACCACAATTATGGGTATATTATTGATCCACATGGTGCAGTTGGTTACTTAGCGCTGAAGTGTTTTCAGGGACGATACGAATTGCCGTCTACTACCGGAATTGTACTTGAGACTGCCCACCCATCCAAGTTTAAAGACGACGTGGAAGCTATATTACAAATTAAGATAGAGGTGCCAGAAAGGCTGTCGGAGCTGGCTGATAAACCCAAAATGTCATTCCCTCTCCCACCTCAATACGACGCTTTGAAGAGTTGGTTACTGGATTATCTTGCGTAAATCATGCAATATGTTCCACGTGGAACATACATAAATATCGAGTTATGGACTACAAAAATCCCAAATTGGTGCTGGAATCTGCAAAAACGGAACCAGGACAAGTCACCTGGCGAAGCCCGTCGAACCTGGCCATTATAAAATATTGGGGGAAGTACGGCACACAATTGCCCAAAAATCCATCCATTAGTTTTACACTAAAGAATGCATACACCGAAACGATATTGGCGTATGCGCCCAAGAAGTCAACCGAGTTAGGTATTTCGTTACAACTCTATTTCAACGGAGAGAAAAACGATTCCTTCCGGGCTAAGATGTTGGGTTACTTCGAAAGCCTGGTTGAAGTATTTCCCTTCCTGCGACAATTGGATTTGACCATTCATACCACCAACTCTTTCCCCCACTCCACCGGCATCGCTTCGTCAGCCTCAGGGATGAGTGCAGCAGCTTTGTGCCTGTGTGCATTGGAAAAACGCTTTTTCGATACGCTTTTAAAAGAAGCCGACTTTTACCAAAAAGCATCGTTTTTGTCCCGCCTCGGTTCGGGTAGCGCTTGCCGCTCGGTTTATCCCAAAATGGTATTGTGGGGTGAAAGCAGGGAAGTGGCCGACTCATCCAACGAATACGCCGTTCCTATGGCTGAGCACATAAATCCGGTGTTCCATACATACCACGATGACATTCTGATCATCAGCAAAAAGGAAAAAAGTGTGTCGAGTCGTGCCGGGCACCAACTTATGGAGGGAAATATTTATGCAGAAAATCGATACGCGCAAGCCAGGCAAAGACTCAATAATTTATTGCATGTACTCAAAACAGGCGAAGTAGATGCCTTCGGCGCTATCGCAGAAGCAGAAGCCCTCACCCTGCATGCCCTGATGATGGTATCTGAACCACCCTATGTGCTGATCAAACCCAATACGCTTAAAGCAATTGAAGCGATCAAAAATTTCAGGGAAACCACAAAACAACCGCTTTACTTCAGCCTGGATGCCGGCCCCAATTTGCACCTGCTGTATCCCGACGCGATAAAAAAGGATGTACAACATTTTATCCGGGGCGAACTCAGCGAATATTGCGAACAACAACAATGGATTGAAGACGAAGCTGGCGACGGACCCGTGGAAATTGACTAATTTAGAAACGAAGTTGTTATCTTTGTCCCATAATAGCGAAATGAAATCGCTTTCTTGTTTTCTGTAGTACATTTAAATAGCAACAACATATGGACCTGTTTGAAAAGTTATCAGGGAATAGAGGCCCGCTGGGCAAATACGCTGCAATGGCTCACGGGTATTATACCTTCCCAAAGCTAGAGGGAGAATTGGGTAACCGCATGATTTTTCAGGGAAAGGAAAAAATCATATGGAGTATCAATAACTACCTGGGGCTGGCCAACCACCCCGAAGTGAGAAAAGCCGACGCAGAAGCGGCAGCTAACTGGGGACTAGCATACCCCATGGGCGCGCGAATGATGTCGGGCGAAACCAACTTTCACGAGCAATTGGAACGCGACCTGGCCGCTTTTGTGATGAAGGAAGACGCCATGTTGCTCAACTACGGCTACCAGGGCATTATGTCGGTAATCGATGCCCTGCTCGATCGCCGCGATGTAGTGGTTTACGACAAAGACAATCATGCCTGTATCTATGACGGTGTCAGGATGCACATCGGCGAACGTTTGCCTTTTGAACACAATAACATCGAGAGCTTTACCAAGCAAATTGAAAAAGCTACCGCCTATGCAGAAAAAAGCGGAGGCGGCATCCTCGTCATCACGGAAGGCGTATTTGGTATGCGTGGCGAACAAGGTATCCTGAAGGAGATCGTCGACATGAAAAAGCACTACAACTTCCGCCTGCTGGTTGACGATGCACATGGATTCGGTACGCTGGGCGCAACCGGCGCCGGCGCCGGCGAAGAACAAGGCTGCCAGGATGGAATCGATCTCTATTTTAGCACTTTCGCCAAATCAATGGCCAGCATCGGCGCATTTGTGGCAGGCGACCGCGACGTACTGGAATACCTTCGCTATAATACCCGCTCGCAGATTTTTGCCAAATCACTTCCTTTGCCCATCGTGATTGGCAATATTAAAAGACTCGAATTATTGCGTACCCACCCTGAACTCAAAGCCAAACTTTGGGAAAATGTGAATATGCTGAAACAGGGGCTGCGCGATATCGGTTTCGACCTGGGCTTGTCTAATACCTGCGTAACACCTGTATTTATGCACGGCTCGGTTGAAGAAGCCGTTACGCTTGTTAAAGACCTGCGCGATAATTACGATATTTTCTGTTCAATTGTGGTATACCCGGTAATTCCTAAAGGTATGATGCTACTCCGCCTCATTCCTACCGCCGACCATACTAAGGAAGATATCGATACTACGGTGCGAGCTTTCGGCGAAGTAGCCCAAAAACTCAAAGCAGGTGTGTATCAGCAAATCGCAGCAACTTTGCAAATTACGCAGTAACACAAATAAATGCTGCGCGGTTTACTAAACCCGTGCACACCAACGTATAGCACCAAAAGCCCGGCTCCAATCAAATGGTCGTCCGGGCTTCTTTGTTATATATTATATTTATTAAATATATGAAAGACAAGCACCAAAAGCATGTAAACCTGCGGCGCCCCGATAGGGTGGGCGAATTTGGCAGACTAGAGTGGGCAATCATCGGCGCACCTTGCGATACCATTAAAAAACTGGCCATGGCCCTGACCTCACAGCTTGCCGCATCGTGCCAGGTAGCCTATGTTGACGCCGACCACAAAGAAGACCAAAATCATTATGATCTACATGATAATATAATTTCAGAAGGAGCCGCACTACATTATACCGACAAAATAACGCATGCCCGGTTTGATTACGGCCATCCGCCCAATGGCTACCAGCGGCGTACCCTGATGAACGCTTGCGACATAGTACTTGTAAACGGCAACCATTTCCCGGCAACCCGGCAAATAGTAGTTATTGACCCCAAAAAGGAACAATCGCTGCACAAAAAGCTGGATAGGCTTACCCAGGTTGACATAATCCTGCTCACAGAAAGCGGACAAGAAATCTATCCATTTTTACAGGCCCACTTAGGGGGGCAGGTACAACACATACCGATCCTGCAAATATCGGATACGCAATCGATCGCTTCCGAACTCCAGAAAAAGTGGCGGCAAATGACCCCGCCGATATACGGATTAGTACTGGCGGGGGGAAAGAGTCAGCGGATGGGAGAAGACAAAGGCGCTATGGTGTATCATCGGAAAACTCAGCGCGAACACGTTGCAGATTTGCTGCAACCCCACTGCGAAAAAGTCTTTGTGTCGTGCCGACCCGATCAGGCGGCCCAAATAGAATCGGAGCAGCCTTATCCGACACTGCCCGATACCTTTTTGGGATTGGGTCCTCTCGGCGCTATACTCACTGCGTTCCGGCATAATCCCGATGCCGCCTGGTTTGTGGTAGCCTGCGACCTTCCCTTGCTGAACAGCGATGCATTGCAGCAACTCATACGTGCACGCGATGCTGTAAAAATAGCTACCGCTTTCCGCCAGCCCGATGAGGAGGGTTGGCCTGAGCCGTTAATCACTATTTGGGAACCCAAAAGCTACCTTTTGGCGCTGCAGTTTTTAGCGCAAGGGTATTCCTGCCCGCGCAAAATATTAATAAATTGTGACATACGATTAATAGATTGTAGTCTTCCTGAAGCGCTAAAAAACGTAAATACGCAGGAAGAAAAAGGTGAAATTATGGATTTGCTCGGAGCAGAGTAGGCATTGTTAGGTAGGTGTTTTATCTAATTGTTAAAAATTTTAGTAAAATTTTAACACATTCTGAGTGATGATGTTAGTAACTTGAAATTGCCATATTAAATTCCTTTAAAGGGCAATAATGTTTTAAATAATTCCAGAAAGTGTTTTACTAACACCATTAATATTGTATAAAAACCCATATTTAAATTCTCCCGTCAAACGTGATAATACATTGTTAAGAACATACTTGCATGCTATGTCGTTAATAATCATTGCATTTGAAGCATAGAAGGAATAGCTTTGTGTCAGAAACTGAAAATTCTTTTTAAAAAAAAATTGTGCCAAAATTCATTTTACACAAAGGCACATTAAAGTAAAAAACCCTAATTCCCCGGTTGGTTAACTGCAAAGCGAGAACGCAAATTCAAAGTAAGCAGTTATACTAATCGCCAAAGCCGAGCGTTTTAATAGGCAATATTTTAATGCCCGGCCTAGTGAAAACAAAAAATTGAACAAGAATGAAATTCCCATGGACATTAACTGCCGTCATAGCAGCATGCTATTTGACGGTTGTAACAGAAACCTCTGCATTAACCTCATGTTACGATAACGAGCTGGTCGAAATGACCGGCAACGACGAGGTTATTAAGGCGCGTATAGAAAACATCAACCTGCCTTTCTGCGCCCCTTACAACAAAGAAGTGCGCGAGTTCATCAAACGCTATACTGTTATTGGCGTGAAAGAATCGGAAGCCATGCTTGGCCGCACCTCGTTGTATTTTCCCATTTTCGAGCATTACCTGAGGGTTCACAAATTGCCGGAAGAGCTGAAATATCTTCCGATGGTTGAATCTACGCTGAGGCCGGAAGTGCGTTCTGCCGCCGGTGCAGCCGGATTGTGGCAATTCGTACCTACCTCGGCTCGTCATTTTGGGTTGAAAATGGAAGCTGGCGTAGACGAGCGCCTCGACCCCTACAAGTCTACCGAAGCAGCCGTCAAACTCCTGGCTACGCTTTACCACGAATTCGGCGATTGGATGCTGGTGATGGCTGCATTTAACTCTGGGGCAGGTCGCGTAAAAAAGGCAATCCGCTATGCAAATAGCCGGGATTACTGGACCATCAGCAAATATCTGCCGGTTGAATCCCGCAGATATGTGCCTTCCTATATTGCCGCAGCCTATCTTGTTAACTACTATAATGAGCACAACCTGGCGCCCAAATATCCCTCTTATCAGATGCAGGAAACCCGCACGTTCAGAGTGTATACGCCGCTTACTTTTCAGCAGGTTGCGCAAGTGACGGGCGTTAATAGCTCATTAATTAAGGCGCTGAATCCCAGCTATCTGCAGCAGTACATACCCGCCAACAAAAACGGTAACTTTGTAATCGTACCTGCCAGCGGCGCTGTGGCATTTCGTCAGCACCTGGCAAAAAAAGCGGGCTTGTCAGTAGATAATGAACTACCACGAGGCAAATTCAAATCGTCGTACGTAGCCGTTCCCGGCGACCGCATTGAGTCAGTCGCTATGCTGTTCCGCTGCGACATAGAAGACTTGATGGAGTGGAACCAACTGGCACACCGCGAAGTGGTGGTTAATCAGCATTTGCTGCTGTTCCTGCCCGAAAACAACAAAAAAGTCAAACCCTAAACCAGGGTTTATTACGCCATAGTAAAGGCATCCCGGATGGCATATCCGGGATGCCTTTTTTGTTGTGCGTCAGCCAGGTATGTAACAGGTTTCGTTTCTTGATAACAGCGCTTTATATGGAATTTATTGCTATACAATAATATTTAATTTTATGTATTTGTATTGTTGTGGTTTTTTGTTTTGAAAATTGTGTTAATATTGTACAATCAAATCTGAGAGAGAAGCTAGCCTACCGCTACCATCCTACATTTTCCTAACGAATAAGTATTTGTCTTTACCACGTAAGCAAACGATGCGTTTGCTACACGGGTAAGGCTCGTTATTCACAACTAAATAAGCCAGTTATGAAAGGTCTACCCATTGTTACAACCCTTCAGGTAGTGCTGTTTGTCTTGCAGAGCCCCGATTGTTTGTTTGCGTATGCTGGTGTGGCGCAGCAAGTGGATTTGAGGCAAATATTAGGCAACGAGGCTGCTTTGGAAACTTGCGCAACGAAATCGCAAGTACCGTTTGAAGTCCAGGATTGGTCGAAGGTGGGTTTTCTGCTAAAAGAATATGCGACCTTAGGCCATAAGGTGCGCAGAGCCATGGAAAAGCGCATGTCGGACTACCTGCCGCAAATTGCCGGAGCACTGAAGGAAAATGGACTTCCGGAGGCATTGCAGTATTTGCCCTTGGCCGAATCGAGGCTTTTTCCAAAAATCGGATCTCCGGCAGGTGCAAAAGGTATTTGGCAAATTATGCCGTCAACAGGCAGAAATTATGGGCTGGTGATCAATAATATAACCGATGAACGCGAAGACCCAGAGAAGTCGACGCAAGCAGCTATCCAATTGCTTACCACCTTGTATGAAGAATTTGGAGATTGGGCCCTGGTGATCGCGGCGTACAATTGCGGACCGTCAAAAGTGAGACGCGCTATGCTTAAAAGCGACTGCGACAATTACTGGGATATAGACCACCTGCTGCCTTCTCAAACCCGCACGTATGTACCGGCATTTATTGCCGCAGCTTGTTATGCCGGCTACCGGAACCTCAAAGCAGAAACATATGAAATACCATTCAAAACGCCGTCATATGCCGGCATTCAGGCCGGCTTCTGGCGCCACCCGGTCAGGTCATTGATGGCCGCCCAAAATATCCTACTCGTTTAACACATAAGGAAATGATGCGGATAAGGCTATTTTTTGTTAACTTTCGCCCTGCAAAAGGAGAAAAGCTCTTTTTGCATTATAATTGGAGTTAACCTAACAAAGGATGAGCCTTGCATCGTTTATTGATCATACCATACTGAAACCTGACTGCAAGTTATCAGATATTCAGAAGGTGTGCGACGAAGCCCTGCAATACCAGTTTGCAGCGGTTTGTATTCCGCCATATTATGTGCCCAATGCGGCTGATCTGCTCGCCGATAGCCCCGTAAAAGTTGCTACGGTAATCGGTTTCCCTATGGGTTACGCAACTACCGCTGCCAAAGTAGAAGAGATCAAACGCGCAATAGACGAGGGCGTAGACGAACTGGATGTAGTGATTAACCTGTGCGCACTGAAAAATGGGCAGTGGAATTTTGTAAGCAGCGACCTCGACAGGATGATTACCACAGCACATTTGCGCGACAAGCTTGTAAAAGTGATCATCGAAACAGGCTTATTGCTGGATGACGAAATACAACGCTGTTGCAATTTGTGCAAAGAACTAAGCGCCGATTTCGTCAAAACGTCTACCGGATATAGCGGAGATGGCGCCACCGTGAAAGTCGTACAACTGATGGCCGGACAATTGAAAGGAAGCGGTGTCAAAATCAAAGCTTCAGGGGGTATTCGCACAAAAGAGGATGCCCTGCGATTATTGGATGCCGGTGCACAGCGACTGGGTTGCTCTTCCAGTGTGTCGATTATCACTTCTATATAAAAGCGAAAGTATATGAAAAAGTGGTACGTTTTACTTCTCCTCGCCGGATGGTGCACTGCATTGACCGCACAGGTAAAAATTAAGGAAGACCCGTTGATTACCAGGATGGTAGAGACATATATCAACGGCAACAAAGCAAAAGCCTCGGTAGAAGGCTGGCGGGTGCAGCTATTGGCAACCACCGACAGGCAACGCCTGGAAAGCGTCAAGCAGTCGTTCCAATACCGGTATCCCAGTATTCCCATCGATTGGGTGCACTCTTCGCCGTATTATCAACTCAGAGCAGGCGCATTCACCACAAAATTGGAAGCCCTGCGCTTAAAATACATCCTGGAAAGAGAATATACGGGTATCTACCTCGTTAAAGACGACAAAATCAAGCCGGAAGAATTGGTGGGTTCATATTGAGCAGTGGCATGTTAGGAATGAATAGAGGCGGTTATACCAGGAAAATTGACCTGGTTACTTTTTCCCTTTATCTGGGACTAGTAGGTATTGGTTGGCTTATGGTTTTCACCGTGGGTTATGGGGAAGGTTATGCCGGCAATATCTTCGATTTTTTTGGTGCCCAGGCCGGTAAGCAAACGATCTGGGTGGGCATTTCTTTTTTCGTATTTGCCTTTATCATGTTATTCGACTGGAAGTTCTGGTCCACTTTCGCTTACCCGATATACGGGATTGCCGTCTTTTTTCTTGTAGCGGTTTTAATATTCGGAACGAAAACGAAAGGCGCTACGGCGTGGTTTTCTTTTGGCGGGTTTTCCTTTCAACCCTCTGAATTGGCCAAGTTTGCTACAGCGCTGGCGATGTCGAGTTTTTTAAGCCATTATAGCACCAACCTGAAAACGCTCAAGTCTCAAATGCTGGCGTTCGGTATCCTGCTGTTGCCAATGAGCCTGATCATGCTGCAACCCGACGCAGGATCAACCCTGGTCTTTTTATCCTTTTTTATCGTGTTGTACCGGGAAGGGCTTTCGCCCAATTTGTATATCATCGGTATCACTTCCGCCGTGCTATTGATACTGGGGCTCATTATTGATCCCACCTATATTGCACAGGTGCTGATATTTATAGGCGCCACCTTTTTATTTTTACAATTCAAACCTCAACTGTACTGGGGCGCCGGCGCTATAGCGCTTGCTGCGGCTATGATATATCTATCGCGGCACGAAAGTGGATACGAGGCGCTGGGGCTGGCTGTGCTGAGTTTTATCGCTGCCGGAGTAGCGCTTGTGCGCAAAAGAAAAACCAGAATGGTGAGCATTTTGGCGACGGCGGTGATCTTAGGTATAGGTATTTCATTTGCAGCTAATTATGCATTTAATTCTGTTTTAAAACCTCACCAGCAAGATCGCATAAATGTATGGCTGAGGCCCGAATTGTGCGACGAAAGAGGCTCGCTTTACAACGTCACCCAATCCAAGATGGCTATTAGTTCGGGAGGACTCAAAGGCAAGGGATTTCTGAACGGCAGCATGACCAAGCTCAATTACGTACCTGAACAATCTACCGATTTTATTTTTTGCACTATTGGAGAAGAACAGGGATTTGTAGGCGCCTTCGGCACGATTATACTTTTCCTCTTGCTACTCATTCGAATAACCATTATCGCCGAGCGGCAGCGGTCCAACTTCTCCCGGCATTATGCCTATTGCATAGGGGGTATTTTCTTTATCCACTTTTTTGTCAATATAGGCATGACCATGGGGTTATTGCCCATTATCGGCATCCCTTTGCCTTTCATTAGCAAAGGAGGATCGGCCTTGCTCGGATTTACTGCGATGATTGCGGTATTGATCAAGCTAGACAGCCACAGGTATCAGATTTAATAAAACCCACTATACGATCTTGCTTACTTTCCAACTCCAACATACTGATGCATTATCGTCTGCCCGGGCGGGGCTGATTCAAACTGCCCACGGGCAAATTGAAACGCCCATTTTCATGCCGGTAGGCACGGTGGGATCTGTAAAGGCAGTGCACCAGCACGAGTTGGAATCGGCGGTGGGGGCGCAAATTATTTTGGGCAATACCTACCATTTGTATTTGCGGCCTGGGCTCGATATCCTGCAAGAAGCCGGCGGGCTGCACCGGTTTATGTCGTGGAATAAACCAATATTGACCGATAGTGGGGGATATCAGGTGTATTCACTGAGCAGCCGGCGAAAAATCAAAGAAGAAGGCGTTACTTTTAGCTCCCATATCGACGGTTCGAAGCATTTCCTGAGCCCCGAAAAAGCCATGGATATACAGCGGATTATAGGCGCCGATATCATGATGGCTTTCGACGAATGCCCCCCATACCCCTGTGATTACCGCTATGCCAAAACATCCATGGAGCTTACGCACCGCTGGCTGCGCCGGTGTATTGACCACCTGCCGCAGTCGCCGCCGCTTTACGGATACGAGCAGGCGCTTTTTCCCATTGTGCAGGGTAGCGTGTATGACGACCTCAGAAAACAATCGGCTGAAGAGGTAGCCCAATACGATACCGGCGGGTATGCCATCGGCGGACTGTCGGTAGGCGAACCCGCAGAAGAAATGTATCGCACTACAGAAATGGTGTGCGGCATATTGCCTGCCCATAAACCCCGTTACCTGATGGGAGTGGGTACGCCGGTAAATATACTGGAGTGTATCGCATTGGGTATCGATATGTTTGATTGCGTGTTACCCACCCGAAATGCCCGCCACGGCATGTTGTATACGGCCAACGGCGTTATTAATATTAAAAACGCCAAGTGGAAAAACGATTTTAGCCCGATAGACGAATCTATACCCAGCCCTACTAGCCAGGAATACTCCAAGGCTTATTTGCGCCATTTGATACACAACCAGGAAATATTGGGCGCACAAATTGCATCATTGCACAACCTGGGCTTCTTTTTGTGGTTGGTGAAAGAAGCGCGCAAGCATATATTAGCGGGCGATTTTGCCTCCTGGAAAGCCGGCATGGTTAATGAAATGCAAAAGAGAATATGAATTACAACCCCAGGCGAGTTAATAGCGTAATAAATAGAACGCACCGCACATGCTGAAACGGCTCGATTGGTATATTATAAGGAAGTTTCTCACTACCTTTTTCTTTACGGTATTGATCTTTACGATGATATCCGTGGTGATCGACTTTAGTGAAAAGGTAGAGAAATTTATCGAAGAGCCCATCACGCTCAAAGAGATACTCATAGACTATTACCCCAATTTTATCATATTTATCGCCGGGCTGCTCTGGCCTTTGTTTACGCTCATCGCTGTCATTTTTTTTACCTCCAAAATGGCCTACAACTCGGAGATCATCTCCATTTTTAATGCGGGGGTTAGCTTCGGCCGGCTGATGCGGCCTTATCTGGTGGCTGCCGGGTTTATCGCCGTTCTCCATTTGCTGGGCAATCATTTTTTTATTCCGGAGGGCAACAAAACGCGGCTGGAAATAGAACACAAGTACATTTCACGCGACAACGATAAAGGAAAAACCAACGACGTGCACTTGTTTATGTCGCCCGATTCGAAAGTGTACATCAATAGATATCAAAAGCGCGATAGTACCGCCCGCGATTTGCGTATCGAAAAATTCAAGAATCACGAGCTCGTGTATATGCTCAAGGCCAATACGGCAGAATGGCAGGGCCCCCCCAACAAATGGCGCCTGCGCAATTACGAGATAAGGACCTTCAACGGGCTGGACGAATCGCTGACTATCGGCAAAGGCAAGGTAATAGATACTACGCTTAACCTTACCCCCGATGATTTTGTGGATTATCTCAACCAGGAGTCGATGATTCCCACCGGTGAACTCAGACGTTATATCAAAAACCAGAAAAAACGCGGTGTAAGTAATACCCAGAAATACGAAACGGAAGTCTACCGCCGCACCGCCGAACCTTTTACCATATTTATCCTGACTATCATCGGTCTGGCTATAGCTGCCAGGAAAGTTAGAGGAGGAATAGGCCTTCACCTGGCAATAGGCATCGGTATCGGCGCCCTCTTTATCTTTTTCTCCCGGTTTTCTATCGTCTTTGCTACCGGCGAGGCTATTCCCGCCCTGCTTGGCATCTGGATGCCCAACATCGTCTTTTCTATCGTAGCAGTTTATTTTGTCCTGAAAGCACAGAAATAATACGCAAAACCAGTCTGTTTTTTGGCGGGGTGTTAATGGCGGGCAATTAATTTTCAATTTATACTGAAAATAAAATAATTTTTAAAATTTGTTTATTTAATTATATTTCTGATTATCAATGTATTATTACAAAACAAAAATAAAAAAAATAAATTTTTAATAAAAATGTCTAACTAAAACGTAGAAATAGTTGCACAATATCAAATAAAGTTATAACTTTGATTCAACAAATGGATGTAAGCTTAAAGAAAAGTTAAACAAAACTACTCGGCCATGTCACAGTTAGAATTCAATAGCCAGCTCAATCAGATGTCTTCGTTGTTGCAGGCTTTCGCCTACAACCTCACTAAAAACGGGGAAGATGCCAAAGACCTTTACCAGGAAACGGCATACCGGGCACTGACGAACAGTGATAAATTCAGGCCGGGTACGAACTTCAAAGCCTGGTTGTTTACGATTATGAAGAACATTTTCATAAACAACTATCGCAAGAAAGCCAAGGCCAATACGATTATGGACTCTACCGACAATTTGTACTACATCAACTCGGGTAGCACGATGATCGGCAACGGCGCAGAGTCTAATATACTCATCGGCGAGCTAACGGGCATGATCGATACGCTCGACGACAGTATTCGCATCCCTTTCCTGATGCACTATCAGGGATTTAAATACCAGGAAATAGCTGACGCCCTCGACCTCCCGCTGGGCACGGTCAAAAGCCGGATATTTTTTGCCCGCAAAGAACTCAAAGACCAGATTTCGCGTCATTACGGCGCCACGGCATTCGTTGAACCGGATTCCGTTCCATATGAAGATTAGGTTAAAAAGTATTCCCTTTGTTTTGAAACGGTAGCACCCGCACAGGTGCTACCGTTTCGTATTTTGGGGTTTGTTCAACCAGTTGGGGAGCTCAGTGTTTTATTAATCAAATATGGAAACAGCAGAGGATCGAATACAGCAATTCCGCTCGCGCCTGATGTGGTGGCACGCCACTCACCTACGGCCCATGCCCTGGAAAGGAGAAAAAAATCCGTACCTGATCTGGTTGTCCGAAGTCATCCTTCAACAAACACGCGTTGCACAGGGCTTGCCCTATTTTGAAGCCTTCAAGACCCTTTTCCCCACTATTAGCGACCTGGCCCAGGCACGCGAAGACGAAGTGATGAAACTATGGGAGGGGCTGGGGTATTATTCCCGGGCAAGAAATATGCTGGCGGCGGCCAGGGAAGTACACGTGAAGTATGGCGGCGTTTTTCCGAAAAATTACGAGCAAATCAGCGCTCTGCCAGGGGTAGGCCCATACACTTCCGCCGCCATCGCCTCTTTTGCTTTCAACCTGCCCCACGCCGTATTAGATGGCAATGTATACAGAGTTTTGGCCCGCTACGAAGGCCGTGATACGCCGATTGACTCAACAGCAGGCAAGAAAGAGTTTGCAATTATGTCCCGGCATTTTCTCGACCCCCGGCAGCCGGGGCCTTACAACCAGGCCATCATGGACTTTGGCGCCTCGGTATGCACGCCTCGCAATCCCGCTTGCTCCGGTTGCGTATTCAGCGACCTTTGCAGGGCATATGCCGGCGGCAAGGTTCAGCAATTGCCGGTGAAAACGAGAAAACCAAGCCGGCGCGACCGGTATTTCAACTACCTGGTAATACAACCGGCGGAGACGTCCCGCGTATGGATCAGGCAGCGCACGGCAAAAGACATCTGGCAGCAATTGTACGAGTTCCCCCTGATTGAAACGGATGCGCTGGTAGAACACCCCGCCGGATTGCAGGATTTGCCCGATTTTTTAGCCTTTATACAGCAAACAGGATTTAGCTTGCGCAAAAAATCACAACCTTTTAAGCAAGAACTCACCCACCAGCGCATAATTGCCACCTTTTGGGAAATAGAAATAACTGAAAATGCAGAATTATTAAATCTCAATGGCGCAATTCAGGTGGATCGAAAAAACTTGAATAACTTTGCATTTCCAAGATTAATAGATTGGTATCTAAGGGATAATTCCTTATTTTTAGAGTTGCTTTAACCTAAAAAAACAACCCAGTTGCATCATGGTAAATAGAGTAATGTTGATCGGCAATCTTGGAAAAGACCCCGAAATCAGGAGTTTGGAAAATGGGGCTATGGTGGCCAAATTTACGCTGGCTACCCACGAAACCTATAAAGATAAAAACGGGGAGTACAAGAAACTAACCGAGTGGCACGATATCGTGATGTGGCGCGAGTTGGCCGAACGCGCGCAAAGTATGCTCAAAAAGGGCATGCAAGTGTATATCGAAGGCAAGCTCACGCATCGTAGCTGGCAGGACCAGGACAACAATACCAAAAAAATTACGGAGGTGGTGGCCAATACGTTCAGGATTTTAGGCGCTCGCAAAGAGGAACAACCTGATGCGGATAACACCTCCACCAATCAAACAGTGGATACCCCTGTGCACGATACCGTACCTGAAAATATAGACGACGGTCTTCCTTTTTGAACCGTCGCCACATTGATCACCAAATCCAGGATATTTTGGAGCCAGAACCTGATAGTTATAGTTACACGCTGTCGTTAATACTAATTACCATCCCCTCGTTTGAAATAATTGCGGGCATTGCAATGATATTCCTATTGTTGCTTTGTGCTGCCTTTCTATCGGCTGCCGAGGTAGCTTTCTTTTCGCTGGAGACAGACGATTACGAAAAAATTCAGCAGGATAACCGCAATATCGGGGTCAGACTATTGAAGCTCAAAGAAGATACCCGCCGGCTCCACGCCACCATCCTCATCAGTAGTAGCGTAGTCAATGTAGCCGTGATACTCTTGTTTAATGCAGTATTGAGCAAAGCCCTTTCGCCGCAGATACTTGGCGACTGGGCCGCAAACCTGGCTTCGTCGTCAGGTTTTTCGCTCAATATGTCAATCGATATGATGGGCAAATCACTCGGTTTTCTAATCGCCCTTGCCGGCGCTACCTTTCTGATCATCCTGTTTGCTGAGTTAGTACCCAAAGTTTACGCCCGCCTCAACAAAGTGTACGTATCATCCATCATGGTCCAGCCCATGTATTTCATCATGACTTTAGGCAAACCACTGATAGGCGCCATCGTGAGGTGGACCAAAGCCGTGGAACGCCAACTGGCCATGGCGCCCTATTCTACCGGCGGGCTTGCCAGCCGCAAAGATATCGACGAAGCCATAGAACTCACCGTGAGCAGGGCAGAAGATACCGACCAGGAAAAAGACATTTTGAAAAGCCTGCTCAAATTCGGCGACGTGACGGTGAGCCAAATTATGTGCGCAAGAGTAGATGTGGTCGCCGTGGACATACAATCAAGCTACAATACCTTGCTGGAGGTAGTGCGCGAATCGGGTTATTCCCGGATACCCGTCTACAATGACGATTTTGACAACGTGGCGGGCATTTTATATGTAAAAGATTTGCTGGGCCACTTGCGCGAAAGCGACGATTTTAACTGGCAACAACTTATCCGAACCAGCGTTTTATATGTGCCCGAAACCAAAAAGATCAGCGATCTGCTCAAGGAGTTTCAGCGCCAGCGCCTGCATATGGCCATCGTAGTAGACGAATACGGCGGCACTTCGGGGGTAGTCACGCTAGAGGACATCATGGAGGAAGTCATCGGGGAGATCAAGGACGAATTTGACGACGAACCCGAAGTGATCTTCCAGAAAATCGACGACGCCAACTACATCTTTGAAGGCAAAACCCTGCTCAACGACGTATGCAGGGTAGTAGGCATCGATACCGACACATTTGACCAAGTAAAAGGCGAAGCCGATTCTTTTGCCGGGCTAATTCTCGAACTGCTGGGCGATATGCCGCGTGAGGGACAAGAAATATCCTACAACTCATTTCATTTTCGGATCGTAGCGGTAAACGAACGCCGCATAGAACGCATTTTAATCACGATCGCTTCTGGCGAATAACTATTATCTATGCAAGTGGGTGCTTTTTTTCGCGCAACAAGCGCGGGCAGGTGGCTGTTTTTGGGACTGATCGCAGTTGGTATTTGGTCCGGTTGCCAAAATGATACCACACCGATACCCCGGCCGCGGGGTTTTCCCAAAGTGGTTTACCCCGAAAGAAACTACCGCGCTTTCGACAAAGACTACTGCAACTTCACCTTCGAATACCCCGGCTACGCCAGTATAGAGCAGGACACTTCTTTTTTCAACGAAAAACCGACTCATCCTTGCTGGTTCGACATCTATACGCCCGCATTCGACAGCAGGTTGCACTGCAGCTATTTCCCCATCCGCAATAGCGCCGACCTCGAAAAGCTGAAAAAAGATGCCTTTGAATTGGTCGACTATCACAAAAAACGAGCTAATTCCATCGACGAAATGCCTATTGGCAAAGAAGGCCACGTAAGCGGTTTCCTTTTCGATATCCGCGGCCCCGCCGCTTCGCCCCTGCAGTTTTATCTCACCGACAGCACCCACCACTTCATCCGCGGCGCCCTGTATTTCAACACCCAGGCCCGGCCCGATTCACTGGGCCCGGTCTACGAGTTTGTGAAGGCAGATGTTATTAAGATGTTGGAGACGTTTGAGTGGAGGTAGGGAGGAATTCGGAATTCGGAATTTGGATTGCGGATTTTAATGTTAGATTGCATGTTGAGGGTGCGTCTTTATTTTGTTAAAATGAAGACTCAATTTTTGTATACAATAAACAAGTAGGTGGTTGTACTTACTGCCGTTATTCTGTAAAGAATGTGATATAAAATATATTTAAATAACCCGCCATGATAAACTTCAATAGCAGATACCTAATAACTGATCAACCAATAACTTGTCCCAAATGTGGCAATAGAACATCATTTAATAACTTCATTATTCCTTTAACTTATGAAAAAGTTGAAATTCATTTTTGCTTATCAGAAAGCTGTAAATTAATATTTGTAGTTGAGCCCAATGAAGAATTGCCAATTGATGACAAAGCTATTACTGCAAATCAATGAAAAAAGGACAAAGACCATGGACGCGTGAGGAATTGATTTTGACAATCAACCTCTATTGTAAAACGCCATTTGGGAAACTACATCGAAGCAATCCGGATGTAGTTCAATTATCAAAATTGATAGACAGAACCCCTAGTTCGGTGGCCTTAAAATTGGTGAACTTTGCAAGTTTGGACCCTACGCTAAAAAATAGGGGCATTAAAGGAGCCGTAAATTCAAGTAAACTCGATAAGCAGATTTGGGATGAATTTTTTGAGAACTGGGATGTCTTATCGTATGAAAGCGAACTAATGCTTGCGAATATTCAACATAAAGATATTGCTGGATCAATGGATATGCCGGATACTGAAATACATAAAACAGGGCTTACAAAAGAACAGGTAGTTAAAGTTCGCGTAAACCAATCCTTTTTCAGATCAACCGTTCTGGCCTCCTATAATAATACCTGCTGTATTACTGGTATTCAACAACCTGAGTTGTTAATAGCAAGCCACATTCGTCCATGGAGTATAGACGAAAAGAACCGCCTGAATCCGACAAATGGAATCGCTATAAATGCCTTGCACGATAAAGCTTTTGAAGCAGGATTGCTGACGATCACCCCTAAATACCAGATTAGGATATCTTCCCGGTTATACAAGGCCAGAACGGCGCCCAATATTGAAGATTTCTTTTTGAGGTTTGATGGCAAAGATATTATACTGCCTTCGAGATTTTTGCCCAATCCCGCATTTTTGGAATATCACAATTCGGAGCGGTTTATGGAATAACAATGATGTACTGAGTTGGGCTAACTTGCTGATTACAAACGATTTTTAACCCCGTCTTGATTTTGTTGGAAAAAATCGATACCTTCGTAAAGCAAAAAAGAGCAATATCATGCCATCAGAAATTAAAATACCTCTCCGCGCGCTCAATGAGTCCGTTATCCGGGACTTGCAGGAGAAATACCCTGAAGCGGAGATAAGTGTAGAATTGCACCAGGACAGAAACAAAGCGCCCTTGAGCGAAGCGTATTTTTGGGAAATCATATCGCTGCTGGATTGGAGCAAAGTAGGAGACGACGAGGCAATTGTAGAACCCGCGATAGCACGGCTAGTTACGGGTTCTATTCGACATATTTTTGAGTTTGCCGACCTGCTGTCTGAGAAATTGTATGCGCTGGACGGACGGAAGTATGCTTTGCATATTGGAGAGGATTCCTGGAAAGCTGATCATTACTTCTCTGTAGATAACTTTTTGTACGCACGTTGTTGCGTAGTTGCAAACGGTAAAGACCTTTATGACAAAGTATTACAGGACCCTGCCCAAATGCCCAGAGACCTGACCTTCGAGGAATTGCTCTATATCCCTTCGGAAGCTTATGAAAGAAAAACCGGGAAGCATTATGACTACACGCCTGCTTATCCAATAGAAACCTACAGCAACCAGGCGGGTTGGAAAGATGCGCAGTAAGAGTAAAATTGTAGATAATGGGGTTTCACGGCAACTCAAAAAAAAATACAAAGGAACATCACCTTTATGCGATCTATGATAAAGAGGAGAACGATACATTTAAGTATGGCATCAGCGATAAACCTATAGGAGAAGACGGGTCTTCCAAGCGAATGCGCGAGCAGGTTGATTATCTTAACCGGGCGGTTGGGTGGTTTAGATACTTTGCTGAAGTATTGATTCGAGGAATTATCGGAAAAGCAAAAGCTCGTCAAATAGAAGACGAGCATATTGATAGTTATAGGGAAAAACATGGCCATAATCCTCGAGGAAATGTAAGAAAGACAAAATAGTAGCGAACTCAAGGTATGCCTCCGGCGAAGTACCTTCCCTTAAAGTTCATGTTGAACAACCACGGCAGCGGGTTTCCACCTACCGCTCCGCTTGCTTTCCTCAAGCCTAAACCCTATCTTTGTAAGGATTGTCGCCTATGCGGGGCAACGTCGAGCTGCAAAAGCCAAAACAGGTCAGCACAGCCTATATGCTCATATTCGTTGCAATAAAAATGAATAAATGAAAATTGAAGAGATAAAAGCAGTGATAGTCCCCATACTGACTCGACATCAAATCAAACGAGCAGGAATATTCGGCTCGGTTGCGAAAGGAAATGCAACAGCCAAAAGTGATATTGATATTTTGGTCGAGCTGGGCAGTGAGATAAGCCTATTAGACTTTGTGGGAATTAAATATGAATTGGAAGACCATTTAGGGAGAAAAGTAGATTTAGTTGAATATCAAGCCATAAAGCCAAGATTAAAAAATCGAATCATGTCAGAAGAAATAAGGATTTATGGCTAAGTTTTTTTGGTGCTTGAGTTCCCGCACCGTCCAACGCTCGAGAATGGCTTGTTTTTCGTAAAAGCTGCGTTCAAGGTCATGGTCGATAAATAGTAGCTCTACATAGTGCCCCCTGGTCAATTGGTCAGACAAAGCTCTAAAAAACGGTAGCCGAGGCGCAAAACAACACGGGACAAACCGCACCTCGGCAATTCGTCCCGCATCCCATCTCAGTAAGTAGGTAAGCCCCGCTTAGGGGGTATTATTTATCAATCATCGCTGCCGGCGTCATCGTCGGCGCCGTCATCATCAAAGCGCATAGCTGCCACTGGCACGGTGCCGCTCGACAATTTTTCCTTGATCTTTACTTCCATTTCCACGGCCACCTCGGGGTTATCCATGAGGAATTGCTTGGCGGCTTCGCGGCCCTGGGCAATCTTGGCGCCGTTGTAGCTGTACCAGGCGCCGCTTTTCTGGATCACGTCGTGGTCGACGCCCATATCCACGATTTCGCCGGTTTTGGAGATGCCCTCGCCGAAGACGATATCAAACTCGGCTACGCGGAAGGGCGGCGCCAGTTTGTTTTTCACCACCTTCACCTTCACGTGGTTGCCGATCATATTGCCGTCTTTGTCCTTGATGGCTGCGCCGGTCTTGCGGATATCGAGACGGATAGAGGCGTAAAACTTGAGCGCATTACCGCCGGTAGTCGTCTCCGGATTGCCGAACATTACGCCGATTTTTTCGCGCAACTGGTTGATAAAGATACAGCAGCAACCGGTGCGTCCGATAGTGGCGGTGAGTTTACGCATCGCTTGCGACATAAGGCGCGCCTGGAGGCCCATCTTCGAGTCGCCCATTTCTCCTTCGATCTCGCCGCGGGGCACCAGGGCAGCCACCGAGTCGATCACGATGATATCGATAGCGCCCGAGCGGATCAGGTTTTCCACGATTTCGAGCGCCTGCTCGCCGTTGTCGGGCTGCGAGATCAGCAGATTCTCCGTATCGACGCCCAGCGCCTGGGCATACGAGCGGTCGAAGGCGTGTTCGGCGTCGATAAACGCGGCGATGCCGCCTTGTTTTTGGCATTCGGCGATGGCGTGGATAGCCAGCGTGGTTTTACCCGAGGATTCGGGGCCGTAGATTTCGATCACGCGGCCCTTGGGCAGTCCGTTAATGCCGAGCGCTATGTCGAGACCGAGCGAACCGGTGGAAATGGTTTCCACATCCAGCACCTGTTTGTCGCCAAGTCGCATGATAATTCCTTTGCCGTAGGTCTTCTCCAGGCGGTCCACAGTGAGTTGTAGCGCCTTGATTTTGGCATCTTTGTCCTTATTAGACATGGGCTGTAAATTTTATGATAAACTTTTTGTTTTCAATTGAAATACAAAAATGAAGAAATTGTTTATAATTTCCAATTCTATTGCGAAAATTATTTCAAAAACATACAACGGGGCCAGTTTTGGGGCATAAATTTTTAAATAAAAAGCACAAAACCCCTGCCGGGCGCCCGGCAAGGGTTTTGTGCGTGGAGCAAAGGGCCCGGTCAAATATGACTTTCGAGGGCAGTAGCCTTGCTGTAGTTGAGTACGCGGCGAATCGCATTGTCGGAAGGGCGGAAAGTGACCTTCGGCAATTGCTGGAAAGCGCTGAAAAGCGTCTTGAATTCGAAGCGCATCTCGAGGTCTTCGGTCAATACGGCGCGAAGTGCGAGGGTTTCAGAGACGGACGTCTCGCGGTAAAGCAAACGAACTAAATCATTAGGTGTAAAGTTTTGGTGCATATAAGCATTTTTAGTTTTAGAATGAAGTCCCACAACATTTTTATTAACTAAAAAGGCTTTCGGCTTATTGCTTTGGGTGTGAACTTTTTGAGCTATTTAACACGATACCAGGTTTGGGTGCGGTAAAGGCCCGTCCAATGCTTGCCTCTCACCTTTAATTCTTCGGTTTTCCCGTTTTCAAACCACATGCTGCAGCCGTACACATTGCCGCTGACAGGGTCGAGGATGGAGCCGCTTTTCCAGTAGTCTTTGTATTTTTCAAGATGCTCTACGATGACCATGCCAAGGACCAGTTTGTTTTTTTTGCTGCCCGGGCATTTGTCGCAAACGGTGTCGGGGCCTTTTTGCAGCAACTTGACGACTTTGCCGTAGTATTTGCCGCCGTTTTCGTACAGTTCTACGTGCGACTTGGCTTGCCCGGTCTCGTCGTCTATTGTTTTCCAAACGCCAACCAAGGAGTTTTGGGCGGCCAGCGGGGCGATTCCCCATGCAAGTAGAATCAACAGGCTAAACAGGTATTTTGTCATATAGTGATATTATTTGGTTATAAAATACGAACTCATTCATCGAGATTCTGGGCGGGATGCCAGAACAATCGCTTGAAATCCAATACTTTGTTGTCAACAACTTCGATGCCTTCTTGTTCGAGCAACTGCTGCATCATCGTAGGCGTCGGAAAATGGATGCGTCCGCTCAGCTCGCCCAGGCGGTTTACTACGCGATGCGCCGGCACGCCATAGCCCGAAAAGCTTTTATTTAAAGCCCAACCCACCATACGCGCCGAGCCCAATGCCAGGAAATCGGCAATGGCGCCGTAGGTAGTGACGCGGCCCCTCGGAATTTGCCTGACTACTTCGTAAACCAGATCGTAATAGGTAGGTTCTTCCATAATGCGTATTTTTACCGCGTTTGGTATGCCAATATACGCATCTCTCCCAAAATACAATTCATAAAGCACATAGCGCATGAAAAAGACCGTAGTAAAAGCAGCCGGCGTCACCACGCTTACCGATGCGAGGTATTTTGCCGCAAGGGGCGTCGACTGGCTGGGCCTTTCGCTCGATTCTTCGCAGGATGACCACCTGAATGTCGCCGCCGCATTAGCTATCAAAGAGTGGGTGGAGGGGGTCAGGATAATCGGCGAATTCGGCTGGGCCAACCTCGAAGAAATCGACTACGCCATACAAACGATGGCCCTCGATGCCATACAGGTAGGGCCTTTTGCCGATGAAGAAGCGCTAAACAAACTCAGCGAACGCTGCGTTTTATTCAGGGAGGTGGTCGTAGAACCCGGCATGACCGCAGGCGCACTATCTGCTGTTATTGAAGAAGGCGCTACGCTGGTCTACGCCACGGTTGTCAATCTGGCCAAAAACGGCATAAGCTGGTCAGACCTCTTACAGGGAAATGCAGCCCTGACGATAGATGAACTGAAAGAGTTGTGCGGCCAATACGCACTGGTATTGCGAATTGACATAGAACCCGGCGATCTCGAAAAATGCCTCCACACACTGAACCCCTGGGGAATAGAAGTGAGGGGCGGAGAAGAAGAAAAAACAGGCTTTAAGTCTTTTGATGAGCTGGACGACTGGCTCGATACCCTCGAAAATATCAATTCCTAAGAAAATGAGACACTCCTTCTTTACGCCCATTTTATCCGGCTTTCTGACTTTACTGCCTTTTGCGGTTATGGGCCAGTGGCAATGGATGCAAAGCATTGGCGGAAGCGGCATTGACAACAGCGGAGGCTTGGTGGTGACCGGTGGAAACCAAAATGTGTATGTGGCCGGTACATTTGCAGGGGGTATGTGGGGTGGAAATGATATCTTTTTGACCAGTCTGGACAATAATGGCGCCTCAACTTGGTCGTTTAACGGCGGAGGGCCCCTCGATGACGAAGTTACAGCAGTGGCTAGCGATGCTTCGGGCAACATCCTGGTAGCAGGCGCTTACTGGCTGAATGCCTCGTTTGCGGGCGTCAACCTCGAAGCCGAGCAAAGCTCGCGCTCGCTGTTTATACTCAATATATCACCAGAAGGCACACTAAGATGGGCTAAAAACCTGCACGGCACGGCAATCAAGAAGATTGGCGCGATGGGCGCCGATACGGCAGGTAATATCTATATCTCCGGGTATTTTCAGGGGCAGCTTTCGCTCGATGAATGGGTGCTGGAAGCCAACGGCGCCACTGACTTTTTTATTGCCAGGCTCAATGAAGACGGCATAGTGACCTGGGCCGTACATGCCGGACAAACCGGCGATACGCGCATTACCGCGATGGCCGTTAAACCTGGCGGAGGTTTAGTAGCCGGAGGTTACTTTAATGCCGTCACCCAGATCGGCGATTACCAATTTACCGCAAACACTTACGATCGCGACGTATTTATCGCTTCTTATGACGCAGACGGCCCCCTCCTTTGGGCCCGAAAAGCCGGCGGTGTGCACAACGACGAACTCACCGGCATTGCGCTCGACGAAGAAGGAACGGTCTACGCTACCGGCTATTTGGTGGGTGTAATGAATTTGGGCGAAGGCATCACCATTCAAAGCGCCAATGGGAATCCCGATTTTTATGTACTCAAATACAATCCCAACGGCCTGCCGCTCCAGGCGCGCGCCATGGGCGGGGCTTTGCGCGACCAAAGTATGGCTATAGTGCACAATGAAAACGGAGTAGCCCTCTCGGGTTTTTTTTTGGATGAAATGAATATAGACGGGCAAACGCTGACAAACCATGGACAAACAGCGGGTTTTATCCTTAGGTTTGATGAATCACTGGCACTTTTGCAGGCAGAAACCATACATTCGGATGAAGGCCCGGTGTATGCCATGCAACTCGCGATAGATCATACCGGCAAATTGGTGGTAGCCGGCAGTTTCGAAGGCACGCTGCAATATGGCAATGCCGACTTGACCGCAGCGGGCGCCGCCGATGTTTTTGTCGGAAAATGGTCGCCGGTGAGCACTTCGACCGGCACACCCACAAGCGCTTCGCCCAACCTACGCGTTTTTCCCAACCCTACAAGGGGGCAGTTCGACATATCGTCGCCGCTAACCTTGCAAAACATCCGGATATTTGACCAACAGGGAAAACTGATATACAACGCCCCAAAGCCCGGGTTAATCACGGCAGATAACTGGCCGGCCGGCGCTTATCGCATCTTGGCGCACACGCCCGACGGCCGGATATTGGAAACCAGCTTACTGATACAGCGTTGATAGCCCCGGTAATCAGGGTTTGTAATGAATGCGGTAAATCACATCGGCAAAATCGTCGGATACAAGCATAGAGCCATCGGGCAATATCTCGAAATCAACCGGGCGACCCCACACATCGTCTTTATCTACCATCAGCCATCCTTCGGCAAAAGGCTTAAAGCTGGTCACCTTGTTATTCTCCAGCGTAACCATAGAGATGCGGTATCCCGACTTTTTGCTGCGATTCCAGGAACCGTGTTCAGCTATAAACAATTGTTTCTGATAGGATGCGGGAAATTGTTTGCCGGTGTAAAATTCGAGTCCGAGCGGAGCTACGTGAGGACCCACCAGTTGCGCCGGCGGAGTGAATTTCCCGCAGGGAAACTTGCTGCCGAATTCGGGATCGGGCGTATCGCCCTGGTGGCAATAGGGGTATCCGAAATGCATGTTATCGGTAGGCGCGTGGTTGAGTTCGCAGGAAGGCATGTCGTCACCCATCCAGTCGCGGCCGTTATCCGTAAACCATAGTTCCTTATTATCCGGATGCCAGGTAAAACCTACGGTGTTGCGAATGCCCTTTTGCACAATTTCGAGGCCGCTGCCGTCGGGATTGATACGGGTAAGGGCGGCATATATTTCTTTATCAGGTTCGCAGATATTACAGGGGGCGCCCACCGGCACGTAGAGCTTGCCTTCGGGGCCGAAGGCGATGTATTTCCAGCCGTGGTGCGTTTCGGTGGGGTATTTGTCGTATACAACCACGGGGGCTGGCGGGTTAGCGAGGCGGGACTCAATTTTTTCGTATTTGAGGATGCGGCTGACTTCTGCCACGTATAAGTCGCCATCGCGGAAAGCCACGCCGTTGGGCATATTAAGACCCGTAGCGAGCACAAACACCTGGTCGGCCACATAGTCGCCATCGGTATCTTTAACGGCGTACACACTGCCCAAATCGCGCGTACCGACAAACAGGGTGCCATTGGGCGAGAGGTCCATCGAACGGGCATTTTTGACGTCGTTGGCATACACATCGATGGAAAAACCCGGTGGCAGCTTTATTCTGTCGAGCGGCAGGGACGACGGGTTACTGGTGGCGGTCTTCTCCTTGGGAGCAGACGGCGGGTTGATATTGCCACATGCGGAAAGCAGGGCTGTGAAGGCGGCTAGCGTAAAGAATATCCTCATATGCGATCAAATTTTTTCACTTACCAATACAAAAGCAGGCGGCAGGTTGAGCGGCACGAAGCAGACGTCCACATTGCCAAAAATCTTTTTGTAAAGTCTTTTGGTAAAAAGGGAATAATGCATTTGCACAAACAGGCCTCCTTTTTTGAGGTGCTGATAACATTGTTTTACAATATTGATACCCAGTGTTTTGGGAAGAGAAGTAAACGGCAGGGCAGAAATGACGTAATCGATATGGTCGATATGGAGTTGATTCAGGTAGTCCTCCAATTTTTCGGCGGTGTCGTCGATGAGAATAAACCGGGGGTCGTGGATCTGCCGCAGCACGCGGCAAAATTTTTCGTTGACTTCAAAAACAATAAGGCGGGAATCAGCAGGCATTTTGCTGAGCAGCTGATGCGTAATTACGCCATCTCCGGCGCCCAGTTCTACGATAGTAATACCGTTTTCAAAATCAATATGCCTGATCATGCTTTCGCACAAATGGCGGGAACTAGGCGTGAGCGTACCTACTGTTTTGATATCGCGAAGGCTTTCTCTCAAAAACTCAAGTCGCTTTATTGGTTCTGTTTTCATGTTGTAAAGTTACCAACCATTTAATCAACTAACCGGTAAAAAGCGAAATAGTTATTATCGTCGTCTACTGGCCGAGGTAGTTTTGTAAATCAGGAAAAAGACTTACCGCTTGTTTGACCTTGTTTTTATCGGCTCTTACGCCATTAAGGAAGGGCACTATAAATGCGCCGGAGAAACCTTTGGCCAGCAATTGGTTTTTGAATTGTACCGCATCGGCATGCCGTTCGAAGGCGCCGAGGGTATAGCGGTAGAATTCAAAATGGGGCGTTTTTTCGGTCATTATGTCGGGAAGCGAGGCTGCCTGGGGGTTGGCGTATTCGCCTTTTGAAGAGGCTACCTGCACTTTATAGCATAAGTCTTTATTGGTGGTAAGTCCAGGCGCTACAGAGTTGTAATAATCGCCGATAACGGGCACTTTTCCTTTGATGGGTAGATCGGCGGCGCCTTTGAAGGCAAATTCCACGACAGCCGATTTGCTTTGCGATGCCGGTTTGCCCATTCCCCGCATGTAAATAGCTTCAGAAGAAACGCCTTTTTTAAGTAAGTAGGCGGATACTTTTTCAGCGTGCTGCACAGCAAGGTAGGCCCCTTTTCCACCCGAAGACCCCGGGGAAGGATAGGCGGTAAGAACCAGTGTAAGGGATGGATATTCCAGCAGGAGTTGGGCTATCTGATCGAGCGTATTTGTTTCTTTATCAGAAAAAGCAGCGTTCAGTCCCGAATAAACAGGTGAAAAAGCCGGCTGTGTATAGGCAGGCGGTTCAACCTTTGCAGGGGTAGCAGGGGCAACTTGCACGGCTACTACCGGCGGAGGGTCCATTTCGGGCAGATAGTTGGGGAAATACACCATATAAATGTCGCGCATACCCATTCCATCGCGGCGCGACGACGAAAAAAAGGCAGTAAACCCGTCTTTGGCCACCCTGAAATAAGCGTCGTCGCCGGCTGAATTGACGGGCAAACCCAGGCTGACGGGGTCCGTCCAGGTTTTACTGCGGGAATTATACACCGACTTAAAGACATCGAGCCCGCCGATACTTTTCTTGCTGTCGTTGGAGCTAAAATAAAGGGTGCGGCCATCGGCCGCCAAAAAAGGAGTGGTTTCGTCAAAAGGCGTATTCACTCCCGGACCCAGGTTTTCGGGGTTGCTCCAGCGGCCTTTCCGAAAAATCGATTTGTAGATGTCGAGCCCGCCCAGGCCGCCCTGGCGGCGACTTGTAAACAGCAGGGTGGTGTCGTTGTAGAAATACAACTGCCCGTCGCCCGCCACCGAATTCACTTGTGATTGAAAAGGAGTGGAACTAAGCGTGCGATCTTCCAGGCGCTTAAACGTATCGACAATGATTTCGCCATTGTTGTAATCCCAGCCTTTGGCATAATACAACACATTGCCGTCTTTATTAAAATCGAGTAATACTTCGTGCCGGGGGCTGTTGAGCAGGTAATGCAGTTGTTCCACATTGCCCCAATTGCCTTCGTTGAGCATGCAGCCGAACATATCGCTAAAATAATGGCCTAGTTTTTCATCCGTTGCGCCAAATCGGTTGCGCAGTCCGCCCATATTACCTTGTCGGGCGGAGGAAAAGTAAAGTCTGTCGCTATTATTTGGGCTTGGAATAGGGGCAAATTCGTCGTAGGCGGTATTGACCTGGCGGCCCAGGTTTTCTACTACGATTTGGCTGGTTTGATATTGCCATTCGAGGCCGTTGGCGCAGCGGCGAATTTCTTCAATTACCATTTTCCGATGGGCGTGGTCCTTGCGAATTTGCCGAAGGTATAATTTGTAATAATTAGAAGCTTCCGCAAATTGGTGCTGGCTATGGTACACTTTAGCCATATAAAGCAAACATTCCGGCAGTTCGGGTCTTTCATTGCTGGCCAGTGGTTTTAATATTTCGGAGGCTTTGTCGAGTTCATTTAGTTGGAAATAACAGATAGCCAGCAAGAGTTGAGCCTCTTTGTCGTCACGGATAGCCTGCCGTGAAGCTGTCAATACGGCCAAAGCATCGGCATATCTGTCGTGGAATATGTATTCTTTGGCTTGTTTCTTTTTATCAGATACGCTACCTTGTGCATACAAGCCTTGTAGCGTCAGTGAAAACACAATCAACATCCAATACTTCATCTTGCAGCGTGTGATTAGGTCGTCTGATGGGGAGCCGGGTGGTAGGCGTTAAGAATTTTAACTTTATCTTTGTTTTATTGGAAAATAATCTATTGCTTTGCAAAGTATAATATTTTCCGGGCTTTTCGTAATTTTGCCTTGAAAATTTGGCTAAAAGCACGCTACTGCTGGATATCATTAATTAATCAAATTTAAACGAATATGCGTCTGATAGTAAGACTATTGATTTTCTGCCTGGCTATAGGTTCGCTTCAATCTTGCGTATCCAAGAAGAAGTACGACGAGCTGGAAGCTTCTAAGATGGCTACCGACAAAGCGTTGGCCGAAACTCAGGCATCACTCAAATCGTTGCAAGACGAAAAGAACAAACTGGCTGCTGATTTTGAAGCAGAGAAGACTCGTCTCAATGGCGAAATTAGCTCAGTAAGATCGGAGCTCAACGCACAGAAAGGCCAAATCGCGCAGGTTCAGGAAAAACTGACGATGACGGAAGCCGAACTGAAAAAGCTGAAAGACGAAATCAACGGCATTTTTGCTACGTATAAAGACAGCGGTCTTTCCCTCGAGGAAAGAAACGGCCGTTTGTACGTCCTCACCTCTGAAGCAATGAATTACAAGTCGGGTTCTGCCAGACTGAGCAAATCACAGCGCATCGCTATCGATGCACTCGCTGAAACGCTCAAGAAAAACCCGAATGTGAAGATACTGGTAGAAGGTCATACCGACAACAAGCAGTTCCCTGCCGGTTCTGGGTATAACAACTGGGATCTCAGTATCTCTCGCGCAAAAGAAGTAGTTAACCGCCTTATCAAGAGAGGCGTTGACGAAGCTCAACTGTCAGTTGTAGGCCGCGGCGAATTTGTGCCCGAAGGCGACAACAAGACTACGGAAGGCCGCAAGAAGAACAGGAGAACGGTTGTACTGCCGAATCCTGATCTCGGCATCTTAAACGACAATTAATCGCTTACTGGTACTGATAAAGCCGGGCCGATCGACGATCGAGCCCGGCTTTTTTTGTTGACGAGCCGCCGAAGGTGAGGGGGGGAGTGTGAGAGGGAGAGAGGGAGAGATTGTAGCGTAACGTTTGCCGTTCACTAATTGTGACAGTCCTCAATCGCGGCCAAAATCACCTGGCAGGCGGTTTTGATTTCTTCGTTCGTGATGATGAGCGGTGGGGCGATGCGCAGCGAGCGGTTGTTAAACAAAAACCAGTCTATGATGACGCCCTCCAGCAGGCAGCGATGAATAACCGCCTGTACGACGTCAAATCCGGCCAATTCTACGGCCATCAAAAGCCCTGCGCTGCGTACTTCTTTGATGGCGGGGTGTTGCAAATAATGTCGAAATAAGGCTTCTTTTTCCGGTACGGCATCAATCAGGTCTCCTTCGAGCAGGGTATCGAGCGTGGCTAATGAAGCTGCGCAACTCACCGGGTGGCCTCCAAAGGTGGTAATATGCCCCAATATGGGGTTGTGCGACAGGCAGGACATGAGTTGCTGGTCGGCAATAAATGCGCCGATGGGCATACCGCCACCCATTCCTTTGGCCAGCAGCAGGATATCGGGGACGATGCCGTAGTGTTCAAATGCAAACAGCGAACCCGTGCGCCCAAAGCCGGTTTGAATTTCGTCGAGTACGAGCAGGGCGCCCGTCTCATCGCAACGCCGGCGAAGTGCCATGATGAAAGCGGGCAAGGGTTTTCTGACGCCCCATTCGGCTTGTATAGTTTCCACGATGACACAAGCCGTGTGTTCGGTGATCGACTCAAGGCTTTTTTCGTCGTTGAAGTCGAGGTGCACGATACCGGGCAGCAAAGGGTGATAACCCTGGGTAAAGTCTTTGGGCCACATCAGGCTGGCGGCGCCCTGCGTGCTGCCGTGGTAGGCGTATTTAAATGCGGCAATCTCATACCGGCCGGTGTAGCGCTTGGCCAGCTTCATGGCGCCTTCGGTGGCTTCGGCGCCCGAATTGACAAAATAAACCGAATTGAGCGAAGCGGGCAGGTTGTCGCTCAGGCGTTGGGCAAGGGTTACCTGCGGCCCCAGCACATATTCGCCGTAAACCATCGTATGCAGGTATTTGTCGGCCTGCGCTTTGATAGCCCCTACTACATTCGGATGACAGTGCCCCAGGCTACTCACGCCTATGCCCGCGATGAGATCAATATATGCTTTGCCATCTTTATCGTAAAGGTATACGCCCTCGCCGCGCTCAATTTCCAGCATCAGCGGGAAAGCGCTGGTTTGGGCCATATGCTGGAGAAAAAATTGTCGTAAATGCATGTTGTGGTGATGTGTATGCGGTCAATTGGCGGCAAAATTACCAAATTACAGATCTCCCCCGTGCTCGGGTCATGCCTAAATTCTACTTTCGTCCTGGTGCAGCTTAGGTGAAGAGGACAAATAGAGGTATTCGCCTGCGCTGGGTTTGGGTTTGAAGCCCTTGTCTCTGCCGGGCAGGGGTTGTGTAGGGGCGGCGTAGGTAAAGTTGGGCCACCGGTGAAGCCGTTGCGGTCCGGCGCTTCAGGTTGCCGATCTAAATTTCTAGTTCATTAATTATATCATCAATGCTATTAGTGCCTTCTGTGTATGTATAAATGGGATTGTTTAAAACTTCATTTTGGATATTAGACAAAACTTGCTTTATTTTTACTGTATCAAATCGAAGAATTGTTAATACCTCGATCAAACCATCAAACAAAAAGTGCAAATAATTCATTAAAGGGGTTGCACTATATACAATTTTTTCATAGGGCATCCAAAGCACATAATCGACTGATTTTAAATTTTTATCAACCTCCGGCCCCTGTACTTTAAGATCTTCAATCCCTTTTTTTGTTGATATGATTAGCCCCAAGTCATACTGGTCATATCTTTTAGTAAACAGTATGCTTTGAGTCAACAATGGACTTATTTCTTTTGATATGAGCTCCCTTACATTTGAAGAAACATTGAAATATAAACCAGGCTCAACAAATAAGCTACTAATCATCAGTTTCATGCTTATGCTATTTGGGTTTAAAACTTTTTTTATTTCCATCAGGAATTTTACCAGTTTTTCCAAAGATTTTTTGCAGCAAGCTCGCCTCAGCACTTTTCGCAGATTTAGTAGACTCCAAGCCTTTTTCTACAACAACACCTTCAACATCACTGTGATCTTTTCTAAGTTTTCTTACCTGTTGATGGAGTCTTGTAGGTAGTCCAGTGGAACTTGTAACTCTGTCTCCGTCTGCTCTACCAACTTTAAACAGTTTTTTGCCTATTCTGATTATATATATTACGAAATTACCTAGCGCATTGTTATTGTTCTTATGATTCGCAGCAAATCCTAATACCCCAATATCGTCTCCGTATGAATAGGCTCCACCTATTCCAAACGTCAATATTTGGAAAACAGGATCATTAAAACCTTCAACATTAGTTGCCCCAGGATTTCCCATCGCATGAATGAGTATTCCAGGTTGACGATATGGTAATTCTGAAGTCCTAGAGATGCTATGTTTGACATCAATAATTTCTGTCCTAAAAACTAAAAATGAACCATCTTCGTTTGTCGTACCGTATCTGATAATGTCAAATTGATCACCACCTGTTGTCCCAATCATTGTAGTACGTCCTGTATTGGTATCTACATTATATTCATTTTTAATACTTCTTCCATCTATATCATTGAAAACAATTAGGATTATTGAGTACAAAGTGAAAGCTACCCCACGCTGTATACTCTTCCCCCAGGGGATCCACCTGCCACCACCTCCCCGTAGCCGGGTACTGCCACCTCGCCCCATAATCATTCTACCCCAATTCCAGCTCCTCATTCAGCTCCTTGCCATTGTACTGATACCCATTCCTCGGCCCGATGGTAGCATACCACGGCCCTTCGTGGTTCATCCCGTGTCACTAATCACGAAAAGTGTACCGGCAAATTGCATGAAAAGTGTACCACCGAAATCAAAGTTAATCGATGTTATTAAAATGGGATAAAAAATCTT
>JABWBR010000134.1 GCA_013360405.1 Saprospiraceae bacterium
CTTGAAGCTGCCCGGCTCTTGCGATGTGCCTACTCTGCTTTCCCAGAAGGTAACCCAACGGCTATAATCTTTATACCCGGGTGCGGAAGGATTGTTGATAAAAAAAGAATCGGCTTGCTGCACAACTGTATAAAAGTCAGCATTGATATTGCGGACGTTCAATTGCCAATCATTGGGCGGATACGGCGGTGGATTCTGGGCGTGAAGAGCAGTTAATAATAATGGTATGGCTAATAAACACAGGGACGAATTTTTTTTACACATAACCATTATTTTTATATTAACTAATATGATGTAACAGTATCTATCGAGTAATAAAAAAGAAGCCTAAAACAGATATTGTCCACGTAAGATTCTACAAAGGTCTAAATTTACAAAATTAAGATGCAAATTGTCAAGTCTTTTGCATGATTTTCAAGATTATGAGCTCCACTATCGGTGGATTCAAGCCCTTGCTTTAGACCTCATCGAAATTTGGCCGAATGCAGTATGAATATTGCTACAAAGGCAATTTAGCGTATTTCCACCAGCGTAATACCATCGCCGCCGAGTTCGGGTTCGGGGTGGCGGATGGCCATGTCGACCTGGTATTCGCGGAGTTTGGCGCGCACGGCTTTGCGCAAAACGCCGTCGCCTTTGCCGTGCAGGATGCGGAGGTTGGTTGTGCCGGTCATGAGGGCCTGGTCGACAAAAGCTTCCACGATACGCAGGGCTTCTTCCATGCGCATGCCGCGGATGTCGAGTTTGGGCTGGAAAGAGGCGGTCTGGTCGATGTCGGTTTGAATGCTGCGCCCGGCCTGCACGTCGAGCGGAGAATTGGCGTGCTGGAGGTCGCGCAGGTGGATGGTCATGCGCAAATCGCCCACCTGTACCATAGCTTTTTGCTTGGAGATGGAGAGTACCCGGCCCGTAGCGCCGCCGGTTTTGAGCTTTACAAAATCGTTTTCTTTGATGGGTTTGGCGGGTGTTGAACTTGTTTCAGGCTGGTGGTAAATAGCTTCTTTGAGCGATACGACCTCCTCGACGAGTTGTTGCTTTTCTTCTTTGACTTTGGCGGCTACTTCTTTGGCGCGTTCCAGGTTCATTTGCTCCCGGATTTCGCGGATCATGCGTTCGAGTTCTTTGTTTTGCTGGGCGCTGGATTGCAGGGCCTGTTCTTTGCTTTCGAGTTTGAATTTTTTGCGGCGATATTCGAGGTCTCTGTGTAGTTGGTCGTAGTTGGCGATCAGCTTTTCCAGCGTTTTCTGCTGCTCAGTGAGTAGGCGCAGCTTTTCTTCCACTTCCTGTTTTTCGCGTTGCAGGTCGATGAGCAGTTCGTCCACTGCCTTTTCGTTTTTGCCGATGCGCTGCCGGGCGTATTGGAGCACGTTTTTGCCCAGGTTGGTTTTTTCGGCTATTTCAAAGGCGTAGGAGCTGCCGGGCCGCCCTACTTTTAATTCGTAAGTAGGTGAAAGGCTTTCTTTATTAAAAAGCATAGAGCCGTTGACCAGCCCTCTGTTTTTGAAAGCAAAAATCTTGAGATTGGAATAGTGGGTCGTGATTACCCCAGAAACGCCTTTGTTGTTGAGCTCTTTGAGGATGGCTTCGGCAATAGCGCCGCCGATCTTGGGGTCGGTACCCGAGCCGAATTCGTCGATGAGTACCAGCGTTCGTTTGTCCGACTTTTCGAGGAATACTTTGGCGTTGGCCAGCCTGGAGCTATAGGTGCTCAGGTCGTCTTCGAGCGACTGCTGGTCGCCGATGTCGGCAAACAAGTGCTGGAAAATGCCCATCTCAGAATTGGGGTCAACAGATATGAGCAGGCCGCATTGGAGCATCAATTGCAATAGCCCGGCCGACTTCATCGTCACCGATTTGCCGCCGGCATTGGGGCCGCTGAGCACCAGGATGCGGTTGTCGTGCAACAAGGTGAGATTGAAGGGGATGGTGGCCCTGCCGAGGTTTTTATTTTTTAAATACAATAAAGGGTGAAAACCCCGGATAATGCCGAGGCGTGGTTTGTCGGCCAACACGGGTTTGTAGCCGCCGATCTGCACGGCCAGCCGGGCTTTGGCCTGGATGACGTCGAAAGTAACGAGAATATCCTGGTACAGTTTGATGAAGTGCGCGTAAGGGCGGATTGCGGCGCTGAGTTCCTTGAGGATGCGGTAGATTTCGCGGCGTTCCTCGGTTTCGAGGTCGAAGATGTCGTTGTTGATATCGATGATCGGCTCGGGTTCGATGAAGGCTGTTTTGCCGGTCGTCGATTCGTCGTGGATGATACCCCTGATTTTGCGTTTGTGTTCGGAGGGCACGCTGAGCACTCGGCGGCCGTTGCGGAAGCTTTCTACATTGTCGGTCAGCCAGCCTTTGTTGCGATACTCGGTGATGATGACCCGGAATTGCTTGTCGAGTTCGCGGTGTTTGTTGGAGATTTCCTTTTTTATTTTGAGCAACTGCGGCGAAGCATCGGGTTTGATATTGCCGTCGGCGTCGATCACTTTTTCGATGGCCTGAATGAGCGATTCGTCAAAAGTTATGGGCCTGATCAGGCCGTAAAGGCTGGGGTAGGCCGCTTGTCTGCCGCTGTTAAAAAAGCGGAATATCTCGCGCACCAGCAACAAAATGGTATTGATGCGCCGGAAAGCTTCTTCCGGCAGCACATAACCTTCGATTTCCAGGGGTTTGATATCTTCGCTGATATCGTGGTATTGGCTGATCGGAAAGCGGTCGTTTTTTTCTATGGTGAGTTTGTAAGCGCTGACTTCATCCAACAGTTTCTCGATATACGCCAGATCCGTATGGGGTTTGATACGCCGTACCGCTTCAATGCCAAGCTCACCAAGGCATTGTTTTTCAATGAGTTCTATTATTTTATCAAATTCCAGCTTCTCGTATAAATCTCTGGGCTCGAGTTCCATGTTGTGCTTTTATATGCGCCATGCAAAATTACGCGTTATTAAAACAAAAATAGCCCTGGGGAGTTCCATTGACTGGGAAAAAATACATCTTTGTTGATGTTTGATGTTTGATGCTTGATGTTGAATTATTTTTTACATGTAAATTATTATTAATCAATCATCAAACATCAAGCATCAAACATTAAAACATGGCAGGCAACTCTTTCGGCACATCCTTCCGCATCAGCACCTTCGGCGAGTCGCACGGGCCGGCCATCGGGGTCGTCATTGACGGCTGCCCGGCGGGACTGGCCATCGACGAAGCCTTCATTCAATCGGAGCTCGACCGGCGCAGGCCGGGGCAATCGGCCATCGTCACCCAGCGCAAAGAAGAAGACCTGGTGCATATTTTATCCGGCGTTTTTGAAGGACTGAGCACCGGCGCGCCGATAGCGATGGTCATTTACAACGCCGATGCCCGCTCGAAAGACTACAGCCATATCGCCGATAAATTCCGGCCTTCGCACGCTGACTATACCTACCAGGTGAAATACGGTTTTCGCGACTATCGCGGCGGTGGGCGCTCCAGCGCGCGGGAGACGGCGGCGCGGGTGGCGGCGGGCGCAGTGGCCAAGTTATTATTGCGCAAAGCAGGTATTAACATACAGGCCTATGTGAGCCAGGTGGGGCATTTGAAATTGGAACAACCCTATACGGCGCTCGACCTGTCGCTCACCGAAACCAACGAGGTGCGCTGCCCCGACCCCGGTATGGCCGACCAGATGATCGAACTCATCAAAGCTGTTCGCAAAGAAGGCGACACCGTGGGCGGCTTGATTACCTGTGTCGCCACGGGCGTCCCCGCCGGCCTCGGCGAACCGGTATTCGACAAGCTGCACGCCGACCTGGGCAAAGCCATTCTCAGTATCAATGCCTGCAAGGGCTTCGAATACGGCTCCGGCTTCGAAGGCGCCGCCATGCGCGGCTCGCAACACAACGACCCGTTTTACAACGACGAAGGCCGCATCCGCACGACGACCAACTATTCCGGCGGCATACAGGGCGGCATTTCGAATGGCATGGATATTTATTTCAGAGCGGCTTTTAAGCCGGTGGCGACGATTATCCCACCCCAGGCCTCGGTGGATATGGAAGGAAATGAAACGATGGTAGAAGGCCGCGGACGACACGATCCCTGCGTATTGCCCCGAGCCGTGCCTATTGTGGAGGCGATGGCGGCGCTGGTGCTGGCAGACCACGTGGGGAGGGAGAGAGGGAGAGAGGGAGAGAGGGGGTGATGTTATTCCACTATCCATTTCCAGCTCAAAGGCGAAAAACCTGGTATATCGAGGACAAGCCAGTACAAACCGGCGGGAAGCTGAGTAGTGGGTATGGGGGTAAGTCCTTGCCTACCTGCCGCTTGCCAGTCGGATTCCCTTAGCAATTGCCCCGAACTGTGATACAGGCGTAGTCGGCCTTCCCATGCGGGGTTACTGACATCGTATTTTAGGAAGGCCGGTGCGCCGGCAGCGGCGGGGTTGGGTAGCAGCGTAAAACTGCCTGCTTGATTTAGCTCGCGACGGGAAGTGATTGCGCCCACAATAAAATCATAGAACGCCTCGCACCCGTTAGCATCGATAAGCGTGAGCGAGTAAGAGCCTGCCGGCAATTGCGAAATAAACAAACTCGTATCGCCTGTGCTCCACAAGAGGGTATAAGGCGGCGTGCCGCCTGTAGCGGTATTAATGGCAATGCTGCCGTCGGTGGATTGGGCATTAGAGGCGTTTACTATCGTGTATTGAATGTCTATGGGCGACGGGGCGGTTATTTGCACCGCAACGGTATCGGCACATCCTGCTGCGTCGGTAATTGTAAAAGCATAGGCGCCCGGCGCCAGTCCGGTATTGTCAGAGCCGCTGAGCGAGTCGTTTTGCCAGGAGTAGGCGAGGGGTTCATCGCCGGTGCTCGTAAAATAGACGGCGCCGTCATTGCCTTCGGGGCAGGTGACATTTACTGCTTCTGCGAGTGCGGTTTGCCAGGAGGCCGGGCGTTCGTAGGCGCCGATATCGACGGTGGATTGTTGGATGCGGGGGGCGCCGGTATAATCCGTTGTCATATTAAAAAGAATAGGCAGTGCATTATTGCCCGCATCTATAGCTGGAGAACAAGCAGCTATGCCAAAATTGCGATTCAGCGTATCTAAAAAACGGGGATATTGTCCAAAAATATTTCCACTGCCGCATGCCGTTTGGCCTCCTGGCAAATTACAAGCCTCTTCACTAATAATCAGGCAGTTATTTATATAATAGTCGTATAAGTTGAGTTGAGATTGATTATTGTGAAATATTTCGAACGGATCGGCTTGTTCTTCCCATATAATGGAATTTGAAATGGTCATGTTATTGTAGTAGGTAATGTCATTGAAATTTTGCGACCATGACTTTGCAATGGGATATTGTCCATTGTTGTAGAATGTAGAATTAACAATATAAGCATCTATAATACCATATTCACCGGGTAAAAAAAATAAAGCACCTTCATTGTGAGCAAATATGGAATTGACGATTGTGATATGACTGGACATTTGCTCTGCAAACAAAGCTCCATTAAGATAAATACATGACCCTAGTTGAGGTAACGATGTATTATTGAGAAATTCAGATTGAAACAGTGTTATGTTTATGCTGCTGTGATCACCACTATTCAAAAGGCTTAGTGTACCAACGCCGATATTACTCTGATTTGAGTGAAATTTACAAAAGTAAATACTCGCTTCAGTTTTATTAGAACTACTTGTTAGCTGTATGGCACTACCATTACCGATTTGTGCTATGTTTCCAGTGAATAAAGTATTATAGCAAACCAACCTAAAAGTATCCAAAATTCCTCCTAACCAAAAATTATAGCTGATTCCTCCACCTTGTAACCTGGCCTGATTTTGGATAAATTCACTTCCTTTTACAGTGAGTTTCCCACCATTTTGTAACGCAGTACAATAAATAGCTCCACCTTCAATAAAACTATCATTTTTTAGAAATTTACAGTCAATGATAATATGCTTTCCTACTATGTCGTGAAAATGAATTGCGCCTCCATCAAAGCCTGCTCGATTGCCTTCAAATAAGCATTGTCTTATTCGACTTTGTACAGCATCGGGTAAATTGAGGCTGACTATAAGAATAGCACCCCCTGCTTGTTTGGATAAATTTTCATAAAAACGGCAATTCTCAAAATAAGGGATAGCGGCCATACTTTCGCTTAATTGATAAATTTAGGGGTTGATACTGCCATATTTACATTTACGCCGATATAAGCTCCTGCTCCATGGTTGGCTTCTCCAAAATCATTTTCTTTAAACGCATAGCCATGTGTTATTACAAATCCGTCGATAAGCGTTGTACTATCCGCGCCGAATATCCGAATGACATGGTAACTATTGTCGAGACTGTCTCCTTGTACTCCGATATCGCCGCTTAATGTAGTGGGAGAGACTTCCCAATTTCTTTGTATTGCTTCTATCTCACTGCCATTAAACCCTCCCAGGATTGATACTCCATTTGGAATGACAAAAGAGATACTGCGATCAGGGGTGAGTGTAGGTCTATATATTCCTTGAGCGACCCAGATGGTGTCGCCATAGCTGACCAGTTCCAAGGCCTGTTGTAAATC
>JABWBR010000073.1 GCA_013360405.1 Saprospiraceae bacterium
TTTGCTAATTTGCTAATTTGCTAATTTGCTAATTTGCTAATTTGCTAATTTGCTAATTTGCTAATTATTAATATATTATCAGCACATCAGCACATTAACTCATCAGCACATTAACTCATCAGCACATTAACTCATCAGCACATCAGCACATTAAATAACTTTCGCTTCCTCATGCAACAGCCTCACCAACTCATCCATTTGGTCGGCGTTGAACAGTTGCACCGTTTTTTTGGCGGGGGGCAGTGTATATTGCACCGGCGTCGACAGTTCGTCGAAGGGTACGGGGTCGATCACGTCGAGGGGTTTGCGTTTGGCCATCATAATGCCCTGCATATTCGGGATGCGCTGTTCGGCCATGCCTTTGGCGGCGCTCACCACGAATGGCAGGTCCACTTCCACCATTTCGGTACCGCCTTCGATATCGCGGGCTGCGGTAGCGGTTTGTCCGCTCACATCCAGTTTACTGGCGAAAGAGACATAGGGCAGGTCGAGAAACTCGGCCACCATGGCGCCAACTTCCGAGCTGTTGTAGTCGATCGTCTCTTTGCCGCAGAAGACGATATCGAAATTTTCCTTGCGGGCGTATTCGGCTATTTGTTTGGCCACAAACAGCGAGCTTTGCGGGTCGCAGTTGACACGCACGGCATTGTCGGCGCCGATAGCCAGTCCCTTGCGGATTACCTGGTCGTTGCTCTCCGTGCCTACGTTGATCAGGGTCACCGTGCCGCCGTGGGCCTCTTTGAGCTCGAGTGCGCGCACCAGTGCATACCATTCGTCGTAGGGATTCATAATGTATTGCACGCCGTTGGCGTCAAACTGGGCGCCGTCAGAGCTGAAGGCAATCCTGCTTGTCGTATCAGGCGTTTTGCTAACGCAAACCAGTAACTTCATGCGGTTCCGGATTTATGTTTCGTCGTTTAATTGATAACCCCAAACAATTAATTATGTTTGAAGCGATATTAAAATTGCGGTGCAAATATATGCATTTGGGCCGGATATAGATGTCATTTTCAGCGAATTTTCGCTGATTCTATGTTTAGTAGGTGAGCGTTTACCGCTCACCGTTTAGCGATTGGGTTTAGTGCATGCGCAGTTTAGTTTGCTAAACCCTAACGCTAAACCCAATCGCTAAACCTGAAAATATCATGGACCGACTATCCCGCTTACAACAACTACTCCAAGAAAGCCCCGGCGATCTGTTTCTCTTATTTGCTATCGCAAAAGAGTTGGAAGGCAGGGGCGACAACGAGCAATCGCTGGCGTATTACGTGCAATTGCTATCGCTCGACAGCGATTACGTGGGGGCCTACTACCACCTCGGCAAATTGTACGAGCGAATGGGTGACCCCAGGCAATCCTGGGACACCTACACCAAAGGGTTGGAGGTGTCCCGCAGGCTGGGCGACACCCACGCGTATAGCGAACTGGTGGGTGCGCGTATGCAATTGGGCGACGAAGAAGACTTTGCCTGAAAAATCCTTACTCCGACATCTTTTTATTGAGCCAGTTGATCAGCAGCAGCCAGGGCCAGAGGTGCCAGGCAAAATCGAGCCAGTCGATCCAGCCCATGCCTTTGGCGCCGCCGAACAGCCATTTGAATTTGCCCAGAATATGCGGCTCGGGAAAAAAAGGCGACAGTCCGACGGTGGCGCAGAGTACAGCCAATACGCGCCAGTCGTTGATCCATTTTTTTATAAAATCCATTTTTCTTTTTTGCGGTCGAATTTACGCTTAAATCATGGAACTATCCACATCAAAACCTCGCATCGTGATCCTCGACGGCTTCACCCTCAATCCCGGCGATTTGCAATGGGACGCCCTGGATGCGCTGGGCTGGGTGGCTAGGTTTGATTATACCCCTGAACAGGAGGTGGTAACCCGTGCTAGCCATGCCGATATACTAATCGTCAACAAAACGGCAGTCAACGCTGCTATCATGGCACAATTGCCCGATTTGCGATGTATTTGCGTTACCGCAACGGGCTATAATAATATAGATATAGAAACGGCCCGGCAGCGGGGCATCACCGTCTGCAACGTCAGCGGTTACAGCTCCGATGCAGTGGCCCAGCACGTATTCGCCCTTATCCTTGCGCTCAGCAACCGGGTATACGAGCATCACCTCAGCGTGCAACAGGGCGACTGGTCGCGTTGCCGCGATTTTTCGTATACGCTTTCGCCCATCCACGAACTGGCAGGAAAAACGCTGGGCATATACGGCTTTGGGCGCATCGGTCAGGCGGTGGCCCGCATCGGGCAGGCTTTCGGTATGCAACTGCTCGTCACGCACCGCCGTCCGCTGGAAAATGAAGCCATTCAGGTACCCCTCCCCGAATTATTTCGCCGGAGCGACGTTATAAGCCTGCACGCGCCTTTGACTGCTGAAAACAAGGGACTGGTAAATTGGGAATTACTGCAGCAAATGAAACCCACTGCCGTCCTGATCAATACATCACGGGGGGCGTTGATCGTAGAGGCCGACCTGCGCCGGGCTCTACAACTGGGAAAGCCGGCCGCTGCCGCCCTCGACGTATTGAGCAAGGAACCGCCGCCGGCCGATCATCCTCTGATAGGCCTGTCCAACTGCCTGATCACCCCCCACAATGCCTGGGCGAGTGTGGAAGCGCGCCGGCGACTAATGGACATTACCGTAAAAAATGTAGCGGCTTTTTTGGCTGGAAGCCCTCAAAATCAAGTAGTTTGATTCGAACGAAAGCAATTTTATGGCAAATCGGGAAAAATTGCGCAAAACGCGTATATTTGCGGAGTTTTTTTCAAAAGTAGCCAAAGGCTCATTGAGAAATTAACTGTTACATATTAGCACTATTGCTCAATTATCTGTCTAAGTAAACTATCGAAACATGCAAGGGAAAGGGATTGTGAAGTTTTTCCTTGTGCTCATGATTATCGTTACCGTAGCGCAGTACTTTTTTATTTTCCCTACACAGAAAGTAGAAAAAGCTGCGGATCAGTACGCCATGCGCGCAGCGGATAAAATCAGTGATGAAGCACAAAAGAAAGCTGTTTTCAAAGCCGAACGGGTGGCTTTCCTCGATTCAGTATCTACCGAAGAGGTATTCAAAATTCCGCTATTAAAGTCGTATACCTACCAGGAGCTGAAAGCTCAGCAGTTGGCGCTGGGCCTCGACCTCAAAGGCGGTATGAGTGTGGTATTGCAGGTAGACCTGAAAAACTTCATTAAGGCACTGTCGAACGACAGCAAGGATCCCACTTTCCTCGATGCCCTTGAAAAGGCGACCCAAGCCCAGAAAAATGCACAATCGGACTTCGTGACGCTGTTTGCCAATGCCTGGAACGAAGTGTCCAATGGCAAAAGCATGGCGCCTATTTTTACTAAAAATGAAGCGCTTCGCGACCAGATCAAATTCGATACCGATAACAGCCAGGTCATCACCGTCATTCGCCAAAAAGCAAATGAAACGGTAGATCTCACTTTCAAGCTCCTCAAAGAGCGTATTGACAAGCTGGGCGTTACCCAGCCTAACGTGTCGCTCGACGCCGGCCGCGACCTTATCGTGGTAGAATTGCCCGGCATCGACAACCCCGAGCGCGCGCGCAATTTCCTGCAGGCTGCCGCCAAACTGGAATTCTGGAACCTGTACCGCATCAACGACGCGGGTATCGTGCAGGCATTTATCGATGCCAACCAGCGCCTGAAGCAAACCGAATCGGGCGACACGGTACTGCGCCGCGAAATTACGCGCATCGACACGGTTTACGCTACCGATTCGCTGGGCAACCAGGACAAGACGAGCATTGTCAAACTAGATACCATCTACGGCCAGAATACCGACCAGGGTCCGTTGTTCGACCTGCTTACGCTCAATTCTACGGGCGCCGCCGGACTGGCAGTAATGGGTACTGCCAAGAAAAATCAGCGCGACCAGATATCCGAATATCTCAATCGCGAAGATATCAAGCGTTTCTTCCCTTCCGACCTCATCTTCCGCTGGTCGAAAGATCCGATCAAAGATCAGCAAACCCGTGAATTTACGGAAGAATACGAATTGCTCGGCCTCAAAGCAGAGCGCGACGGCAAGGCCGCCCTCACCGGCGAACACGTCACGCAAGCCGGCGCCAGCCCCGACCCCAACTCTAGCGAAGTTGCCGTAAGCCTGAAAATGGACAATACGGGCTCGAAAATCTGGGGAACGGTGACTACCGCCGCCGCTGCCGACAACAACCGCGAAATCGCCATCGTGCTCGACGACGAGGTGGTGTCAAGCCCCCGCGTAATCAACCCGATTACTACCGGCGATACCCAGATCACGGGTAATTTTTCGATACAAGAAGCTACCGACCTTTCCAATATCCTGCAAATCGGCCGACTGCCGGCTGAAACGCGCATCATCCAGGAATCGCTGGTAGGCCCCTCTTTGGGCCAGGAAAACATCAACCGCAGCTTGTGGGCCATCATTCTCGGCTTTGTAGCGGTGATGGCATTTATGGTATTCTACTACGCAAAAGGCGGTATCGTATCTATTATCGCCCTGATTGCCAACGTGTTCTTTATCCTCGGTACGCTGGCTTCCATCGGTACGGTACTCACGCTGCCCGGTATTGCTGGTATCGTGCTCACCATGGGTATGGCGGTTGACGCCAACGTAATCATCTTTGAACGCATCAAGGAAGAATTGCGGGAAGGCAAGTCGCTGCTGATGTCTATCGCCGAAGGTTTCCGACACTCCTATTCGGCTATCATCGACGCCAACGTAACTACGCTTTTAACCGCCATTATCCTTTCCTACTTCGGCTTGGGCCCTATCAAAGGTTTTGCCGTAGTGTTGATCGTAGGCGTGTTGTCGTCTATGTTTACCGCCATTCTGGTAGGCCACCTGATGTTGGATTGGTGGACAATTACCAAGGGTAAGACGATCAACTTCTGGACGAAAATATCTGAAAATTTCCTCGCTCATATCAATGTAGATTGGATGGGCAAGCGCAAACTGGGCTATATTTTCTCCGGTGCGCTAATAGTGATGAGTCTCATCTCTTTCTTCACGCGCGGTTTCGAACTGGGTGTGGATTTCAAGGGCGGTTACTCCTACAACGTACAGTTTGACAACAGCCAAAAAGTAGAGGCCCAGCAATTGCGCGAAGCGCTTACTACTTCGTTTGGGTCTACGCCGGTGGTAAAAGTAATCGATACCGAAAATACGTTTAACGTTACGACAAGCTACCTGATCGATGATACGGGCGAAGACGCGTCGGAACGAGTAGCGGCTAAATTGTTTGAAGGCGTCAATCAAATAGCGGGCGGTTCGCTCGATATCGAACAATTCAAGCAAACCGATGCTACCGGTACGCATATTACCAGCTCAAGCAAGGTAGGGCCTACCGTAGCCGACGACATCAAAAGTAGCGCATTCCTGGCTATCGGGTTTTCGCTGCTGGCGATCTTCATCTACCTGGCCGTGCGATTCAGCCAGTGGCAGTTTAGCTTGGGCGCCGTATTGGCTTTGTTCCACGACGTGATCATCACCATCGGTATGTTCTCGATGTTCTACGGCATTTTGCCTTTCTCTATGGAGATCGACCAGGCGTTTATTGCGGCTATCCTGACGGTGATCGGTTATTCGGTCAACGACACGGTAATTGTATTTGACCGAATACGGGAATTCAGCAACCAGTTTGCGGGGCAGCCCAAAGAAGAGGTATTTAATCGCGCCATCAACAGCACCCTGAGCCGTACGCTGAATACCTCGGGTACTACGTTGATCACGATTACGGTGTTGTTTATCTTCGGTGGCGGCAGTATCAAAGGTTTTGCTTTTGCCTTGCTGCTGGGTATCTTGTTCGGTACCTATTCATCGGTGTTTGTCGCCTCTTCGATTGTAGTAGACCTCATCGCGGGCATCAAAGGCCGCAAGGAAGCCGTCAAAAGGGCTTTCGCGCGCGCTGCTGCCCCCAAGGCGAAATCTTAGCATTCACAGCATTCAACACGAGGTTTCAACCTCGTGTGCTATAAGTGTGATATAAATAATACGCCCCTTTTCCGCTTGCCGGGAAAGGGGCGTAGTCATTTCTAACAACAAAGTAAGCCCACAGGCGTTTTTTAAAAAAAAGACTGCATGAGAATCCGCTTTATACCCGCCGGCATTTTATTAATACTTACAATGGCGGCATGCCAATACACCCAAAAAATAAAAGACGGCCGCACCGCATACGAGCGCAAGCAATTTTTTGTGGCCGCTTCTATGTTGGAAAAAGAATACAAAAAAGCGGATACCCGCCTGGAAAAAGGAAAACTGGCCTTTTTGCTGGGAGAAAGCTACAAAGCTATCAACAAAAGTCCCCAGGCTATTCAGTGGTACCGCACGGCCTACGACAACCAATACGGCGTAGATGCCTTGAAAGAATACGCTTTTGCACTCAAACGGGCCGAGCGCTATGAAGAGGCCATGCAGGCTTTCAAGGAGTTGGGCATCGAAATCGGCAGTCCCTACGAATACAGAAGGGAAATCAGCGCCTGTGAAATTGCCGCAGGCTGGAAAAAGATCAAACAACCCGATTATGTGGTGGAATTATCTGCCTTTAATTCGGGAAAAGCCGATTATTCGCCCTCGCTATACCGCGATAACCAGCTTGTGATAACTTCCGACAGGCAGGGCAGCACCGGTGAAGAAACATACAACTGGACGGGCAACGACTTTTCCGATTTGTACCTCGTCAATTTGACTACCAACGACGTTTTTCCTTTCGACGAAGCGCTCAATACCGCCAATAACGAAGGTACGGTGGCTTTTGCCAATAATTTCGCGGAAGCGTATTTTACCCGTTGTTTCAATGGCGATAAACGCCAGGATGCGTATTGCAAGCTGATGGTAAGCGAATGGATGGGCAGTGGCTGGTCGCCGGCCAAGCCTCTTTCTTTTGTAGAAGAAAATATCAATTATGGGCACCCCAGTCTATCAAAAGACGGCAAAAAGCTCTACTTCTCGTGCAACCACCCCGACGGCTGGGGCGGTTTTGATATCTATATGTCTGAACGCCAAAGCGGCGGCGAGTGGGGCGCTCCGCAATTGCTCAACCGTAACATCAATACGCCAGGCAATGAGCGCTTTCCCGTGATTGACGGCGATACGCTTTATTTTTCTTCGGATCATCACCCCGGCATGGGCGGGCTCGATATTTTTAAAACATACAAACTCAGCAATGGCGCCTGGGCGCCGGTATTTAACCTCAAACCGCCTATCAACTCAGGTGGCGACGATTTCGGTTTTGTCGTAGATTACCAGTCGCCGCGAAAAAATGGCGTACTTCAACAGGGCTATTTGACCTCTACCCGCGAAAACGGCGCAGGTAATGACGATATCTATCGCTTTGAAAAACGAATACCGCCTCCGGTTATCGAACCACCGGTGAAAAAAGATATTGCCTACAAAATGATTCTCGACGGCTACGTGCTCGAAAAAATCCACGAAGCAGCCGGCGACCCCAATAGCCGCGTATTGGGCCGCAAACCGCTGCCGGAATCTACCGTCGAAATACGCGTAGGCAAAGAGCTGAAATCGGTGAAGGTAAACGAGGAAGGCTATTTTACCCTCGAATTGGCCGAGGAGGCCGACTACGACTTTGTGGCCGCCAGAGCGGGCTACCTCAGCAATAAAGCGGCGTTTAGCACCCGCGGACTGGGAAAAGACCCCGAAAACCCCGTGATGCGTTACGAGTTGGAAATTGTGCTCGACCGGATCTATCTGGATAAAGAGATCAGGCTGGAAAATATTTATTACGATTTCGACAAGTGGGATATTCGCGAAGACGCCCAACCTACACTTAATGCGCTGGCAGAAAATCTGCAACTCAACCCGGCTATTCGAATCCAATTGTCATCGCATACAGACTGCCGCGGCAACGACCGCTACAATGAAGATCTATCACAAAAACGCGCCCAATCTGCCGTCGACTACCTGATCTCGAAGGGCATCGACCCGACCAGGCTGGCGGCCAAAGGCTACGGCGAGACTATTCCGGAGGTCGATTGCCTCTGTACGCGTTGCACAGAAGACGAGCACCAGGCCAACCGCCGCACGACGTTCAAGATTATCGAATGAGCACGAGCCGGTTGATGTAGGAAAATTCAGACTCGGGCGCTTCCAATTTTATGATAAATACGCCTCCGCTTAGTTCGCTGAGCGGCAGGAGGTAACTTCCCTCCATTGTCGTACCCAAAGGCATGGTAAATACCCTTTTGCCGCTTGCATCAAAAATAGAGAGACGGGTCGCCATTGGCTGCGCAAATCTCCACAACAAGGTGGCCTGGCTTTGTGCCGGGTTGGGGAATAAGTTGACAACGTGGTTTGCGGCAGGCGTGTCGGTACCAACTACCACGGCGCTTGCGCCGGCAGTACACCCGCTTGCATCGGTTATGGTTACGCTATACGTACCCGAAACGAGTGGATGTATCGTATCGCTGGCGGCGCCGGTATTCCACACTATGGCATAATCAGGCGTACCGCCTTCAATAACTACCGTGGCTATCACGCTGCCATCGGAAGGATCCGTACCGGTTTCTATGGCGGCCACAAGCAGATCGGGGGCATCGAGGAATATATCGTACACCTTTACGCAATCGTTGGAGTCGCGCACGGTGAGGGTATAGGGCCCTTCGTTTAGTTGAGTCAATTGGGGGCCTGTTTGATTTTCTAAAATATTACCCGCACGGGCCCAGCTATATGTATAGGGGGGAATGCCCCCGCTTACCGTACTTACAATAGCGCCATTGGAATCATTAAAGCAAGCGGGAGGCGTAACTTCAATTTCAGTTATTAATGCGCTATCGGGTTCTTCTACTACCAATAGCGGAAAAATAGCCCGGCAGGTATCCGAATCGGTCACGGTAAGCGCATACAAACCTGCTGGGATACCGGATAGGTCTTCGCTATGGCTGCCGTTGCTCCACACATAGGAATAAGGAGGCGCGCCGCCCATGACGGTTATGGCAAGTGCGCCGGTAGTGTCGCCTTTGCACACGACCGGCGTGGAGAAGGTCAGCGAATCGGTTAATTGGATAGGCGTATTGACCTCTACCACATTGGTATCGGTAAGGGAAGCCATACAACCGTTCGTATCGGTGACAAAAACCGTATACGTATCAGCGGGTACGTTTGTCAAATCCTGGTTGCTGGAAACGAGATTGCCCGAACTATCATACCAGTTATATTGGTAGGGCGAAGTGCCCCCGAAAATGGATATATAAATACCGCCGTCAAAGCCGCCGAAGCAATTTACTTCGTCTACGCCATCGCGCGAGATGAGCAGCGGCAACGGCTCTGTAACGGATTGGGGCGGGGCGGCAACCTGGCAGCCCGTGGTTAAGTCGGTAATGGTCACGCTGTACTGCGGAGACATCAGCAAGGGGCCCACGTTGACGACCGTATCGCCTGTCTGTGTGAGGTAGGAGGGAGTAAAATGGTATAAATATTGCCCCGACCCCCCACTGATAGCGGCTTGCATCGCTGCATCGGCGGCGCCGAAACAGCTAATCCCTGTCACGACAAAACTATCGAGCACCAGTGCAGGCGGCCTTTCGCGTAGTTTGTAGGTGGGCGTCACCGCATTACATCCGTTGTCGTCTGTGATAGTCAGTATATAATCGCCGGGAGCTGCGTCATATAGAATGGCGCTGGTGGCGCCGTTGCTCCAGGAATAGTGATAGGGCATTGTGCCGCCGTTGATGACGGCGCTCAATGTATCGGCCGATTCGGGGTCGCAGAGCAGGCCGGCGGCCAACTCGATATTTGCCGTTAAGGGTAGAGGCGATTCGAAGATAAAGGAGGTATCTATGGGGCAATTGTTGATGTCGAGCACGATCAGGCGGTATTCGCCGGCGGGTAAATCGTAGACGTCTTCGGTGTCCAGTCCCAGGTTAACCCATTGGTAGCTGTTGGGCGGAGTACCCCCAACTATATTGATCTCTACAAAAGCAGAAGAATCGCCAAAGCAGGTGATTTCACCGATGGATTCAATTTTTAATGCCAAAGGATCAGGAGCGCTCATCACAACCGTATCGGTCACAAACCGACATCCGCCGATATCGGTTACGGTTAGCTGGTAATTGCCGGGCCCGAGGTTGTTGCGGTCTGCCTGTTGAATACCGTCGTTCCAATTGAAAAAGACAGGTGGGGTTCCTGATGCCAGCACCAGCACGTCAATTAATCCGTCAGCCACACCGGCGCAGGTGGGCTGTTGAGTGGCCAGCTCTATGTCAAATACTTGCGGGGCAACAACCGTAATAGTCGTATCGTAAATACAGCCCTGTCCGTCGGTAATTGTTACGGGGTATGTACCTACGTCAACCTGGGTTATCATAGCGCTCATATCGCCTCTGGCCCATTGGTAGGCAAACGGAGCAGAACCCATCGGTGTCAGCGTGATGGCGCCGGAAGCCGGGCCCACACAGGGCGGTGGGATAACCTGTATGCCCAGATTGAGCGTAGAGGTTGGTGAGAGTACGACATTCGTCGGTTGGCTCGTACAGCCATTTACATCTCTTACAAAAACATTGTAGTTGCCGACGGCCAGGTTATTGACCTGGTTGCCCGTTTGGTTGACATTCCACACGTACTGATACGGTGGCGAGCCCCCTTGCCCCATGACGGTAATAGAACCGTTGTTGTTGCCCAGGCAGGTAGGATGGTTGATATCGACAATTGCGAGCGTTAGTATCGGAGGTTGGGTGATAGAAAAAGAATGACTTCGGGAACAACCCTTAAAATCAGTAACGGTAACGGTATAATTTCCTGCGGGAAGTCCAAGTCGCAGCGGACCGGTTTGGCCCGTATTCCACACATACTGATAAGGCGGCGTACCCCCCTGTCCACCCACGAGAAGGAAACCGTCGGATAACCCGTTACAACTGACCATAGCCTGGTTGACGCTAACTACTTCGAGCGTATCGGGGGCTTCCAATGTGAAACTGGCAGTAGCCGTACAGCCCCTTAAATCGGTGACGGTGATCGTGTAGGTACCTGCCGTCAGGTTGTGAATATCTTCCGTAGTTTTGGTGTTGCTCCACAAATAGAAATAGCCGGGCGTGCCGTTAAATACATCCACGTCAATGCTGCCGTCGGCAGATGAGTGACAGGAAGGCGGGGTGAGGACGGCTTTGATAATGATGGGTTCGGGTTCTTCTACTATCAAGTCGTTAAGCACGGTTACGCAATCCCCGTCGGTAATTGTTACTGAATAAGCGCCGCCGCTCAGATTTTCAATACATGCGCCGGTCATACTATTGCTCCACATAATCGACGGATTGTTGCCGTCCACGGTCAGGCAGATCAGCCCGTCATTTCCGCCGGGGCATGTTACATGGAAAATGTCAATGTCTTCTACCACTGCGGCAGGCCCTTGCACAAGCACCGAGCGCAGTACCAATTGGCACATGGCGCTCGAATTGTCGGTCACCGTTATGCGATATTCGCCTTGCGGCAAATTGGCAATAGTATAGCCACCGGGTATACCCGACACTGTTCCGGTTATGCCGTTGCTGCCCGACCAACTGTAGCTGAACGGTGCTAAACCGTTGAGCGGGGTTAATGATATACTGCCGTTGGTACCTGAGCATGAAGTAACATTCACAACTGAGCGCGCAATAGAATCAATGCTATTGGTCGTCGTGACTATGATACTGTCTATGCGGATACAGCCCAATCCATCGGTGACGGTTACGCCGAACACTTGTCTCAAACCGGATTGCTGCCCCCCCGAAACCTCGATAGCCGACGAGTTTTCGCCGTTGCTCCAGGCATATTCGTAAGCGCCGGCGCCTCCTGTGCCGTTGGCGGAAATGGTAGTTGCGGCGTCTTTGCATAGTGAAAACGAATCTGCCGGCGCTAGTAAAATGCCGGGTTGTTCGTTTACGCCCAGTAAAATCGTCCCCTCGTCCGTACATCCTGCCGTTGTCGTCATCAGGTAGTAATACGAGGTGGAAATAAGCGGCGACACAATGGGTGGGGCAAGTTGATTGCCGGCATGGGCCGGCGTGGCGCTATGAAAAGTGAGCAGACCTCCCGTCAGGTTAGCATCGGAAACGGACGTAGAGGCCAGATTATACGACTCACCCGGACAAATTGGCGGCACGGGGGCTGCGCTGAGGTCGGGGTTGGGATTTACGACGACTACGACTTCGGCGCGTATGCCCGAAAAGCAAGTGAAATTGGTCGCACTGGCAAAATACCTGTATTCAACGGGATTTAAAGTATTATTGGCCGGCAAAACGGGCATATAGCAATTGCCAAAATGGAGCAGGTCATTGCCCGTAGAAGAACCATACCAAAGTATACTCTGCCCGGAGGGAGGCACGGCGCAAACGACAGCTTGCTGCCCCGAGCAAATCGTATCGCTGGTTGCCAGGGGAGTGGGCAAAATGGGGTCGTCGGCGGGGCCGTTGCAGTTATTGTCGATATTGTCGCAGGCTATTTCGGGCATTCCAGGATTTATCAAGGGGTTGTTGTCATTGCAATCCAGGGCGTTATTTGCATATCCGGCCGGGGCATTATTATTGCAACTTAATACATAATCGCCGGGGCGCCCGTAGCCGTCGGCATCGGCGTCGACGTAATATTGCGTATCGGGAAAACCCAGGTTGGTCGACCCGTAAAAGACGATATTGTCTAGCGCGATATCGCCGCGCGAGCCGTTTCCTTTAATACCCACAAACCGAAATTGCATCACCGTTCCATTGGGGTAGTTGTCGAGGCTCAGGTAGGTTTTATTCCATTGGTTGCCCATATTGCCGCTCTGCTGCCAGAGGGTGCTCCAGCTAAAACCTCCGTCTGTAGAAACCTCCAACCGCAAAGTGCCGATATTGGCGCCGTACATATGGTAGTTAAAAGACAGGTGGCAGGTATCCGCCCCCATCTTATTGAGTTGTATGCAACTGGAATACAACATGGCTTTGCTGCCAAAAGCGCAAGAATTACCGGTGGTTTCTATATACACATATTTGCCGCCGCCGGGCAGGTCGTCTGTTGGGCCCGTGCCGAGTGTAGGCGTACCCCCGCCATAGGCGATCCAGTCGTGTTCATCGCCGGGGCCGTTGCGCCAGAGGCCGGTTAATTCGCAGTTGGTGGGGCAGGCTGCTGCGCAATTATTTTGGGTATTAAAATCTTCTACGATAGTAATGGGTGGAGGGTCGCAGCCGGTATGGGTAGAAACCACACAGGAATTGATCGAAAAAAAGCCGCTACAGAATCGGCGCACATAGATGTCGAAGTTGCTGTCGGGCGCCAAACCGGTGAGGTCAACGGGCGGGCAGACGCCAAAAGCGACTGTGCCGCCCGGGCCGGCAGAAAAGCCGGTACCCGGCGTAAATCCGGGAGGTCCGTACTCGATAACCGTCGTGCCGCAGAAATTATCGGGGGTCCAACCCACGGTCACGGTAGTAGTATCAACCGCCAGCACTTGCACGGCGGTGAGCGGCAGGCATTCTATGGGGGCAAAAACGAGGTTGATATAATCCAGGGCGCCGGTATCGAATTCTACGTCATCGCAGAGGAATAATTTCCAAATGCCGTTGGCTGCGGTGAGGCTGTCATTAAATACGTAAAATTCGTCTTCGGGCCTGTAGACGGTATTGGTAAAGGGCGGTGCGCCCTGCGTAATTGAAGTACAGGCCCCCACGGCAAAAGTGACATGCTCTTCGCAGGTTGGGTCAAAAGGATTGCCGTAGTTGTCATCGCCGCCGCCGTTATCGGAAGTAAGATAAGCCGAGCGGCCGTTGGGCGCAATCAGCAACACATCGAGGTCGCCGGCCCAGCTGTGGCGGATGGTGAGGTGTACTTCTTTTAAATAAACCTGCAAGCCCATCGCACCGGGAGGCGCGTTATTTACTTGTATATGAAACTCGTTGGGTTGATAATAGACGGCGTTTTCCGGGCAGTTGTTGTCTACAATAGGCAGATTGAGCTGGCAAGCCGAGGGGTTGCTCAGCAGGGGTATGCTTTGGGCGAATACCCGGTTCGCCAAGGCTAACAACAAGAAGGCGGATAAGAAGAATATTTGCTTTTTTGCTTGACAATTCATCAGGCAATGCTTTTTAGGGATGAATGGTTATTGGGTAAAATAACGCATTATTACTAAAACGTCCAAAGCACTGCCCGTGATGATTTTGTTTTTTTTTGATATTGCCAGGGAATTGCCGGGGAGGTGACGGCCACGGAGGGATGTAGTGGGTGACGGCTACGGAAAGGCTAGGGGGGTGACGGCTTGCGGATTTTTAGTCGCTCATACGAGTCGTAAAGTCGCAATGTCCCCTATCTCCGCCACTTCACCGGCTGCTTCGCCGGGCAGTCCTCGCAAATACACTTGCCGTTCTGGTAGATTTTCAGGATGACCAATTGTGGGCAGCAATCCCTGATAAGTTCTTTTACCGTAAAGTGAAGCGTATCAATCCGCTTGCCGGTTTGCAGGTAGGCGGTAAAGCGGTTTTTATCCTGCCAGCTAAGTGCCGATGGGTCGTTGAACAATACCCGATAGGTATCGGCGGCTTGCGTCATGGGCAGCGTGACAATCGGCCCGTCTTCGCTTTTTTTTGCCGGCGAGTTGATTACCAGCGGAAGCTCCGCACTGCGTTTGGAAGCTTTCCATTCAAAAACAAACGAAAACAGCTGTTCTTTAGCCGGCAGGCAGGGTGGGGGAGGGTCGCAGGGATTTTTGGGCTGCTCGGGGCTGGTGACCTGGGCGGTGCAGCTGTGGATGCCTAATAGGGTTACTGCGAAAATCAAGAATATTCTCATGAATTGCCATGTTTGCACGGTTTGAGGGTGAGAGTGTGAGAGTGTGGGAGTGTGGGAGTGTGGGAGGGTGAGAACCTAAGCTCCCTCCCTCTCTCCCTCTCACACTCTCCCCCTCAAATCTCTGTCATTTCCTAGTACTTCACCACTGCCTCATACCGGCGTTCTCCATTGCAGATCAGCTCGAGAATATACGTGCCGCTGCTGAGTTGGCGCAGGTCGTAATTGCGTTGGTGCTTGCCTTTCGTTAATTGCGAGCCGCTTTCCATGTCCGTAATTTTTTTGCCGGTCATGTCGTACAGAGCGATAAATACCTGGTCATCGGCGGCCAGTTCAAAATTGAGACGTAGCGAACCGTTTGTCGGATTGGGGAAGACTTCCAGTCCTTTGCCCGGTTTGGGCTCGCCGAAGGGGTTCCATTTGAAACCCGCAACGGCGGCGCCGGGCAGTGTGCCGATATAAAAGCCGGGTAGGCCTCTGTGGTTGACGAGGTAGGTCGGCGGAGCGGTCAGACTTTCTACGCAAGGCGTGATGATTCCGTGGAATATCGATCGGTCATCGCCGTCGCTGTGGAAGCGGTCCTGCAGAAGGATGAATTCCTGGGCTTCATAGGTTATCGCTGCATCGTCAAAGACTTCGACTGACGAATAGATGCAGTTTTCAGAAGAATACGTATTGGAGGGCGACTGGATGCCCGCAAAAGTGGGGCAATTCAGGCATTCCCTGTTGCAGGCGCTGAACAAATCCGAACACCAGACGCTACGGCCGAAAGTGCCGGCATAGATTTTGCCCGTGGTGTAATTGATGTCGAGCTCGCTGACGATCACATTGGGCAGTTCGTTGCTGAACAAAATCCAGTCGGTCATCGTGTTGTCGCGATAGTATACGCCGACATCCATCCCTACATACAACCCATCGTTGCTGCCGTTTTGATATACGATGCAGTTGGCGGGGATATTGGGCAGGGTGCCGCTGATATTGTTCCAGGTGACGCCGCCGTCGGGTGTAAAAAATACCTTGTTGGCAGCCTGGAAACCTGTATTTGAATTGGTGGTGTGTACAAATCCGCCGAGAGTCACCCAGGCCCTGTCCTGGTTGTTGGGGTCAACGGCGATATAAGTGATGATATTATTGGCCACGGGCAGCGTGCCGGTAATATTGTTCCAGTTGGTACCGCCGTCGGTAGTGCGGAAGAGAGCGGCGCCGGGGCTGTTATCAACGGCCACATAGATCACATTGCTGTTGGATGGCGCAAGTGTGATTTGAGAGCAGAGCCCATTGCCGATCTGTCCGTTGGATATGTCGGTCCAGCTGCCACCGTGGTCGGTGGAGCGCAATACGTCGGTATAACCGGCTAAAATGGCGTCGTTGGGCGGGTCGAAAGCATGGGGGGTAAGCCAGGCGCCGGTATCGTTGGGTGAGACCTCGGTAAAGGCGTTGGTTACATAATTATGCCGCCAGATGCGTCCGTTTTGGGTAGCGCCGAAGACAAAATCGTCGGCCACGTCGATAGAGCATTCAAAGCCGTCGCCGCCTTCCCAGTGTTCGAGGTTGCCGAAACCGGCTCCGCTGTCCCTGTATTGGTTGAGGCCGTTGTCCTGGGTGCCGCCTACTACGTAATCGACCCCGCCATCGCTGAAGACGCCGATGCGGTAGTATTGGCTGATTTTCAGGCCCTGGGAAATATTTTGCCAGTCGTCGGCTTCATTGGTAGATATCCAAATGCCGCCGTCGCTACCCGAATAGATGGTATTGCCGATATACTCGATGGCGTGTACGTCGGCGTGGTTATAATCGCCGGCGCCGGCAGAGGCTTCATTCCAGTGGGCGGTGATGGCCCAGGTTTGGCCGCCGTCGAGCGAACGCCAGCTATTGATGCCGCCCACGTGAACCTCGTTTTCGTCGGTAGGCGACACGGCGATGCAAAGGTCGTAGCCTGCCTGCTGTCGGGTGTCCGTACCGCCGGTAGAGCCGTCGAGGATATTGGGCGTCGTAGAACGGGTGTTGAAGCAGCCACCGCTATCGGTAGAGCGAAAGACGCCGGTAAATGTGCCAGCCATGGCGTTGCCCATGCCATCGAGCAGGTTGCCGCCGGCCAATACGTACACGAAGTCGGGGTCGGCGGGGGTGACGGCCACGGCCATGCGAGAGCCCGAGGGTGTGGGCGCGCAGCCCAGGGTAGTATTGGGCGTCCAATTGAGGCCTCCGTCGAGTGAGCGGAAAAATGAATTTGGACCAACGGCGTACATCGTATCGGGGGTTCCTGGGCGGAATTCGATATCATAGATTCGCCCGCCGAGTTCTTGCGTCCAGGTGATGCCGGCGTCTTGCGTGCGGTAAATACCGTCAGTAGTGGCGGCAAACAGGATATTGGCATTTTCGGGATGCATAACCAGTTTATAGCCGTAGTTAAAGTCGAGGGTTCCCCAGCTCAGTCCGGTTTGGTACCAGGTGGCGCCGCCGTCGAGTGATTTGAGTACGCCGAGGGAGGGATTGTCGGTGCCGTCGCCGTCGCCGGTGAGGATATAGATAGTTCGAGAGCCCATTGGCGAGCCGGGATCGATAGCGATGCCGGAGACGCCGATATTGGGCAGTCCGTCGGACAGGGGCGTCCAGAACGAAGTGTTACTGCTGCCGGGGTTCCAGCCGCCGGCGCTGGTGGTGCGCCAGAGGCCGCCGGCGGGTGTGCCGGCGTAGATAATATTGGCGTCGGCGGGGTCGAGCACGATACAATTGACGCGCCCTAAGCCGCCATTGTGGCCACTGGTAATAATTTGGTATGCCTGGCCGCCGAGCGATTCCCACTCGCAGTCGAAATTCAAATCGGGGGGCTGTACGTAAGCCATCTGATACCGGGTAAATTCATCCAGCAAGCGCTTGGGCACATTTTGCAGCCGGCCGAATTCGTCGAGCCGCCTGGCGTTATAATATTCCCAACGCTTAAACTGTTTGTATCCTGATCCGCGCCCTTTGTCTTTGTCGGCGTAGTAGGTTTCCACTTCTTTGCGTATTTCATGGAAAGACTTCTGGGCATTTTTTTCGATAATGGCCCGGTAAGCCTGTCCATGAGCGGAAGCGAAAGCCAGCAACAACAGGGCAATAATACCTGCTACTTTCATTTCATTCAGGTGTTTGGTGAATGTGAAAAAATCGGGCTTCGCTTATCGCTTTTCCAATTGGGTTACTTTTTCCTTGAGTGCTGCATTTTCGGCCTTCAGCGCTTTGACCTCTTTGTCCATCTGTATCAGGTACAGGAATAGTTCTTCGATCTTTACCTGCTGATTAACGGCATTTTCAGCCAGTTTGAGGCCTTCCTGTTCTACCTGGGCAGCCGATGGCATGCCGGGCAGGTGGCCTTTTTGTTCGATGTGTTGGGCCACTTCGTCCAGGCTGTTTAAGTGATAATTTTTATTAAAAACATAATCAGCCCAGCCAGTACGCACCAATACTTCATCTGTAAGAATGCCGCCTTCTACATACAGGTTATAGCCAGAGGTATTGACAACGCCCAACATAGCCGGCGTATTGGTAGTGCCGATGGTGACTTTGCCGCCGAAATGCCCCGTGCCTGTGCCAAAGAAATTGCCGCCAACCCGGGTATTGCCGTTGATGTCGAGGAAATAACCGGGGGTAGGTGCGGCGGTACCGATGCCTACCTGCACACCGTCGTTCCACAATTGGCTGTTGCCCAAAGAGTGAGGGCCGGTAAATTTGGCGATATAGTTGGGATCGCCGTTGATATCTTCGCCGGTGAGCATTTTGTACCAGGGCTCGCCCCAACTCGGGTCGTTGCCTTCTTCCCGGCGGGTATAGATGCCGTCTTCACCAAAGAAAAGCTGGTGGTCGTAGCTATCTTCACCAGGGCCGAGCGTAAGCAGGCCGCCATATTCTTTCGTCAGCCCCATTCCCGGTACGCTGAGCACCGAGCGCCGTTTGAGTTCAAAATACGATTCATCAATGTAAGTATTGGGTGCATCATCGGTGAGTTGGTTTTTGTCAAAGTGGATGCGACCCCAGAATTCACCGGTGGTATGGGTATTGCCTACAGTGTGCAGGTTGAACTGCGGGGTAAGGGTGCCGATACCCACTAAGCCCTGCGATGTGATGGCCATGCGGTTGTGCTGTTTGGTAGCTCCGGTGCGGAATACCATAGTAGCATTCACGCTATCGACGTTGGTTGGGCCTTCAAAGAGCGATTGAATGGAGACGCTGTTGCGAAATGGCGATCCATTCATGGGTTTAGCTTTAAAGTAAATCGTTCCAAGGGAATCATAGAGGTTGGTAATGGGGAGTACCGAACCTGGAAAAGAGTTGTAGTATTTGAAAAGCACAAATTCCGGATTGGAACCGGAATTGCCTTGGCCAAGTGCAGAATGAGCGCAACATGCCAGCATCAATACCAAACCGCAATAGGGAATCAGGCGTAACAAGTTTTTCATTTGATTAAAATTTTAGTGTGAAAATTGTGCTAAAACTACCGAAATCAATCGCTTGTTGAAGGAATTGAGTTGGAAACCTGTTGGAAATCTGCTGGAAATCAAAATTTTTTGTAATTTGAGAGGGCTTAGTAGTATTAATGAATATCCCAAATTCATGTCAATGATGTGTCATCCTGATTACTTAGTCTTCGCCGACTTGTTGGCCAAGGTGCACGACAAGGCGTTTTGCGAAAAATTGACCCCCCTCCACTACAGTAAAGCCGTAAGCCTTAGCTGGCTTATCTACGAATGTACCGGAGAAATGCTGAGCTACAAAACACTAAGCGCATACGTGAAAGCCGTACTCGATGAAACACCGCAGAAGATTAATCCCACGAACGCAACACTTGGTATTCTGGTACACTATGTAAACGACGGCCCTATTAACAAGCTTAAAAACCGTCAGGAAATGTCTTTGTACTGGTATACCTACCGAAGTCTCATGCTGAGAAAAATGACAGCCATCTCTTAAACAAGAAGAGCCATCCTTACAAGATGGCTCTTTTTGTATGTAATAACCTGAATTTGCTACATTTGAATCCAAAATAAAACGGTAAATTATGGAGGATGCGAAGGAAGCTAATATGCTTAGCGCAATTCAGTTGGCCCGCGAAGGTATGAACCGCAACGAAGGCGGCCCTTTTGGCGCCATCGTGGTCAAAAACGGGCAAATTATCGGTCGGGGAAATAACCAGGTCACGTCATCCAACGACCCCACCGCACACGCTGAAATTGTGGCTATCCGTGAAGCCTGCCGCCACCTCAATTCTTTTCAATTAGATGATTGCGTGCTATTTACGTCGTGCGAACCCTGCCCTATGTGCCTGGGCGCTATTTACTGGGCCCGGCCCGACCACGTGTTTTACGCCTGCACCCGCGAAGATGCCTCCCAGGCCGGCTTTGACGATAGCTTTATTTATGAGGAGATTCAGACCGATATCAATGATCGCAAAATACCTATGACGCAACTGGGCCGCGAAGACGCGCTGCGCCTGTTCGAGGAGTGGAGGGCGAAGGAGGATAGGATGAGGTATTAGGGCTTAGGGCCTAGCGATCAGGGCTTAGCTTTTAGCAGTCAGCCGCTAAGCCCTAAGCCCTAACTGCTAACTGCTAAGCCCCAACTGCGCCAGCGCCTCTTCCAGATTCTTAACCTTCGCCTGTCCGTCGGCCAGTTTTTTGCGTTCCATCTCCACTACATTAGCGGGGGCGCTATTTACAAAGCGTTCGTTGCTGAGCTTTTGCGTAACGCTGTTCACAAATCCCTGGTGGTAGGCCAGTTCTTTCAGTAGTCGTTCGCGTTCTTCGGTATGGTCGATTTGCTGGTTGAGCACGACAAAAAACTTCTCGGCGCCGGCAAGGAAAGATACGCTGTTGGCTACCTCGCCGGTACTGGTTTCCAGTTTTTCGAGGTTGGCCATTTTGCTGATCATTTCTCTGATGCCGGGCGTATTCAAAAGAGCTTGTGCTGCGGGCGTATCCTGTACAAAAACACTGAGCTGGTCTTTGATTTTTATGCCTTTGTTGTTGCGTATCTCGCGGATCGATGATACCACCGTTTTGGCTTCTTCTACTTTATTGATCAAAGCCGCATCAGATACCGTAGCCGAGGGCCATTCACCCGCAATACAATCTTCGCCTTCGAGGCGGTCGCGCAGCTGGTGCCAGATCTCTTCGGTCACAAAAGGCATAAAGGGATGCAGCAAGGTCATCATCACCTCAAAAGCGTCGAGCGTGCGGTCATATGTAGCTTGATCGATAGGTTGCCCGTAGCCGGGTTTGATCATTTCGAGGTACCAGGAGCAGAAGTCATCCCATATGAACTTATAAAGCAGCATCAGGGCTTCCGAGAGGCGGTAATCGGCCAACAATTCGTCGAGTTGTGCTATAACCGATTGTAGTTTTTGGTGCAGCCAGTCGGCAGATAGTTGGTTGTTGACGGCGGTAGCGGCATCAACGGCTTGCGGGGCTATTTCCCAGCCTTTTACCAGTCGCAGGGCGTTCCATAGTTTGTTGCAGAAATTGCGGCCGGTTTCGCAGAGCTTGTCGTCAAAAAGCAGGTCGCCGCCGGCGGGGCTGCTCGACAAGAGGCCGTAGCGCACGCCGTCGGCGCCGTAGTCGTCAATGAGTTGCAGGGCGTCGGGAGAATTGCCGAGCGACTTGCTCATCTTGCGGCGCTGCTTGTCGCGCACCATGCCGGTAAAATATACGGCATTGAAAGGTCGCTGCCCTTTGAACTCATAGCCGGCCATAATCATACGCGCCACCCAGAAAAAGATGATATCCCAGCCCGTCACGAGCAGGGAAGTGGGGTAGTAGTATTTGATCTCGCCGTCGGGTTGGTTAAACCCGTCGAATACGCTGATAGGCCAGAGCCAGGAGGAGGCCCAGGTATCGAGCACGTCTTCATCCTGGCGCAGGTCGTCGAGGGTCAGGGCGGCATTGCCCGTTTGTTGGCGGGCTATTTCGAGGGCTTCTTGAGCGCTTGCCGCTACGAAAATATGGGTTTCTTTGTTGAAAGCTTCCGATTTGAGATACCAGGCCGGAATGCGGTGGCCCCACCACAGCTGGCGTGAAATACACCAGTCGCGCAGGTTTTCCATCCAGTTGCGGTATAGGTTCTGGAAGCTGGGGGGGTAAAATTTGATTTCTTCATCGGCTACGGCTTTCAGGGCCGGTTCGCGCAGGCTCGACATTTTGACGAACCACTGCAGCGACAGCTTAGGCTCTACCACCGTGTTGGTGCGCTCCGATCGGCCTATATTGGTGGTATAGTCTTCTACTTTCACCAGGCAGCCGCTTTCCTCCAGCGCCGGTTTCATGTGTTTGCGGGCATCGAAGCGGTCGAGGCCGACTATGGGGGCATACGTACAGGCTTCGTTGATGCGCCCGTCGTCGGCGATGGTATCGATTATTGGCAGGTGGTGGCGCTGGCCTATTTCATAGTCGTTGGGGTCGTGGGCGGGGGTGATCTTGAGGGCGCCGGTGCCGAAGGCGATATCCACGTATTCGTCGGCGATGACGGGGATTGCCCTTTTGATCAAGGGAATGAGTACGGTTTTGCCTACCAGCGACCGGTAGCGTTCGTCCTTGGGGTTGACCGCAATGGCCACGTCGGCAAAGATCGTTTCCGGGCGCTGGGTGGCAATCACCACGCCGTCGCTGCCGTCTTCGCCTTTGTAGCGGATATAATAAAACTGCGATTGCTCTTCGCCGTAGATCACCTCTTCGTTCGATAACACGGTTTTGGCCTCGGGATCCCAGTTTACCATGCGCAGCCCGCGATACAATTTGTCTTTTTGATAAAGATCGACAAAAACGCGGATCACGTCGGCGTAATAGCCGGGATCCATCGTGAAGGCCGTGCGGTTCCAGTCGCACGAAGCGCCCAATCTGCGCAACTGTTGCAGGATGATGCCGCCGTATTTATCTTTCCACTGGTAGGCGTACTCCATAAACTGGTCGCGCGTGATATCGACTTTGCGGAGGTTTTTTTCTTTGCGCAGCCACTGCACCACTTTGGCTTCGGTGGCGATAGAGGCGTGGTCGGTGCCGGGCACCCAGCAGGCGTTTTTGCCGTCGAGGCGCGCCTTGCGGATGAGAATATCCTGGATCGTATTGTTGAGCATATGGCCCATGTGCAATACGCCGGTTACATTAGGCGGCGGAATGACTATCGTAAACGGCTCGCGGTCGTCGGGTACGGAATGGAAATAGTTGTTGTCCAGCCAGTGTTGGTACCAGCGTTGTTCTGTCTCTTGCGGATTGTAGCGCGTAGAAAGCGTCATGTTTTTTAATGTTTAATGCTTAATGCTTAATGCTTAATGCTTAATGCTTAATGTCTGATGCTTAATGTTTGAATAATTCAACATTCAACATCCAACATTCAACATCAATTACACAGTTACTTCCCCAACAAACGCGTCTATTTCCACCTGATTGCGGAGGAGGTCTTCCATTGTTTCGCGGCGGCGGATGAGATAATCCTTGCCGTTGTGGACAAGCACCTCGGCGGGGCGGAACCGCGAATTGTAATTGGAGGCCATCGTCGCGCAATAAGCGCCGGCGTGTTGCAGGCAGACGATATCGCCTTCATTGATTTCTGCGATGCGGCGGTTGGCGCCAAAGGTATCGGTTTCGCAAATATAACCCACTACCGTATAAAAGCGGGGTTTACCCATGGGTTTTGACACATTAATAATTTCGTGATAGGCGTCGTAAAACATGGGGCGTATCAGGTGGTTAAGGCCGGAGTCGAGTCCGGCGAAGACCGTAGAAGTCGTTTGCTTGACCACGTTCACTTTGGCAAAAAAATAACCGGCTTCGCTCACCAAGAATTTGCCGGGTTCGAAAATCAGACACAGGTCGCGGCCGTAATCCTGGCAAAAAGTGTTGAAGCGCTCGGAGATCTTTTCGCCCAGTTCTTCGATATCGGTTTCAATATCATCGGTTTTGTAGGGCACCTTAAAGCCGCTGCCAAAGTCGAGGTAGTCGAGGTCTTTGAAATCGCGGGCGATATTAAAAAGGATTTCGGCGCCGATCAGGAATACCTCAGAATCGAGGATACCCGAGCCGGTATGCATGTGGAGGCCTTCCACTTTGAGGCCGGTAGCTTCCACCACATGGTGCACATGGGGCATTTGGTGAATAGAAATGCCGAATTTGGAATCGATATGTCCCACTGATGTTTTGCGGTTGCCTCCCGCCATAATATGCGGGTTGATGCGTATGCAAATGGGGATATGCGGGTACAACTGCCCAAATTGTTCGAGGATAGAGATATTGTCGATATTGATGCGCACCCCGTGTTCTACCGCCATGCCGATTTCTTCAATACCCACGCAATTGGGGGTATAAATGATATCCTGAGGTTCGAAGCCGGCTTTGAGTCCCAGCAATACCTCTTGAATAGACACCGTATCGAGGCCGGCGCCCATTTCCTTAAAAACTTTGAGAATGCTTATATTGCTCAGCGCTTTGCAGGCGTAATTAATGCGAAGGCGGTTTACGTTAAACGCCTTTTTCATGCGCTGGTACTGCCGTTGCATAATGGCACTGTCGTATACGTAGAGGGGGCATTCGTATTTTTCGCATAAAACCAGCGGGTCTACGCCGCCGCTAAGCACATACTTGTTGTTATCCAACCACATCATAACCCGGTTGTTTTATATATTTTAAAATCGTGCGCAAAAATAGTGATATTGAAAACGCGGCGCTTATTTTTTTGTTGTGCCCCGCTTTAATACGCCAAACGCGTCTAATGATGCATCTTTACACAAAAAGCGACCGGTGTGAATGAAAAAGCGCTCATAGCTGCTTGCCTGCAAGAGGATCGCAAGGCCCAACAGGCTTTGTACGATCACTTTGCGCCCACGATGCTCGGGGTGTGCAAGCGCTATGTGAAAGCGCCGCAAGACGCCGAAGACGTATTGATAGAGGCGTTTTTCAAAGTGTTCACCAACCTGCACCAATTTAAGGGCGACGGCAGTTTTGAAGGCTGGATCAGGCGTATTGTGATCAACGAATCGCTGATGTTTCTTCGCCGCAATCACCATTTGTTGAACCACGTGGAGGTAGAGACGGCTGCCGGACTGCGCATCACGCCATCGGTACACGAGGAACTGGCTGCCGGCGAGATCCTTCGCCTGCTCGATCAACTGCCCATGGGCTATCGCACGGTTTTTAACCTATATGTATTGGAAGGCTATAAACACCGCGAAATTGCGGAACTGATGGGCATCAGTATTAATACGTCGAAGTCGCAATTGATCCTGGCCAAAAAACGGCTGCGCGAGATGCTGGGAGTGGGGGAGGGAGAGAGGGAGAGAGGGAGAGAGGGGGAGAGGGGGAGACTTGGCGAAGAAGTGTAATCTTCCCGAGGCACGAGGGAAGGTGACATCTCGACTTTACGACTTTGAGACTTTTTTATAAATAAATATGGCCATGAAGCGTCAAAAGACATTGTTTGATTTATTCAGGGATAATGCGCATAAGCTGGAAGAAACGCCTTCCCGGCAATCGTGGCAGCGCCTGGAGGCGCGCCTCGACCGACACCGGCAGCACAGTCGCATGCTGAGTATCCGGCAATTCGCCGTGGCTGCCGCCGTGGGCGGTATCGTATTGCTGGCCGCCTTGTTTTCTATGTTAACCGATCGCGGCCATGCCATTACCTACCATATCGAAACGCTCGATCGCAATGAAGTGAACGAGGAGGCCCTCGAAGCTTTGGCGCTATCCAAGCGCTTTGAAGAAGGCAAACCCGCCTCGTTTGCAGAAGGCCGGGTAGGGCAGAAGCTGGTACCTCGTTAAAATGTTGAATGTTGGATGTTGGATGATGAGGATTTATTATCTTTGCGCGCTTTTGAAACGGCGCCTTGACAAAAGGAGAAATTCCACTAACTTTGGAATTCGGCGCCGGCCGGAAGGCTGAATTATTTCAATGAAACGCGATGAAGAAGATCTTATTAAATATAGTGGCACTTTCCCCCAGTGTATCCCAGTCGCACAACTACGTCATCCTGCTAAGCGAGGAAAACGGCGAAAGAAAGTTGCCAGTGGTGATCGGCAGCTTTGAGGCCCAGTCTATTGCAGTGGCACTCGAGCGCATGACGCCCAACCGGCCCCTCACCCACGATTTGCTGAAAAATGTGCTGGATACCTTTAATGCACAAATTAAAGAAGTGATTATCAATAATTTGCTGGACGGCATATTTTTTTCGCGCCTCGTTTGCATCAAAGAAGGAGAGATCTTCGAAATAGATTCCCGTACCTCCGATGCGATAGCCCTGGCCGTGCGCGCCGGCTGCCCGATATACACCTACGAATTTATCCTCGACGCCGCCGGCATGTCAATGGAGGATACGGAGGAAGACGACGAAGAAGGCTTTGAGATGGGAGAAGAAGTGCCGGAAGTCCACACCTCTTTGTCAACGTATTCTGTAGAAGCCCTCAACAAGTTGCTGCAGGATGTATTGGCGGAGGAAGACTACGAGCGCGCCGTACAAATCAGGGACGAAATCAACCGCAGAAAAGAAGGTTCGTAAGATGAATTATTTCGATTTTTTTCAAATTCCGGTTGCTTTTGTGCTCGACGAGGCCCTGCTGAAACGCAAATTTTACGCCAACAGCAAGCAATACCACCCCGATTTTTTTGCGACGACCTCGCCCGAAGAACAGGCCCACGCCCTGCATTTGTCTACCCTCAATAACGAAGCCTATCGCACCCTCGCCGATCCCGACAGCCGCATGCAATATGTGCTCAATCTGAAAGAGGTGCTGGCAGAGGAAGGCCAAAACGAAGTCCCCTCAGATTTTCTCGCGGAGATGATGGAACTCAATGAAGCCCTCATGGAATTGGAATTCGATTTTGAGGAAGAAATGCTTAAAAAGGTATCCCTCCAGGTCGACGAATTAGAAAAGGGTCTATATGAGGAAGTTGCACCTTTACTGATCGGCTACGACGACCAGCAGGCTACTCCTGAGGCGCTTTCAGCCATTAAAGATTATTATTTTAAAAGAAAATACCTGTTGCGTATTCGGGAAAACTTATCTAAATTTGCCACGCACTAAAAGAAGGGCGCCCAGGTGACTTCTCTGGCACCTGCCGAAGTGGCGGAATTGGTAGACGCGCTGGACTCAAAATCCAGTGGTAGCAATACCGTGTGGGTTCGATTCCCACCTTCGGTACCAACCCAAATTTTAGTATTGCCGAAATGGCGGAACTGGCAGACGCGCACGTTTCAGGGGCGTGTTCCCGTAAGGGAGTGTGGGTTCGACTCCCACTTTCGGCACTCAAAGGCTCAGCAGGTTGCTGGGCCTTTCTTGTTCTCTGTTGTCTGTTCTCTGTTCTCTGTTGTCTGTTGTCTGTTCTCTGTTCTCTGTTCTCTGTTCTCTGTTGTCTGTTCTCTGTTCTCTGTTCTCTGTTCTCTGTTCTCTGTTCTCTGTTCTCTGTTTGGTTAGGTAGAGACAAATCATGATTTGTCTCTACTGGCAAAGAGGCAAAGATAAGGAACGGAGAACGGACAACCGACAACCGACAACCGACAACGGATAACAGAGAACGGACAACCGACAACGGATAACAGAGAACGGACAACCGACAACCGACAACAGAGAACGGACAACCGACAACGGATAACAGAGAACGGACAACCGACAACCGACAACAGAGAACGGACAACCGACAACCGACAACCGACAACGGATAACCGACAACCCCCTACCCCTTCCTCCACCGCTTCCCCTGCCCGCCCCAGGGGCGGATTTCTTCTGCGTTGAAAGTGCCGGCTGCTTCCATTTTTCCTATTAATTTCACCTGTTCGCCCACCTCGAGCTTTATTACCGGCGCTACAAAAGTTTCATCGGTATAGCGAATAGTCCATTGGGCGTTATTGAAGTCGCGCAAACTAATTTTGTCGGGCTCTACGGCGGTAATTTCTCCAGCCAGATAGCCGTTTTCGGGCATCATCCACAACCTGGTTTTTTTCTCCTGTACGCTGTCGTAAATGCTGACATTCATGGCGAAAGCGTGTTCGAGCTTCTGGGCGCCTCCCGCAATGAAAAAAAGCGTGCCCAATAAAATACTGAGAAGGGCACAAAATCCTATGCGGCGGGCCAGGGTAAGTTTGTATCCTTTGGGTGAAAATTGAATAGCATACATAGCGACAAAAACGAAGCTGACCAGGAAAATAACCCACAAAAGGGGCAACAATCCCAAAAATAATTCCAGCCGGGAGTGCGACAGGTGGCTGAGTACGTTAAAATCAGTTTGCTGTATCGCAAAGAGAATAACGGAAAATGCCAGCGCTCCCAACAGGATATCAACAAGAAAAGCGCCCCAGACCAAGGCGTTTCTCAACGAATAGCGCCACTTGGGCGCGGGCTGGATGCCCTGCTGTTTGATGGTTTCGATAAGTCGGTCTGATGGCTTCATATGGCCTGTATTTTCATTGCTTCAATTGTTAAGGTGTCGGGCGTTTGGACGATCCGTTCAAAATTACCTATTAAAGTTAAGGAGAAAACATATTTTTATCGAACAAAACGCGACATGGATAAAGAAATTTCGGCCATTCAAGCCAAATACGAAGCTCAGAAAATTGCCTTTGCCCCTCTCATCTTCCAGGCTGTGATGGCTTTGAAAAAATTGGGCGTCCTTGAATTGATGGGACGGCACTACGAAGGGATCAGCATAGCTGAAATTATTCGCCAAACCGGGATCAGCCGTTATGGCGCCGGTGTTTTGCTCGAAGCTGTGGCCGGCGCCGGCGTGGTGAGGTACCTCGATGAACACACGGTGCAGCTTACCAAAACAGGGTTTATGCTACATGCCGACCGGATGACGGAGGTCAACCTGAATTTTGTAAACGATGTGTGTTATGAAGGCGCAAAATCGCTCACCGGCAGCATTCAATCGGGCAAACCCGTGGGGTTGAAAAAACTGGGCAACTGGAGTACGGTATACGAAGGTTTATCGCAGTTGCCCGATAACGTCAAAGAATCCTGGTTTGCTTTTGATCACTTTTATTCTGATAATGCTTTTCCTGTTGCTTTGGAAATCGTATTTCAGGAAAAGCCGGCCTCTATTTTTGATATTGGCGGCAACTCAGGAGAGTGGTCTTTTGCCTGCTGTGACTATGATGGAGATGTTCAACTGACGATACTGGATTTGCCCGGACAATTAGCGCTTGCCAAACGAAATGCGGAAGCCAGGGGATTGTTGCCCCGTATCGATTTTTATCCGATCGATCTGCTCGACGAGCGACAGCGCATCCCGGCAGGCGCCGACGCCATCTGGATGAGCCAGTTTTTGGATTGTTTTTCCGAACAGGAAATACGTGCTATTTTAGCCAATGTAGCTCGTGCCTCTACCCCAAATACCTCGATTTATATACTTGAACCGTTCATAGATAACCAGACTTTTGAGGCTGCCAGTTTTTGCCTGACCGGTACTTCGCTCTATTTTACTTGTATTGCAAACGGCAATAGTAAGATGTATACGTTGCAGACTATGACCAAGCTGGTGCAAGAATCGGGATTAACCGTTGTCGAAGTTTTTCCCAATATCGGCACGAGTTATCATTCTATTTTAAAATGTAAAAAAAGCTAAGGCCACTAGAACAAACGAACACGCTCATTCCTCATCGGTTTCCAATTGTAAATCAGCTGAATACATCTGAAACGCCTTTTTGGCTCTGTTGATTCGTGTAGCTACGGTGCCTTCCGGAATTTTCAAAATATCGGAAATATCTTCGTAGCGCATATTTTCGAGAAATTTTAACACCAGCACTTCCTTGTACATCAGCGGCAATTGATCCAGCACTTTTCTGATGAGTTCTTCTTTATTTATACCCGCATCTCTTTCAATGTCCGCTACGACTTCTGTGGCTTCCTCAATTGCCACGGTACGGTCTTTGCCGAATGATTTTCGTTTGCGCAGGGCGGAAATGGTCTGGTTGTGTACAATCCGGTAGATCCAACTGGAAAGGTTTAGCCGGTTGTCAAATTCATTGAGGTGTTTCCAAATACTGATAAATGAATCTTGCAGGATGTCTTCGGCTTCGTCGTGGCTTACCGGCGCTAGGTTTTTGATATATCGCATAAGCTTACCCTCGTATCGATCAAATAAACACGAGAAAAAATCAACTTCCTCTAACGCTTTACGGATAATCTCCAGGTCGCTGAGTTGTTTACATTTTTCTTTCGAAATAAGCATATCGCGAGTTTCCTACATACAAAGAACGCAAGGAAATTGCTTCCTTGCGTTCTTGAGCGCTCTTTTTCTGTTATTCTGTTTTTAATTCGGTAAGGAGGTTTGCACCCGGTCTAATTACCACCGCCGTTACCTCCATTGCCATTTCCATTGCCGTTACCTCCATTGCCATTTCCATTGCCGTTACCTCCATTGCCATTTCCATTGCCGTTACCTCCATTGCC
>JABWBR010000074.1 GCA_013360405.1 Saprospiraceae bacterium
CTGGTCGGAAAAAGCTACCATAATCTGCGGCGTCGGCGTGCAATTATCGCTGACCGTAGGGCTGCCGGTCACGGAGGGGTCGGTAGAAGAGCCGCAGGGTACGGTAGCCGTCGGCGGACAAGAGATCGTTGGCGGTTGGGTATCGGATACATTAATCGTAACCGTAGCCGATTCAGAGCGGCCCAATTGGTCGGTTATCGTATAAACAAAAGAAAAACCGGTACTGCCTACATTTGAGATCAGCAGATTACCGCCGGAAGCAATAGAAACAGTAGGGCCGGTAGGTTGGGTTACACTTGAAACAAACAAACCCTCGCCCGTATCGTTGGCCAACACATTAATCGTAGTAGAAGCCGTCCCACAGGGCAAACCGGCTTGGTCGTCATTAGCCACGGGCAACGGGGGAGGGGAATCGTCTTTATCATTAGTAAGCAAATAGACCCCACCGCCGACAACGGCGCCGCCAATAACTATATAAGGCCAGGTCCTCATTTGCCTTGGGATGGGCGCGCCAAACACCTCCTTAAATCGCTTACCCGTCAGGTCAATCTTACTCCAAATGGACTGGGCAGGAATTGAATCGGCTACTGGTATATTGCCGGCCTTCGCCGATAAATTTGCCAAGCCTATTAACATACATATAGTAAAAAGGTAGAAGTATTTTCTCATAACAAATTGATTAATAAATCAAATTGAACAGATTCTATGGCCGGAAAACCCCGCCAAAAACAGCGCCGGAAGATTTGCCGTCAATTGAAACCTGAATTTCCACAAAGGCATGTTCACAGCCATTGGCTTTGGCAGCCAGGTCGGCTAAATCGAGCTGAAACTGGAAAGCACAGATATCGTCGCAATCGGATGTAAAAGATTGGCGTACGAGTTGGCCGGCGCCGCCCGCAAAATTGATACGGCGTTGCTCGAAGCGGCCTTCGTTGGGGGCGCCGCCGGTTTTTTTGACCCAGCATTTCACAACTGCGGTTAGCGTAACTTTTTTATTTTTCACTTCACGGCAATCTGCCCATTCAATCTGAGGCAAGCCGTTAGTGGGCGAGTTCCAGGTTTCGTCGATGTGATAGCGCGGGCATTCGTACGCTTTTTTCAGCATATCGAAATACATCAGGTAATACAGCTTTTTTGCTTCGTCAAGTTGACCTTTTTGGATAAGGGCATTGATGAAATTCCAGGAGTCCATAGCAGCCGACATAATGCTGCCCGCAGCTTTGGCGCCGAGGCGGCTTGCCAGAAGCCTTTGTGCGGTTGCTCTGATCTTGTTTTGGGTATATTCCTGTATTTGATCGCCCAGGAAACCCCGGAGGTCTGTAATAGCGCTTCGGAGGTTATTGTACATCGATTCAAAATCATCTTGCTTTTCCAGGGCGGACAAAGCAGCGTCAATTTTAGAAATCAGGTTTTGGTTGATACCTCCACCTTGTGAACCGGCAAATTGCAATAGCTTTTTGGCGTATTCCAGTGCTTGTTTTATCGTATTGATATTGGTGTTAATGTAATTTACCAAGTCATCGGGATCTTCTACTGCCGATAGATCGGGAAAAGGAAACGTCTCGCCGAGCCATTGGTCGAACATGTCCATCGCATCTTTAGGATTGCTAAGCATTTTCGCAATCATTTCGATCGTGCGAGCTTCTTCCACCAGTGGGTTGCCTTCCAGATTGTCGCGGGCATTTTGAACCAACTTCCACAAAGAATCGAGTCGCTGCATGATAGCTTGCAATTCGCGGTAGCAATCCGATTCGACAGAAAACGAGATAGGCGTGGCTTCTGCCATGCCGTTTGGTGTAGGATACATCAAAACAGCTTCGTAATTGGCGCCCTCGTGTAGTGGCTGAGCATGGGTATAACCGGTACCCGTCAGGCCTCGAATTTCGATTGGGGGGGTAATGTCAGAGCTGAGGCGAAGCCCGAGGGGGCCTTCAATTTCACCTTCGCATTGCCATTCAAAATGAATACCTTCACCGTCAAGAATCGCGTTTTCGGGCGGACAAACCAGTCGGCAACTGCCGTTTTTATTATCTTCTTCAGGCGTTGACGGTTTGCGCAATACTTTGGCTTCCACACCTACCAGCGTAAAAGTATTCCAGAACTCGTCGACTCCTTTTTCCAGTTCGTCGCGCGCGGCGGGAGGAGCTTCTGATATGGGTTGTTGGGTATTGGATTCAAACTGGTGGATAATATTGTCGTGAAAATCGTCGCGGTCGTAAGTCCTGCCTGTCACAATACCCAACACATGCCAAATGATCTGCTGCTCGATAGCGTCTTTCTCCCGTTGCGGGTCGCCGGAAAAAGGGGTTTGGATGCTCCCCGCTTCGTATAAATCGGAATAGGTATCCTCGATTGCTCTTACAATATCGATAACAAGTCGGGCGGCGGCTTCGGGATGTTCATCGATGTCGATGGTATAGGGAAAAGGAATATTGGTACCAGGGTAGGTAGTGCCGCCGGTTTCATCCGAAAAGGGTAAAGGCATAAAACCGTCTTTGCGACTTTGAGGAGTACCCGGCACAATCGGGGGCAACATGTCTGGGTTGACCCATGAATCAAAATCAGGCAATTGCTCTCCTTCACCCGCAGGGGGGAGGTACGGGTTGGTACAAAATCCGTGGAGCGGCATGCTTATCGATTCCTTTGGCGGTATGGTTATTTCAGCAACTCCGGGAACGGCATACCCCTGAAATTTTTTGGTAGAAGGAATGAGGTATGGCCCTAATGTAAAGGATAGAGGCGTTTTACCAGGGTTTGAAACCACCAGCGTAGCAATATGCCCGGTAGTCCTTCCCGTGCCTGTGGCCGCTATTTTTTGAGCAAATGCATTGGTGGGGAGTTGGATGATGACCAACCCCATTGCAAGAATAGCAATTGGCAGGATCGATTTTTTCATACGGAAGGATTTTATGAAAACAGCGTTTTCGTTTATTTTTTTCCTTCCAACCTATTTCTTTTATTATTTGGAGTAAAGAAGAATTTGCGAAAGCAATATAGCCTATTTTTTGAAAATAATAAAATATTTGTTAGCACTCGGCGGTCGGCAGTCAGGTCTTAGGTGCTGAGTGCTGACTGCTGAGTGCTGACTGCCGAATCATATTTAATAAAATAAACCGACGCAGCAGCGCAGAGCATCAGCGCGCCGGCCAGTCGCATCGCATTTACCGGATTATTGCCCAGCCAGGATTCGTAGTACATCGGGATCGTGAACGTTTCGAACAGCATCGGTATCACGATAAACATATTAAAAATACCCATGTATACGCCCGTGCGTTCTGCCGGAATACTGCCTGCCAGCATAATATAGGGATTGCCCATCATACTGGCCCAGCAGAGGCCGATGCCGATCATAGGCAGGAAAAGCATATTTTCATTTTTAATTGCCGGGATTATCAGCATGCCGAGGCCTGCAAGGGCGAGGCAAATGCCGTGGATCGATTTGGGGCCGTATTTTCGGGCCAGCCAGGCCATGCCGAAGGCAGAGACAAACGCCACGGCGTTGTAGAAAGCGCCAAGCGGCCCCACGAGTAATTCGGCTTCGCGGAACAAAGGGCTGGTGGCATCCACGGTATTGTGCAGCGACTTCGACAAGCATTTGGCGATATATTGCCAGTAAATAAACATGGCGTACCAGCAAAAAAGCATCATAGGGCCCATCAGCTTCATGGTGAGGGGCATCTCTTTTATGGCATGACCGATTTCGGCAAAAGTGGCGCCAAGGCCGGAGGGCGCTTTGCGGATAGCGTCTTTTTCGGGTTCCGTCAGCGGTATTTCTTTGGTGGTATAAAGCGTCCACATAATGGAGGCGATCGACACTACCGAGCCTATAATAAAAGCAATAAAAGTGGTAGACGGCAATTTGCCGATTTTATCAGCGGGGTTAAATGCCAGCAGATTGATGAGCAGGAAAGGAGTGAGATAAGAAAGCGTTTGTCCTAGTCCGGTAAAAGCGCTTTGGGAAAGAAACCCCATCGAATGCTGGCTTTTGTCGAGTTTGTCGCTCACAAAAGCGCGATAGGGCTCTTGCGTGATATTATTGGCGGCGTCCAAAATCCAGAGGATACTGGCGGCCATCCACACCGTACTGCTGTAGGGCATGGCAAACAGCGACAAGCTGCACAACACGGCGCCTATAAAAAAGTAGGGCCGGCGCCGTCCCCAGCGGCTGAGCGTGCGGTCGCTGATAGCCCCGATAATGGGTTGCACGATCAGACCCGTCATAGGCCCTGCGAGCCAAAGCAGCGGCAACTTGCTTTCCTCGGCGCCGAGGTAAGAATAAATAGGGCTCATATTGGCTTGCTGCAGGCCGAAGCTGTATTGCAGGCCAAAAAAGCCCAGGTTCATGTTCAGGATCTGAGAGAGGGTAAGGAGCGTTTTTTTGTTGGACATTGTGTGTTGGGCGATAGTAAACGTTTAGGTGTTTTTGTCGTTGACAAAGATAATACTAATTTGTCACCCTGTCACCTTGTCACCTTTCCCAACGCATTATCCAGCGCGTTTTCAAAAAGAGAAACAATTTCATTGCCGGTAAGCGCCTGCTCGTCGCTGAATCCGAAAAGACTGGTTGACATTTTTACTTCGTCCATTCGGGTGCGTTTTTTGTATTGGGCGGTTTCTTTCCCTTTTTTATCGTATACCGTTATGTTTACGATCATATCCACTTTTTGCTTTTTCTTGGAGAATGGACCGCTGGAAGTGGTAGTAGCGCCTCCCGATACGATTTGAATGTTCATATCGAGGTACTTGTCGTATTTGCCGGATGCAACGGCGTCTTTGATTTTCTCATTGGGAAACCCGGTCATTTTGCCGAAACCGGCCAGTTTTGAGTCTGCGGCTACTGTTTTTTTATCGAGGTCGATTTTCAATTTTTTTTCAATTACATCCTGGGCGTAAGAAAACAGCGTGTCAACGGTTCTTATGGTTTTTACTGCTTTGTCGGCGGTTTCGTATTTGAAATCCTCACTGGTGTCGTCCCAAAAATCGACGTCAAGCGTGCTTTGTACCGTAAAATCTACTTTGCTGATTACGGCGTTTTGGGCGTTCAGCGATATTCCTGCGGCGAGGAAAAAGGCGGTGGCGAAAAAAAATAGTTTTTTCACGTGAAAGGTATTGTTTTCATATTAATACCCCCCATTCCCAAATGTTACTATATTATAGAAAAAATAATGTTTTTGAAAAATAGATTGCTATGAGAAGAATGGATACCTTTAATTCATAAAATTGAATACCTGCCGTTTGTAAAATCATTGGCATTTGCCCTTCTCTCTGTATAAATTCAATACACGTTTTCAGGAAGACAAGGAAGGAAAGTAGGTTACCTATTTTTCACCTAAATATATTTACCATGAGAATTACTAAATTTCTTGTCCTGGCAGCCATGTTGCTGAGCATTACCGCCGCTGCCCAACAGCGCATTGCGCTTGTCGATTACATGAAAGTACCGGAAGGCGGAGAAGGCGAATACCTGGAGGTAGAGCAGAAAATATGGAAAGCTATGCACCAGGAATGGGTCAACCAGGGCAAGTTGGAGAGCTGGTCGTTGTGGCGCATTCCCTTTCCCGGCGGCACTGATGCAGAATACCACTACGCTACCGTTCAGATTTATACCGATCCTGCGCAATTGGGCAATGTGATGAGCGACATGAACGCCGTTTTTACTAAAGTTCACCCCGGGAAAAACCTGGACGAATTTGCCAAGCGCACCATGGCCAGTCGCGATCTCGTGAAATCGCAACGCTTTTGGAGCTGGAAAAGCTTTTTTGACCCCAAACTGGATGCGCCGACAAAATACCTGACGGTGGTGGGTTTTTATATAGAAATGGATAAATGGAATGCCTACCAGGAAATGGAGACCAAACACTTCCATCCCACTCATCAGGCTGAAATAAACGCCGGTTTTCGCGCCGGCTGGGAAGGTTGGCAACTCGACCGCCCCTTCGGCATGGATCAACCCTACCAGTTTGTGGCCGTCGACCACTACAAAGACTGGAATCAGTACATCAAACAAAAACCGGAAGGATTTTACGATAAATTGATGTCTAAAGAAGAATACGCGAAAAGAGACCAGCTATTTTTTGAAACCGTACGTTTGGTGAGCCTCGAAGAATGGCGCCTAGTGGATATAACGGCGCCCGCGCCGGCGAATAAGAAGTAATTTGGAGACTGTGGGACTGTTAGATCCCACAGTCTATTATCATTCCGGATAAATAGCCCACAATTCCTTAATCGCCGACCCCCAGCATTGCACGCGTTTGATGGGGGGGATGCGCAGGCGGGTAGCTTCCAGCAGGTTGAAAGTAAAGGGCGTAATGCGGCAATTGAGCGCGTCGATATAGAGTACTTTGCCGTAGGTATTGTCGGCCAGGCAAGTGTATTCGGCAAAAGCGTTGGTGTTTTCGAGGTCGGCATTGAGAAAGCTCAATACATTGATCGTGATACCTTGCTCGCGCAATTCCTGCGACCAATCACAGATATCCAGGTTGTTTACTTTACAAATATTGGCGCCGTCGCTCACCAGCAGGAGTGATTTGCGGCTGTTGGGGTTGTCGGAGAATAAACCCGGCGATTCCACCAGCATATTGAGCAGGGGAGTGGTGCCGTCGGGATTCAGAAAGCCCAGGCGCGAGCGCAGTTCGGGCACTGGAAGGCTGCCTGCCTTCTGCCACATCTTGGGCGGCGTGCCGCAATCGCCGCCGATAGTGCCCACGCCTACGAGCGTGGTCGGCGCCATTTTGTCGAGCATAAACAGGGCGGTTTCTTTCATCACCTGGAAGCGGGTGGCGCCCCGGCAGGTCACGTTTTCCATCACCATCGAACCCGAAATGTCGAGCAGCATGACCACCTCGTCGTAGTTGGCAAATGCCGCCATTTCGGAGGTATTGTTGGGCAGGTTGTCGTAATCGGTGACTTCTATGGCGTTATAAACGGTATCGAAAAAGGCGGGCGGCACGTCGAGCGTATCGCCGAGCATACGCTGGTTGGCCCAGGCGGTTTCGTTGCGACTATCTTTTTGCAAGGCCAGCTTGAAGATATCGTAGGCCCGCTGCAAGTCGTCTTTGCGAAGGTGGTAGTGAAGGGGGCGGTCCTGGCTTTTGTGGGCGCCCTGCCCCTGGTTCATAAAGGTGACATAGCCCAGCGTGTTATACATCACACTCAAGGCGGTGGGTTTGCCCAATTCTTCCTGCACGGAGATACCTTTTTTCAGTGCGGCCACGGCCTGGCTGTATTGCTTCGCATAGGTGTAGGTGACGCCTTCAAAAAAATACAGCAGCGCCGTTTTTTGCCGGTATTCGGGGTCGCGGTCAGATAATAAGCCGATACTCCGCTTGAGCAGAGCCTGCGAATCGCCGGTTTTACCCACCCGACCCAGGCCAACGGCATACGCCAACGCGAAGTTGAATTCCGTGGGGATGGCGTCGTAAGCCTGCGAAAAGTGGTAAACCGCTTTGTCGAAGCGACCTTCGCCGTAGTAGTAATTGCCTTTGTAATAGTGCTTGTAAGCGCCTTTTCGACCCCCTTCAAGGAGCGAAAACGAGAGTAACGCGATGCAGGCTAGTAATCCTGCCAGTATAATTGCCTTCCTTTTCATAACCCACAAAGAACGGAGAAAAGCTGGGAATATTGCAGTCAGCGCTCAGCACTCAGCACTCAGCTTCTTTTAACTGACTGCTAAGTGCTAAGTGCTGACTGCTGTTATTAAAATACCTGGCCTATAAAGATAAAAACTACTGCTTGCGCGTTATCTTTGTACAAACCAGGCACTCGTGACTAAGTAGTTGGGGACAACACATATGCTAAATCCGCAAACATTAGAACAAAAATTGCAGCAACGCAAAGACCCCATGCAGCGATTGGCGCTCATCGACCAATTGGCCTGCCACTACGCTTTTACCAACGTGTCGAGAGCCCGCCAGTTATTGGAAGAAGAACACCGCATCCTGCGGGTGTTCAATTACAGCGATTTCAGGCTCAATTACCACCTCAACCTGGCGACGATTGAAAACAATCTCTACCATTTTGCGGAAGCAGAAAAAGCATTCCAGAAGGCCATTACGATTCTCGAAGATATAGGCACCGCCAAACAATTGGCGGAGGTGTATATCGACTACGCAGGCACGCTGATGAACCTGGAGCGGCTGGACGAGACTACGATGTTCCTGGATAAGGCCGCCAAGTCGCTGCGCAATTTCCCCGACCAGGGCCTGCAATCGCGCATCACCTGTCGCGAAGGTTTTCTTCAACTGCATTATGCCGATTATCCCAAAGCCATCGAACTGTTGCTGGAGGCCAAGAAGTTGATCGCTTCGCTCGACAGGCCGCTGGAGCTGAAAGACAATTACTTTCTTACGCTTATTCATAGCGGGTTGGGGAAAATTTACGATCGCAACGACGAATACGACAAAAGCGTGCAGGCCTACCTGCGCGTGGTCAATATGTGCGAAAACCTGCAGATGCGCACCCGTATCGCCTGGCACTACGTCAACGTCGGTACCGCCTACATGGCCCTCAACGACCTGGAAAACGCCGAGTTGTACTTCCGCAAAGCCATCAATACCCGCGACGACGCCAGCCGGCAGGCCCGTGCCGGCGCTTTTGCCAACCTCGGTTTCTGCTATTTTTACAACGAACGCTACAAAGAAGCCCTCGAGCATTTCGATAAGGCCGAACGCCTTTACAAAGAAACTTCAGAAGAGGACTATACCAACTTTTCTATCCTGGCCTTGTGGCGCGGCCGCCTCTACTCCGAACTCGACCAGCCGGAAGACGCCCTCGAACATTATGCAGAAGCCTACGGCTACGCCAGCAAGGTGGAAGACCACAAGCAATTGGCCAGTATTTGTAAATATATGGCTTCGTTTTATGCCGAAGAAGGCGATTATAAAAATGCCTACGATTACCAACTCCTGCACGATAAGTTTGTAGAGCAGTACAACGAACAACTCGACAAACGGCAGCAGGCCGAGTTGGAGGCCAAATACGAAGCCGCCAAAAAAAGACAGGAAACCGAATTGCTCCGGTTGGAAGCCACCCGACTGCAACTCAAGGCGCTGCGCGCTCAGATGAACCCCCATTTTATGTACAACGCGCTGAATGCCATCCAGAATTATATTACCTCAAATGAAGTCAACAGCGCTTCAAAATATCTGGCCAAGTTTGCCAAATTGATGCGCCAGAGTCTCGATTATTCAGAATTGGAAATTATTCCGCTCGAACAGGAAATCGCCTTTCTTCAGGATTATTTGTATATAAATGAAAAATTGCGCTTCGAAGACCGCCTGAAATACGAGATCAAGGTGGACGACGAAATCGAGGAGGATATCCTGGGCGTGCCCACGATGATCGTGCAGCCCTATGTGGAAAATGCAATCGAACACGGCCTGCGTACCCGCAAAAAAGGCCTGATTAAAGTGGATTTTTCGATGTTCGACGACGATACGATTCTCTGCGTGGTGGAAGATAACGGCATTGGCCGCGAAAAGGCCCACCAATTGCAAACGCAGGACTCCAAATATCAAAACCACCGCTCCAGAGGCACCAGTATTACGGAAAAACGCCTGCAAATTCTCCACAATTCAAAAGACAAAGGCGTCTTTGTGAAAACCATCGACCTGAAAGACGCCAAAACCGGCGAACCCAAAGGCACCCGCGTGGAGATTATGATTCCTATCGTGGATATCCGGTAGTAGCAGTTAGCAATCAGCAGTTAGCAGTTAGTTGCTTGGAACTGACCGCTAATAGCTGATTGCTAACAGCTGATTGCTAATAGCTAACAGCTAACAGCTAATCCCACATATTACACTTTTTCGCTATGGCATCCTTTTTGAATGTAAATGGGAACATACCATTACCATCAAAAAAAGGAAACAACATGCTATCAGAGAAATCGACGTTTTACAAAGACATCCGCTTCTGGCTGGTATTGACCTGCCTGGCGGTATTATTGGTTATTGCGATTTTGAAAAGATGAGGGGTCAGCAGTCGTACAGTCCTACAGTCGCAATCACAGTCCCAGTATCTTACGGTTCGTGGCCTCATCGGCCTGGCCGCCGGCAAAATCGTCGAAAGCCTTGGCTGTCACGTGGATGATGTGATCCTCGATAAACGGCGCGCCTTCGCGGGCGCCTTGCTCGGGCGATTTGAGGCAGCATTCCCATTCCAGCACGGCCCAGCCGTCGAAATCGTATTGCGCCAGTTTGCTGAAAATAGCCGCAAAATCCACCTGCCCGTCGCCCAGCGAGCGGAAACGGCCCGCGCGGTTCACCCAACCTTCGTAGCTGCTGTATACGCCCGCCCTGCCCGAGGGGTTAAACTCGGCGTCTTTGACGTGGAACATCTTGATAAACTCGTGGTAGATATCGATATACTCCAGGTAATCAAGTTGCTGTAATACAAAGTGGCTGGGATCGTACAAGATATTCACGCGGGGATGCTCGCCGGTGGCTTCAAAAAACCGCTCGAAGGTGATGCCGTCGTGCAGGTCTTCGCCCGGGTGGATTTCGTAGCACAGATCCACGCCCACATCGTCGAAGGCGTTGAGGATGGGCGTCCAGCGTACGGCTAATTCTTTAAAAGCCGTTTCAATCAGTCCGGCAGGGCGCTGGGGCCAGGGATACACAAAGGGCCAGGCCAGGGCGCCCGAAAAGGTAACGTGGCGGTCGATACCCAAGTTGGCCGTGGCCCTGGCCGCCCACAGCAATTGTTGTACCGCCCAGGCCGTGCGCGTCTTGGGATTGTTGCGGTATTGTTCGGGGGCAAAGGCGTCAAACATCGTATCGTAGGCGGGGTGTACCGCCACGAGCTGTCCCTGCAAATGGGTGGACAATTCGGTGATCTCCAGTCCGCATTCGGCTATTCGGCCCTTTAAATCGTCGCAATAAGCTTTGCTCTCCGCCGCTTTTTGCAGGTCGATCAGCCGCGATTCCCAGGTGGGGATTTGCACGCCTTTGTAGCCCAGGTCGGCTACCCAACGGCATATGCTTTCCAATGAATTGTACGGAGGCTCGTCGCCCATGAATTGCGCCAGGAAGATGGCAGGCCCTTTAATCGTACGCATAAATTGATAGATTGTGTGGTTTTTATTACTCAACCCGAAAATTATATAATTAAGGCCACAAAATTTATATCCCTCACAACAAATGGCGCTTGTTTTTCTTTCTATCTTAGTTTTATAATTAAACTAACCATGCACCAGACCGATATACTTATTCTAGGCTCGGGCATCGGCGGACTCAGTACCGCCATTTACGTAGCCCAGCAACGACCCGACCTGAAGATCACCGTACTCACCAAAACCGACGATAACGAAAGCAATACCAGGTATGCCCAGGGCGGGGTAGCCGCCGTATGGAACCAGGAAAAGGATTCATTCGACAAGCACATCGAAGATACCCTCGACGCCGGCGACGACCTCTGCGACCGGCACATCGTAGAAATTGTGGTGAAAGAAGGCCCCGAACGCGTCCAGGAGACCATCGATTGGGGTACGCGTTTCGATAAAAACAAAAGCGAATCGTACGACCTGGGTCGCGAGGGCGGCCACTCCGAAAACCGCATCCTCCACTACAAAGACCTCACAGGCTGGGAAATCCAGCGCGCCCTGCTCGAAAAATCGGCGCAATTGCCCAATATCGAAATCCAGGAACACTATTTTGCGGTAGATATTATCACCCAACACCACCTGGGCTACAACGTAACCCGACTTACGCCCGACATAGAATGCTACGGCGCCTACGCGCTCAATAAACAGACCAGCGAGATTGAGGCCATCTTGTCGAAAGTGACGGTTATCGCTACTGGCGGCACCGGACAGGTATACCGCAATACCACCAACCCTGTGATCGCCACCGGCGACGGCATTGCGATGGCTTACCGGGCCAAAGCCCATGTAGAGAACATGGAATTTGTGCAGTTTCACCCTACGGCGCTGTACAACCCCGCCGGTGAAAACCCGGTTTTCCTGGTTTCAGAGGCGGTACGCGGTTTTGGAGGCATCCTGAAAACGCGCAAAGGGGAAGAATTTATGCAAAAATACGACCCCCGCAAATCACTTGCGCCCCGCGATATCGTAGCCCGCGCCATCGACAACGAGATGAAGATCTCGGGCGAAGAGTGCATGTACCTCGATTGCCGCCACCTCGACAAGGAGGCTTTTCTTGCGCATTTTCCCACTATTTACGACAAGTGCATGAGCATAGGCATCGACCCCATGAAAGATATGATCCCCGTAGTGCCCGCCTGCCATTATATGTGCGGCGGCATCCGGGTTGACGAGATGGGGCGTTCGTCTATTCAACACCTCTATGCCTGCGGCGAATGCACCTGCACCGGTTTGCACGGCGCCAACCGTCTGGCGTCGAACTCTCTGCTCGAAGCCCTGGTGTTTGCCTACCGCATCGGCGACGATGTGGTGGCTACTATCGATAAGCAGAGCCACAAACAAGGTATCCCCAAATGGAACGCCAGCGGCACCACCGACCCAAAGGAGATGGTGCTCATCACGCAAAGCGTAAAAGAACTTAAGGAAATTATGAGCAGCTACGTGGGCATCGTGCGCTCTAATGTGCGTCTCAAACGCGCCATCGACCGCCTCGAATTACTATATCGGGAAACCGAAGCGCTCTACAACAGCACTACGCTGTCGCCCCAATTGTGCGAATTGCGCAACCTGATCACTATCGGGTATCTCATTACGCGCTCTGCGGCTATGCGCCGCGAAAGCCGGGGCCTGCATTTTACTACCGATTACCCCGATAAGCTCAATTTTTTGCAGCAGTCGATTCTTTAGGGGTTCTCTGTTCTCTGTTCTCTGTTCTCTGTTCTCTGTTTGGTTAGGTAGAGACAAATCATGATTTGTCTCTACTGGCAAAGATAAGGAACGGAGAACAGGAACAGAACTCTAATAATTTCTATCTTGCGAAAAAAAAGTCATGAGTTATTATAAAAATAAAACCGTCTTTATCACCGGCGCAAGCCGCGGTATTGGACTGGCCATCGGCCTGCGACTTGCCCGCGAAGGCGCCAATATCGCCGTAGTGGGCAAAACTGCCGAGCCTCACCCCAAGTTGCCCGGCACCGTGTATAGCGCCTGCGAAGACATCGAGCGCTCGGGCGGCAAAGCCTTGCCCCTGATTGCCGACGTGCGCTCGGAAGAACTCATGTTGGCTGCCGTAGACAAAACCGTTGAAACTTTCGGCGGTATAGATATCCTGATCAACAACGCCAGCGCGATCAGCCTTACCCCCACTGCACACACCGACATGAAGCGCTACGACCTGATGCATACCATCAACGTGCGCGGCACTTTCCTGACTTCCAAGTTGTGCATCCCTCATTTGAAAAAATCGGCCAACCCGCATATTCTGAATATGTCGCCGCCGCTTAGCATGGACCCCAAGTGGTTTGCCCATCACGTGGCGTATACGATGAGCAAATACGGCATGAGCATGTGCGTGCTGGGCATGTCGGAGGAGTTTCGCCGCGACGGCATCGCCGTCAATGCCCTGTGGCCCCGCACGGCTATCGCCACCGCTGCCGTACAAAACCTGCTTGGCGGCGACCAGATGGTGAAGCAGTCGCGCTGGCCCGCTATCGTAGGCGATGCGACTTTCTTTATCCTCCAGCGCAACAGCCGCGAAAACACCGGCCAATTTTATATCGACGAAGAAGTGCTGCAATCCGAAGGTGTGACCGATTTTTCGCATTACGCCGTAGATCCTACGCAGCCCCTGGTGCATGATTTTTTCCTGGAGTGACAAGGCGACTGTACGACTGTAGTCCCAAATTCAGCTTGCATCTTGTTGCATATTATTGCAAAATGATATACCTTGCCTTAACGAAATTCGCGTTGAATATTTTGCTTCACGGCCTAATAAGCGCCATGAGCATATCTAAAACACAAAACAACATGTGGAAGAAAAATCTTGCCCTATTCGTACTGGCACTAATTGCAACAAGCATGCTTCAGGCGCAGTACACCGAAACCGGTCTGGCCAGCTATTACGCTGATAAATTGCACGGACGAAAAACCTCCAGCGGTGAGGTTTACGACAAGGAGGCGCTCACCGGCGCTCACGGCAGCCTTCCGGTAGGTTCTATCGTAAGGGTAACCCGCCTTGACAACGACGAGTCGGTCACTGTGCGCATCAACGACTGCTGCGTGGCCTGCGCAAAAGGCAAGGGCCACGTCATCGACCTGTCGCGCGCCGCAGCCCAACGCATCGATATGATCCGCGACGGCCACATAAAAGTGATGGTAGAACTGCTTACCCTGGGCGACGGCAAACCCTGCTGCGGCAAATCGGTACAACCCAAATCGAAAACGCTCCCCAAGGAATTGGACAAACAACTCACCGCCAAAGGCGGCACGGTGACTAAAACCTCATCGGTTACGGTGAACGACGGCACTTACCGCGCCGAGGTACTCAAGCCTATCAGTAAAGGCTACGGCGTGCAAATCGGCGCCTACGGCGACCTGGTGAACGCCGAACGCCGCATTGATGAACTGAAAAAGAAAGGGTTTAATAATCTGCTCATTAATGTGAATAAGAGCAATGCCAAAACGCCCTATCGCGTGGTACTCGGCCCTTTCGATACCCAAACCAGCGCCGACGGCTATAACAAAAGCCTGATTAAGAAGTACAAAATCAAGGGCTTTGTGATGGAGCTTTGATTAGTAAACAGTGAACAGTGAACAGATCCCCGTGCAGTTCACTGTTCACTGTTCTGATTTTTTCGACCAATTTTGAAACAATGTGGATTCTTCTCTTGTATATTAAGTGTAGCTTCGTATTAGGATTATAGTGAATCCCCCCCCTCACTTGTTCACAGGGCTTCTTAACCAGGCTTTTTACCATTGGTGCCTTCTCTCCGATCATAAAAAAAGCGCAGAACGAATAATGCATTTCGGTGTGTTTTCTGATTTTTGAATACTTTCCTGTTGTGGCTTTGGTTGTTCGATCATTTTTTTTTCATAAAAAACTATTGCCATGAAAAAAAATCCATTACTACTTAACCTGATTTTTTTGCTGCTTTTTTATGCCGAAGGCGCCCAGGCGAACAGGGTAGATATGACCTTTGAGTGGCAAACGGACATGGAGTGGCAGGGTGTTACTGATCCTGCCGATGCCGGCGCGATTAACAACGCCGCTGTGCAGATTTCTGACAAACAAGTTCATTCTGCCAATGAAAATGAAAGGGTGAGCGGAGAAAAAACGATAGTTAGCGAATGTGATTTGACCAATTACCAATCTGCTACCAAGATCGGACCGGGTGATTTTCCTTACACGAGCCCTGGGTCGGGCATAACAGTGAGTGCGGCATCCAATACCTCGGCTATAGGTAATGTCAATTATGATTGCGGGGGCAATACTTTTTCTACTTCGCCAATTGCCTGGTGGCTTAATAGTAGCGGCAATGTAATTACGCTAACTTTTTCTGCTGCCGTGACCAATCTGTCTGTTGTAGTTAACGGTACGAACCTGGGTGAAATCTTTACTTTTACAGCTGCTTCAGGATCGATCAGCCTGGGCAATTTCTGTACGGCTGGTTTTACCGTTATCGGAGCTGGAAATCAACTGGAAGCGACCGGGATTTCTGCCGTCGGCACACTAATCAGCCTCTTTAACCCGACGGGATCTACAACTTATACGTTCACTCATAACGGCGTCGGAAACGGTTCCCGGATTACGCTGCTCGATTGTTTTTCATCGAATGTATCTCCTTGTGATACCTGGTATCGCGACATGGACGGCGACGGTTTCGGCGACCCCAATAATACGACGGTATCGTGCGTGCAGCCTGGCGGTTACGTGGCTGACGACACCGACTGCAACGACAACAATTCATCTATCTATCCTGGGGCGCCGGAGGTTTGCGACGGCTTGGACAATAACTGCGACGGCCAGGTTGACGAGGCGACAGGTTTCAATTCGCCGTGGGCCGGCAGCAATATCGGAGCGGGCGCAAACGGTTCATCCAGCCAGTCGTGTTCACCCGGAGCCACCTTCAATCTGAGTACAAAAGGTTTCTCCACGCCGACAGGCGATGTAGGCCACATAGTATATCAGCAGTTGTGTGGCAATTCGTCCATAACAGCGCGTATTGCCGCCCTGAGCGGCGGCGGCTGGGTCGGCGTTACCATGAGAGAAAGCCTGGCAAGCGGCTCGAAGATGGTCGCTCTGAAAACGCAGTTGGCCAACTTTGGCATCCGTGAAGCCCGTGCTATTACCAATGCGCCCAAACAGTCGCAGAGTTTCCCGGCCACTTTGCTTCACGAATGGCTGCGCATTACGCGTAGCGGCAATACCTTCCAGTATTTCATTTCTACCAACGGAACCAATTGGCAGTTGATAGGTACCGTAAATATTACCATGAGTTCGTGTTTGTATATCGGCATGTTTGTAGAAAGCATCAACGTTAATACTACTACGTCAGCCTCGTTTACCAATGTCAGCGTAAGCGGGGGTATTCAACCACTGGTGGTTTCGCCCGGAACGTCCGCGGCCGCAGCCGTAGACGTAGAGAAAATTCATGAATTTTCTCTACGGGAATTACAGGTTTACCCCAACCCGACAAACGGCCGGGTCAATATCGACCTGGGCGGCTATGCCGATCCCGTAGGCCGTATTCGGGTATTCGACGCTTTTGGCAGATTGATTATGCAGCATCCGTTGGATGGCGCTCCGTTACAGCAGCTTGTGATAAATGGTAAAGCCGGCGTTTATTTGCTTTCTATTGAAGTAGATGGTATGCCTCCCGTAAACAAGCGGGTGGTTATTCCGCACTAATTTTTGTAAAATAATGTAACTATTTAGGTCGATTTTTAACGCAAAGTGCGCAAGGGAAACGCAAAGGTCGCTATCTAATACGTGACTATATTTAACCAATAGCGTACTTTGCGCCCCCTTTGCGAACCTTGCGTTTAAATAATCGCGCAAATACATGGCATTATCGGCTGGTGCACCTAAATAGTTACAAAATAATATCATTATTTGCCGGGGTGTGCCGTAATATTCGGTACGCCCCGGCTTGTTTGTGAAGAATGGTTGCCAGGGATTGGCTGCCGGTTATTGAAAATGACAAATAGGCCGTTAAAATGACTGAATAAACTGCTCCAGATCGTCTTCTACATGCAATTCAAGGCGTTTGCGAAGGCGCTGCCGCCCTTTTTTGACGCTGTCTTTTGAAATACCCAGGGTTGAGGCTATTTCGGTAGTGTTAAATTTGAGCTTGATGAGCAACAGTAAACGCTCTTCGGCATTACTGAGTTTTGGAAAATCTTTTCGAAGGCGAAGCAAATAACCCGGATTTCCCTTTTCGAAGTAAGTTTTAAATAGTTCCCAATCCCTGTCGGTTAAAATGCGACTATTGTATAAGTAAAAGGTACTGTTTTCTTCATCGGCAATAGATGTATTTTCGAGATGATCTGAGGGCGCTTCCGGCACTGGATATTGATCCTGGCCCGTAGCAGCTAATTGAGTGTTTTTTTCCAGTAGCAAGCGGGCAAATTCATTTAATTGGCGATGGTTTTCTTTCAGGTTTTTTTGAGAACGCAAAAGCTTTATTCGCCAACTCACAAGGAGAAAAATCGCAAATCCCGATATCGCACTCCATAAAAAGAACATCCAATTGTGGCGATTCCGTTCGACCTGTTTTTCGGCTTTTAGCAAATCTATTTCAAATTGCTTTTCTCTTGTTTCGTACCGAACCTGCAAATTGTGTAGCTCCTGTATGTCTTTTTCTTTGAAAATGGTATCCTTGAGCGCTTTGCCTTCCTTAAAAAGATCCAATGATTCTTTGTATTTGCCTTCGTTTTCGGCAATTTCCGAGAGGTGTTCAAGCGCCCTCGCCTGTATATGCCTTTGCTGTAAACTATCGGTAATCGCTTCCGCTTCAATCATATAACTTTTGGCCTTCTCCCAATACCCCAGGTGTTTGTAGCAATCGCCCAAATTGACATACATGATGGCCAGTTGATCCAAATGCCCCGAGGCTTTCATAAACAGGAGGGCGCTGTCGAGCAAAGGCAACGCCGAAGCCCAATCGCCGCCATCGCTATAGGTGAACGCCATCTGGTTGTATGCCGCGCACCGGCCCATTAGTGATTCATCATTTTTGGTAATGTCAAACCCCTTGCGGGCTGTTTCAAGCCCTTTAGCGTGGTTGCCGGCGTGGGAGTAAAATGCAGAAAGCGTATAATATGCGCGGCCCACACGCGAGGAATCGCCACTGCGAAGATAGGCTTGCAACACGTTTTCCCCTATTTCGATAGAGGTATTCAATTCATTAAGGCGATCGTGTACGCAGGCCAGGTCGAGTTTGGAGTCGTAATAAGCGAACGAATCAGCTTCGGCAGCGGCAGCGTCGATAGATTGGTGAAACAATTCTACTGCCTTTTTATAATCCCCCACCGCTATGGCAGAATCACCCTGCTGGTTGAGCCGGAACGCGGCCTTGTTTTCCATCAATTCGGCATAGGAAGCGGAGTCTACTTCCGAACTTTTTTTCGCTGCTTTCTCGTTTTGTTGAGCGGGCTCGCAATTGCTGAATAAGCTACTGATTGCTATTAATAGTATAGCTGACTGGCAAAACCGGGAAATTTCAACTTTTTTCATGATAGGGACTAATGTTCGACACGTTTCACGAGGGAGCCAAAATAATCAAATTCAGGCTTTTTTCTTAAACATAACGCTTTGTACCCTTTTTTGTCCCCTTCTAATACTATTTATTTAGAAGCCAGTAATCATAAATTACATCGCAAAATTTTTTATATGAAACAAATATACGACGACCTGAGACTGGTGTTATTGTTGGTAGTAATGTTCGCTTTTTCGTCACTTTTCGGACAAAATTCCAATATCCAACGCGACACCGCCAATTACCCGTTTTGGACCCTGATGATGCAGGATCCAAACGCCAATTTCTATGCTACCCAAAGCGCTTTTTACAAGTATTGGGCCGACCGCAATACCAAAGTAAAAGGCAATGGCTACAAAGTTTTCAAGCGATGGGAGTATATCAATGAATTTCGAGTGCTGCCCGACGGACGCTTGCAGCCCCCGGGTTATGTGAAACGCATCTTCGATGAGTATTCCAGGAATCTGGCCGGTAATGAACTCAAAAATGCTACCTGCGACTGGTCTTTGATAGGTCCCACTACTTTACCCGCCAATGCAACGGTACAACCCAACGGTATGGGGCGTATCAATGCCATCGCTTTTCACCCTACCGATGCCAATATTATCTATATAGGCGCCCCCGCCGGCGGTATCTGGAAAACTATCGACGGCGGCGCTACCTGGGCCAATTTGTCTTCAGATATGCCTACACTGGGCGTATCAGCTATTCTTATCCACCCCTCTAATCCCGATATTATCTACATCGGCTCCGGCGACCGCGACAGTGATGACGCTCCGGGCCTCGGTGTTTTCAAAAGCACCAACGGCGGAACTTCCTGGGTGCAAATGAATAACTCAATGGGCAACGCCAGGGTAGGCGCCCTGGCTATGAGCCCTGCCGACCCCGATATTATTATAGCCGCTACGAATATGGGGCTGTATCGAACCACTAATGGCGGAACTACCTGGAGCCAGCGTCTAACGAGCAGCCTCTGGAAAGATGTCAAATTTAAACCCGGCGACGCCAATATTGTTTATGCCGCATGGGGAGGCGTGCTTTACCGCTCTACCGACGCAGGTCTCAACTGGTCCTCCGTGACCCTGCCCGCAACGGGCTCACGTATCGTCATAGGCGTAAGCCCCGACGACCCCAGTTATGTGTACCTGGCGCAAACCAACAGCTCTGACGAAACCTTCGAAGGACTGATGCGTTCAACGGATAGCGGCCTTACGTTTACCATCATGTCTAATACCCCTAATATTTACGGCTATGCATGCGACGGCAGCGACGCAAGTAGCCAGGCTTGGTATGACTTGTGTATTAATGTCGACCCTAATAACGCCAATATCTTGTACGTTGGCGGTATCAATATCTGGAAAAGCACCGACGGCGGCGCTAACTGGGCCATCAGTTCTCACTGGGTCGGCAGTAGCTTTAGCGATCCCTGCGGCGGCGCCGCTTCCGTTCATGCCGACCAACACGCCCTGGAGTGGTCGCCCTTAAATGGAAGGCTCTACTGCGGCAATGACGGCGGAATATACTGGACCTCCGACGGCGGCACAATCTGGAATGATATTTCTTCCGGCATCGAAATCGCCCAGGTATATAAAATTGGCCAAAGCGCTACCAATCAGTCACTTGTACTTCATGGCTACCAGGATAACGGTACCTCATTGAGCAACAACTCTTCCTTTACTACGGTGGGCGGTGGCGATGGATTTGAATGTATTATTGACTATTCCGATACAAATGTACGCTTTATTACTTTCCCCAATGGCGATATGTCCCGCTCTATGGGCGGAGGTTATTCTACCGTAGCAGGTGATGGCTCTAACGGAATTACCGAAAGCGGCGCTTTTTCTTCGCCTTTTATGCAGCATGTTACTGATCCTAATACCCTGTTCGGCGGCTATAAAAATGTTTGGCGTACCAATAATGCCAAAGCCAGCCCCGCAAGCTCGGTTACCTGGTCGGCTATCTCTACCGGAGAATCAAGTACCTGCCGGGTGATTCAGCAATCAACCGCCGACCCCAATGTGCTCTACGCAGTTCGCTCCGGCAGCCTGCAACGCACCGATAATGCCAATGCCGCAGCCGCTTCTGTGTCCTGGACTTCCTGCTCCCTTCCCGGCGGTTTTACCCCCACTGATATCGAAACACATCCCACCAACCCTAATATCGTTTATGCTACGGCCGGTAATGGCGTTTATAAATCAATTGATAAAGGCGCCAACTGGACGGATATTTCCGGCAACCTGCCCGCCTTGTTTACCAATTGTCTGGTTTATGATAAAAATACGAACGAGGGACTTTATGTCGGTAATCAAACCGGTATTTGGTATAAAGACGCTAATATGGCCACCTGGATGACCTATGCCGCTTCTTTCCCTATTGTCGATGTTCGCGAAATTGAAATTTATTACGATGCGGCTAACCGCAATAATGAAAGGGTGAAAGCGGCTACTTACGGCCGAGGCGCCTGGGAGAATAAACTACTCTCCTCGCCCCCTGTATTAAATTGCGCCTCCGTGACCGCAGTTAACCTCACGCCTGATGCCGCAGGCTGTACCAATAATACCGACCTTACTGCCCCCGTGGCCGTTGATAACTGCGACGGCAATATTGCAGGGGTGGGCGCCCGTAGCGACGCCGCGCCTATGAATGACCCCTGGCCTTTGGGCGCTACAACAGTTACGTGGACTTTTACGGACGGCGTCGGAAGTTCTCACCAATGCATTCAAACCGTAACAGTAACCAATAACCTGTCGCCCACAATCACGGGCCCCACCTCGGTATGCAGCGGCGGCAGCGTGACGCTCGACGCCGGTGCGGGCTATAGCAGCTACGCCTGGTCGAACGGCGGAGGCAGCGGCCAGACGGCGACGTACAACAACGTGACAAGCGCTGCAACTTACTCGGTGACGGTCGGCGACGCCAACGGCTGTACAGGCAGCGATACGCATGATGTAAGCATCAGCCTTAACCTGTCGCCCACAATCACGGGCCCCACCTCGGTATGCAGCGGCGGCAGCGTGACGCTCGACGCCGGCGCGGGCTATAGCAGCTACTCCTGGTCGAACGGCGGAGGCAGCGGCCAAACGGCAACGTAACAGTGCCTATTACGACGCCAATACGCAGTCGTTTACCCTCACCAGTACCAATTGCGATTATGGAACCCCTTTTTCCAGCGATGAAATGGCATTTCTACAGCGAACAATCTGTGGCAATGGCAGCGTAAAGGCAGAAGTAACCGACATTAGCGGCGGTTTGGGCTGGGCAGGCATCATCATGCGTGAAAATAATGCCGGGGGCGCCAAAAAAGTGCAGTTGATGACCAATTTGAGCGCATTTAGCCGGCGCGAAGTGCGCTATAGTACCAATGGAACGGCTTATCCGCAACAATTCCCCAGCCAACAGCGATACTGGTTATACCTGTTGCGTCTGGGCAACCAGTTCATCGGGTACGTATCAGTCAACGGCCTTCAATGGTCGCAGGTAATGGCAGTGACTGTAAACATGAATAGTTGTATTGAGGTAGGACTCGTATTGACTAATTACCAACAAACACAGACTGTATCTGCAACGTTCTCAAATGTGAACGTGATCAACAACAATGGAAATTTGGCTGCTCCCGATGATGTCATCAGCATAGAGGCAATGGATGAAATATATACCCTGCCGCAGGTCAATGTATTTCCCAATCCGACCTCCGACGAGTTGAACATCGACTTGACGACTTACCTCGGTCGCAGCGTGTGCCTGGAATTATACAGCCTGGAGGGCAAACTGGTTCAACTTACCGCGATAGACGAAGCACAGGCAATAGAGCACTTGAATCTTGCTGATTTCCATAGCGGCATGTATATGTTGAAAGTTAAATCAGACGGTTTGCCTGATGTATTGCGAAAAGTTGCCCTCAATAGAAATTTAGATTAGGGGATTACTGAAGCAGCCGGAATCAATACTCCGGCTGCTTTTTTTATAAAATTAATTACGAGAGATATGTAACAAACCGCAACGTACGCGCATAAACCCTCAATTATTCACCAATTTGAAAACTTCATTACACTATGAGAAAGCTATTTCTACTCTCGCTGTGCGTGTGCATGGCCTTTTCCTTCCTGCAGGCGCAGGAAAAATTTGAAATCAGAAACCCCGAGATCATCCAGGGAGTATTCCACGGAGAGACCGTTGCGCTGAAAGATTTCAAACCCGACCCCAACTTCCCAAATGAGATTACCAAAGGCGAAAAATTGGGCTACAGCCCCAAAAAAGACTGGCCGCTGCACGACAAAGTGAACCCCCTGGCACTGCCCCAGGGCGCCGACCCGGCCTGGCAACAAACCTACGCCGCTGCCGGGGCGCAAAAAGCGCTCAACCAAAGTTTTGACGGCCAGGGTTATACCTTCGTCAACCCCTCCGATCCCACGCTCGACGTAGGTCCCAACCACGTCATTCAAATGATCAACGGAGGCTCGGGCGCACTTTTTCAGGTGTATGACAAAGCGGGCGCCACGCTTGCCGGTCCTACCCAGTTTGACGCTTTCTTCGGCCTTCCCGGCGGCGCCGGCGACCCCATCGTGTTGTACGACCAAATCGCCGACCGCTGGCTGATGAGCGAATTCTCTGCGGCCGGCAATATGTTCCTGATCGCCGTGAGTACTACCCCCGACCCGCTGGGCACCTGGTTTACCTACTCTTTTACTGCGCCCATGTTTCCCGATTATCCCAAATATGCCGTCTGGCCCCAGGGTTATATTATTACTACCAACGAAAGCACCCCGGCGCTCTATGCGTTGGATCGCAATCAGATGTTGGCGGGACTTCCGGCTACTATGCAGCGTTTTGTGACGCCCAGCTATCCCACCATCGGCTTTCAGGCTACTACGCCAGTAAACTTCAAAGGCGCTACCCTGCCTCCCGCCGGATCGCCTGCCATGATTATGCGCATGGCCGACGACGCCTGGTCGGCAGCCATCCCGGCCGACCGCCTCGAAATCTACGAACTGACCGTCGATTTTGCCGTGCCGGCCAATTCGGTGTTTACCGGGCCTACTTTTTTGCCTACCACACCTTTTGATACAGAACTCAACGGCTATACCGCCTTTTCCGCCTTCCCGCAACCGGGCAGCGCTATTAGTCTCGACCCCCTGCGCGAAGTGCTCATGTATCAGGTGCAGTACCGCAATTTCGGTACGCACGAATCGATGGTGTGCAACCACGTGACCGACGTAGACGGCGCCGACCGCGGCGGTATACGCTGGTACGAATTGCGCCGCACCGGCGCCGGCCCCTGGACGATATTTCAGGAAGGAACCTACTCACCTGACACTGACAGCCGCTGGATGGGCGCTATTTCTATCAATGCCGCCGGCGATATCGGTCTGATGTATAATGTTACTTCTACGTCGACTTTTCCGGGTATTCGATATACGGGCCGCAGGGTCTGCGATGCGCCGGGTATTATGTCAGAACCCGAAACATCAATAGTAGCCGGTAGCGCCGCCAACGCCAGCAACCGCTACGGCGATTACAACGCCCTCAGCGTCGACCCGTCCAATGGATTGACCTTCTGGGGCACCGCCCAATACAACCCCACATCCAATTGGAGTACCCGCATTGCCGCTTTTGATATCACACCTTGCTGCGATCTGAAAATCATCGGCATAAGTGCAACCGACGAAATCTGCCCCGACGCCGAAGACGGCACGATCACGATTACCGCAGCCACTTCTGCCGGCCCTATTACTTATAGCATCTCAGGCCCGGTTAACCAAAGCAATGGCACGGGTGTATTTACCGGCTTGCCCAGCGGCAATTATTCCATCACGGTGACCGATACCGGCGTGGCCAATTGTGATGCTACCGATGCAGCTGTCATCAATCCCGGTGTGGACAACACGCCGCCTGCACTCGTTTGTCCGGCAGACATCACCGTGCCTTGTGATAAACTCGACCAACTGGCCGCCACCGGTGAAGCCATTGCTACCGACAACTGCGACCCGGCGCCGGTGGTAACCTTTGAAGACCTGATCCTTTCAGGCGACTGCGAGTGGGAATGTACGATTCAGCGCACCTGGACGGCTACCGATAAGTATGCTAATTCCAGCACCTGCGTGCAAACTATAGTGAGCTCAGCGAAGCCCCTCATAGAAACCGCGCTGGCCAGTCCAATGATAGTAGGTCGTTCCTTCCATACCGTCAGGCTTGATGTGGCCGATGCAGCGTGTATTATCGACTGGATGCCCGCATCGGGTGCTACTGCAAGCTCGCTCGAGCGCGACAAAGCGCTGGTTGGCGCCGATTGCCTGCCTGGCGATAATGCCTTGGACATCAATGGCAAAATCGTCAACCCGCTATTTGCACAAGGACTCGAACTCGCCCTGAAAGTGCGTCTGAATCCTGACTTTGGCAACACGCTTTTGTCGGAAACGGGTTGTACCTTTCACGACGTATTATTCCAATATATGAACACCAATCCGACTATTAATAGCTTGTTGGAACTCACCAACCTAGGATTGGGTAATATTATCGGGCCGCCGCACCTGCAATACCTGCTCGAGGCGGTAACCTGCCTGAATGATTTGTTCCAGATATGCGATTCGGTAAATGGCAGTTTCTCGATGAGTATGCCCCTCGCCCCTTCGCCTAAAGTCAGGGTATTTCCCAACCCGACCACAGGCCAGGTGAATGTAGATTTGTCGGGCTACGCCGGAAAACCCGTACGAATAGAGATTTACAGCATGCAGGGTATACTGCTTTATCAGGCGAACCTGGATGAAGCGCAACAAATCGAAGGTATCAACTTGTCGGCTCACCCCGAGGGTTTATACCTCCTGCGCCTGAAATCGGATGGATTTCCGGATGTGGCCAGGCGTATCGTTTACAGCGGCAGATAATTTGCCGTAAGGCTACTAAATCAGAAAGCCGGAGTACTCGCTCCGGCTTTTTGTTGTTATAAAAGAATTTATTTTGTCCGTGAAATTATTACAGGAAATATTAAAAAATAAAGCACTATATTACAGACAATTAAATCATCGTCCAAATTTGGAACACCTATGAGATTGACTATTACCCTGATTAGCGTACCCGCGCTAAATCCTCGTTTTCATGTATTTACCATTCATTTTACTTTAATTTTTGCTGCCCTTTTCTGCTTCTAAAGCAAGTTATGGGCGCAAATTTCTATCCCGAATTCCAGGTTTACCCACTCCGAGAATTTTAATACCCTTGCCTCGTCGGGTAACACCAACACCACCGTTCCCACTGGCTGGGCTTGCATGAACAGCAATTGGATGATCAAAGGATGACATTTTCTTTGGACTATGCACCGGAAGGGTTTGTAGTGCTGTTTTTTATTGTTTAAATATAAATTATATTTGCTATTGACAGGAATTAATTATTTAGAATATTTGAATGATTCGAAATTAATAAATCATTATTTTAATTTTCGACATAAAGCGAAAATTTAATACTAAATAAGTATTTGGAAATAATTTGATCCGTTCCAGATTTTCGATCTGGAACGGCATGTGGATTATTTACTTCACAAACAACATACTCCAATCTTCTCCTTCTACCTCCATCCGAAGCCAATAAGCCCCCGGCGCCAAATTGCTCACATCATACACGGTCACAGGCGTTTGATCTTGCGGATATTTCCTGATCACTTGCCCCGTAGTGGATAATATGGTGGCGGAATAAAAAGGTATACCGGCATCCTCGGCGCGAGCTTTGACAGACAGATACAGGTTGTCTTTTACCGGATTGGGATATACATTAATCACAAATCGATCTGACAAATTCGAAGTACTCGTGGCCTCGTTATTGCTGTAGCCTATTGTAGGCGCCTGCATGACGAAGTTTCCGGTGCCGTTGGGTACCCTGGCCATGGCAATATTGGTCTCCTGATATCCGAACGTAACCGCATCGAGCTCTTCTTCAAACGGATTCGACAAGATGATATCTTCTCCATCTCTCGACAGTTTGAAGTTGGCGTGAAGGCCCGCCTGTTCTCCGTCTTCGTCGGCCCAAACGATCACATAACCGCCGGCGGCAATGGAAGCCCCCGCCGGGAAGGTCCACTTGGTAGGGTTGTCGAGCTTGTCGCTCAAATAAAAACCGGCCAGGTCAAAGTTCTGGTTGCTGTTATTGTAAATTTCTATCCAGTCTTCGTGTTCGCCATCCTGGTCTTCGATGTTGGAGGTGCTGTCGTTTACCGCCATAAATTCGTTGATGACGAGGCCGTCGCCATAAACCTGCGATTTGGCATGGTTGGCCAAAAAGAGACTGAAAAGTGTAATGATAATTGTATAGTTGAAACGCATGATCAAGTATTTTAAACACAAAGGCACTAAATTTCAAAAGACACAAAATAGCAGCTTAGTGGTACTTCGTGCCCTTTGAATCTTTGTGTTAAATAAATTAAGTTATTGCTTGACAATCCTTTTGGTATAAATCCCTCTTTCCGTCTGCAATCGCAGAATATACATCCCCGCACTGGCATACGACGGCAACTCAAGCGCCAGCATATTCTGCCCTGGCGATAATTGCTCCCAGCTCTGCTGAGCCACCACCGCACCGGCCGTAGTAAGCAGCGTAGCCTTCAGCGGACCGGCCTCCATCAGGTCGATTTCGCAGGTAAACTGGTCGCGGAATGGGTTGGGGTATACCGTCACTTCTGCCAGCCCTGCCGGTTCGGTAGCGCTGTTGGCGCAAGCCGTCGATACGGTAAGCGACACATCGGCGCTCACGGTATTGCCGCACACGCTGAATACTTCGATTTCGTAGGTGGAGCAATTGTTGAGCCCTTCAATAATGAATTCGGGGTCGAGCACCGAGGTAGCCTCCCACTGGCCGCTTTCCGCATCTCTCCAGCGCACGATATAGCTGATGGTATTAAAGGGGCCGTTCCAGGAGAGCGATATAGTGGTGGCGGTGGAGTCGATTTCTATTGTCGACGGCGACGCACAGGGCACGTCGGGCACAAAGAAGGCCGTGATGGTGTCGCCCATGATCATGCTAAGGCTGATGGCATCGGAGGTGGCATCGGGGCCGAATACCTGGTTGGCTACTTCCCAGTGGTCCAACTCCCAGCCCTGGGCAGGCTGCGCGGTGAGGGTGATGGGGATGTCTCCAAAATATTCGGCATTGAAGGGATAGACGTCCGGAGCAATGGTGTTGACCAATACTTTATTGGAAAACCCTGCGGGCTCTACGCGCACTTGAAGCGGGTAGGGGCCTGATACTTCGTAGCAATCGCCGATGCCGCCGTTGATGACGATGCAGCGGGCGTTGATGAAGTCGCGGATGGTCTGCACGTTGATGAGCCACGACTGATAAGAGCCGCCCCAGCGGGCTACCTGGCCGTACATTTCCGGCTCAATGACCGCAATCATGGAATCAAGCAGGGCGATCATGTACTCACACGACAAATAGGTGTTGTTTAAATCGGCATATCGGTTGACGTATAACGCATGAAATTCTTCGTTTTCCATCAGCGATATGATGAGGTCGACATGCCCTTGTGGGTCGGAAGATTCGCTGTATTCTTCGTTATCACAGGGGTCGGCATTGGGGCTTACATCGGGAATGGAGGTGTAATTTACATAATGGCCGAATATGGCGTCGAGGTCCCACAAGAGGTAACGCCATTTCAGTTGTTCGCCTTCGGGGTTGCGGCCCCGCCACCAGGCGGTATTCCAGTTGAGCCAGTCTTTGCACACTACGTGTGTGTTCAGGATCATATAGTCGATGAGACTCAGCACGTTGAGTTGTTCTTTGACGATTTCGTAATTAGGCTGCGCCGACATGTCGTTGGTAGTGATGAAGTTGTGCAGGGTGTACCAGTCGGCCCAGTCGCCGTATTCGATCCAGGTGGCGCCCCAGGTTTTGATCATGTCGATGTCGTATTTGCCCTGGTTGTAGTAGTATTCTGTGAAGTCGCTGTCGTCAACTTTTTCCCTGATCTCGTACACACCCCAGTATTCGCCGTTGAGATAAAGTACGCAAGGCTTATAGGTGCGTTCGTCGAGCTCCAGTCCGGCACGTTGCGACAGCGTATGCGCGTAAGCATCACGAATATGCGCGCCGTTGTTATGGAACGGATAGTTGTCGTTGGCGGCAGCTTTAAGGATAAGTCGCTGGTATTCTTCGCGATCGGAGTTGTCGAATACCTTGTGCTCTATTTCGTCGTCGTAGCCGAATTCATCGCGGGTGATGTAGTCGATACCCCGCTGTCCGTAGGCCCAGCTGTCGTTGCCGTGTTTGTTGTATTCGCCTTCGGCTTCGTCAATTAATTCTCCATTTTCAAACAACTCAAAAGAACCCCATGGGCTGCTATAACTGCCGTTGAGCAATTCGTCGAGTTCGCCGCCCGCCACGGAGATTACCGGTATGGTATGAGATACGTTGATGAAGTAGGTATTGGTTTGGGTCAAACCCGGCAAAACCAGCGGATCGCTTGAAAATACCCGCGCCCGCAATACGGTGGTTTCGGTGATGTCGATAGGGCCGCTGTAAGCTGGGGAGGTGGCAATCGGCTCCGACCCGTCGGTGGTATAGCGAATAGTCAAACCCACCGGCCCGAACAAGGATACGCTAACCGGATTGGTGTAAAAGCCCGCCGGCAGGTTAAATATGGGCCTGGGGGTGTAGCCGTTGCGGGCTATCGTGTTATTGGCCGCACCGGGGGTGGGTTGGTCGTATATCTTCCAATCGCCCGAGGTATTGCGCCCATAAGAGTGGTTGGCGCGGTTGGGGTCTTCCCAGTGAAACTGATCGATTACGTTGCCCGACGGGTCGGCTAATACGGCGTCTTCTTCGGCGGTTTGCGTGATGCGAAAACTGGTATGCCATTGACCAAAATAATATCCGTCGCGTCCGGAAGCGAATATCACAAGGTATTGCCCGGGGGCGATGGCTGCACCGGCAGGGAAAGCCCACTTGGTAGGATTGTCGATATTGTCACTCAGGTAGTACCCCGTAAGGTCGATTGTGGCATTCCCCAAATTGTATAATTCTATCAAGTCTTCGTGCTCGCCGAAATAATCAGCGTAAAGATTCCTGTTGGCGGCACTTACTTCGTTGATACGCAATTGCGCAGCGAGCGGGCTTGCGATCAGGATACTCAGAAGGGTAATCAGTGTAAAAGTTTGTATTCGCATAGCTATAATCCGGTTATTTAAAATGTGCCTAAAATTACGCTTAAAAAACATAGGACTTGTCGTCCTTTTACCCGTATTTAGATTTTGTCGGCAAGTTTGCCTTTCCTCAATTCTTAATACTATGCGCACGATTACTTTTTTGCTGGCTACCGTGGTGGGTTTTCCGGTTATGGCACAGGATATTCCTCCCATGTCGGTAGTGCCCACGCCCCCGCAGATCGCCTACCAGGAGCAGGAGTTGATTGGGTTTATCCACTATACCGTCAATGCGTTTACCGACAAAGAATGGGGCGACGGCAAGGAAAATCCCGCTATTTTCAACCCCTCCCAATTGTCTACCGACCAATGGGCAAAAGTAGCCCGGCAGGCAGGTATGAAACAACTCATCATTACGGCCAAACACCACGACGGCTTTTGCCTTTGGCCCTCCCGATATACTGACCACTCGGTGAAAAGCAGCCCCTGGAATAACGGCCAGGGCGATGTGGTGGGCGACCTGGCCGCTTCCTGCCGCAAAAACGGCCTGCGACTGGGCGTTTACCTCTCTCCCTGGGACCAGCACGAACCCTCCTATGGCAGCAACCGTTATAATGGGTTTTATATGAACCAATTAGAAGAATTGCTTACGCAATACGGAGAGATTGCAGAGGTGTGGATGGATGGCGCCCGTGGCGAAAATGCAAAAGACATGGAATACGATTTCTACGCCTGGCGTCAACTCATCTACCGCCTCCAACCCAAAGCCCTGATTTTTTCCGACGCCGGCCCCGACATCCGCTGGATCGGCAACGAACGCGGCTACGCCGGAGAAACCTGCTGGTCGACGATCAACAGCGACGATATCGTGATAGGCAAGGCCGATATGGCCTATCTCAATACCGGCGATCCGCAGGGCCGGCGATGGGTGACCGGCGAATGCGACGTATCTATCCGCCCGGGCTGGTTTTATCACCCCCGCGAAGATAGCCTGGTCAAATCCCCCCAACAATTGATCGAAATATACTACAACTCGGTGGGCCGCAATGGCGTTTTGCTTCTCAATCTACCCCCCGACCGCCGCGGTCTCATCCACGAAAACGATATACGCACGTTAAAGGCTTTTCGCAAAATTATCGACCATACTTTCCGGAACAATCTGGCTTTACGCCAAAAAACAAGCGCCGATCATTACCGCCTGCAAAATCCGCGTTTTTCTCCTCAACACCTCACCGATGGCGATAACCAAACCTACTGGGCTGCCGACGATGACAAACGCCAGGCTACGTTGACGATTACGCTCAATAAACCGCGTCTGTTTAACCGTATTATGCTGCAGGAACCCATCCGCTTCGGCCAGCGCGTCTCCGCCTTCCACATCGACGCCGAAGTCGACGGCCAGTGGGTCACCATAGCCCGTGGCACTACCATAGGTTACAAACGCCTGTTGCGATTTGATCCAATAAAATCGGGAAAAGTAAGAATCATAATTGACGACGCCCTCGGGCCGCCCGCACTATCAAATGCCGGTTTGTTTTATGCGACAAAAGAATAGACGATGCGATTCTATAATAATACCAGGACTTAGTGGTACTTCGTGCCCTTTGCGCCTTTGTGGTTAATAAATCGGTATCATAATTTTACAAAAATAAAAGCGACCCATCACCATAACTCAAAAACCGAAAATCATTTTCAAGCGCATAGCGATAAATATCCCGCCAGTCATTGCCCACGGCGGCAGCTACCAACAACAGCAGCGTACTCGATGGTTGGTGGAAATTAGTGGCCAATGCGTCGATCGTGCGGATGCGATAACCCGGAGCAATCAACAATTGCGTGGGGGCTATCAGGCGCTCCATGCCTCGCTCCTCCATCCAGGTGAGCAGCGCCTCCAGTGCGGCGGTCACGGAGGTTTGGCCAAGCCTGCCCTGATACGCATCCCACTGGCTAATTTGCAGCTCTTCGAGCGACAAGCCGGGCCGTTCAAGCAGCTTGCTGCCCATCAGGAACAAACTTTCGAGCGTGCGCAGTGAGGTAGTGCCCACGGCTATCACCTGCCTTTCGCCGTGGCCTTGTAGCAGCTTTTCAAGAAAAGCTGCACTCACATCAAAATATTCGGCGTGCATCTCATGGTCGCCGATGGTTTCCGTTTTTACAGGCCGGAACGTGCCCGCGCCCACGTGCAAAGTGAGATATTCGCAGGATACATTTTTGTCGAGCAGGCGGTCGAGAAGTGATTCCGTAAAGTGCAGCCCTGCCGTCGGCGCCGCCACCGAGCCGTCGTGGCGGGCGTAGATCGTCTGGTAGCGCTCGCGGTCGAGTTCTTCGGCCTGACGATGCAGATAGGGTGGGAGGGGTACCTGTCCGGCCAGCGTAAGCACCTCGGCAAAAGTGACCGATGCCGGCGTCCAGCGAAACCGCACCCGAAAGTGGTCGCCGGTTTTTTCCAGCAATTCCGCTTCCAGCGAGATGGCATCGGCGCCTTGCGCGAGCGTCCTTTGCAGGGGGCCCGACTTCCATTTCTTGGCGCCGCCAACCAGGCATAACCAGGTGGCTTCACCGGTGGCCAGCAGGCCGGTATTGAGCTCGCCTTCCGGCGACAGGCAAAACAACTCAATCGTGGCGCCGCTGGGCAAATTGAACAGCAGCCGCGCCGGTATCACCCGCGTATTGTTGAACACCAGCATCGCATCGGGGGCGATATGCCGGTCGAAATGGCGGTAAGCATCTTCCGAAATGGCTCCGTCGCGGTATACCAATAACTTCGAAGCGTCGCGTTCGGCCAATGGGTATTTGGCGATGCGATTATCGGGCAACTCGTATGTGTAATCTGCTATGCGGATAGTTTCGGGTCTCATTGTCTCGTTTAATCGCTTTGAATAACGACCTGGCGGGGAAAAAGTTTGGTTGTTAAGAGTGATGTACTAATATCACTTTAAGAAATCAAAAAAATGAACTAAATTTGTCATAATGACCTTTATCATTAGAGGCCTATATTATAATTATGGATACAACAAAACGCACAGCACCACTTTCCAATCTTCAGCTTGAATTGCTCAAATTGTATGCCGCTGGAGTGCCTGACAAGTACCTCGAAGATCTAAAAATCTTGATTGCTCGTTTCCTCTTCGCCAAAGCCAGAGCCAAAGCTGACCAGATTTGGGACGAGAAACAGTATACCGACGAACTCCTGAACGAGATTCTTCAAAGAAAAGCCTGATATGTATCGGGTAGTACTTGATACAAATGTGATCGTGCGTGCCGTATCTGGCAGATCATTTGCTTCGTATGTGTTTGATGCACTATTCAAGCAAGGCTTTACGCTATGCGTTTCTACTGAGATTTTGTTAGAATATGAAGAAAAACTTGCTGAAATTTATGATAAGGAAATAGCTGATTTAGTGATATCTGCGCTTATTTTACTTCCTAATGTAGAGCATGTTAGTATTTATTTTGATATGAGGCTGATCGATTCAGATGCCGATGACGATAAATTTGTAAACTGCGTTTTTGCAGCAAATGCAGACTATCTAGTTTCAGATGATCGCCACTTTCGCGTGCTTCCAACTATTGCTTTCCCGAAAATTACTTGTCTAACTTATATTGAATTCAAGCGATTATTATTTGAATCAATAACAAATCAATAAGAATCTTATTTTATTGACAAGATGATCGCACATTATCGTCAATTTACACAACATGATAATGCTAATGTCATAAATTTATTTAACCAATTATATAAAGAAGACCCGGGTGGCCAATGCCAGAAGGCTTTTCGAAAATTTAGGCTTTATGACATTCTTCATTTTTAATTTTTAATTCTTCATTCCACCTATGCTTGCCATTCAAACACATTCACTCACCAAGAAATTCGGCGACACCACGGCCAACGACGACATTTCCATGCACGTCAGCAAAGGTGAAATATATGGCTTGATCGGTCTCAACGGCGCCGGGAAAACGACACTGATCCGGATGTTATTGGGTATGATAAAACCGGATAATGGGCATATTCAATTATTGGGAAATGATTTAACGCCCAAGTTCTCGCTATGGAATGAAATCGGCTTTTTGGTCGAAACCCCGTTTTCGTATCCCAATTTATCCGTTAGGGAAAACCTGGATATATTTTTTGATTTGCGAAAATTAAAAGACCCGGCATTAATCGACAAAGTGATCGATCAATTAAAATTGACTGTTTACACAAATAAAAAAGCTAAACACCTTTCGCTGGGCAATCAGCAACGGCTGGGACTGGCCAAGGCCCTCCTGCATCAACCCCAACTCCTCATCCTCGACGAACCCACCAACGGCCTCGACCCGGCAGGTATCGTAGAAATCAGAACCTTACTCCGGTCGCTTACAGAAAACGGCGCCTCCGTGTTGATTTCCAGCCACCTGTTGAGCGAAGTAGCCCAAATAGCCCACCGCATAGGCATAATTCACGAAGGCAAATTGATCAAAGAGTTATTCGCCGAAGAATTGGAAACACAGCTGATCAAGAAAGTGGTGATCCACACAAAAGATAACGGCCAGGCAATAACACACCTGAAAAAATCGGAATTTGATACACAAATTGTGGGCGATCGCATTTATGCCACCGACGAAAAAGCCATTACCTCCCCCGAATTAATTACCAAACTATTATCAGACGCCGACCTCCCACCCACTGAAATTTATGTAAATAAAGAAAACCTGGAAATGTATTTTCTTCGAATAATCGGAAAATAAACTACTATGCTATTCGAACTATGGCTCGGATTAAAAGCAGAATTTCGAAAAATAAAACACGCGAGTATTTTCCGGGTTACTTTCATCGCTTTTTCGTTGGCCCCCCTGATGGGCGGCGTATTTATGATTATTTTAAAAAATCCGGATCTCGCCGCTCAGTCCGGCGCCCTAAATGCCAAGGCTCAATTAATGTCTATCAGCGCCAATTGGGATTCTTTTCGGGGTATCCTCACGCAGGCGATGGGCGTAGGCGGTGTATTGATTTTCGGTTTTGTGGCGAGTTGGATATTTGGGAGGGAATATTCTGACGGCACGGCCAAAGACTTGCTGGCACTGCCCATTTCGAGAACGAAAATATTAAACGCCAAATTTATCGTGTATACCGGTTGGTGCCTGGCGCTGGCCATTTCCAATTTGTTAATCGGGTTATTAATCGGCGCCCTGCTACAATTACCCGATTTTGACAATCCCATTTTTTTTGAGACCCTGGCTGTTTATGCAGTGACCACTTTATTAACGATTTTATTAGGCCCCCCCATCGCGTTTTTCGCCCTCTGGGGCAGGGGTTATCTTGCTCCGCTGGGCTTTGTGGCGCTTACGCTCGTTTTTTCACAAGTAATTGCCGCCACCGGCTTCGGCAATTATTTTCCCTGGTCGATCCCCGGCCTCTACAGCGGCGCCGGCGGCGAATACCGCGATTTGCTCAACGTATGGAGTTATTTTGTTTTGATCGCTACCAGTCTGGCTGGGTATTTTGCCACTATCTTGTGGTGGAAACACGCTGATCAGGCGAAGTGAGAAATGGTTTTACTATATTAGCGTTATCAAACCTGTTAAACCCCAAGTCCATCACATGCTTTTTTAACCCGGGTCGTTCCCAGCGGCTCCCAAATGAAAACTCTATGGCACATTTTATGTCAAAAATTTGGGTTCATCTCATATTAAGCACCAAGCATCGGCTTCCGCTGATATCCCCTCACATTGAAGCCTTTGTTCACCAACTTATTTGCAAGGAATTGAGGAAAATGCAATGCCATGTTGATTGCATAAATGGAATGAGCGATCATGTACATGCCCAATTTCTGTTACACCCTGCGAAATCGTTGAGCGAGGTCATCCACCAGGTTAAGGGCGCCACCTCATATGCTATCAATCAACAAAATTTGCTCAAAGAAAAATTTGCATGGGGAGGGGGGTACGCCGCATTTTCTGTCAGCGAGTCGGCTGTACCTGCTGTCAGAAAATATATTCAAAACCAAAAACAACACCACAAATCTCGTACCTCTTTAGAGGAATACAACGAATATTTATTACGCCATGGGCTAAATGATGCTGATGAAAAAACGGGAAAATGAACCCGGTTGCACGGGGGGGATTTTTATACGAAGACGCGCCGCGCCGGGGTTCGTGGATGGAATTTTATTTACGAAGACGCGCGGCGCCGGGTGTACGGATGGAATTGTATTTACGAAGACCCGCGGCTAAAGCCGCAGGCTGAATGCCACGTGAATTATCCTTCAGCCCGCGGCTTTAGCCGCGGGTCTTCGAAAAAAAACGAAAAAAATGAACCCCGCACGTTGGATGCCGCGGGTCTTCGTTATACACAAACAAAACCTAACTTAGCGCAAAAAAATAAATGTCCCTGTCTTCACAAAAACACCTCTTCCAACTCCCCGACGACGTGCATTACCTCAACTGCGCGTATATGTCGCCGCTATTAAAATCGGTAGAAGAGGCAGGCCTCAGGGGCTTGCAGCGCAAGCGCAACCCGGTAGCCCTCACACCCGCAGATTTTTTTAGCGAAACGGAAACCGTAAAAGCAAAATTCGGCCAACTGGTCAACGGCCCCTCAGCGCAAATGGCCGTCATTCCTTCTGCCTCCTACGGACTCAGCACGGCGATGGCCAATGTGCCCGGCAGCCCGGGCCGACACGCTGTGACGGTCGCCGACGAATTCCCCAGCGGCGTGTATGCCCTCCAGGATTGGTGCAGGCGCCATGGCACAGACTGCCGCACGGTGCCGCCACCCGACGGCCGCGCAGCCAGGGGCGCCGCATGGAACCACCGATTGCTCGAAGCTATCAATGCCGATACGGCGGTTGTGCTGATCTCTTCTATACACTGGACCGACGGCACGATTTTCGACCTCGAAGCAATAGGCCGCCGGTGTAAAGAGGTAGGCGCCGTGTTTATCGTAGACGGTACCCAATCGGTCGGCGCCAAACCTATCGACGTGCAAGCAGCCCAGATAGATGCATTGGTCGTAGCAGCCTATAAATGGATGATGGGCCCCTACAGCATAGGTTTGGCCTATTATAGCCCGTATTTTAACAACGGCTTCCCACTCGAAAATTCCTGGATGACCCGCGCCAATGCCCGCGATTTTACTTCACTCACGAATTATACCAACGCCTATTTCCCCGGTGCAGCCCGCTACGATATGGGCGAATTCAGCAATTTTATGCTCATGCCCATGCTCGACGCTGCGCTGTCGCAATTGCTCGAATGGGCGCCCGCCCGCATCCAGGATTATGCCGGCCGACTCACCGCCCCGCTGATCGACCGGCTGCTCGCCAACGGCTTTGGACTGGAAGACCCCGACTGGCGCGCAAAGCACCTCTTCGGCTTTCAATTGCCGTCCCATATGGATAAAACCGCTTTGATGCAGCTCCTACAAAGCAAAAAGATTTATGTGTCTACCCGCGGCAGCGCTATCCGGGTTTCTGCCCATGCCTTTAATACACAAGATGATGTGGAGGCATTGAAGGAGGCGCTAACTAAGTAGACGATATAAGCAGTCAGGTTTTAGCCGCTAAGCCCTGACTGCTAACTGCCGACTGCCGATCTAAACCCCGTGTTCCTTCATAATCCTGTTCAACCATTTCACCATCAGGAAAATGATAAAAGCGGTAGTTAGCGCCAGCGCAAAGTTGACCAGGAAGAAATTGGCTTTGTTCTCGTAGCCGTCCCACATACTGGCCAATACCCCGCTCATCTTGTTGCCGATGGAAGTCGAGAGGAACCAGCCGCCCATCATGAGGCCGGTGAGGCGGGCAGGGGCCAGCTTGGAGACCAGCGACAGGGCCATCGGACTCAGGCATAGTTCTCCCACGGTGATTACGCCGTAACTGCCTATCAACCACCACATGGCGCTTTTTTCAGCCCCGTTGTGGCCGGCGTAGACCGCCGCAACCATTACCAATGTAGACAATGCGGTGATAAACAAACCGAAGAAGATCTTCCAGGGGGTAGTGGGCTCCCGTTTTTTTCGCCGCAAAAAGGCAAAAAACCAGATCACAGGGAAGGTCAATGTGACGACCCAAAGCGGGTTGACCGATTGGAATAATTCGGTGGAGATCAATTTGATGGATTGGCCCTCGGGCGGCCATTTGTCTTTGGGTATGTTTTTGAGGTAAAGCGGATAATCGTACACTTTGACCACTTTGTCGTCGGCGTCGCGGCTCACGCGGAATTGCTCGTCGGTGAGCGGCACGGAGTCTTTGGCTACGGTCACTTCTTGTACCATGCCCAGGGTTTTTGCCGGTGCGACCAGCATCTCCGGGATTTCGCGGTCGGTGTAGCTCTCTGCCCAGGTGGTGAGCGCGGTGCCGTTTTGTTTGAAGATGGCCCAGAAAACGATGGCTACGGCAAAGACGGCGAGCAGGGCCGCCAGCGGCTTGCGGTCTTCCGCACTGGAGCGCACCAGTATTGACACGTAATAACCCGCCACAGGCAACGCGCCGAGGATAAAAGCGTCGGTGCTGTCGCTGCCGAAAATTTCACCCGGCAGTATCCAGCCGATGTAGCCGGCGATCAATGCCGGTAATAAGGTCACGCCCAGGATTTTGCCCACGGGCATGTCTTCCGCTTTGGTAGGCTTGCGTATGTCGGCATGGGCGTAATGTTTGTTGCCCAACCAAAAGATGATAACGCCGAGAAACATACCGATGCCCGCAGCGGTAAACGCCGCGCCCCAGCTAAAGGTATTGCGCAGGTAGGCCGCAAAGAAGTTGCAAATGAATGCCCCGATATTGATACCCATATAGAAGATGTTGTAGCCCGCGTCTTTGAGTGAGCGGTACTTGTCTTCATTATATACGTTGCCGAGCAGGGTGGAGATGTTGGGCTTGAAAAAACCGTTGCCGATGATGAGCAATATCTGCGACACGTAGAAGGCCGTCATGCCCGGCAGCGCCAATCCACAATAGCCGATACCCATGAGGATGCCGCCGATAGTGATCGACAGGCGGTAGCCCAGTATCCGGTCGGCCAGCAGTCCCCCCACAAAAGGCGTGAGGTACACCATAGCGATAAAGGTGCCGAAAATATCGGAGGCCTGCTTTTTGTCCATCGCCATGCCGCCCTTTTGGGTGTCGGTCATGTACAAAAAGAAAATGCCCAGCATGAGATAGAAACCGAAGCGTTCCCACATTTCGGAGAGGAACAGGAAGGGTAGTGCCTTAGGGTGTTTGCGCTCAGCCATAGGTTTGGTTAGGTTTTATATCTGCCAAAATAGCTGTTTTTGCGTGTTTGCCAAGGATAAGCGCGATTTTTTGCTAAACGGGGAGTTTTTTACCGCAGAGTTAAGAGGAGTTGAAAGGAGTTGCGCAGAACGTGATGCTGCCTCTGCGAAGCTCTGCGTTAAACTCCTTTAACTCTGCGGTTAAAAAAATAATAAAAAAGCACAGTCGGGTTATTTCGTGCGAAGCTGCTTCAGGTCGGCTTCGCCTTTTAAGTGGGTGAATTACAATTATCAAAAATAGCGTCGAGGGTGGTTTGCATGTGTTTAATGTCTTCGGGCGATATGTCGTTTAGCGCGTCATTTCGGTACAATTTTACCGTAGGCATTACGGCTTCCATCAGCGCCAGGCCTTCTGGGGTGACGGCCACTTCGTTCCGGCGTCGGTCGTTGGCTGAGGTAGCGCGGCTCAGGTAGCCTTTTTTTACCAAAAGATCAGTTATTCGCGCTACCGAGGCCTGGTCTTTGAATACGCGCTGGGCAATGTCGGCCTGCGATAATTCCTGGTGTTTGAGGATGGTATTGAGTACCAGCCACTGGTCGACGGTAATGTCGAATCCCGCCTCGTTGAGCCGCGCCTGCGCAAACTGCCGGTAGCGCTTGATGGTGCGTTCGATATGGTAGAATATGGTTTGTTCGAGAAACATGATGCAAAGTTAAAAAATACATGATATGTCATATAATGATGTGTTATTAAAAATTTGTTAAAAGATTATTTTTATATAAATTCACCAAAAAAGAAGATGATGAAACGCCTGTTTATAGCTCTCTTAATTGTGCAAAGCAGCTTTTTCACAGCGTCTGCGCAAAACACCCCCCGGCCGGACACCCTCTCCACCATCGACCGCATTTTCGCCGCTTGGCAGTCGACCGCCGCGCCCGGGGGCGCCTTGCGCGTGAGCAGGGCAGGGGAGTTGTTGGTTGAAAAAGCTTACGGCATGGCCGACCTGGAACGCAACGTGATCAATACGCCCGCAACGGTGTTTGAGTCGGGCTCGGTAGCCAAGCAATTTACAGCCGCCGCCGCGCTTTTGCTGGTAAAGGAAGGCAAACTCGGGCTGGATGACAACCTCTGCCAGCATTTTCCGGGTTTCCCCGATTACGGCAGCGGCGTTACGGTCGAGCAACTGTTGCACCACACCAGCGGCTTGCGCGATTGGGGCGTAGTGGCGGCTATCGGCGGCTGGCCCCGGGGCACGCGTGTGTATACGCCTGCGCACGTGCGCGAGATCATCTGGCGGCAAAAACGCTTGAACCACGAACCCGGCGCACAGTATATTTACAGCAATTCAAATTACAATATGCTGGGTTTTTTAGTGGAAAAAGTGAGCGGCATGTCGCTCCAGGAATTTACCGAAAAATACCTGTTCACCCCCGCCGGAATGACCCATACCCAGTGGCGCGACAATTACAACGAAATCGTGCCCAACCGCGCTATTGCGTACGGACGGGAAAATGGCGTTTTTGTGCAAAACATGCCTTTTGAACATACTTTCGGCCACGGCGCCCTGCTGACTACCGTTGAAGACCTCGAAAAGTGGAACCTACGCTGGAAAAACCAACTTCTGAGTAAGGAAGTCAACGATCTGCAACGCCAAAAAGGCAAGCTGAACAACGGCAAGGAGGTCAGCTACGCCAGAGGTGTCGTGATCGGGAACGTCAACGGCGTTACTCAGATCAGCCACAGCGGCGCCACGGCAGGATACCGGGCCTGGTTAGCGTATTACCCCGAAAAAGACCTGTCGGTTGCCTTACTAAGCAACGACGGCAGTTCCGCCCCCGAACGGCTCGGCGTGCAAGTAGCGGAGGTATTTTTTGGTAAAAAAGAAACCAAAGACCCTGATTTCCCGGAAGTGGCCTTAGCCACAGAGGTTTTGAGAGAGAAAACGGGGTTTTTTATCAATAAAACCAACTACGACACATTGGACGTGGTACTGCGCGATGGCAAATTGTGGATCAACCCCTGGGGCGCCTTTACGTATATCGGCGACAATAAATTCCAACACGGCGGCCATATCCTAACGTATGCCAACCCCAACCAGATTACCTGGAAATCCCCCGACGGCAGTTCGCAGACTTTTGACAAAACCACGCCTTATCGCCCCAATCCCACCGAACTGGCCGCCTTCGCCGGCATATATTCCAGCGACGAAGCCGATGTGAAAGTTACGCTCGATTTACATAAAGGCCGGCTACGACTATTCCGCGCCCCCAATACCTACTTCCAACTCACACCGGTATACCCCGATGTGTTCAAAGATGAAGAGGGCAATACGCTGGTATTTTCGCGTGTAGGTTACGCTTTTTCTACCGGCCGGGTATTGCATTTGTGGTTTCAAAAGCTGTGAAGCTACCTACAACTTACAACCTACAACTTCTACTCAGATGACGAATCCGACTTCTTCCCCATACCATATATATAATAACTGCCGGTATGCCGATGAGCATAATCGTAGTGAAAATCATCAGCAAATTTGCCTGGAACCAGTTGACGAGAAACATAATAGGGCGTATTTTGGTGAACCGTTAAAATACGATCTGATAAACAGCTTTGCACATGATATTCATCAGAATGATAATTGACAAATATCAATATCTAAAAATGAAAAGCAACTTGTGTCGCACAATTCCCATTTCTCTCCCTCTCTCCCTCTCACCCTCCCTCCCTCTCATCCAGGCCGTCCTGGCCCTATTCCTTGCCGTCCCGGTCTGGTCGCAGGCCGGCAAAGGCGCGATAAAGCCCGTCAATTTTGCCGAGGTGCGTTTTGACGATGTTTTCTGGAAACCGCGGATGGACAAAGTCGCTGCCGTAACCGTGCCGGTATGTATTACCTACACCGAAGAAAAAACCGGCCGCATTCGCAATTTCGATAGGGCCGCCGGCAAACTCGACGGTCCCCATGAGGGCATCTTCTACGACGACTCCGACGTCTTCAAAGCACTCGAAGCGATGGCCTATACCCTCAAAATACAACCCAACGCTGCCATCGAAAAAAAAGCCGATGAATGGATCGACAAAATCGCCGCCGCCCAGCAAGCCGACGGCTATCTCAATACTTACTACACCGTGACCGGCCTGGATAAACGCTGGACCGACATGGGCATGCACGAGATGTACTGCGCTGGCCATCTGATTGAAGCTGCGGTAGCGTATTTCAACGCCACCGGCAAGCGCAAACTGCTCGACGTGTCCATCCGTTACGCCGACCACCTCGACGCGCTTTTCGGCCCCGGCAAAAAAAACTGGGTGCCCGGACATCAGGAAATCGAACTGGCGCTGGTCAAACTCTACCATACTACCAGCGATCAGCGCTATCTCAAGCTGGCCAACTGGCTGCTCGAAGAACGCGGCAAAGGACTCGGCAAGGGCTACACCTGGGACAATAAAAGCTGGGGCGGCGTCAACTATTGCCAGGATAACGTGCCCGTAAAAGAGATCGCCGACATCACCGGCCACGCCGTGCGCGCGATGTATATGTACACCGGCATGGCCGACGTGGCCGCCGAATTGTCCGGTGCGGGTTATGAAGCTGCCTTGCAACGCGTGTGGGAAGACGTGGTGGGCCGCAATATGTACCTCACCGGCGGCATCGGCTCGTCGGGGCACAACGAAGGTTTCACCAACGATTACGACTTGCCCAACGAAAGCGCCTATTGCGAAACCTGCGCTTCGGTGGGACTGGTTTTCTGGAACCAGCGTATGTTTTTGATGACCGGCGAGGCCAAATACGTCGACGTGCTGGAGCGCAGCCTCTACAATGGCGCCCTCGACGGGTTGTCTTTGTCCGGCGACCGGTTTTTCTACGGCAACCCCCTGGAATCGGAGGGCCGCCATGCCCGCCGCGAATGGTTCGGCACGGCCTGCTGTCCTTCCAACATCGCCCGTTTGATCGCCTCGCTGGGCAATTATTGCTACGCGCACAGCGACAGGGCGGTGTGGGTCAATTTGTATGCCGGCAATAGTGCCTCCCTGCAATTGGCGCAGGGTAGGGTAGCGATGACGCAGCAGACTAACTTTCCCTGGGAGGGTATGGTAAAAATAGCCGTCAATCCTGAAAAAAAGATGGCTTTTGCGCTCCACTTGCGCTTGCCGGGTTGGGCTGGCGGGGAAGCATCACCTGGCGATTTGTACCATTTTTTGGATACAATTAAAACCGGCATTCAAATTTTGGTCAACGGCCAACCCGCAACGTGGCATGCCGAAAAAGGCTACGCGATCATTCAGCGCACCTGGCGGCCCGGCGACGTGGTGGATCTACAACTCCCCATGGAAGTGCGCCGTATTGGGGCTTCCGAGGAATTGACCGCCGGCATCAACCGCGTAGCCTTGCAGCGGGGCCCCCTGGTGTATTGCTTTGAAGGCCCCGACAACAACGGCGAGGTATTCAATATTATCATACCCGACCACATTTCCTTACAAAAGACCTGGCGCGCCGACCTGCTGGGCGGCGTGATGACCATCACAGGCGACGCATCGGTGCTATTGCCCAGCGCTGACGGCCAGTCGATGTCTACCTGGCGCAGGCAGGTCACCGCTATTCCCTATTACGCCTGGAATAACCGCGGCCCCGCCCATATGCAGGTGTGGATGCCCAGGAAGGTGGCGCGGGCACGGGTGTGGGGAAATTGATTATTACAATTAATTTTACTTTGTTACTTTAGAATTTTTTATTTATTACGTGTACACATTGCGCCCCGTTGGGGCTATAATGCACTTTGCACATGATTTTCTACCAATATATACGCCCCGCTGGGGCTTTTGGGGCATCTTAAGAGGCCCGGAGGGCCGAAATATTGTTAGAGCCAGCAATAAAAAAGATCCCAAAAGCTCCGGAGGAGCGTAATATGCGTTATGCCGGGTTCAAAGTGACAAAGTAGTATTAACAACAAAAAAAGCTTCTAATGGAAGAACAACTGGCAAAAGAATCTGAACTCGTGAGCGAAGATTCGTTGGAGATATTGGGCGAGTTTGAAATGTTGGAATTGGAGTCAGATCTCAATGAAGGAAATGAATAAATGATATCACATTCAACCCTATTGATTATGTGCCTGAAACAACTTCTCCCGCTTTGCTTTGCTTTTACCTCCCCGGCATTAACCGCGCAAAACACCCTACACGTAGGCCCAGGCCAGACATACCCTAATCTGTCTGCCGCCGTAAACGCCGTCGAACCCGGCGATACCGTATTAATCCATGCCGGCACGTACCCCGGCGGATTGTTTTTCGGCAACCTACAAGGCCAGCCCGGCGCCTGGATCAGCATCCGCAATGCACCGGGCGAAACAGTGATATTTCAAGGAGGTAACAATGCCATCCAATTGAGTGACCCAGCCTACCTGCATATCAGCGGACTCATTTTTCAAGGGCAAACCGGCAACGGCTTCAATACCGACGACGGCGGCTCGTACGACACTCCCGCACATCATATTATCTTCGAAAATTGCACCTTCCGCGATATGGCCGCCACAGGCAATAACGACCTGCTGAAATTATCCGGTCTTGACGACTTCCAGATCGTGCGCTGTACCATACAAAACGGCGCCACCGGCGGCAGCGGTATCGACATGGTAGGCTGCCACCACGGGCTCATCCAGGCGTGTTATTTTGAAAACCTCGGCTCAAATGCTATCCAGGCCAAAGGCGGCTGCGAGGATATTCAGATAGAACGCAATTTTTTTCGCGACGGCGGCCAGCGCACGCTCAACCTGGGCGGCAGCACCGGACTCGCCTTTTTCAGGCCCGATACAGCCCACTTTGAAGCAGCTGATATCAGGGTGTTTAGCAATATCATCATCGGCTCCTGGGCGGCCGTGGCCTACGTCGGCTCGGTGAATGTGCGCGTAGAAAACAACACCATCTACAACCCCGAAAACTGGGTGATCCGGATCCTCCAGGAAACCGTCGACCCCGACCGCTTCCTGGAATGCGGCGATAATACCTTCCGGAATAATATCGTGTTTCTCGACCACAACCTCGGCACAGAGACCAATATCGGCCCCGATACCCGCCCGGAGACTTTCAGCTTTTCGCACAACCTGTGGTACAACAGCGCCCTGCCCAACTGGAGCGGCCCCGATATTCCCACGCCCGATCCCAATATGGTGCTCAATCAAAACCCGCTATTTGCGGATGACGGCGCAGATGATTTTCACATCCCGACTTCAAGCCCGGCAGCCGGCGCAGGTATCGGCCCTGCCGGAACGATGTTGGATTTTTACGGACAGGTTTATGCCGATCCACCCTCTATCGGGGCGGCCGAGGCTAACCCTGTGTCGGCGATAAACGGACCAACTTCATTCGATTATAGGTTGTGGGTGTACCCAAATCCCAACAAAGGCGAGGCACGAGTCCGGTTTGTATTACCGAATACCGGGCAAGTGTCTTTAAAAATATACGATATGCAGGGGCGCTTGGTAAAAAAACTGATCGATCACGAAACGCTAATCGCGGGTGAATACGATATAGCGTTGGCAATAGACCGGGCAGGCATTTATATGCTGCGGTTGGAGGTAGGTTTGTTATCAGTTATCGGTTATCGGTTGTCAGTTCTAGGAAAAAACCGATAACCGACAACCGACAACCGACTTACAGCGACAGCAAAAATCCTATCGTAAAATTCGCATCCCAGTCGAACACAAAGGTTTCGCAATCGGATGCATCGGCGATAGCCTTATAAATATTGAGGCCCGCCTTCTGCTTATCGCCATCGGCGGTATAATCGCCGGCTTCGGCGAGCACGGTAAAGCGCTCCTTGCCTTGGCGCGATTGCTTGGCCAGTTCAAAAGGAATACCGCCGATAATAAAGCAGTTCTGGCGATTGGCGGCGGGGATTTTCAGTATTGCGCGCGATACGTCGTTGTACACCGTATTATCGCTGATCTCGCTCTGGAAATACTTCGAGCCGAAAGTCTCCATGCTATTGATCTTGCCATTTTCCATCCACGATATCTTCGTATTGGCCGAGCCGATATCTACTACAAATGCGTTGTCTTCAAAATCTCTTGGCAATACGCATTGCAGGGCGAGTTTGCCTTCCTGGGCGGGCGTCACCGTGTTCACCACATAACCCATCGATTTCAGTCCGGCTTTGATCTTGCCCACCGATTCTGCTTTGGCTGCGCCCGAGCTCACCACAAAGTGGATATCTTTGGGGCTCACGCCCTGGTCGAGCATCTTGGAGATGTATTGCTTCAGGCCGATACGCACGTCGTCTTCGGTAGCCATATTTTCATACACCAGGCTGACGCCGTATTCTGCTTTTACGAGGCTCCAGTTTTTGGCGTTATCCATGCGGATTACAAAAGAGTTGAAACCCGATGCGCCGAGTTCAACCACGCCTTTCAGCTTGCCGTTGACGGGTGCGGGGGGCGTGTAATCGAATGTACGCGCAGCGGGGCGGTTATTGGAAGGCGCCGGCGCCGTTTCTTCTTCTTCGGCAGTCGTCGGCGTTTGGGCCTCCTGTTGTTCAGTGGTGGTAGTATCACCTGCCGATTGCTGGAATTTCGGCGCCAACATGCGGAAACCGAAATAAGCGGCAGCTACAACGAGTACCACGATCAGTAATCGGGAAAAATTGGTTAATCTCATATTGTTTTGGATTGTTTTTTTGAATATGCAGAAAGCAAGTACAAATTTACGTACTTATCGGCAATACGGCTGAAAATGCTGTGTAGCTTTATTGCCATTTTTTCATCCGCAGCGTCTAAAGGAGTTTTTAAAGCGTTACCTCTCAACTCCGTGGTAAAATAAATTGCTGACTAAGAATTAATTATGTATAAGTACCTCGCTCTTTTACTAGTTCTGACCGCCTGCCGGCAGGAGCCACATCCGGTGAATGCCGTTACCGAAACTGCGACACCTCCGCCCATAGACAGCACCGCTATTAAGCAGGCTGCTTTTATTGCCGATTCCATTTTCAGCGTAGGGCTGCAGCAGCTGAAAACAGTTGATAAAGTAGAAATACCCCCGCTTAACCTGCAAATCGGCGAAATCAAAGCCGGCAAGCGCTGGCATTTCAACCGCTATCCGGGCAATATCAGGGCGGAAATTCCCGATAGCGGGTATGTGTTTCTCAGCGCTGATATCAGGGTAAATTCAACCGAAGATGACCCCAGGCTGCCGCCCATATTACTCTATAAAGTCGGCAAACAAAACCTGGAAATAGTGGATGTCATGACTTGGATGTTTTACGGCTGGAAAAACGAACAGGCCTACCTCGGTAATACCAAAGACGAAGGCAATTTGCTGGGACCGGGCCGCACGGTGCGGTTTTCTCCGGGCCTGGCCATTCGCGAAGAAATGATGAAAAACCAGGTATTGGTTTTAGTCGTACACAAAAGCTTTTGCATGAAAAGGACCGAGCGCAAATTTGACAACCCGCCCTTGTTTTATGACGCAAATACTTGCCGGGCTAAAGGACGGCTTAGTCTGCACGAATTAGCCCAAAATTACGAAGTGCTGAAAATTTTTAACCGGCAAGGCATATAGTTATTTCATGCGACGACTCGACAATGTGAGGGTATTAGAAATGAGCAGTGAGCGCCACATACCGCCTGCACTACATCGCTTTGATCCTGATTCGTTGCACTGGTTCGGCAGCGGCCGGGAAGCTTTGCTGGCCTTGTTGAGAGGAAGCGATTTTCTATACCGCTGCGTGTTATTGCCGGCCATGGTACCCGAAGGGGTGATTTACCCATTTCAGTTAATGAACTGGAAAATAGTTTATTATGATTTTGATGCAAATGGCAATCCCAATTTTGAGCAGGTAGGGCAACAAGTCCGGACACATACGCCCGACATAGCTGTCCTCATCCACCTCTTTGGCGTCATTCGCGATACGCGTCGTATGAAATCCCTATTGCCCGCCGATTGCCTGCTGGTTGAAGATTTCGCGCATACTACATTTTCACCGTGGTTGTTGCAATACGAAAGCCCTGCCGATTTGCTGCTGTTTTCCCCGCCCAAACTGCTGGGCGTCACCGATGGTTGCCTGATGGTCGCGTTGCGAAAAGGAATCCGCTTTGAATACCCCAAAAGCCGGTCGCCCCTGCGCAGCCTATACCTGCTTGTCCGGCTGGCTTCTCTGGCGCTGGGCGCCGCAGCGCAGCATGCCGGGCATTTCGACGGGTTGGAACTCCTGGCCCGCGGCGCCAGTTGGTGCTACAATTTGTCTTATCGCCTGCTGATGGCCTATTGCAGCCGGCCGCATACCTTTTCCCTATTGGGCAAATGGCTGTTTGACCACACCGATCACCGGCGCGTTGCCGAAAAAAGAACGGAGCAGGTAGCCCTCTATCGACAATCGTTGCACAACTCTTTGCTTACGCCGTTATACTCCGACGAATTCGGCCAGATGCCGTTAATTGGATTTCCTATAAAAACAGAACACCGGCAGGCTTTGATGATGTATTTGGCCACTCACGGCATTCGGGGCGCCGCCTATGCCGACCATTGGTGGTTTGTGCCCGATGAACAACGCGAAAATTATCCCCACGCCTGGAATTTGCTCCAAACCCACTACGTATTGCCAGTCAACCAGAAATTGTCGCTTAGCGATATTCGGCTGGTGATAAAGCGGGTGAATGAATTTGTGGCCTAATCCATTCCAATTATCCATTTCCAGGCCATACGCCCATACTCCGGCAAAAAAAGCGAAACCCAATACACGCCCGGTGGGATATTTTCAACAGGCAATGGCGTAAGGCCTTGCAT
>JABWBR010000075.1 GCA_013360405.1 Saprospiraceae bacterium
AGAACAGAGAACAGAGAACAGAGAACAGAGAACAGAGAACAGAGAACAGAGAACAGAGAACAGAGAACAGAGAACAGAGAACAGAGAACAGAGAACAAAATTCTCCTTTCCCGATAAACCCCTATCTTTGTCCTTTTGTTATGCGTTCTATCAATCTCAAATACGCATGTCGGTGAAGAAACACGTAGGGCCGGTATTTCATGAGCAGCCAGGGAAGGAGGAGTTGCGCGAAGCGATATTTATCAAGGGCGCGAAGGCCAACAACCTCAAAAATGTAGACCTCGTGATTCCCAAAAACAAGCTGGTGGTGGTGACCGGGGTGTCGGGCTCGGGGAAGTCGTCGATTACTATCGATACGTTGTTTGCCGAGGGGCAGCGGCGCTACGTGGAGAGCTTGTCGGCTTATGCCCGGCAGTTTCTGATGCGGATGAAAAAGCCGGAGGTGGATTATATCAAGGGTATCTGCCCGGCTATCGCTATCGAGCAAAAGGTGAGTACCAGCAACGCCCGCTCTACGGTGGGCACGCTTACGGAGGTGTACGATTTTCTGCGCTTGCTCTATGCCCGCGTGGGCAGGACTATTTCGCCTGTTTCGGGCGAGCAGGTCAAAAAACACGAGGTCTCCGACGTTATCGACTTTATTCAAAGTTACCCCGACGGTGCGCGTATTCAGTTGTATATTCCTTTACCTTATAAATACAAAGACCGCATCCTGCGCCAGGAGCTGGAATTGCTCATGCAAAAAGGCTATACACGGGTGTTGTACGAGGGACAGCTTACGCTTATCCAGGAATTGCTGGAGCAACCCCACGCTTTCCTCGATAAAAGGCTGGAAGAGGTCAAAGCGGTGGGGTTATTGATACTGATAGACCGCTTTGTGGTGCAACACGAGGACCCCGAAAACGCCAAGCGCATGGCCGACTCGGTGCAAACGGCCTTTTATGAAAGCGAAGGCGAATGCCTGGCAGATGTGGTCGGCGACGAGCGGCGGGAATTCAATAACCGCTTTGAACTCGACGGGATAACTTTTGTGGAGCCCACGCCACAGCTTTTTAATTTTAATAACCCTTACGGCGCTTGCCCCACCTGCGAAGGTTTTAGTCTGGTGATGGGCATCGACGAAGACAAGGTGGTGCCCGACAAATCGCTGTCGGTGTACGAAGGCGCCATCGCCTGCTGGAAAGGCGAAAAATACGGCCTCTGGCTGGAGCAGTTGCTCAAAAATGCCCACCAATTCGATTTTCCGGTACACCGGGCTTTTCAGGATCTCAGCAAGGAAGAGCGCAAGCTGCTCTGGACCGGCAATAAGTATTTTGACGGGCTACAGTCTTTTTTTAATGAATTAGAAGAAAAGACTTATAAAATTCAAAACCGCGTGATGCTGGCCCGCTACCGCGGACGCACGCTGTGCCCTACCTGCGAGGGCGGGCGCTTGCGCAAAGAGGCCACTTACGTACAGGTGGCGGGGCGCCATATCTCCGAGTTGGTGGACATACCGGTGGAGGAGTTGCTCGTATTTGTAAATACTATCGAGTTTAACGAATTTGACCAAAAGGTGGGCCGACGGCTGCTGCTGGAAATTACCAACCGGCTGCGGTTTATGTGCGAAGTGGGGCTGGGTTATCTCACCCTCAACCGCTTGTCGTCGTCGCTGAGCGGCGGCGAGACCCAGCGCATCAACCTCACGCGCACACTGGGCAGCAACCTCACCAGTTCGATGTACATCCTCGACGAGCCCAGCGTGGGCCTGCACCCGCGCGACACGGGCCGGCTGGTGGAGGTGCTCAAGGCGCTGCGCGACCTGGGCAATACGGTCATCGTGGTAGAACACGAAGAAGACATGATCAAAAACGCCGATTACCTCGTGGATATGGGCCCCGAAGCGGGCATACACGGCGGGGAGGTGGTATTTGCCGGCGATTACAAGGATATTTACGATACCGCCGCTAATAGCCTGACGGCCAAATATATGAGCGGCCGTATGAGCATACCCGTGCCGGCGGTGCGCCGCAAGCCCGCCAACAAGCTGTATATCAAAGGCGCCCGGCAGCATAACCTCAAAAATATAGACGTCACCATCCCGCTGAATGCCCTCACGGTCATCACCGGCGTATCGGGCTCGGGCAAAACCACGCTGGTCAAACAGATATTGTATCCCGCGCTGAAAAAGCATTTCGGCGAAAACTACGCTAAAGCGCCGGGGGCTTTTTCGGCGCTCGAAGGCGATCTGAAGGCCATCAGCCAGGTGGAGATGGTAGACCAGAACCCCATCGGCAAGTCTTCGCGGTCGAATCCGGTGACGTACGTCAAAGCTTACGACGCCATCCGGGAATTAATGACCAAGCAGCAGCTGTCCAAGATCAGGGGCTATAAACCCGCGCATTTTTCTTTTAATGTGGACGGCGGGCGTTGCGATGCCTGCAAAGGCGAAGGCGAGCAAGTGATCGAAATGCAGTTTCTGGCCGATGTGCGCCTCGAATGCGAAGAATGCAAAGGCAAGCGCTTCAAATCGGACATCCTGGAAGTTCAATACAAAGGCAAAAACATATACGAGATCCTCGACCTCAGCGTGGAAGAGGCGCTTGTCTTTTTTAAAGATGTTAAAGAGGTGGTGGGCAAATTGCAGCCGCTCTTCGACGTAGGCTTGGGTTATGTCAAGCTGGGGCAGTCGTCGAGCACGCTCTCCGGCGGCGAAGCCCAGCGCGTCAAGCTGGCTTCTTTTTTGGGTAAAGAAAGAGTGACCGAACACCTCCTGTTCATCTTTGACGAACCCACTACCGGGCTGCATTTTCACGATATCCACAAATTGCTCATAGCCCTCAACGCCCTTGTAGAACGCGGCCACGCCGTATTGGTAGTGGAGCACAATATGGAGGTGATCAAAAGCGCCGACTGGGTGATCGACCTGGGCCCCGAAGGCGGCAAGGAAGGCGGCTACCTGGTTTTCCAGGGTACGCCGGAGGAGTTGGTCCATGTAGAATCATCGTATACGGGGCAGTTTCTTAGGGAGAAGTTGTAGGTCCGTTGTCCGTTCTCTGTTGTCCGTTCTCTGTTGTCCGTTCTCTGTTGTCCGTTCTCTGTTGTCCGTTCTCTGTTGTCCGTTCTCTGTTGTCCGTTCTCTGTTGTCCGTTCCTTATCTTTGCCAGTAGAGACAAATCATGATTTGTCTCTACCTAACCAAACAGAGAACAGAGAACAGAGAACAGAGAACAGAGAACAGAGAATCATCGAAAAATTAGTACATCTGTACAAATTTCTTTACTTATTTGTTGCGTTGCAAACAAAAGGCCGGTACCTTTGTGGCCGCAAAGCAAAAAGCCCTGCAGAATATTATTCGGCAGGTGAACTTTTTGGTCTTGCGATGTATTTACATGAACGTTCTAAGCCTTAAAGTGCCAGTTTATACAAAACACCCGTATATGATCTTCAAACCGAGAGCTATCGCTTTACTGGTAGCAATTATCCCCACGCTTTCGCAGCTTAGTGCCCAGACAGCGCCGCAGCCTATGAGCCTGGCGGCGTGCACGCAGCATGCCATACAGCACAGTCCACTGGTGCGTAAGTCGGAGTTAGAAATCCGGCAGGGCGAGCAGTATATCAAAGAAGTATTGAGTGTAGGCTATCCGCAAATCAACATCAACGGCGACTTCACCTACAACGTCGAGTTGCCGACCTCGCTCATCCCCGGGGAATTTTTCGGGGCGCCTGGCGAGTTGATAGCAGTGCAATTTGGTACTACCCTGAATTCATCGGCAGGTATCAGTCTCAACCAATTGGTTTTTGACAAAACCTTCTTTCTGGGCATTGAAGCTACGCGCAAGCTCAACGACCTGAACAGGCTGTTGGCCACCAAAACCAAAGAAGAAGTAGCTTTCGACGTATCGAAAATGTACTACCAGGTGCAACTGGTGTCCAAACAGCGGCAGATACTCGAAGCCAACCTCGACCAGGTAAACCGCCTGTACGACATGGTGTCGAAACAGCAGCAAAACGGACTGGCCAAAAAAATTGACGTCGACCAGATCGGCGTCAACCGCATCAACCTGGAGACCCAGTTGCGCAACCTCAACCTGCAACTGGAGCAACTTCTGCGTACCCTGAAATTCTACATGGCCATGCCGCTCGACCAGCCCATAACGCTCAGCGACACCATCGACGAAAAAGGCTACACCCTGCCGGAGGCAAGTGTGATCAAACCTGACTTCACCCAGCAGACCACTTTGTCTATCCTCGACATGCAGCGCGTGCTCAACGAATACAACGTGGCGCGCTACAAAGCGGGTTATTGGCCTACCCTATCGGCTTTCGGCAGTTATAATTTCCAGGGACAGGGCAACGACTTCGGCGCGCTCGGCAGTGGCGACAACTGGTTTAGGTTCAGCATGATCGGGCTGAGGCTCAACGTGCCTGTGTTTGACGGCTTCCGCAAAAGATCGCTGGTAGAGCAGGCCAACATCGAGTTGCTGCAAATTGCCGAAGACCGCCGCCGGGCTTACGACGGCCTCCAGATGCAATACGACAACGCCATGTTGCAACTCAACACCAACCTCAACAACCTGAAAGTATTGGCTGAAAACCGCCGAGTAGCCGAAGAAGTATACCGCGTATCGCTTCGCCGTTTCTCGGAAGGCGTGGCGCCCGTTACCGAATTGCTCACCGCCGAGACCAGTATGCGGCAGGCTCAGGCCAACTACCTGAGCTCGCTTTTACAGGTCAAACTGGCCGAACTCGAATTGCTCAATGCCCGCGGCATATTGTTGCCCACATTGACTTCCGGAAAATAAGCTGGTTGTCGGTTGTCGGTTGTCGGTTGTCAGTTTCAACTGGCAGTTTTAAATTAAACCAACTACTCTTTTTTAAAAAAAATATAATTATGAATACCCGTCGCATAATCAGCATAACCGTCATACTCGTCGCCGTAGTGGCCGGCGCCCTGGCCATCAGCTGGAAGCTCAAAGAAAACAAAGCTACCATGCAGTCCAACGCCGAGTTGTCACAGCAGCGCAACAGCTTTATCCCAGTGGCGGTAGCCCCCGTAGAGAAAAAATCATTTAGCGGCGATTTTGCCGTCAACGGCACCTTCATGCCCTCCAGGCAGGTGATGGTGATCTCTGATGTAAACGGTCGCATCACCAGTCTGAAGATTGATGATGGCACTTACGTGCAAAAAGGGCAAGTCATGTTGGTAGTTGATAATAAATATTTCGAAAACGAAATGAAAATCAACCGCCTCAACCTGCAAAAAGCAGAGAAAGACCTGGCTCGCCTGGCCAATCTGATCAACGACGGCGGCGTGACCCAGCAGCAATACGACGAAGCCAAAACAGGCGTGGAAAGCCTGAAAATAGGCATTGAATCGCTGCAAAAACGCATTGACGACACCTACGTCAAAGCGCCGATTTCGGGCACGATCAACAACATGCGTATCGAAGACGGTTCTTATCTGGCGCCGGGCACGCCCGTGGCCAACATCGTGAACATCAGTCCGCTGCGACTTGACGTATTCCTCACCGAAGACCAGGTGGTGACTGTAAAAAAGGGGCAGCGCGTGAAAGTGACGGCAGATGTAGCCCGCGGCCGCGAATTTAGCGGCGTCATCACGTTTGTAGATGTACAATCCGACATGACCAAGCGTTTTCCCGTGCAGATAGAAGTAGCCAATGCCGGCGCCACGCTTATCAAAGCGGGCATGAACGGCAAAGCCCAATTCTCGGCTGCCGCCCCGGTAGCCACGCTGGCCATTCCGCGCAGCGCCTTCGTAGGCAGCGTACTCGACGGGAAAGTTTACGTAGTAGAAAAAAATACCGCCCGCCTTCGCCAGGTACGCGCCGGCGAAAGCTACGGCGACTTTGTAGAGGTGCTCGAAGGCCTTTCTGCCGGCGAGACGGTGGTGCGCTCGGGCCAATCGGGGCTTAGTGACGGCGTGGAGGTGAAGGTGGTGGAGTGAGAGTGTGGGAGGGAGAGAGAGAGAGAGGGAGGGAGCCGGGGTGTCACCAACTGAGTACCTCCCGGGACGTCACCAACCAAGAATTTCCCGGGACGTCACCAAACAAAAAAAATGCCATGATAAAATTAAGCATAGATCGTCCATCGATATTGGTAGTAATCTTCACCGTACTGATGGTATTGGGATTTTTCAGTTTTCAGCAATTGAGCTACGAGCTGATCCCCAAATTTTCGGCGCCGTTGATCACGGTAGCCACGGTATACCCGGGCGCATCGCCGGCTGAGGTAGAAAACTCCGTAACCAGGAAAATCGAAGACGCGTTGTCTTCGCTTGAAAACATCCGCGACATCCAGTCGACTTCGTTGGAGAGCTATTCGGTCATTCTGGTCAACTTTGAAGACGGAGTAAACGTTGACCTGTTGTTGCAGGATGCCCAGCGCAAGCTCAACCAGATACAAAACGACCTGCCCGACGACGCGCAGACGCCGTTGATATCCAAATTTTCGAGCGACGAAATTCCCATCATGAACATCGGGGCCGTTTCTACCCTGCCGGCCACGCAGTTTTACGACCTGATGAAAGACAGGGTCAAGCCGGGATTGTCGAAGATCAAGGGCGTGGGGCAGATCAACCTGATTGGCGGCCAGGAGCGGGAGATACGCGTCAACTTGCGCAAAGACAAACTCGAGCAGCTCAACCTATCCGTATTCCAGGTGCAGCAGGCCATACAGCAGGCCAACCTCGACTTCCCCACCGGCAAGCTCAAAAACAACGATACCCAGGTACTCATTCGCCTGGCGGGCAAATTCACCTCGCTCGAAGATTTGCGCGAAGTAGTCGTATCGGCCAATATGAGTGGGGCGCCCGTTCACCTGCACGAAGTAGCTGAGATAGTAGATACGGAAAAAGAAATTACCGACATCAACCGCGTAGACGGGGTGAGCTCGATCGGTATGTTTGTACAAAAACAATCGGATGCCAACGCGGTAGACGTTACCGAAACGGTAAAAGAAGAACTCACCAAGCTGGAAGCGCAATACAAAGCCGAAGGGCTACAATTTTCGATTGCCAACAACACCTCCGATTTTACCATTGAGGCCGTCGATGCGGTACAACACGACATCTTTTTGGCCATCATCCTGGTGGCGGCGGTCATGTTATTGTTTTTGCATAGTCTGCGCAATGCGGGCATCGTACTCATATCCATTCCGGTGTCGTTGGTCACCACCTTCATCGGCATGTACGTTTTCGGGTTCACCTTCAACCTCATGACCTTGCTGGCCATGTCGCTGGTGATCGGTATCCTGGTAGACGACTCCATCGTAGTATTGGAAAACATATACCGGCACCTGGAGATGGGCAAGCCGAGCCGGAAGGCTGCGTTAGACGGCAGTAAAGAGATATTTTTGGCGGCCTTATCGATCACCCTCGTAATCGTAGTCGTGTTTTTCCCGCTGGCCCTTACCTCGGGTATAGTGGGCAACATCATGCGGCAGTTTTCGCTGGTAGTGGTGATGTCTACCCTGCTCAGCCTGCTGATATCTTACACCATAACGCCGGCGTTGGCGGCTCGCTTTTCGCGAAAAGAGCACTTTGACAACAACACTTTCAGCGGCGTCATTTTCGGCAGCTTTGAGCGGGGGCTTAGCAAATTGACCGAGGGGTACGTAAGCATCTTGCGGTGGTCGTTGAACCACAAAGCGATCATATTGCTGGGGACCTTTGTCTTATTTTTCAGCTCTTTTCAGCTGGTTACCAAAGGATTCATCGGCACGGAATTCATCACCAACGGCGACCGGGGCGAATTTATCATCCAGGTCGAATTGCCCAAAGACGCTACCATACAGCAGACCAACCAGGTGACGCAAAAAATAGAAGCGTTCCTGTTTGGCAAAGAAGAAGTCACCGGTTTGTTTACCTCGGTAGGCGCCAAGTCGGGATTTGCGTCGGCGCAGCGCAGCCCTTACATTGCAGAAATTAACGTAAAGTTGGTGCCCAAAGAGCAGCGATCGGTATCCACTGCGTTGTACGCCCTTCAGACCAAAAACGCGCTTACGGGCATTTTACCCGGCGTGGAAGTCACCTCGAGTGAAGTGGCCTTCTTTGGCGGCGCCAACGACGCGCCCATCCAGATCATATTCAGCAGCGCCGACATCGAGCAATCGAAGGCGTATGCCGATAAAGTGCTCAATAAACTGAAACAGATCAAAGGCACCCTGGAGCCTGAGTGGTCGCTGGAAGAGGGCAACCCCGAAGTGCGCGTGCAGGTAGATCGCGCGCGACTGTCGGAGTTGGGCCTCACCATGGCCATGGTGGGGGGAACCTTGCAGACTGCCTTCAGCGGCAATACCGACGCCAAATACAAAGACGGCAACAACGAATACGACATCAACATCGTGCTCGACGAATTTGACCGCCGCGATGCGGAGGATATTGCTGAATTGACGGTGATGAACCCTCGCGGGCAGCTCATCAAGCTCAGCCAGGTGGCAGATATCAACCCTACCACCGGCCCTGCGCGCCTGGAGCGCAACGACCGCATTCCCTCCGTAAAAGTACTGTCGAAAGTACTGGGCGTGCCTTCGGGTACCATCGGCGAGGAGATCACCACCTGGATCGAGCAAAATCCGCCCCCATCGGGTGTCACTATCAAATACGACGGCGACCTGCGCAACCAGGCGGAGTCGTTTTCGAGCCTGGGACTGGCCTTTTTGGCGTCTATCCTGTTTGTATACCTGATCATGGTGGCCTTATACGACTCGTATATTTATCCGCTGGTAGTTATGTTCTCGTTGCCTGTGGCGCTGGTAGGCGCCTTGCTGGCGCTCGCACTGGCCATGCAAACGCTGAACATCTTCACCATCCTGGGTATCATCATGCTCATCGGTTTGGTGGCCAAAAACGCCATCTTGTTGGTCGACTTCGCGATATTATCGAAAGAAGAAGGTCACGATACCTATAATGCGCTCATCGAAGCGGGGCGCGCCCGTTTGCGGCCCATCCTCATGACCACCCTGGCCCTGGTGATCGGTATGATTCCAATCGCTATTGCCAAAGGCGCCGGTTCGGAGTGGAAAAACGGCCTGGCCTGGGTACTCATCGGCGGCCTTACCAGTTCGATGTTTCTTACCCTGGTGGTGGTGCCTGTGGTATACATATTCGCCGACAAGGTCAAGGAGTTTTTTGCACGTCTTCGCGGTAAGAAGCCGGAGTTGGCGGCAGAGTGATTTGCGACTTTGCGACTTTGCGAACTTAGGAGCTTCACGTATCTTATACACTTATGTTCGTACAGTCGCAAAGATCGCCTCCCCCCTGCCAAGGCTGCCCGGAGTCAGGTGAACGGCGAGCGTTCACCGTACAGTAGCACAGCCCCTCCCAGGACAGGTATTCTACATTACAATCACAAACTTTTCAATCCACACCTGCCGCCCGTCGAGTAGAACGTTTGCGAGATAGACCGCTGCCGGCAAATGGCTTAGGGACAAAAGGTGATTGCCGGGCGTCAGGCCGCTTTTTTGCAGCACGATGCGGCCATCGGCGCTTTGCAATACAAAATCGTAGACAGCCCCCGATGAGCCGGGCAGGGCCAGCGTGGCTTCGCTGCGGCTGGGGTTGGGGTACAGCCTGACGCCGGCATCGGCGCCGGCGTAGGACGTACCCACGGTCGTTACCGTGATGGTTTTACAGAGGGTATCGGCGCCGTAGGCGTTGCGCACCTCCAGGCATACGTCATAGGCGCCTTCCGTTTCGTATTGGTGCTGGGGGTATTGCTCCTGGCTGCCCTGGCCGTCGCCGAAATCCCAATGCCACGAAGTAGGGTTTTTGAGCGACTCGTCGTTGAAATCGACGGCCAACCCTGCGGGAACGTGGCTGAATGCCGCCAGCGGGCCCAGCGTGTCGCAACCGCTGCCAGGTAAGGGCCCCAGGCGGAAATTGGGATAGTTGGGTAGGGCCGGTCCTTTTAGCGTAGGGGTCATAATAGCATGCTGCAAGACTTCGCATGCTTCACCAGGCAGGTCAGGCTGATTGATCACATGAAGGGATCTTACCGTCGAGCCTTGTCCTATAACAATCTTTCCGTTTGGCGTAAGTTGAGCAAAGAAGAAAGTCATGGCGACGGAATCATTAAACCCTGGGATAGGTTCAAAATAGCCGTCATAAACTGCCACTGTACCCCTTGATGCCTCGATATCATTTGCCCACATATCGAATTGGTAAACCTCTTGCTGGGCGCATAAGTATAAATATCTGGAATTAGGCGAAATAGCTACCCCACCATGCGCATCTGTTTCTGCATAATTAATCTGTCCAATACTGGAAAAAATACCGCTGCAACGGTCAAAATCGAAAATGGTCAGAAAGTTATTGCCCCAGTCGTAGAGCGATAGATGCACGTATTTGCTGCCATCGGGGCTGAATACGGCCTGGCCGAGGCCATTCCAAAGTGTGTCCTCCAAAATTTGTGGAGGCAAAATTTGAATACCTCCAGGGGAAAGTAAGAATCGGTATATTCTGGGGGAATCGTATTCGGGCAATACTACCCACCAGTCGCGCCCATTAGCATGCCGGGTAGCAACTAGTTTACCGGCGTCAAGCGTATCATCCAGGATTATATAGTTTTTATATATCACCCCGCCTGCACCGCCGTTGAGCGACATATCAATTCGGGTTTCGTAGAAAGGGCCGCAGGCCAGGTCAATCCCCGGTAACGGGGGCGGGTTAGCGATGACTTTATAACCTTCGTGCAGCAATACGAATTCGCTTTCCGACTCAGGTAGAGGCAATAATAGGGCGCCTTGTGGCAATCGCATACCGTAACTATCAAACCCCAATGTTCCGCCGGGGTTCAAGCCTTCGCTATTTGCAATAGTATCATGTTGAGCGTTTGCAATGTATATGCCGTTACTATATAAAAGCAAGTTGCCTGCAGTATCGCAAATACTGGCCAAAGTGGCATTTATATTCATATCCCTTAAATCAATAAATGTTGCAGGAGGATCCTGGTTAAAATCAATTACACTACCTCCGAAAATTGGGTTTTCCGTTGCTGCCCAACTATCATATCCAAATAACCATATATAATCTTGTTTCGATTGTCCCAACAGGCCAAAAAAGGGGAATAGCACAAGTAGTGCAAGTGTTAGTTTTTTCATGGCGCGCATTGAATTAACATATCGCCGGAGCGGCAGAAGTCGCCCCGGCGATATGAAGAAGGGATTCATTAATCAACAATCACGACTTTATCCACCCAAATCCGCTGCCCGTTCTGGCGTACGCCGGCGGAATAAACGCCGGCGGGCAGCGCACCTAGCGACAAGACATGGTTGCCGGGCGTCAGGCCGCTTTTTTGCAGCACGATGCGGCCATCGGCGCTTTGCAATGTGAAATTGTACTGCACGTTGGATGGGCCGAGGACAAGGGTGAGTTCGCCACGGTTGGGATTGGGATATAAAGAAATAGCAATTTGTACCGGCTTCGCTTCTTGTTGCGGCCATTGAGACCGGTTTTCCAGCGCTTCCCGGCATACCATCGGGAAATAGAAGCGGTGCAACAAGGAATAGGCCTGGTAGACGGCTTCTCCGCCTTCGGCGGGGCACCAGGCAGCTATGGATTCCAGCGTCTGTTTTTGCCCGGCATTGGGCATTGAACTTCCCGCGTCCAACATGTCGAGCGCAATGGCTAATACCTCTTTTTTATTCACAGCCGGCAAGCTTGTCGCTGTTATACCGCTGTTTGTTGCGATCAAGCTGTTGATAACAGATTGGCGCTGGGCTGCCCAGCCCGATTCCAAGCTGTCTCTTTGATTCACGACAGCTTGCAGATTTAGTTCTATTAGTTCCAACTCCTGTACCAGGTAAGCGGGGGCATTGGGCTGTAGGGAGGATATCTGGCCTTCCTTCTCTATCCAATCTGCTGTCAGTTCCGTGATAGCTGTATCGAGGCTATCCAGGGTATTTTGCAAACCGGCTGGTTTGCGGTCCAGACTTGCCAGGCCTTCTTCCACCGCCGAAAGCAGGCCTGATTCTCCGTTTTGGTGTGTCGTGTAAAAACTCTGTAAAGCCGGGTTGCCCAACAATACAGGTTCAGCCTGTATGGCCTGCAACAGGTTGCGGCCCGCCATCCACTGCGCGCCGGTGCCGTAAGCCGATAAGCCTCCATCAGCTACTATCTCAAATATATCCTCGCTTACTCCTGATGGATTGTTAACTACCATCTGAGAGCACTCGTAATAGTTGCCTGATTGCGTTGCAAACCAATCACCCGGCATGCCGCCATCCACCCATATTGTCTGCGGGTGATAGGGTAGTTGGTTGGTATGGACTATGAACATTGAAGTGAAAGCGAGTAAAGCGTCCCCCCAATAACTCGCCCCAAAATTTTCAGGGTCATTGGGATCAATACCCAACCACTGATTGCCTTGTTTGTCCTGGGGAGAAGTGACGGCGTAGTACAATTGCAGCCCGTCGTTTGCCGTGCCGGCAGGCGGCGTCAGGTGCACAAGCGAATTGCCGCTTATACGGGTACAGGTTGCCGTACCGCTACAGCCGCAGTCGCCTTCAAAAACAAGGGCATGGCCGGTAGCTCTTACCTCATTGCATTGCACGCCAATGTTGGGACTGTTATCAACATAAATCCCGTATACGTATTCGCCGGTCTGGGTTTCTATTTTATTGTCTGATATTTCTCCATGTTTGCCTAATGCCACGCCTATGGCGGCGCCGTAATTTTGCATGACAACCGAATTTTGCCGGACATATACGCCGCCTGCCGTAACCAGGATACCTCCTGCATCGTATTCGCCCTCAAAATCTTGTATCTCAACTTCGTTTTCATCTATCAAATGCGTACCGGCAGCTGCCTGCGCTGCGCTATTGCCGGAGATATCCGTATAGTTAATTGCAATACCTATGCCGCTTTCATCATTCAAAACGGGATGCGACACGATGGTATTATCTAATGCTTCTATACGATTGGCGGCAACATGGCTCCTGAATATTGCGCCATAAGTGCCCGCGATGGTATTATCCCTCATTCGAACTGTCTTTCCCCCCAACCTATGGGCAATGATGCCCGTTGATACGTCTTCCAGCGTATTATCGTCAAAGTGGAAAGTTACCGATTCTGCCTGCATCCCCACCAGGCAATCCATAAAATGGTTGTGATGCACCTGGACCGTTCCGCTAGTATTGTGTTGGATATATATAGCGTTTGACTGCGTCTCCGCTGCAGTTAGATCTACAGGATAATAACCGGCGGATGTTTCTCCGCTTCGAATAGATTCAAAAATATTGTTGGCAATAACATAGCGACAATTGACCCCTAATATACCGTTTGTTATATCGCGAAATCGATTCGCCTGATTAGCATTACCGCCAATGGTTAAATCAAAATTGGGGTTATTCATCCCTAAAACGCCCGCATAAGTTCGCGGGGCATAGTGCAGCTGCCCCGGAAAAGCCGTCAACATCGCGCCATCAGAAGAGAAAGTGCAACCGCTCAGATCAACCGATGGCGGGGTTACTACCACAGAACTCGCCGGAACACTGCCATCTATAAATATTCCTGTATAGTTGCGATTAAACGCTGTGTTTATTGCATAAAGCAAGCTTCGCCGCTGCATCGCAACGGCAAATTCTGCATCCTGTATTAGTGTATTTACGAGCGTTAACCGCAGATAGGCAGCAGAAGCGTTATCGGGATTTACCATAAAAGAAATTCCTTGCCACATTTGAAAACAACCGTGTAAACCGCCGTTTTCCGACACATCGATCAGGCGCAGGTTTCCCTCCCCTTCAATGACGATCTGTGAACCGGGTTGCATGCGTATTTCTCCGCCGGTTATAGTGAATGCGCTACTTACACGCAAAACCCCGTTAACAACCAGGCAACTGCCGGTATTGTCGTAGGGATTAGTCGGCAGTAACTGTGTTATATCAGTCCCTGTGCCGGCATCGATGACCAGGCAATTGTCATTGGGACAACGCCCCGTTTCCTGGCCGTGAAGCCGGATTAAAACAAACAATAACAACATAAATGCAAATGGGGGGGGGTAACAAAATTTCGAGAGGTTTTCATAATAATAATATTTTATGGTTAATAAATGAACGACATCTGAAAAAGCAAATAGGGCAGAGAATAAAATATTCGCAAACAAATATTTATTCGTATGAGATTTTATATGCCATAACATCCATAACCACAAAATAACAATACATTTTTCATTTTACAATAATGCATGAGCGATTTTTTTATCAGAATCGCAACCTGATAGCGTGTTACTAATTACGATCGCAGTCAGATTTTTTTCATAATCTGAAACTTTTCCTGTATATTATCGTATGATACATTCATATTGAACAACAGGAAAAGCTCCAGTCTCATGCGAAAAACGTACCTAGTATTTGCCGGTATAGTTCTATTTGTATTTGCCTGCACCCACGACACATACTCTCCGCTAGATTTAGAATTGCTCAATCTGTTAGGTGACAGCGAGCGATACATCTTACCGAAAAGCGACGACTACGCGAATTTGCCTAACCAGGATCCGAAAAACCCGGTCACTCCATCAAAAGTGTCATTGGGGAAAATGTTATTTTTCGAAACGGGTATCGGATTAGATCCGACCTATTCGGAATCCAAATCGGCTTATTCGTGCAGTAGCTGCCACATTCCCGAAAGGAACTTTACCGCCGGGCGCTTCCAGGGTATTGCCGACGGAGCTATCGGGTTTGGTTTTAGCGGTGAGGGGCGTTTTAAGAACCCCCATTATCAGGGTGACGAAGTAGATGCGCAGGGCGCCCGGCCGCTGCCTGTTATTAATACGGCATATGTGACCAATGCCTTGTGGGCGGGCAGTTTTGGTTCTTTCAATGTGAATGAAGGTACCGAATCGGCCTGGCATCAGGATACGCTGGTGGAGATCAACTTCAAGGGCGTGATGGGATTAGAAGCCAATAACGAGCGGGCATTGATCGTACATCGGCAGGTTGTCAACAAAGCCGTCACGGATTCGCTGGGCTATACGGCCATGTTTGACGAAGCATTCCCTGAAATCCCTGTATCTGAGCGATATACACTCAAGACTGCCGGCTTTGCCATAGCTGCATATTTTCGCACCATACTCACCAATCAGGCGCCTTTCCAGGAGTGGCTCAAGGGCGACCGGGATGCGATGAGCGAACAGCAGAAAAGAGGCGCTATGTTGTTTTTCGGAAAAGCGGGATGCAACAGGTGCCACAATAGCCCTTCGCTAAATAGCAGTCCGCACCAGTTTTTTGCGCTGGGCGTAAACAACTTATACCAGGAGCACGGCAACCATGTGTTCCGCACCGGCCCCGAAGACAAGCGAAATACGGGCCGCGGCGGTTTTACCGGCAGGCCGGAAGACATGCACAAATTCAAGGTGCCGCAGTTGTACAACATGAAAGGCATTGGATTTTATTTCCATGGCGCCAGCAAATCCTCGCTGCGCGAAGTAGTAGAATATTTCAACAATGGCGTACCTGAAAACCCGTTGGTGCCCGCCGGGCAGATCACTCCCCTATTTACCACACCGCTGGGATTGACCGAAAAAGAAATTGACGATCTGGTAGAATTTCTGGAAAACGGCTTGTACGATCCCAATCTGAAGCGGTATGCTCCCGATCAGATTCTGTCGGGCAATTGTTTCCCAAATAACGACCAGCTGTCGAGGATGGATATGGGGTGTAATTGAGTGAACATATCCTGTGAACAGTGAACTGTGAACTGTGAGCTGCACATTGATCTGTTCACAGTTCACTGTTGTTCACTCAATAATGCGGAACACCAAGGCATTAAGTGGTCTTTCGCCGGCAGGGCATTTGGCCCGTATAGTATCAAAATAATAAAAATCGCCGGGCGCGGCTGTTTCGATCAATTGTTTGGCTCTTTCGTTTACTTCGCCTTCGCGCACGAAAACCTCGATAGCGTCTTCTTTGGGGCGCACCCTGATGAGGCTAAAAGATACGATTTGGCAAGACATGCCTTCATAATCGGAGGTAAGCGCCACGCTCAGGTTCGCTCTTTTTTTGAATTCTTCGGCGGTAATGGCGCCGCTGCTGAGGTCATTGTAGACCGCCATCGGATCGGGGATTCGTTTTACTCGGAATTGCAGTTGCCTGACCGGTTGATTATTGGCTTCTACGCTAATGGTGGCCGTGCCCGGTTGCCGGGCGAGGGCCACATAGTTTCCATTGCCTTTGTCGATCAAAGTGAGTTCATTGCTTTGCAGCCGGATATTTTCGCTGGGCACGCCGGCCACGGCCACCGTGAGCGGATTATCGACGCCGATGTAGAGCACGTTCATTTTATCGGCGGCTACGCTGACAGCGGGCGTTTGAGCCTGAAGGAACCCGGCGTACAGCACGGCGGCCAGCAGGGCAAACGAAGTTACTACGGGAATGAGATGAAAGCGATCGGCATGTTCAGCTACCGGCGGCGTCAGCAAGCGGCGGATACGTTGGCTGAAATGACTTGAGTGGGAAGTGGCATTCATGGCTAAAGCAAGATTTTTTTTATTAAAAATAGCAATCAAACTCTCTGCATAAATAATGGGATCGGCGCCTCCTGAAAGGGAGAGGTCGTCGCAGCACTCCTCACGCAACTCACGAATACGGGCGGAAAGCCAGTGTACGACGGGATGAAAAAACAGCAAAATGGTTATTGCCGACAAAAATATATTGACCACAAAATCGCGCCGGTAAATGTGGGCTAATTCGTGCAACAACAGGGCTTCCAGTTGGTCGGGAGGGAAGTTGGCCAACCACCCTGCCGGGATCAATACTACCGGCTTGAAGTATCCAAAAGTGACCGGCCCTTTTACAACGGCCGATTCGAGTAATTGTACGGCGCGGTTGATGCCCATGCGTTTTTTTAAGGCTTCGAAGCGAATTTGCCAGCGCGGATCAGGCATTTGGGCGCCCTCTACGCGCAAGTATTGCAGAAATAAGTATCCCCCAAAAGCCCTTAGCGCCAACAGGGTCACTCCCAGCAACCAGGCTATTGTGAGCCAGTGCAGATGGGCATTGAGCCACCCCGATAGTGAATAGGGCGCCTTGGTACTTTGCAACTGCAATGTGGTTGCCTGTTCTGCTGTAGTGCCATCCACCTGCGGTGTAGCGGAGGCTAAATCAAAATCCCACCAAAGGCGGATAAAGGTATAGCCTGTGATAAAGAGGCATAGCACCAAAAAAAACACCATGCCGGCATAGCGTTTGCCGGGGTTTCTTGTAGTGGTAAGGCGGTACCACAACCAGGCTGCGCCCCCAATCAGGGTCAGTTGCCATAAAGCGTGCAACAAAGTCCAGCCAATGGCCTGCACCCACTCGGCAGATGACAGATTATTCATTGTTGTGCTGTTTTTTCTTCTCCTGAATGAGTTTTTCCAGCGCTTCGATTTCTTCGGGTGTGGATTTGCCCTGTCCGATGGCGTGCAACAGCAAATCGATAGCCGAGCCGTTGAAGACCTTTTCGAGCAAGTGGCTAAACGCCGTCTGCCTGACTTGGGGAGCTTTGACTTCCGTTGTGTAATAATGGGTTTTGCCCGATTCGGTGCGGAGTAACATACCTTTTTCGTACATGCGCTGCATTTGTTTGAGCGTAGTGGTGTAGCCCACTTCTTTTTTGGCGCTCAACTGTTCGTGTACAAATCGCACGGTGGCGGGTTCGTGATCCCACAGCACTTGCAGGATTTCGATTTCGGCGTCGGAGGGTTGCCAGGCTGTTTCTTCCATATCATTACGACATTTGTCGTACAAATATATACGACATTTGTCGTAATGTCAACCGTTGAGACGTAAAAATTTTCATTTACGCGCCTGCGGGCAACAAAGAAACGCGTTTGATAGCTGTGAGCATTTCCGAAAAAGTGGGATTTATTTTTTTTCCTTCGATAAGGAGGTAGGTAGTGCGGCCTTCGATTTTGTCAAAAAGCCAGCGGGTAATTTCGTCTATATTCTCATTGACGCCAAAGGTGAGATAAAGGCGAACCGATTCGCGGAAGCCGATACTGAGGCCGGCGTGGTCCTCGTCAATAATAATAGAAGCTTGTGAATCGGGTATTTTAAATTTCTCGCCAAATTTCAGCCAGCGGTAATAAGCGCCGAAGAGGTGGTATTTGAGGTCTTTATCGCTGGTAATAATTTCAATTTTCATTTTATCAAAAGCAAAGCGGGCGTCATTTCGGTGCACCACATCATCGCCGGGATGGGCGGAGGGATGGGCTTTGCCGTTAAAATACTGTTCTATTTTTTCAGCCAGTCGTTCGATGGTCTGGAATTTTTCGGTCATCACCTCGCGCACGGTGGGGTTCTCGAATTTTTCGAATGCGTCGGGGTGAAACTTGGCGCGCAGTTGACGGAGGATTTGTCTGAATGTTTCCGGGGTTAAATCTTCCAGTGGGAGGCCGAAATATTTTTGGATTTCTTCTTTTTCCTGTGGGCTAATTGCGGTAGCGATCATGATCTTGCTGGTTGTTTTTTGCGTAAAGCGATAGAAATACAAACACCGTCGGCAGCAAAAACGTTGAACGCAAAAAAAAGTGGGCCAAAGCCGCGAGCGCGGCTTCGACCCCCTCATCACATGAAACAAATTTACATCATAGACATGGGAATAGCCTTCCCAAGCGAATTACTTGAGTAACCGGGATATGTGTGTATGGTGCAGTTGAAGGGTTAAAAGCCTTAGCAAGGGTAGAATTGCGGAAAGCAAAAAAACAATCGTGAGCCACGGCTTGTGCACCGTGGCCCACGATTGAAGTCTATCAATCGGTTATCAACATACGCTTCGTTGCGCGATAAGTTCCGGCTTCGAGCGTATAAGACAATACGCCCGTGGGAAGATTTTCGCTATTCAACTTCACCTGATGATAACCGGCCTCGTAATATCCATTGATGAGTTGCAGCAATTTGCCGCTTGCATCGTGGATAAAGAGGGTAGCTTGTGTGGCCTCCGGCAATTCAAAGCCGATCACCGTTTCGTCATTGAAGGGGTTGGGCTGGTTTTGGTACAACTTATAGGGTTGTGCGGTGGCAGCCGTTGCCTTGTCGGAGAAGACGAGTGATACGTCGCGGGTTTCCCCGTTAATGCCGTAGGCTTCTTGTTTCGTATAGCCGGAGCCGACGCTGAGGATGCTGCTGAGTCGGGTATTCGACTTAGCGCGCAAGATCAGGGTAAAGACGGCGTCTTCGGAAGCCCTGATATTTTCATCGGGCCAGTTCCAGCTTGTCGTAATCATACCATCGTTCACAAAATTCCAGCCGAAGTGTTCGGCTTTTGCCATACCGTAGTCGATACCTGCTACTTCTACCGCTTGGGGATCGAAGTGGAGCGTATACTGGTAGCCCAGGATTTCGGCCAGTTGGCGCGAAGTAAACGCCACCCGGTATTCCTGGCCGGCCAGTAATTGCTGATCTTCCACATTAAAGATCAGTCCGCCCTGGCGGGTATCAATAGCGCCCGGATCGTTGAGGTTGGGCACCACAGTATTATTCACATCGCCGATCTTGATGCCCGTAAAGTCGAGGCCTTGCAGGCAACCGCTGAGGTTGTCGAGGCTAATAGACTCGGGGAAGGCTTCGAACCACGGGTTCGTGTTTACCGGGAATTGGTAGCTTCTGTCGACGAATCTCCAGCTTGTATTGTTGGTATAAGCCGGGATATCGCCGAGTATGAGGTCACGCACTTCCTGTACGTCGGCCATCGTGATCGTTTGTGAATTATCGGCATCGGCGGCGACGCGGTGTTGCGGTGTCGCAATCAGCTGCAGGCCTTGTACGTGGCGGCGAATAATGATCACGTCTTGCGTAGTGACGCCATTGGTATGGTCGTCGTCTTTAAGCGGCGTAATCGTATAATCGTAGCCAAGCAGTACGTCATCGAAGCCATATTGGCCGTCTTCATTCGTCAGCGTCGACTCGGTGAGTACGGAGCTGCTGAGCGTCATTTGCGCGTTTTCAATAGGCTTATTGAATACCGTCAGCGCGACGCCTTCGATTTCGGCCAGTTGTTCGCAATCGTTGCACAAATTGTCGGTATCCTGCACGAATACCAGTGCTTCGCAGAACTTGTAGTTGGGTCCGCCTACCGAGCCGTCGGGTTGTATGGCATAGGGATTGTTTGCGCTATCCCACACGTACACTTCAACAGTGAGGCTGTAGCGGTCGTCGCAAGTCAAAACGAGGCTGGTCTGGTTGATATCCGGCGTTTCGCCAACGCGATTCACGGAGAATCGGAGCGGCAGCGAGCATTCAGGTACGTTGCACTCGGCCAGGTCGCTGGCGAAGATCGTCACGGCGGCTTCGTCGATATCGCCGTCGCCGTCGGCATCCGTATTGGGCGCAACAGGGGCGAGGTTGACGATAAGTCCGCTGAAGCAGATCGGATCGGCCACGTAGCAGTCGACCACTTCAAACGGCATGGTTACCGTAGTTTCATTATTGCAAGCGTCTTCTACCGTCACCACAAAGGCGTGGTTGCCTATCGGGAACTCGCCGATGATAGTAAAGTGCGGATATTCGCCGTGTAGTACCTGTGCGTTGTTGAGCACTGCGTCGATATCGCCGTCGGCATCGGCGTCCAGGCGGACGGTGATGATCAGGCTATCGGGCGAGCAGTGTTCGATCACATGGAACGGATACGTTACGAGTCCCTCGCATTCGATGCTATCGGTGCAGAAGGGCAGCGGCGTTTCGAAGTTGATAGCCGGCGCCAGCGAATCGTGCACGGTGATAATCTGCGTGTACTTCCAGTAACCCGTGCTCGGGCTCAATTGCCAGTAGCCGTTGGGGTTGGTAGTACCGTCGCAGCTTGTGCCTTTCGTTCCGGCGGCAGGTAAGAGGTTGCCCTCGAGGCTATCGCGGTCGATATACGTAGTATCCGGTCTTCTCAGCACCCACACGTGTTCTTCACCCTGGAGGGCGTCGCAATCTTCGTTGCGACCCACCACCACTGCCGGGTCGATACCGTTCCATTCGCACCAGTTAATCACGTGGTAGGTACGCTGGATGCGGTAGCATTCGTCGTCGAGTGCGGGCAGGTACACGTCTTCGTTTGTGATCGTTATCGAATCGCAACCCAGGCGATAGAGGGCAACCGTATCGGCGTTATTGGCGCAGTCGGTTTCCGTATCTTTCGGGAAGCGGATTTCGTAGTTCAGGCTGGCGGTAATGGTCACCAATTGATCAAAGACCGTATTGGAGATATTGCCTACCGCGTCGATGGCTACAAAGCGACGGATGATCGTGCCGTAGTTGCCGCAATCGTTGAGGTCCACTACGGGAGCTAGTTCGATTGCTTCTGCCGAGCAGTTGTCCACCACGTGCGGTACGCCGAAGAGTTGTTGCAATTGCAGCGTATCGTAGGGGTTGAAGTTGAACGGAAGCACTTCGCAGCTTATGGTAGAATCGGCCAGGCCTGTGCAGTAAGGCAGCGTTTTGTCTTCTACCAGTATATTCGACCAGCAGCTATTCACGTTGCCGTTAATGTCGGTTACGCGCAATTCAACCATCACGTATTGACCGGCATCGCAGCAAGTGAAGTCCACATACGAGCCCCAAGCCGACCAGGTGGGTACGAGCAGCGAGTCGCAGGTCTGCGGATCGCGAACGTAGTAGCGGCGCAACTCGATACTTTCGATACCGCAGTTGTCATAGCTCAGGTTGTTGATATGCTGCGTGTACAGGCGTGCCAGTCCGCCGCCGCCGAGCGATACGTTGAGGCCATCGTGGCAGATAGCCACAGGCTCTTCGAGGTCGGCTACGCGGAAGATGCAATCCTGAGTAGTCGTATTGCCGCAGTCGTCGGTCACGATATAGCGGAAGTAGTAGTCGCCGATAGCGAGGCCGGGTATAATGCGCGGATCGGTAGGATTGATCACGTGCAGCACCGTTGTGCCGTTGAAAGCTACAATTTGAGTAACTACTGTCCAGTTATTCGAGCATACATCGCTGACCACCGGCCAGGGTACGTCAACCGTACCGGTGCATTCAAACGGATCGGTATGGAACAGCATAATATTTTGTTCCAATATCGGGCAGTAGTGATCCTGGAGCGGGCATTCTACTACCGGGCCTGTCGTATCCACCACCTCGATTACCTGGAGCAGCGTAGTGTCGCTGTTGTTGGGATCGCAGGCGTTGGTGATCGTCCAGTTGCGGTATACGGTATAATTGCCGCTGCACACATTCACTACCGAGTCGGCATAAGTAGCGTTCAGGTTACAGTAGTCGGCATCGAGCAGGTAGAGGCCGAAGGCAGTTTGTACTGCCGGGTAGCCTGTCACTGCGGGATGCGGATGGCCGTTGGCGTCTTCCTGGAACGTTGCGGTGCAGACCAGCGTCGTATCGGATGCGGGCGCCACATCGCTGAATATTGCCCGGCGGAAGATAATATCCTGCTGGCAGGTTACCACTTGACCGAGAATGGTAGTAGCGGTAAACGTTCTGCGGATAATAATCTCGTCGCAGGAGCTGTTTTCGATGCGTTCGTCAGAGAACGAGATCTCATCGATACCGCAGCCGTTCACGATCTCGGGTTGGCCAGTGAGAGCCAGGCTTGCCGGGTTGTTGAAGATCGAGTCTGCATCCGTACAGATCAGGTCAACTAATTCACCATCGGCATTGATAATACGTTCTACATCTTCCGGGCAGTTGAGTTCCGGCAGCGGCGGGTTTGCCGTCACGCTGGTGGTACAGTTATTATTGCCCTTATCGGTAAATGTAATCGTCACGGCGCCGAGCTGGAATGGTCCGAACGTCACGGGTTGACCGTAAGCGCCCATTGTACCGTTGCCGGCCATCCAGCCTTGCGGTGAAGTAAACGTGCCGTTTACAGTTACCACAAACGTAAAGGTATCGTCTGAGGCATCCAGCGGAGTGTTGTTGTCATTACAAATTTCGCTAGTAACCACTGCGTTGATAGCACAATCGCCTGTGGAGCAGGGTGCGGGCGCCGGTACGTTTATCGATACGCCGCATTCGTCGTTCATCATATCGTGGAACTCGAAGGTAGCTTCGCCGTCGCTGATATTGTAGGGGCCGAATACGACTTCATCGCCGTATGAGCCGGTATACAATTCACCAAGGTGGTCGAAGGCGTACCATGCCGGGCTACCGAAGGCGCCGTCTACGCGGACTCGTACGGTATACGTATCGTCGGCAGGATTATCGTCGGTACCGTTGTCGTTGCAAACCACCTCCAGTACTTCGGGTTGTACCACGCATTCCGTACCGGAGCAGGGATCGGGTGCGTTGACATACACGGCCATTACGCAGAGGCTGTTTACTGCATCGATCACCACGAAGTTGATGTCGCCGTCGCTGATATCGTAAGGGCCGAAGGTCACCATCGTATTATACTGGCCGTTGACACCGATAGTAGAAGTCCAGCCGTAGCCGGCGTTTCCGCCTTGAACCATGAGTTGGAAGGTAAACGTATCGTCGCTTTGATCATCGGGCGTACCGTTGTCATTGCAAACGATATTATCAACTATGGCCTGTACAGTGCAGTTGTCGGTACAATTTGTGGGCGCCGTAAGCGATATCGTCGTTTGGCAGCTTGTGTTATTAGCAGCCTGTATCACGATATTGATTTGCTGGCCGTTGGCCGGGTAGTTTTGGAATACAACTGCCTGACCGAAAGTACCGCTGACGCTGCCGTCGGCTGTGGTCCATCCGGAGCCTGCATTTGTACCGTTCACTACTACGGTGAAGTTGAAGGTGCCATTCGAATTACACTCTACATCCGTAACCTGAGCGGACAAGCTGCAAGCCGGATTCGAGCATGGTTGCGGGGCTTGAACTGTCAGAGTAGCGCTGCAATTTACATTCACCCAATCCACAAACGTAAGCGTCGTATTGCCATCAGCGATATTGTAGGGGCCGAAGCTGGCGATTACGCCGTAGAAGCCTGTGCCTGCGGGCGTGCCGTTGGGCAACAAAGCTACCCAACCGAGGCTGCCATTCTGGCCGGTTACCAATACCGTGAAAGTATACTTATCATCGGCGCTGTTGTTGGGCGTGCCGTTATCGTCGCAAAGTACGCTGAACAATTGCGGTTCGATAGTACATTCAGGTACGGAGCAGGGCGGCGGCGAAGACACATAGATCGCTGCGATACAGTTATCGTTGGCGTCGCCTATCACGGTGAACGTAATATCCTGTCCAACACCATAAGGCCCGAATGTTTGCGATACGCCGAAGATACCGGTGGCGCCGTTGCTTGCCGTCCAGGTGCCGGTTTGACCGGTGAGGATCAGTGAGAACGTATAAGTATCGTCAGTGTCGTCATTGGGCGTATTGTTGTCGTTACACAATACATTAGTAATAGACACATTGATACTGCAATCGTCGTCGCAATCGGAGGGTGCAATTACCGTCAGTGTCGTGCTGCATGTCGGGTCGGCATTATCGAGAACCACAATCGTCAGGGTTTGGCCGTTCGAAGGCAGTTCAACAGAAGTTACAGTTGACCCGTATGCGCCGGAAGCGACAACCGTATTGCCGAGGTAGGCCGTCCAGCCTGCATTGCTACTGCTGTTGGTAGCTGTCAGCGTGAACGTGAAGGTCGTTTCTGATGCGCAAAGTACGTTCATCAAGTCGGCTTCGATATCGCAAGCCGGAACGCCTTGAATACCGGCATCCCAGGTCAGGTCGGTTTCACCCGGATCGAGGTCGATACAGGTTGTGCTTCCCGTGGTGGGATCGGCATCGGAGTCGACGGTATCGTTATTGCCTGCGTTGGGCGTCACAAACTGGAAGCCTGCGGGCAGGTTGGAGAACGTCACGATGTAATCCACATTGGGATCAAGGCCTGTGAAGAGGTATTCACCGTCGGCGTTGGTCGTTTGTTGAGCCACAAACGCTCCACCGCAAGTAGTGAGGGTTACCGTCACACCGGGCACGCCGGGTTCGTTACCATCCTGGATGCCGTTGCCGTTGCTATCATGCCATACGAAATCGCCGAGAGCGGCAGTTGGCGGCAAGTCTGAGCAGGGCGCCGGAGGCGTCAGTGTAAATTCTACCGTACAACCTGCGTTACCACGGTCGCGCACACGGATATCCACAGGGCCGCCGCTGATCGGATACGGGCCGAAAGTAGTGGGCTGGCCGTATTGTCCCTGGAGACCGAAGGTACCGTTGGGGAATACCTGGCGCCAGCCGAGCGGGCTAAAGTTGTGGATGCCTACTACAGTCACTTGTACCGTAAACGTATCGTCGCTGGGATCTGAAGGAGTACCGTTATCGTTACACTGCGCGACGCCGACCAGCGCGTCTATCAGACACTCGCTGGAGCAAGGCAGAGGTGCAGGTATAAATATAGAGGCTTCGCAATCTGGGTCAAGGGCGTCATGCACGGTAATCGTTTTGTTGCCGCCGCTGATCGGATAAGGTCCGAAAGCATGAATACCGTAAGGAGTTGGCGTAGTAAAGCCAGGTTCATTAGATATCCATGCGCCGCTGGTATTAAAGCCGCTAATATTCAGGATCACGAAGAATACATCATCTGTCGGATCGTAAGGCGTATTGTTATTGTAGCAAGCAATTCCTCCTGGTTCGTGCAATATAGCCGTGATAAGGCACTGGTCGGAGCAGTTGGCCGGTGGATTGACAGTGAGCGGGGTAAAACAGTTGTCATCGTCGTCATCCGAGAACATAATTGCGATGGAGCCGCCGCTGATTGGGAATGGGCCGAACTGATAGGGGCCGTAGGGTTGGCCGGATACCACTGTTTGACCTCCAATTGAAGCGCTCCATGTGTTGCCTGTATTGGTACCGCTCACATCTACCGTAAAGTAGAAAATATCGTCGTTCGGGTTGCCCGGAGTGCCGTTATTGTTGCAGACGGGGCCGGAAGTCACAATCGGCGTAATCCGGCAGAAGTCGGAGCAAGTTGTCGGCGGGTTCACCAACAGGGCATTGAAGCACGTTGTCGGTTCACTGTTATCGGTTACCACGATCATCACCGGTTGGCCGTTGCCGATGAGCAGCGAGCCTACAGTGAGGGTAGCAGGATAAGTACCTGTGCCGACGATTGTGCCGCCCACCGTTGCCGTCCAGCCGGCGCCGGCATTAGCGCCGCTGATATTCACCGTAAAGGTGAAGGTATCGTCGTTCGGATTAAACGGTGTGTTGTTGTTATTACACTGCGGCTGTCCGATTTGAGTAACCGTAATAACGCACTGGTCGGAGCAAGTTGCCGGCGGCGTGACGTTAAGCACATCGCTACAAACCGGTACCAGGTTATCGGCAAACGTTATTGATACCGGGCCATTGGCGATAGCAAACGGGCCGAAAACTACCGGAACATTGTATGCGCCGGATGCGCCATTGCTGGCTGTCCACCCATTGCTATTATTCATACCACTCACAACAACCGTAAATGTAAACGTATCGTCGTTCGGGTTGGCCGGCGTGCCGTTGTCGTTACAAACAGGATCTCCCTGCTGGTTTACATCGATATTGCATTCGTCGGAACAGGTATCAGGCGGCAGTATTGCGAAAGTTTCAAAACAGTTACTGTCGTCGTTGTCTACAACGAGAATCGTCACATTGCCTGCGCTGATCGGGAATGGGCCAAGTTGTTCTGTCCGGTTGTAGTTTAGGCCGTCTATCACGAGCACCCCATTGGCGTAAGCCGACCAGGTAGAGCCGTTCGGGTTATCAACCGTAATATCGAACGTAAACGTATCATCGCTCGGATCGCTGGGCGTACCGTTATCATCGCAAACTACATTACTATAGGTCACGATCACATCGCAAGGTATTGAACACTCCTGAGGAGCATTCACCTGGACGAAGTCGCGGCAGCCCTGGGTTTCGTTATCTTCGATATAGAAGCCGAGGTTGCCGTTGGCAATGAGATACGGACCGAACAAGGTGGGTACGCCATAAACGCCTGAAGTAGTATTCGGGTCGTTGGCTGTCCAACCATTACTTTCACCCGTACCGGTAACCGTCACCAAGAAGGTATAGGTATCATCAGCGGGGTTAGCGGTGCCATTGTCGTTACAGATGATATTATTCACAACAGCTATAATATCACATTGTATCTGTACTTCAGCGCCATCGCCGTCGTCTTCGTCGCCGTCGTCGTCTATAACGTCGTCGTCATCATCGGTATCGACGCCATTACCGGGCGTAGAGTCGAGTTCGTCTTCGTTACGCGCTGAAATCTCGGCCAGATTGAGGTGATCGCCGTCTTCGTTTACAGTAGCTATAATAAAGAGCGTAGTCGACTGGCCTGCCGCAAGCGTGCCTATATCCCAAATGCCTGTTGCCGGGTTGTAGGTACCACCTGAGTGGCTCACGTAGTTGTAGCCGCTGGGCAGCTGGTCGGTAACCTGTACGCCGGTAGCTGTGCTTGGGCCCTGGTTGACAACCGTAACCGTAAAGGTTACTTCTTCACCGTCAATGACAAGGAACTTATTAACTGACTTGTCCAGTTCGAGGTCAATTATTGGGGTGGGGATGACTTCGGCGCCGTCGCCGTCGTCTTCATCACCATTGTCGTCAATCGCGTTACCGTCATTGTCGGTATCGACACCGTTGCCGGGTGTAGAGTCGATGTCGTCCTCGTTGCAGGCCGTAACTTCGGCGAGGTTGAGGTAGTTGCCGGTAGCATTCACGATAGCCGTGATCTGAATAGTAGCCGATGCGCCTGCGGGCAAGAAGCCGATGACCCACTGACCGTTGGAATAGAATCCGCCGGAATGGCTCACATAGGTATAGCCACTAGGCAACTGGTCGGTAACCTGTACGCCGGTAGCGTCGCTTGGGCCCTGGTTAGTAACCGTTACGGTAAATACCACTTGTTGGCCAACAATTACGGAAGTAGCGGACACGCTCTTTTCGAGCTCGAGGTCAACTACCGCCGAAGGCGTTACCAGTTCGCCGTCGCCGTCGTCTTCGTCATCGTTATCATCGGTGTAATCCATATCGCCATCGGTATCCACGCCGTTACCGGGTGTAGAGTCGATATCGTCTTCGTTGGCGTTGGTCACCTCGGCGAGGTTGAGGTAAACACCGGCTGCATTCACACTTACCGTAATTTGGAGCGTTACGGTTTGGTTTAATGCAAGCGTACCGATATTCCATTGGCCGTTAGCTGCGTTGTATGCGCCGCCGGAATGGCTCACATAGGTATAGCCGCTGGGCAGTTGGTCGGTCACGATTACGCCGGTGGCAACACTTGGTCCCTGGTTGGTTACTTCCACCGTGAAGGTGATATTTTCACCAATAGCGGGCGTTGCGTTATCAACGCTCTTTTCGAGTTCGAGGTCGATTATCGGGTTGGGTGCAACTTCTACGCCATCGCCGTCGTCTTCATCGCCATCGTCATCGCTCACGTCGCCGTCGTTGTCGGTATCTACGCCGTTATCAGGGGTAGAATCGATATCGTCTTCGTTGGCGAATGTTACTTCGGCGAGGTTGACGTAATTACCTGTAGCGAGTACCGTAGCGACGATGTTCAGCGTAGTTGACTGACCTGCTGCCAGGTTTCCTATATTCCACAGGCCTGTTGCCGGGTTGTAGGCGCCGCCTGAATGGCTCACGTAAGTGTAGCCGCTAGGTAGCTGGTCGGTAACTTCAACGCCGGTGGCTTCACTTGGGCCCTGATTGACAACTACGATAGTGAAGGTCACGTTAGTGCCCACATTCGGCGTGCTATTGCTGATACTCTTGTCGAGTTCGAGGTCAATGACGGGGTTGGGTTCGACTTCCACGCCGTCGCCATCGTCTTCATCGCCGTCGTCATCGCTTACGTCGCCGTCGTTGTCGGTATCTACGCCGTTATCAGGCGTAGAGTCCACGTCTTCTTCGTTAGCGAAGGTCACCTCAGCCAGGTTCACGTATACACCTACCGCGTTGACTTGGGCAGTGATAAGCAAGGTTGTCGACTGACCGACGCCCAGGTTGCCTATATTCCACTCTCCTGTTGCGGGATTATACGTACCGCCGGAATGGCTTACGTAGTCATAGCCGCTAGGGATTTGATCCGTAACGATTACTCCGGTTGCAGGTGCAGGCCCTTGGTTAGTGACTACAATAGTGAACACAATATTCTGGCCCACATTAGGCATCGAGTTGCTAATGCTCTTGTCCAGTTCAAGGTCAATCAAAGGCAGATCACCGCAGTCATCTGCTTCATCTTCGGGCGTACCGTCGTTATTTGCATCGACAGAAGTCCGGTTGAAGAGGCCTTCCCCTTCCTGCGGCTCGTCATTCACATATTCACACTTATCGTATACTTCGTTGCCGATACCATCTGTACGGTTGAGGTCGACTACTACCGTCAGGGTATAGGAATGGGTAGTTTGTGCAGCAATCGGCTGGTTATTTGCCAGTGTCCATGGGCCGTTTCCGCCAAGTGGGCTGCCGCCGTTACCCGGTGCATTGCTTGTATACGAAGCGCTATTGATGACCACGTCAGGATCGAAAACGGGCGTATCTGTCAGGTCGTATTGGCCCTGACCACCTGTATTTTCGACTGTAATATTGTAAACCACGTTATAGGTGCCGTTTCCGTTGGAAGTAGCACTAACGAAGGTCTTCTCTAATTCAAGTGCAGGCAGGTCGCCGCAGGCGTCATCATCATCCTCTGGCGTACCGTCGTTGTTGGTATCTATCGACGTGTAGTTGTACAAGCCCTGGCCCGGTTGTGGGGTGGTCGTACCTTCGCCACAAGAGGTGTACTGGTCGTCGCCGACACCGCCGTTCAGGTTCATGCTTACA
>JABWBR010000076.1 GCA_013360405.1 Saprospiraceae bacterium
CGTCACCTCGTCACCAACTCTGGCGGTTCAAAGCCGTCACCTCGTCACCAACTCTGGCGGTTCAAAGCCGTCACCTCGTCACCAACTCTGGCGGTTCAATGACATCACTCCTGCATCCACGGAATTCCGCCGTTGATGGCTACAAACAACAACGCCGTGATGATCGGCGCCAGCGTAGACATGAGCATAAACCAAAAATACCAGCGCGGCACTTTGGAGCGTTCTATCCATTCTACGATGAGGGAAATCATTAAAATGAGAAAGCAAATTGTGCCGAAAACCAGGCTGAGGATAGTGGCCAGGTAGTCGTTAAACATCCAGAGCAACAGGTAAATTATCATTTCGGAAAGTAAGATCTCTCCCGGCTTTAACCTTCTCATGCGCACAATTTCCACCCAATTTAGAACTCCATGCGCAATGTTGATTGTTTAACAATAAAAAATATATTTTTCTGTATGAAAATACTCAGCGCCAGACAGGTGCGCGAACTAGACGCCTACACTATCACCCACGAACCCATCGCCTCCATTGACCTCATGGAGCGGGCTTCGCGTGCGTTTACCGATTGGTTTTCGAGGCAATTTCCTAATGAAGACGCGCCCGTGGCGGTATTCTGCGGCCCTGGCAATAACGGCGGCGACGGACTGGCTATCGCCCGGCTGCTACACCGCAGTTTTTATAACGTGACGGTATACCGCTGCGCAACCGGATCCGATGCCAGCGCCGACTTCCAATCGAACTGGGATCGCCTGCCCGATCTGACGCGCAAAGTGCTGAAAGAGGGCGACCCCTTCCCTACCCTGCCGCCTCATGCCCTCATTATTGACGCTATCTTCGGCTCGGGCCTCAATCGCCCCGTTGAAGGCTATTGGGCCGGGCTTATCGAATACCTCAACGGGCAGGATACGACTATTGTCTCCGTTGATATCCCTTCCGGCTTGATGGCCGATGCCCCCACTACCGGCGCCTGTATCCATGCCGGTTTTACTTTTAGTTTTGAAATGCCCAAACTCGCCTTTCTTTTTCCCGAAAACCAGGACGCGATAGGCCAATGTACCTCTGCGAGTATCGGCTTGTCGAAATCATTTATTGAAAAAGCGGAAACCCCGTTTCACTATATTGAAAAAAGCGACGTGACTTGTTTCTTGCATCACCGCCACAAGCACGACCACAAGGGTACTTTCGGCCATGCCCTGCTCGTGACGGGCAGCTACGGCAAAGTGGGTGCGGCCATACTCGCCGCCAGGGCTTGCCTGCGCAGCGGCGCCGGACTCGTCACCGTACACGCGCCGCGTTGCGCCTACGAAATCATGCAAATGAGCGTGCCCGAAGCCATGATAAGCGTAGACCCGCACCGGTATTATTTCTCCGAGGCGCCCGACGCTTCGCGTTACCAGGCAGTCGGCGTGGGCTGCGGACTCGACCAGCGGCGAAGCACGATAGATGCCCTCTGGCAACTGTTGGAGCAATACCGCCGGCCCCTGGTTATCGACGCCGACGCGCTCAACATACTGGCCCGATCGCCCGAACGCCTGCCGCTCGTGCCGCCCAACAGCATCTTAACCCCACACCCCGGCGAATTTGAACGCCTGTTCGGCCCCAGCGCCAATAGTTTCGAACGCAATGCACTTCTGCGCCAAAAGGCGATGGAATTGGGCGTTTATATTATTTTAAAAGGCGCCCATACTTGTATCGCCTGTCCCGATGGCAACTGTTATTTCAACTCCACCGGCAACCCAGGCATGGCTACCGGCGGCAGCGGCGACGCCCTCACCGGCTTGCTCACCGGACTGCTGGCCCAGGGCTATTTGCCTTTTGAAACGGCATTGCTAGGCGTTTACACCCACGGCCTCGCCGGCGACCTGGCAGCCGAAAAACTGGGCCACGAGGCGCTTATTGCTTCGGATATCATCGATCATATCGGAGTGGCCTTCCGAAAGGTCCGGATTTGATGTGCTGATGTGCTAATTTGCTGATGTGCTGATTATTAAATATTTTTGAACCCAAGATAATTAGCAAATTAGCACATCAGCACATCAGCATCCCGACCTCCTTCCAGTCGGTACGGGACTCACTTCGTTCGCATCAGCACATCAGCAAATTAAATTCTTATGCAAAAAATCGTCGTCTTAACCGGAGCAGGAATCAGTGCAGAAAGCGGCATCAAAACCTTCCGCGATGCCGACGGCTTGTGGGAAAACCACGACGTCATGGAAGTAGCCTCGCTCGAGGGTTGGCGCAAAAACCCGGCATTGGTGCTCGAATTTTACAACCAGCGCCGCAGGCAGTTGGCAGAGGTGCAACCCAATGCCGCTCACCATGCCCTCGTTGAATTAGAATCGGATTACGAGGTGAGCATCGTGACCCAAAACGTAGACGACCTGCACGACCGGGCGGGTAGCAGCCACATCATACACTTGCACGGCGAATTGCGCAAAGTGCGCAGCAGCAAAGACCCCTCGTTGATCTACTACTGGGAAAAAGACATCATACTGGGCGACACCTGCGAGTTGGGCAGTCAACTGCGGCCGAATATCGTCTGGTTTGGCGAAGAAGTGCCCCTGCTCATGGATGCCGCGGCGGAGGTATCCAAAGCCGATTACATTATTATCGTGGGCACTTCCATGCAGGTCTACCCCGCTGCCGGGCTCGTAGCATTTGCGCCGCCGCAGGCCCGGGTATACTACGTCGACCCCAGGCCTGCTATCAACTACGAGTTGAGGCAATCGGCCAATTTGGAGGTGATTGCCGAAAAAGCCACCACCGGCGTGCGAAAAGTCGTAGATCAACTTTTGTTACATTTGGATATAAGTTAGAACGAGACGCGGGAGAAAGGGGGCAAATTGGGGCAAGTTGGGGCATGGCGTGTTTTTTTTCTTGCCGAGTATTTAACTTGGCGGAGTAATTAATCCATGTCCAAATGAAAACGATATACCTGCCTATTTTGCTGGGAGGCGTCGGCTTTTGCGCTTGTACGCCCATAGCATTTGAACCTTGTCAGCCGCTGTACCTATCGATTGCCTACGACCTCGACGGATGGTGCGCCTATGACAATCCCGGTTTCGAATTCAACTACAACACCTGGTGCCAATCCGACAACGAAGTGCTGGAGGTCTTGTTTGACCCGCCGTATAGCGAAGCGCCCGTGCCAATGATTTTGCAAAGCAAATTGATGAGCTTCGGCTGCGATCTGGCTTTAGATTACCTGGGCGATTTACCCGGCGCCCCACCGATGAGCTATTCCTATCAAATAAGCGCGCAGGGCGAGTGGTCGGTCATCACCATTACTTTTTCCGCTCAGGTATACGACTATCTCACCACGCCGAGCTATCCGCATGTCGACAAAAAGCTTGCCTGCACCCTCGGTGTGAGGGGGTGGGGACAGGGTTCGCCCTGAGTTGGGACTTTGCGATTGCGGATTGCGGATTGCGGATTGCGGATTGCGGATTGCGGATTGCGGATTTTGTCCAGGATAAATCCGAATTCCGAAATCGCAAATCGCAAATCGCCGACTGCCGACCGCCGAATATATTTGCGACTATTGAGAAAAGGCAAACTGTACAATATTTGCGCCCATGCGCAGGGCTTGCTGTCGCAGCGGCTCGGGGTCTTTGTGTACGTCGTACGACTCCCAGCCGTCGCTGATATTGCTTTCTGCCGCATAAAGGCAGGCCAGGCGGCCTTCTATAAAAATACCGTAGGTACGGGGGCCCTTGCCTTCGTGTTGGTGTACTTTGGGAATACCATCGTTAAAATCGAATTTCTGATGGTAAACGGGATGCTGGTAGGGCAACTCGATGAGTTGTTTGTCGGGAAATACTTTTTTGAGCGCCACCCGGATATAGGGATCCATGCCGTAGTCGTCGTCGATAAACAAAAAGCCGCCGCCTTCGAGATAGGTGCGCAGGTTTTCAGCCTCCGCATCACTAAACACCACGTTGCCGTGCCCCGTCATAAACAGAAAAGGGTGGTTAAAAATCTCGGCGCTGCCCACGTCTACGGTGGCGTAATCATCGTCGAAATTGGTACCCAACTGGCTGTTACAGTACCTCGCCAGATTTTGCAGGGCATCAACCACCGAATACCAGTCGCCGCCACCGCTGTATTTGACCAGGGCGATCTTCATGGTTTGAGCCTGAAGCGCCCCACTTAATAACAAAGCGCCCAAGAGGGCAAAAAAAGATTTGGATAGGTTCATTGTAAGCCTGTTGTGTGTGATTACCCAAAATACGTTGTTCAGCCATTAATCCATTAATTAACGCCTGTTTTTCAAATTTGGGTTTCATTATTTACAAATACTTAGCTTTTTTTTTATCTTTAAGAATCTAAGGGCTGTTACCTTTGAGGGAGAATGGAGTCCCAAAGACGATGTTATTTATTTTCAAACCAAAAATCAATAGATATGTCACTACAAGATAAGTATCGTGCGGTACTTGACCTGGGCATGAAATTCGGTGTTAAAGACGGCTACGTCAAAGAAGAAGACGGCAAGCTGAAAATCGGAGGCACCACCGTTACCCAATACGAAAAAGACAAGATGTGGGATCAAATCAAGGCGGCCAATATGGGCAGCATGCCTACCGACCTTGTGGCCGACATCAAAGTGTCGAATACCGATTACTACCACAAACACGTAGTGGAAAAAGGAGAATCACTTTCCAAAATCGCCAAGCACTACTACGACGCTCCGATGAAGTATATGTTGATCTTCAACGCTAACACGGGCATCCTGAAAGATCCGGACGTGATACAACCGGGTCAGGAACTGGTGATTCCGTTTGATAAATAGATATTAGCACTCAGCACTTGGCACTCAGCAGTCAGATCTAAGCAACTGAGTGCTGAGTGCTGAGTGCTAACCGCTACTCCTGTATAACTACCTTCCCCACCTGTACCAATCTGCCGTCGCTTCTTATCGCGGCATAGTACATCCCTTTCGCTAGCTGCGCAGTATTTATAACCTGTTGATTATCTGACAATTTCACACTTGCCACGGGGTAGCCCAGCATATCGTACAATTCAAAAATGGCCTGGTCTGCGCCATCGTATTCGACTGTTAGCTCGTCGCCGGCCGGATTGGGATACAACCTTATAGCCTGCACTTCAATAGCCTCTTCGTTTGAAGTAATGACCGTTGAAGTCGAACAATCGAGGTAGTGGTCGGGGTGGTCGCTGTCGTCTATCACGATATTTTCATCACCTGGGAAGTGGAAAGTATAGGTAAAATAAAACAACATCATCTCGTCTGTGGTGGCCTCACCCAGGAACACCGCTTGCGGAGGGCTATTTGGATTATTCGGGTTACTTGTCGTGTTGTTGTAAGTAGCATAGCCATGCAATACCGTGCCTGCCGGCAGGAACAGCGGCTGCCGGAAATCATAAAAGCCTTGCCAGTGAAAATCCCAATGGGGAATATTGATCAGTTTAAGCGTGTCGCCATTGGGCAACACGGCAAATGACCGCATCGACTCGCAGATGAGATGCGCATGCGGACCTATACCCAGCACAGTCACACCTACCGGGATCGTATACTGTGCGTGAAATGTTTTTACCGTATTGGCCGGTATATATAGCGGCCCATTGGTCAATGAAAAAACGTGGTTGAGAGCTGCTTCTATACTCAAATTGCGCATGGGGCCGTTGGATAACAACAGGTTCAATCGCGTGCTATCTACCTGCCCGGTACTTCCCTGGGGATAGTGTATCTGCAAGATGATCTTGGCATTCTTGGGCAATTTGATGCCCATATTGTCGGGCGTAAATTTGGCGGAGGCGCCCGGCACCCACCCACCTAACAATTTCGCATTTTGTATACCTACGCCTCCAAAGCTGCTATAGCCGGGTCCGGGGTCGTTTGCATCCAGGATCAGCGCCTCGTCGGTCGTATCCTGAAATACAAGTACATGGTGGACTATCTCGCGATTGCCGGGTAGCACTTCAAAACCTGTGATAAATTTATCGGTCGTAAAATTGGTAGGTATTACAAAACACCGGTACAGGTCGTTCGAAATAGCCGGCACGGTATACGCAGGAATCGCCCCTGTCCAGGTGGGCGAATCGATTTCGGCCGGCGAGTTGATCTGCGGCGGTTCGGGTTCCTCCGAAGCTTCGCCGCGCGGGGCGCCGCCGTTTACCCAGGCATCGATCAGGGCAATTTCATCATCGCTCAGCAAACGCTCGTGCGCCAGTGAGTTGTAACTGGGATCGGGCGGCCAGGGCGGCATATAGCGGCTCGTGGTGGCGCCTTGCAAAGCATAGCGATACCCATACGCATCGTCATAGCTGTTGAGCGAAAACGGCCCAATGCCGTTGGGGTTGTGGCAGGAGGTGCAATGCGAATACACAATGCAGGCAATATCCGCCGACCAGGTGGGCGTTTGCTGGGCGTTCAGCGCAAACGCTCCTATGCACGCGAGGAAGCCGAGTAACTGTTTTTTCATTATGCTGATTTCTGGCTTTGACGGTTGGATGGGGTTGGGGTTTAATTGGTTTCCCTGTTTTTGGTAAACGATAAACGTTTACCCTACCGGCGGTATCGCGTACCAAATATCAGGCTGCGTTGTCCACATTGGGTTTTGGCTATACCGCCTACTCCAAACGTCATTTCGAGAGAAATGCCTACCCGAAACGGTACGGTGGGTTTATAAGCTGCATAAGGGGAGTAATACGTGGGAAAACCGGCTTCTTTTCCTTTAGCCGACACCAGATCGGTGAGACCGTAAGCGGCGCGAAGGCCGATTTTGAGGGTCATCACCTCATTGGCGGCGAGGAAGCCTCCTATGCCGAAAACACCCGAAATGAAGTTGTCCTCGTATTCGCCGTCGATAAGCACGGGTTCGTTATCGTAGGTCTGCACCAGTTCGCGCACGTGCGAAAATTTGGGGCCTAACTCCACATAAGCGCCCCCGTTGGAATAAAATCGATATAATACGTTGATTTCCCGTGTTTTCCACTTAATTTTATTGATCACATTGCCGGAGGTATCGCCATAGTAGGTGATCTTCTGGATATTATCGGCAAACATCCATTCCACATTGAGGCCGTGGTGCTCACCGATATTGAGGCCGGCTACCAGTCCGTAAGACAATGCCTTTTCCAGGCTGAAATCGTGGGCGTCATCATTGGCAATGTTGCTGTTGAGATAGCCGTTCACGTTGATACCAGCGCGCGGGCCGATTTCGAACCACACTTGCGCGCCGGCCAATGCAGTGTGCAGTAAGAGTACAGAGGTAATAATCAGGCGGTGCATAGTTGTTTAAGTTGGTTGATTGTTAGTTAGGAGTCGCCATTGCTTCAAAACGCTGCCTGTCAGTCGGCGCCGGGTACGCGGGCCGTGGCAAACAACCTCCTGATGCTGTATCTCCCGCTACCGTTTACCATGACCATGATGAGCCCCCCCGTGATGGCGATATTTTTCATAAATTCTATCGACTGCTGGCGTTGCAACTCGATAGGGTCGTTCCAAAATGAATGTATGATGAAGGTGGCCGGCACCCAGTACAACAACAACAAGGTGGCGCCAAAGCTGGACCGGTAGCCCGTAAGGATCAGCGATCCTCCCAAAATAAGCACAAAAATAGCCCCGTACAGCAACATATCTTGCCGCCAGGTTAACCCGTAAGAGGTCATAGTTACCTTGGTGTCGTTAAAAAATTTGATGGAGTCGTAAGCCTCAAAGAGGAAAATGAATGACAAAAATATCCTGCCCACCAAATCGAAGAGATGTTTCATTGCCGGTTGTCTGATTAGGAAGGTGAAGATACGAAATTTGCTGATTTGCTGATTTGCTGATTTGCTGATTTGCTGATTTGCTGATTTGCTGATTATTAAAATATTTGATAAAATTATAACATCAGCACATCAGCACATTAACCCATCAGCACATTAACTCATCAGCACATCAGCACATCAACAAGTATCGGGCAACGGCTCTGGCCACATTCTGGCCGTCCATGGCTGCGGAGATAATGCCGCCGGCATAACCAGCGCCTTCGCCGCTGGGAAAAAGGCCTGCGATATCTTCGTGCATGAGGCTGTCTTTGTCGCGCGGAATGCGTACGGGAGAACTGGTGCGGCTTTCCGTGCCAATTACGTTGGCATCTTCGGTGTAATAGCCCTTCATCATTTTACCAAACTGAACTACTCCTTCCCTTAGTCGCCGGTAAATAGAACCAGGCAATAATTCGTGGAGCGGAGCGCTTAATAGCCCGGGGATATAGGAAGTGGAGGGCAGGCTATCGGAGAGTTTGCCTTTTAAAAAGTCGGTGAGTCGCTGCGCCGGCGCCTGCTGGCCGCCCTGGCCGTATTGAAACATAGCTTGTTCTACCTGTTTCTGAAACTCGAGGCCGGCAAAGACGCCGTGAGAAGCAAAAGGCGCCAGGTCGTCGAGTTCGACGGATACCACGGTACCCGAATTGGCAAACGGAGAATCGCGCTTCGACATCGACATGCCGTTGACTACGATTTCGCCAGGGGCGGTGGCGGCGGGTACGACCAGGCCCCCAGGACACATACAAAATGAAAAAACGCCGTGGCCGTCTACCTGGCAGGCAAGCCGGTAGCTTGAGGCGGGCAGGTCTTTTTCACGGGGCGACTGCCGGTATTGGATGCGGTCGATGAGCGATTGGGGGTGTTCTATGCGCACGCCCAGGGCGTAGGGTTTGGCTTCGAGGCGAATGCCCCGGCGGTGCAGCAGGGCGTATATGTCGCGCGCCGAGTGGCCGGTTGCCAGCACCACGGCTTGCCCCACCCGCTCCAGTTGATCATTGATGACCACGCCGATTACGCGGCCTTTTTGGAGGATCAGATCGGTCACGTGGGCATCAAAGTGTACTTCGCCGCCGTAGTGCATTATCGTCTGCCGGATATTGGCCACGAGCTGCGGCAGTTTGTTAGAGCCGATATGCGGGTGGGCGTCGATGAGGATATCGCTTTTCGCGCCGTGTTCTACCAGCAGGCGCATAGCCTTGTATATGTCGCCGCGCTTGTGCGAGCGGGTATAAAGCTTGCCGTCGGAATACGTGCCGGCGCCGCCTTCTCCGAAGCAATAGTTGGAATGGGGGTTGACCTCTCCGAATTGTTGTATGGCCCGCAGATCCCGGCGGCGGGTTTGTACGTCTTTGCCGCGGTCGAGCACCACGGGTTTGAGCCCCAGTTCGATGAGTTCGAGGGCGGCAAAATACCCCGCAGGCCCGGCGCCTACGATAAGGACTTCGGGCGCCTCACTGACATCGCGGAAACTGCCCAGTAAAGCAGGCTCGGGATGAAATTCTTCATCTACATACACTTCGGCCTTGATCAGAAAAAAAGGCCGCGAGCCCCGGGCGTCGATAGAACGCTTTACAACCCGTACCTCCCGCACACGCGCCGGCGCCACGCCGCTACGGCGTATAGCCTCGCTGCGCACGGTGGCTTCGTCGGCAGCCTGGTCGGAGAAGAGCTTTATTTCTATGGTATGAATCATAAATTATGTCCGATAGTTATTCGGAAAGTGCAGGACTATTGGACTGTTAGACTGTTGGATTTTTGGCGGCCAACAGTCCAATAGTCCAATAGTCCGCCTTACTTTGCCTTTTCGGCATAAACCGTGACACTGAAGATCCCCGTATCGCTCTCATTAAAGCGTGCGGCGAGTTCGGCGCCGAGGTAATGCTCCAGGATTTCCAGCGGCAAAGTTATGGCTTTTTCTTTTTGTACCTGAATATTGGTAAAACCCGTTTCAGCAATTAACCGCAGGTAGTCTTCTTTTTGCATAGCGCCCGATACGCAGCCGGCATACATCTCGGCTTCTTCTCGCAGTCCTTCGGGCAAATCGCCTCGCAGCACCACGTCGGAAATGCTGAAATGGCCGCCGGGTTTCAGGATGCGGAAAGTTTCCGATAGCGCTGCGATTTTATTGGGTACCAGGTTGAGCACGCAATTGCTCACCACTACGTCGGCGACGTGGCTGGGCAGGGGCATGTCTTCGATGTCGCCGAGGTGGAATTCCACGTTGTCGTAGCCCAGCTTCCGGGCGTTCTGGCGGGCTTTTTCGATCATAGCCTCGGTCATATCGATGCCGATGACTTTTCCGGAGGAGCCGGTGATGGCGCGGGCTACAAAGCAATCGTTGCCGGCGCCCGAACCGAGGTCGACTACGGTGTCGCCCTCGTTGATTTTGGCAAATTCGGTAGGCAGGCCGCAACCAAGGCCCAGGTCGGCATCGGGTTCATAACCGCTGAGATTGTCGTAGCTGTCGGAGAAAATGGTGTAGTCTACACCACTACCTCCGCCGCAGCATGTGGAGCCACAGCACGAGCTTTCGTTTTGCGCTTTGCTTTGTTGCGCAATCTGGCCATATTTTTCTTTGACCAATTCCTTGAGATCTTTTTCATTTTTCATACTGAAATTTTTAAGTATAACGTAAACATATGTTGAATTAGCAGTCAGCAATTAGCAGTCAGCAGTCGGTATAGGGTTACCTCTATTGCTAACCACAACATTTTCCTTGTCCGACATCCTTAAAAAAGGATTTGAACAAGTTGTTGACCGTCTGAATAGCGTCGTAATTGAGGCAATAGCAAATTTTCACGCCATCGATTTCGCCTGTTATGATACCTGCGTTTTTGAGCTCTTGCAAATGTTGGGAAACGGTGGTGCGGCTCAGGAAGGGAAATTCCTGCGCGATATCGCCCACAATACATTCCTGTCGCCGTGCCAGCAATTGCACGATGGCCAGCCGCGCGGGGTGTGACAATACCTTGGCGTATTGGGCCATCTGCTGTTGTTCTGCGTCAAACTCTGCTGTTTTGGCGTACATTTTTTGTATATTTTGAAATATAACGCAAACATGCGTTTAATTATTTTAGGGTGCAATTTTTTTTTTGCATGCTACGGCACACCCCTACCGGTCCACCACCATTACCGGTATGGCCATCACCCCTGTTTCCTGGTTTAAAACCTGCACATAGGTATATCCTGCAGGCGAATGCATAGGTATCCCGAACGGATAATAATCGCTGCTGCGCGCTATTTGTTCCACAGTGTGGTAAATTCTGCCGTGCACATCCCGCAAATGAATGACGTAGGGCGAGGTACTCGCCTGGAGATAAATATTCACAACCTCGCCGGCCTGAACAGGATTGGGATATAATGCCACATCGACATTCTCAGCAGGTTGTTGCGGTTTGATTTGTTGTTCGATCGGGTTATCAAATTGGGCCAGTCCCGACGACACCAATATACCTCCGCAAAACCCGGGATCAATGGTCAGCGTAACCGGGAAATAATACACGCAGCCGTTGGCGTCGAGCGCCACAAGGGTATAGGTAGTGGTGCGCCGCACGGATGCAAGCGTAGTGAGACAAGTTGGACATGATAACCCCGCCGAGGGGTGCCATCTGTAATAAATAGCATTTTCAATAGCAGGCGAAAATCCCACAATTTGGTTGGGGCAAACCGTCTGGTTTTCCGGAAAATTGCTCACCTGCACTTCGGGCGCCAGGTCGAGGTTTATGGTATTTTCCAACACGCATCCTTGGGGCGACGTAGCCACTACCGTGTATTCCCCGCCGGCTTCGCTATCCAGATCAAGCTGGGTCAAACAGGAAGATGCCGAGACAAACCCATTGGGGCCCGTCCATTGGTAGGCATACCCGGATGGCAAACATATATCTACATCTTCGCCGTAGCATAGCGAAAGTGCTTCCGGCAAAATGGCCGGCGGGAATTCACCCGCGTCTACTGTAATTATGGTTTGAGCGCTATAACTGCATCCCGCCTCTTCCAGCGTCAATATCACCTGGTGATCCCCAATGCCTGCCGACAAAGGGTCAAAGGTTCCTGCCTGAGGATCGACGATGCCAGGGCCCGTCCATACCGACGTGGGGGCGCCGGCGCCTGAAAACGAATAAGTCAAAGTGAAGGGCGAACCGCCATCCGTACACTGCAATTGCGCAGGGGCATCAATGGCAACTGTGCCGACCGGGCAATCGAGTGTGGCACAGCCCACCGTGGCTATAGCAAGGCACCCCTCCGGGCTCAGCGCTCGTACCTCCAGCGTGAGCGTATCGCCTGGAAGCAGCCCGGCCACCTGGTAAATATCGCCGTTGAGTTGGCCGGGGGATGAGCTTTGAATACTATCGATAGCGTACCCTGCCGGCAATTCCAGAAGCACTTCAAGCGCATTGGTCGTCGCATTTTGGCAGGTCAGCGTTGGGGTTTGTACCGGTGGAGCAGCAACCACCAGTATACTATCGGCGCCGATACAACCCGCGCTGTCGAGGGCTGTCACGCTGATCAGCGTATCCGAAACGGGATTAATGACGATAGCAGTAGCGGTATCGCCTGTACTCCATAAAACATCCCCCGCGCCATTCACTTCGAGCGAGACCACATCACCCTGGCAAAAAGAGGTATCGCCGGAGATGTGTACCATAGGCGCTAACATAGAAGAAATGGCCAGATTTAACTGCACGGTGCTGTCACAGCCGTTGACAGATGTGTGTTGAAAATCGTATTGCCCAGCCTGCGTGTAGGTATTGCCGCCAAAATGATAGACGCCGCCAGGGCATATCGTATCGAAAACTACGGTTTGGGTATTGGGCAGTACGGTGAGGTTGACCATTACCGTGCTATCGCAGCCCAAAAAAGTCGTCAGTACTTCGGTATAGACGCCTGTTTGGGTATATTCGTTTGTACCAATTTGGTAGCTTTCGCCTTCACATATTTGGGCTACCAGAAAAACAGAAGGAGAGGGAAGTACCTGCAAAAAGAATACAGTAGGTTGCTGGCAGCCATTGGCAGCCTTCGTCGTGACATTGTAAGGTCCCGGCGTAAAAAACTGCAAGCCGCCGTATTGAAATACCTCTCCCTGGCAGATAGTGATCGTACCCAGGTTAATAGGTGGGAGAGGTATCAATGGGTAATTCTGGCAAACCGTTGGTGAGGATGCGCAGGCATTCGAAGCGGTGACGCATACCTCTACGTTACTACCCGAAGTGGGCATCATCAAATTGGCATTGACGCCGGTAGCCACATGCTGGCCGTTGACCGTCCAGTCGTATGTGGCGTTATCTACGGGCGTTACCAAAAAGGGAAAGGTGCCGACCGGGCAAAAAGGCCCCTGAGCTGTAATTTGCGGGGTTGCCGGCGCCGGCCATAAGGTATTGCCCGACAACACCTCCACCGAAAAATCACTTATGGCGGTTGGTTCGGCAAGCGCTACCAAAAAATAATCTACTCCGGCAGATAAATTATTAGCGGTTAGTATTCTCGACTGATTAGGGCCGATGTTTTGCTCACAAGCACTCACCAAATTAAAGCCGGAACAAATTCCTGTTGTGCTATAAATACCTATTGCCTGCAAAGGGGCGAAAGAAGTATCGGCAACCTGAATCAAAATACTCAGCGAAGTAGATTGCGCCCTAAAGCGAAACCAGGATGAATTAAAATTGGCGGAGCCGCAAAATCCGGGAGGCAGGCTGCCCATAGGGTTCATACCCACCGTAGCGGTGAATCCATCCAGATCGCAGACCCGGCAAGCGGTACCGCAAGAATTATTGCCAAGATTCATGGGCGACGAGCAGGTGGGTTGCGCTACTACAAATAGTGAAGAAAAACAGAACAGGATACTGGTAATAATTATCTTCATGGTGTTTTGAAATTTGTGAACGGTGAACGGGTGAACGTTCACCCTACGTTTCCCTCCTCCTCCAGCGTGAGCATATCCAGCATCATAATTTTCTGCCAGATTTTGTTGGAGAGGCCGCCCGACAGGTTTTCGATATCGTTGACGGCGTTGAGCACTACCGAATCATTGAGGTATTGGGCCTGGATGGCGGCCAATTTGCTGGTAATAGAGAGCAATTCAGCGCAATAATCCAGGTACCTGTTGAGTTCAAAAGCGCTTTGAAAGCGCTTGGGGTCGTACACCTTGGAAGGGGCTGCCCCCAGCAGGTGCACGGGGTCTTTGGTGAGTTGGTGCATATCGATCACGTGGGCGATACTGCGCAGCCGGTGCAGGGTGCGCAGGGCGATATAGCGTTTGATGCGTGTTTCGAGCGAGCCGAGAAAAAAGATGGCAATTGCCAAAAAGATAATCTCATTGATAGCGGATTCCAGGCTTTGGATGAGCTCCGTGATACCGGAAACCTCGGTGGAGATTTGCATCGACCATCGCACGGTGAAAATAACCAGTGCAAGCAATGCGCCTATGCCCGCAAAAACGACAATACGCACAATCCAGATAGGCTGCCGCATTCGCTCGATGAGTTGTTCTACCTCGGCCCCCACCAGCCTCAGCTCAGCGCATACCTGGCTTATCCCCGAACCGGGAAAGCGCTCCAGGATGCGAAGCTCCAGGGTATGGAGCGTTTTCAGAATGCGACTCACATTGAGCTCCGTATACTGCGATGCCGGCTGCTTAGGCCGCAACAAAAGGGATAACATTTCTTCGGCAAACATCTTTTCCGGGTTTCAGGTAACACATTAGGTGGCCTAAATATAGTGCAAAGTGCCTGAAAATTGGCGATTTGAACACCATAATGTCAACAAATCCATACCTTTGAATTCATACGCCTTTTTCATCCAACTGTTGACACCATGAAAAAAACGACCGTCTGGCTATGCCTGGCAATGGTTTGCCTCAGCTTGTATACAAACGCCCAAAACGGCAAACCTCCGCAAGACAAATATGAAGTACACATCAAAAAAGCGGCGGCGCCTATAAAAATTGACGGGCTACTCGACGAAGCGGCGTGGCAGGATGCAGAAGAAGCTACCGGCTTTTTTTTAAACAAACCTTTCGACACAACGTATGCCTCGCTTCAAACAATCGTCAAACTTACTTTTGACGACAATTACCTCTATGTCAGCGCCGTCTGCTATCAACCACTCAGCGAAATTACCATCTCTTCGCTCAAACGCGATTTTGAAGGCGGCTCCAGCGACGTACTGACGATAAACCTCGATCCCTTCAAAGACGGCCTCAACGGGTTTCACTTCGCCGTGTCGCCCATGAACGTGCAACGCGAAAGCCTCATCGAAAACGGAGAAGGCATCACTAATTACTGGGACAACCGCTGGTATTCGGAGGTGACTCGCTACGACGACCGCTGGGAAGCGGAAATTGCCATTCCATTTAAGACACTGCGCTATAAATTGACCCCCGGCACAAATACCTGGCGCGCCAATTTTGCACGAATGTGCCTAAAGAGAAATGAAATTTCTACATGGCTGCCTGTACCCCGCAATTTTGCGCCTAATAATATGGCTTATATGGGTCAGCTCATCTGGCAAGACCCGCCCCCCAAGCCGGGTATGAATGTAGCCGTCATCCCGTATATCAATATGGGCTGGGCCGAAGACTACCCCCGCGACGAAACCAATTTGCAGAGACTACCCACCCATTCGGACTGGACCGCCAATGCCGGCCTCGACGCCAAGGTGGGCATCACCCCCTCGCTCAACCTCGACCTGACAGTTAACCCCGATTTCTCGCAGGTGGAAGTCGACCGGCAGGTGACCAACCTCAGCCGCTTTGAATTGTTTTTTCCCGAACGCCGCCAGTTTTTCCTCGAAAACAACGACCTATTCGGTTTTTACGGCTTTCCCGATGCGCGCCCCTTCTTTTCGCGCCGCATAGGTATCGCCTACAACCCCAATACCGGGCTCAACGAACGGGTGCCCATTCTCGCCGGCGCCCGCCTCAGCGGAAAAATCAACGACAACTGGCGCATCGGCGTGCTCAATATGCAAACCCGAAAGGTGAATTTCGGCAATGACAAGGTGCTGCCTACCGCCAATTATTCTTTTGCTACAGCACAGCGCAAGGTGTTCAAACGATCGGTACTGGGCGGCTTTGTCGTCAATAAAGAAAATTTTCTGGATGGCCTCACCTCGCAGCAACGCGAAGGATACCAACGCTATAACCGCGTGGCCGGTATGGAATTTAATTTATATTCGGAAGACAATAGATGGGAGGCCGAATCTTATGTGCATCGATCTTTTTCACCTGAACAGTTAAAGAACCCTATGAGCGCAGCGCAGTTTATCGGGTTTAACTCCCCCCACTTTTACGCCCGGGGCGCTTACCAGTATATCGGCGAGGGGTACCGGGCCGAATCGGGTTTTGTGCCACGCCCCGGCGTGCAGAGCTCTTTTTTCCATACCGGCTATATCTACAATCCCGGCGGTCGGCTGGCTAAGACGGTTAACGCGCTGAGCCTCAATTTTGAAGGCAATTATACGTTCGACCTGGCGGGCCGCCCCCTCGACCACGGCAATGCGCTGATTGCGGGCATCACGTTGCAAGACCAAAGCGAGGGCGGTATCGCAGTGGCCACCGTGTATAGCTTTTTACAAGATAGCGACTACGACCCTACAAATCCCTATCTCAACCCCGATCCCGACGTACAAAACGGTTATAGCCCACTTCCTGCAGGTAGTTACGTATTCAATCGTTGGTATGCCGGTTTTGAATCGAGCCAGCGCTACGATTTTTCTTTTGAAATTGAAATAGAAGGCGGCGAGTTTTACAAAGGGCGCCAGTTGGCAGCTTTTGCTGAGATGGGTTATCGCATTCAGCCCATCGGTGTAATTTCACTGGCTATGACTTACAACAACCTGAGCATGCCCGAGCCTCACAACAGCAGCCAATTCTGGTTGATAGGCCCGCGCGCCGAATTGTCGTTTTCAAGGAGTATTTTCTTCAGTACTTTTTTACAATACAACACCCAAACCAATAATGTGAATGTCAATTCCCGTTTTCAATGGCGCTTCCGGCCTGTTTCCGATTTGTTTATCGTGTATACCGACAATTATTTTGCCGAAGGCATACCCAGGTATTATGTCAGTTCGTTTGCACCAAAAAATAAATCCCTGGTGGTGAAGATTACGTATTGGTTAAATTTGTAGAGACGCCATGCGTGGCGTCTCGGGTCTTGAAGGAGACGCCATGCGTGGCGTCTCTACAAAAAAACAATATGATCAACGAACACAGCACAAACCGCATGGCGGTCATCGATCTGGGCACCAATACGTTCCACATCCTGATTGCCGAGCCGGATGGACAGGGCGGGTATCGCCACCTTTATCGCTATCGCGAGTTCGTGAGGCTGGCCGAAGATGGTATCCACGAGATAAGTCCGGCTGCCTTTGGCAGGGCATTGGCCGCGGTGCATTTTATGCACGAAAAACTGGAAGAATATGAGGTGGGTAAAATACGGGCTTCAGGCACGGCGGCCTTGCGCACCGCCGCCAACGGCCCCGATTTTATCAGGCAGGTAAAAGAGATGACGGGCATCGAAGTGCAACTCATTACCGGCATCGAAGAAGCCCGGCTGATCCACCTCGGGGTGCTGCAGGCCATCCCTCCTACCCTCGAGCCCATGCTGATCATGGATATCGGAGGCGGCAGTGTAGAATTTATCATTAGTGAAAAAGGACAAATGCGGTGGTCTCAAAGCTTTCCCGTAGGCGTTGCCGTGCTTTACCACCATTACCACCATCACGAACCCATTTTGGCATCTGAAGTAGCAGCAGTGCAACACTTTCTCGACCAGCAATTAGCCCCCCTGCATCAGGCGTTGAGCCGGCATCCCGTGCAGCAACTTATCGGCGCAGCAGGTACTTTCGATGTGCTCGAATCCCTGCTGGCTACCTCCAAACCCACTCCCAATAGTGCCGTTATCCCATTAGCAGGTTTTTTCCCGCTTTATTACCAATTGCTGAACGCCAGCGTAGAGGGGCGCCACCATATGGAAGGTATCCCCGAAGACCGGGCAGACATGATCGTAGTGGCTATGATACTAATTGACTACGTGCTCCGCATGGCAGACATTCGCCAACTGACGGTTTCTTCGTTTGCACTGAAGGAAGGAATGCTGGTGGAAATTTGCTGATGTGCTGATTTGCTAATTTGCTGATTTGCTAATTTGCTAATGGTTATTAAATATCAGCACATCAGCACAACTTGTCCCGAATGAAGTTCGGGATTAACTCATCAGCACATCAGCACATCAGCACATTAACTCATCAGCAAATTAGCACATCATCAAAGTCCGATGGCTTGTTTAAACTCGGCATCATTGGGTTTGACGCCGGAGGGGAAGAAGTGCGTGAGTTTGCCTTCTTCGTCCACTACATACTTGCAGAAATTCCAGCTCGGTTCTTTATCGTTCCAGCCGTTCAGATTTTTATCCGATAGCCACTTGTATAGTGGATGCTGGTCTTTACCTTTTACCTCGATTTTTTTGAACATGGGGAAAGTCACCCCGTAATTGCGCTCGCAAAAAGCGGCGATCTCCTCGTCGGAGCCGGGCTCCTGGCGCATAAAGTTATTGGCGGGAAAGCCCAGCACGACCACTTTGTCTTTATTATTTTTATAAAAAGCTTCCCAATCGGCGTATTGGGGGGTATAGCCGCATTTGGAGGCTACGTTGACCAATACGACTTTTTTGCCTTTAAATTGTTGGAAATCAACAATCTCATTGCCTTCGAGGGCGGGCATTTTGAAATCGTAAAACGATGCGGTTGGTGCGGTATTTTCCGGCATTTGAAGCGAGGTATTTTGATTAAAGCAAGAAGTCAAAAATGAGATAAGCATAAGCGCGGTTAAGTAAGTTTTCATGTGTAATAATGTTATTTGGGGTGTAACAGATGTCCGCGCTAATTGTTTCAGATTATTTCCAACCTATACCCCACCCCATGCACAGAAACGAGCCGAACCGTAGGGTCGTCGCGCAACATTTTTCGCAGGCGCGACACAAATACGTCGAGGCTGCGCCCCACCATTATGCCTTCGTCTTGCCACACCTGCTCCAGGATAATATCCCGTTCCAGCAGTTGGTTGGGGTGGGTGGCAAACAAGCGCAGCAATTTGGCTTCCCGGTAAGTAAGCGAATGGCGGACTGCCCCGGCGATTAGTGTTTGCTCATGCACGGCCAGGGCCGAATGGCCAAAAGGAATTTGGGAAGATTCGCCGGCAACAGCTGCTGCCGCAGGCAGAAAAGGACGTTTTAATAGCAGGTAGACCACCCCCGCAAGCAAACTGCCCCCCACCAATAACCACCAAAACAGAAAGGAGTTTGTACTGGTATGCGGTTCGATCAGCGTAACCTGAATAACATAACACCCCGCCTGCACATCGCGCCCGCCGCAGGGCACGGTACCATTTTCTACAAAATCGATATAATTATACCCCAATTGGAGTTCACCGCTGGGGCAATCCAGCACGGCTACGTCATAACCCGTGTTGATTTGATGCAGTTCGAACGATTGATGCAATAATGCAGGCAAACGATCATAGTTGAATGCGTGTTCCAATCTTACCTGCCAGGTGGCATCACCGGTAAACGCAACGGGAGGAATTCGGGTAACCGTATCGCCAGCTTCTTCCATTAGTAGGTGTGCCACTCTTCGCAGAGCCAGGTTCACCTTTTCGGACTGACGATGATAGTCCGGGCCTTCGCCACTGCCGGCCAACAGGGGCAGGGCTATCGCTGTCAGTCCCCACAGAAGCAGCGCAAAAACAACCTTCTTATTTACATACATAAATTTCATTCCTGTAAAGATAATCCTACCGGCTCATTCCACCAATATTTCGTTGTGCGGAACGGCATAATCGTCGTCGAGTGTAATGAGCACGATATGGTCTCCTTTTTTGCAATGGGAAAGCACTAACTGAATATCTACCTGCTTGTATTTTTTATCTGAATACATGTACAGCGTTTTGGTGTTTTGATCTCTCACCGCTATTTTGAAATAAATCTGATCGACAGCTATACTTCTTTCGGGAGATAGTTCTGCCGTACATACCGTGAGTTTGCCGGTAGCGGCTGCTGAAATAATACACTTTCCATCGGGCGAATATTCATCCACGATCATTTTATTGTCTAAAAAAGCGGCGGTACAAGCGGTAAATTTTTCCTGGCTAAAGCCCTGGCTGGACATCGTACAACAAAAAAGCAGCAATGCGAAAAGACGCGTTTTTTGAATCATGGCAATTTGTTTTTGGTGAATCAATGCGGCAAAAATAGGCTCGGCGTCGGCAGACGGCAAAGATGGGGGGTAAAAGGAGGTAAAGGAAATGTAAAAGGAGGTGACGGCAGGGAAGTGACTCAGGTGGTGACGGCTGCGAACTGGCTATGGTGGTGACAAGGTGACAACTAAACTCTATCGCTAAACGGGTAAGCGGTGAACGCTTACCCTACTATACTGCTGCTGTGAGCGGTAAACGCTCACGCTACATCCAGATACGCCTTCAGCCGTTCGCGCAGGAGGCGGAGGGCTTTGCCCATCTGATTTTCTACTGTTTTAATAGAAATACCCATTTGGTCGGCGATTTCCTGGTAGGTGAGTTCTTCGAATCGGCTGAGTTGAAACACCGTGCGGCACTTGGGCGGCAGGGCGTCGATGGCGTTGGCGATGCTGCGTTCCATTTCGCCATGCATAAACTGTTCTTCGGCGCTATGGTCGAGAGCGGCGCTCATTTCGGGATGAAATTCTTCTTCTTCCCAGCGTTTGTTGCGGCGAAGCCAGCCCAGGGCTTCATTTACGGCCATACGCCGCAAATAGGCTTGTACCGAAACGGCGATCGTAATCTGTTCCCTTTTCTCCCAAAAACGAATAAACACCTCCTGGGCCAGGTCTTCCACCAGGGCGTGATCGGCCACATAGCGGTGGATAGTCTGGCAAATGCCATGATAGTGCAGCTCAAAAAGGGCTTTCAGTGCGCTTTTATCGCCGGCCTGAATGCGGTTCCACAAATCCGTTTGCAAGTCGCTGGACGTCATGTTATTCGCGCCGGGGGCTTTCCGTTTTTTGTAATAAACGGCAAGTTGCAAATAAAACGCTGACGGAAGTGTTATTCTATTCTTAAGGTCGGAATTAATCGACTAGAAGTCGCCTTCGCCCTCCCAACGCGATACTACGGTCGTCGCGAGGCAATTGCCGATGACGTTGGTAGCCGTGCGCGCCATGTCCATCAATTCGTCGATACCCAGAATGATAAAGATGGGTTCTACCGGCAAACCGAAAGATACGGCCGTGCCCATGAGTATGACCAGCGAGGCCCGGGGCACACCCGCCACCCCTTTACTGGTGAGCATGAGGGTAAATACAATGAGCAGCTGCTCCCCCCACCCCAGGTGAATCCCCGAAGCTTGGGCCACAAAAATCGTAGCCAGCGAGAGATACAGCGTGGTGCCGTCGAGGTTGAAACTATAACCGGTAGGCAGTACAAATGCGGCTATTTTGCGGGGTACGCCAAATTCTTCCATCGACTGCAAGGCTTTGGGCAAGGCCGCCTCCGAACTGGTAGTGGCGAAAGCAATGGATACCGGCTCCGCTATGGCCTGTAAAAACTTTTTTATGGGCAATTTGATAAATAAAGCAATGGGCAATAATACCAAAAGCATAAAGGCGAGCAACGCGACATAAAGCGTGGCCAGTAGTTTGAAAAGGTTGACCAGAATGCCCAGTCCCATGTGGCCCACCGTATAGGCGATAGCTGCGCCTACGGCAAAGGGGGCAAAATACATCACGATGGCTGTAAATTTGAACATCACCTCCGACAGTCCCTCGGCGAAATTGAGCATGTTTTTGCGCGGTTCGCCTTTGAGCATGGCCAGGCCGATGCCGAATATCACACTGAAAACGACGATTTGCAATATCTGTCCATCGTAAATGGATTTGGCAATATTTTCCGGAAATATGTGCAGTATTATTTCTTCCCACGTCTGTTTGGTCACTGCAACATCCGGTTCTTCGCCGGTAGCCGGCAGTTGGATACCTACTCCCGCTTTGCTGACATTGATGGCGATTAACCCGATAAACAAAGCTAAGGTGGTAACTACTTCAAAATACAGCAGCGATTTCCAGCCCATGCGCCCCACCTGCTTGAGGTCGGCATGCCCGGCAATGCCCACTACCAGCGTGCCGAAAAGCAGCGGCGCCACGATGGTTTTGATGAGCTTCAGAAAGATTTTGCTCACTATTTTTAAATACTGCGCAAACTCGGGGAAATCGTGCCCCACTTCAGCGCCGATCAGCATGCTCACCAATATCCAGGTAGTAAGGCTTCCCCGCCGATAAGCCCACAGACATACAAAGCCGAGGAATATCCAGCGAAAACCCGCCGCTACTACAGGGGGCATAGCCACCCATTGATAAGTCTCCGCCAAACTAAATATAATAGCAAGAGTGAATGCGTTCCACAAAAAAAGCGGGAGCCGGCGCCACAAAAAAGAAGAAGTAGAGGTCTGTTCCATCAGGGCTCAGGTTTTGTGCACGCAAAATATAAATAATTTCGCTTAACGCTAATTTCTCGCGTGCAATCCCCCCGCTTTTACACATCAGACTACTGCACGGGGTGATCAAAAACCAGTGGGACAGCAATATAACACAATAGACTGATGAGTATGATAGCTATGATATTGAGCCAAAAACCGGCACGCGCCATCTGTGAAATAGTGAGGTGCCCGCTGGCAAAAACAATAGCATTGGGCGGAGTTGACATGGGCAACATGAATGCGCAACTCGCCGCCAACGTCACAGGCATACACATCAGGATGGGGTTGATGCCGGCCCCTACCGCTACAGCGCCTACTACCGGTAGCATGACGGTGACCAGCGCTACATTTGACATGATTTCGGTAAGATAAACCGCTACTATTGATAATCCCAACACAATGAGAAAATCTGCGTTTTGAATGCCTTCAAATTGTTGTCCGATTAATTTGACCACACCCGTATTTTCCAATGCCCCAGCCAGGCTCAAGCCTCCGCCAAACAACAGTAAAATGCCCCAGGGTAGTTTTTCTGTGTCGCCCCATTCCAATACGGGTTTGCCTTTCCACCCTTCCGAAGGTAAAATAAAAAGTGCGATAGCCGCCAACAACGCAATAATTTCATCGCTTAACCCCAAACCGGGTATCCATTTGTTAATAAGCGTTTGGAAGATCCACAAGCCGGCCGCCGAAATAAAAACCCAGAGCGTAACGCGTTCGCCCGCCGACATCTTCCCCAGTTTGTGCGTTTCTTCCGCTATGAGTTCTATGGCGTGGTCAAAATGCCCCAACCGATTAGGATATAACAACCGGGTTATCAGCCAGTATGTACAAAATAGCAGAAATAAGGAAAAAGGAAAACTGACGATCATCCAATTGGAAAAGCTCACTTCGTAATCAAACGCCGATAACATGTAGCCTTTGAACACAACATTAGGCGGCGTACCGATAAGCGTAGCCATGCCGCCGATGCTGGCACTGTAGGCAATACCCAGCATCATGCTTACCGAAAAATTGCGGAGCCCCTTTTCCGAATACCCCGAGAGTTCACGGGTAAGTAAACCTATTACCGAAACCGCAATAGGCAGCATCATCACAGCCGTGGCCGTGTTGCTTATCCACATGCTAACAAAACCGGTGGCCAGCATAAAACCCAGAATGATGCCGTTGGCATTTACCCCGGTGCGTTGCACAATATTCAAGGCAATGCGCCGATGCAGATTCCACTTTTCCATGGCTACGGCCAACATAAATCCCCCCATGAATAAATATACCACCGGATTGGCATACGGGGTCGTCGCTTCTTTGAGCGTAGAGACCTTCAACAAGGGGAGACATACCATAGGCAGCAAAGCCGTCACGGCAATGGGAACGGCCCCTGTGATCCACCAACTGAGCATTAGTACGGCCATCGCTATTACTTTCCAGGCTTCGGGGCTTAATCCCTGCGGCGGCGGCCATAGCAGAAGGGCAATAAAAATCAGGGGCCCCCAAAAGAGCCCCCACTGCTTTAAGGTAGGCATGGTCTCAAGTGTATATCAGGATTCCAGCGATCTCTATTTTTTGGTTTTAACATTATCAAGCACCCACTGGCCTACTTCTCCTCCCAACTTGATACCATTATTTAGTCCGGGCGTATAATGAATGCCCCCGTACATGCGACTTATTGACGCTTCATCTGAAGCCTGGTAAAACGAAGTAAACGAGCGGGCCGGCATACCAAAAGGTTCTTCGGTATCGTCGGTGAAGGAAAAATTGTCGCCGAAAATACTCGTCATCACTGTGGCCGCCGCCCGCGACACGGTACTGTGACCGCTTATGTATTCGGGAAACGGCGGCGTTTGCAACAAGGGCCTCCACTCTTCGTCGATGAATTTGTTGATCACCGTTTCGGGGCGAACCGTCTGGCTGCGGTATTTTTCATCCCAACAACCTATAAATCCATCAGCGATCGCTATCGCGGTAAGGGCATATGCTCCCGCGCTGGTCATGATATCGGCATCGGCTTTGCGGCACGCAATGGCTACTATGTTGAGCCAGTGTCCCCCCGGGGTTATTTTTTTGGTGGCAAACATTACGTGGCCGGCATGATGGGACACGTAGGGGTTGCAATCCCAGAATTTAGCGATGGCAGTGCGTTCAGCCGTGTCGGTTCGGAAGGCATTGTACACTTCCATCGTCTCTTTCATAAACTGGCTATTCTTATCGGTACTATACGGCGTAGGGGGGGCTTGCCTGAATTGCTGGGCAGAATCTATGGCAAAAGTCCTGATTTTGTTCCAATGCGGCTCCAGGGCATCCATGTAGTCGGGCGGGGTAGGCTCCCACTTGTCTTCCTGGCCGGTAATGGTGTATTTAGGGAAGGTGCGGGTTTGCTTGTAATTATCTTTGCCGGCCCAGTCCAGAATGTGCTTGGCCACCACCTCTCCATAAGCTACGGAGCGATCGAATTCTTCTCTGGGCACACCCAGCTTTTTGAATTCGGCAAGCCTTTTTTCGTACTTCTCGTCTATCTTTTCTTCCGAAAAAATAAGCGCTTTGCCCACCGCAAGTGTGGCCACCACACTAGCCAGGGGGTAACAATAGCTTTTTCCGGCTTCGGGCTGCGGCACGGGCTCCAGGTCGTTGAGCTGACCGCCCAGCGACTGGTAGTCGGGGTAGCCGGGCGCCAATGCTTCGTATGCCGCTATGCTGGTATAAGCATATATGCGGCTGGCCACCGGCGGCGAAAAGATGTCGTGCACGATGACGTCCGTAATGTCGCGTATCGACTGGTGTATCCGCTCCGCATCGGCAGCTTTTTCCTTATACGCCCCATCAGGCTCCTGGTTGCAACTCCAGATTGCAAGCAAAAACAACGATAAAAGTAATGCTATCCTCATATTGCTTTTTGTTTTGACAAATGTAGTAAATATTAGGTTTATGAGGTTTTATGAGGGTTTATGAGGTTTTATGAGGGTTTATGCGACTAAAAGCGAACGAAGTGAGTCCCGATTAAAAGTCGGGGGAGTCCCGTACTGACCAAAGGGAAGTCGGGAAGGGTTTATGAAGTTTAAAAAATTAATCAAACATCCAACATTAAAAATCAAACATCTTCAAGTCGCCCCCCCGGCCGCCGCCCGCCGCAGCCGGTCATTCACCGCCCGACCCAGGTCTTCCTCGGGGAGCAACTCGGCGAGAATACAGTCCACTGGTAGACTATCGAGGTAACGCATAGCGCCAAAGAGGTGGCGCGCCGCTTCGCGTATATCGCCGTTGGGTGAAAGAGCCATCTGAAAATCGGGGTTTACCTCAGTAAAAAATTGAGAAAAAGACAAGATGGCCAGGCGTTTGTTTTGATGTGTTTGTATTAAAGCAGGAATATCGCCCAATAGCAAAGGCACGCGAGGGGCATAGTGGCTTTTGAGCATACCCGGCGCCAGGGGGTTGGAACTGGAGTGCAGGCGAATTTCTACCGGACCGATTAATGCTTCTATGGCTTCTACCGCTACACCGCCTTTTCGATATACGACCGCGCTCCCGGTCTCATCCCAACCGACTATGGTACTTTCCAGGCCTATCTCACAAGGCCCGCCATCAAGGATATAGGGGATTTTGTCGCCCAGTTGGTCGGCCACGTGTTGGGCAGTCGTCGGACTTATATAGCCAAAAGGGTTGGCACTCGGCGCAGCCAGCGGAAAAGGCAGCAGAGATAGTAAAGCATGTGCAAGAGGATGTGCCGGCATGCGCAGGGCCACGAGCGGAGATCCCGCCGTAACGAGATCGGGTATGATATCTTTTTTGGGTAATAACAGGGTAAGCGGCCCCGGCATAAAAACCCCGGCCAATCGCCGGGCGTCAGCGGGTATATCACGGCAATAGGCCTCCAATCCCTCCATATCCGCCACATGCACGATCAGGGGGTCAAACGTGGGACGCTGTTTGACGGCAAATATAGCCGCCACCGCCTCTTCATTGAGGGCGTTGCCAGCCAGGCCATACACTGTCTCCGTAGGTATGGCCACCAGTTGCCCCGCCCGGAGCAATTCCGCCGCCTGGTATATATCGGTGCCGATCATTTCTAATTTGCTGATTAGTTAATGTGCTGATGTGCTGATTAGTTAATGTGCTGATAATTAAATTAACGTGAGTTTTGGATAGGTTCTTTAGTGAGACTAAATGAAAATAGGCTAAAAAATGAGAGATTTGAGTTACGACACATAAAAAACTCTCAAAATTC
>JABWBR010000077.1 GCA_013360405.1 Saprospiraceae bacterium
TTGAACCGCCAGAGTTGGTGACGAGGTGACGGCTTTGAACCGCCAGAGTTGGTGACGAGGTGACGGCTTTGAACCGCCAGAGTTGGTGACGAGGTGACGTCCCTGAACTCCGCGGCCGTCACCCCCCCGGCCTTTTCCCCGGCCGTCACTTTGTCACCACCTGAGTTATTTCTGAGCCGTCACCCCCCCGGCCTTTTTCCCGGCCGTCACCCCCTAAACTGCAGCACCGTCCTCACCTGTGCTTCGGCGAATCGGTCTATAATCTCCTCATCCATCAGGAGGATCGCGTCGTCGTAATTGTCAAAAAAGAGGTGTTCTACCAGGATCGCCGGCATAGCGGTTTTGGTGAGCACATAAAAGCGGGCTTCCTTGTCGTAGTCGCCGTCGGAGGTATCGGAGCGCATAGAGATGCGGTCGCCCAATAATTCTTTTGTGTTTTTCCAGTGCAATTCCGCTACCGTATCGGAGGCGGTTTGGCCGGGCGAGGTATAGATTTCGTAGCCGCGGGCCTGGCCGCCGCCGGCGTTGGCGTGATTGGAGATATAGAGGCCCTCCTTATAATTTTTGTGGTACCAGTTGGCGAGGTCAACGCGGTATTCCAGTGAAGTGTCGAGATATTCGTGACTGACAATATAGTAGGGGATTCCCAACTGGCCAAGTTTGGCCGCTACGCGGTTGGTCAGCGCGCGGTTCCAAACCCCTTCAAAAAACCAGCGGCCTTTGTGAAAGGCGCCTTTGTTGTGTTCGTATTGCTTGCTTGGGGCGGTTACATAGTGTCCGTTTTTATCGAGGCTGCCGTGGCCGGCATCGAGGAATACGCAGAGGTCTTTCATGAAATGAATTTTGGGTTAAAGATAATAGCTTATTATAGGTAAACGACAGGTTAATGTTGGGAAAATATTTTATTTTATAATTGTTTGATATAAAAATATTGGTTTAATTGAAACTTATTTATATTGCGTTCGTATATGAGGCATAAAAATATACTTCCCCCCCTGTTTTTCGCTATCTAAGATAAAACTACATACCTGTCAAATTTGCCACTATCGGCTTTGCTCACTTGTTGGGGCAAGGGATTTCTTTATATAAAAACAATTCGTTTACTTATGAAAGCACTTTACAAATTAACACTGTTAGCGTCTCTGACGCTATCGCTAATGTCCACAGCGTGGCAAGCCGCTGCGCAATGCGGCAATGACAATTCGCTCTATTTATCAGGCCTGAGCGTTACATGCGACGTAGCGCCGCAAACGCTGAGCTCCTGTACCTATGGCGGCGAATACAACACGGTGAATGTAGTGTCGGGCAATATATACACCTTCTCCACTTGCGGGGATACCGATTTCGACACCCAGATCACGTTGTACAACGACGCCAACGGCGCATACTTAGCTTACAACGATGACGGCTGCGGTGCGCAATCAACAGTGACCTGGACAGCCACCTTTACCGGCCTGGTGAGGGTACTCATTGACAGTTACTACTGCACCGATGAAAGCTTGTGCATGACACTGATGGCCAGCTGTACTAGTGGCGGCGGCGGCGGCGGATGTACTAACACCTCCTCGTATGGATCTGGCGCCATAGACCCTTCCGGTTCCCTGGTTACGATTAATACCTGCTCATTCGCAGGAGAGTATTCTGTGGTTACCGGCGCGGTAGCCGGCCAGACGCTTCAATTTACCTACAGTTTGTCGGGTGGCTATATTACCGTGCGCAGCGGTTCATCCGGTGGGCCTATTGTAGCTCAGGGCAACTCGCCGCTATCCTTCCTCAATTCCTATACAGGCACATTGTATGCACACTGGAATACCAGTTCGGCTTGCGGCGGTAATTCCACCTGTAGTACTACTACTGTTCAGTGTACTTCCTGCTCGGTCGCTTATGATCCCTGCGCGAGCATTACCACCCTTACCTGCGGCCAATCAACCACGGCCTCCAGCACCGGCTCGGGCGCATGGAGTCCCGGCTCATGCGGTTATTCCACCCCCGGCCAGGAAAAAGTGTACAGCTTTACGGCTACTACATCGGGAATGCATACGCTTGTGGTAACTTCTACCAATAGTGCTTATTCCGATTATTTCTACAAAGCCGCTTCGGGCGGATGTAATAGCAGCGGCTGGGTGTGTATAGATGATATTTACAGCGCTCAATCGAGTACTTTCGGCCCATTGACCGCCGGCACGACCTATTACATTTTATACGATCCGGAAAGCACCGTTACGGCAACCCAGACCTTCCGCATCGACTGCCCGGTATTGCCCTGCAATGCTCCGGGTACGCCTTCGGCATCTAACGTTTCTACTACGAGCGCTACGGTAAGCTGGGGTGCAGCAGGCGGCGCTACCAGCTACGACTGGACGGTGGGCACCGGCGCAAGCTGTCCTACCGGCACAGGCGGCAATACTGCGGCAACCTCCGTCAACCTGACCAACCTTACGCCTAATACGACCTATCGCTTCTGCGTACGCACCAGCACCTGCGGCGGTGGCGGCCCCAGCGGTTATGTGAGCACTACCTTTACCACCGCTCCGCTGGCCAACGACAACTGCTCGGGCGCTCAAACGGTCACTTGCGGCAGCACGATCAACGGCAGCACGGTAGGCGCTTCTTCTGACTCAGGCCAGGGCTCCTGCGGCTCAGGCGGCACGCCCGGCAACGGCGTGTGGTACAAACTCGTGGGCAACGGCGCCCAGGTGACGCTCAACCTGTGCGGCTCTTCTTATGATACCAAAGTACACGTGTACAGCGGCTCCTGCGGTAGCCTGAGCTGCGTAGGCAGCAACGACGACGACGGTGTAGTTTGCGGCAGTACCCGCTCGCGTTTTGTATTCAATGCTTCTGTCGGTGTAGATTACTACATCCTGGTGAGCGGCTTCAGCAGCTCTACCGGCGCTTTCAGCATGAACATCACCTGCCTGTGCGGCCCGGCCCTGGGCGCACCCTGGACGGTGACCAACATCGGCGCCAGCAACGGCGGAGCTATCGATAACGTATGCGACGGCACCATCGACGTGAGCGCCACTAACTACGGATCGCCCACCAACGACGTACAAACCTACGCCTGGCAGCAAATGTGCGGCAACGGCTTTATCAAGGCAAAATTGAATAACGTTACCAACGGCGGCTGGGGCGGCATCATGTTCCGCGAAAACAATGCCGGCGGCTCCAAAAAGATTGCGCTGCGCAGCCAGTTGACCAATGCCGTGGTCCGCGACTTGCGCGCCGCTACCAACGGCGTGATGCAGCAGCAGATGTTTCCGCGACCCAACACGCCGCAATGGCTGCGACTCACTCGCAACGGCAACGTGTTCCTGGGCGAGACTTCTGTTGACGGCGTCAATTGGGACTTTACGTTTTCGACTACGCTGGCACTGCCCAGCTGTATAGAAGTGGGCCTATTCGCTCAAAGTATCAACGTAAATACGACGACTACGGCCGTATTCAGCAATATCATGGGCGTAGCGCTTACGCCGCCGGTTGTTCCGCTGGTACAAGGTAACAACGATACGGAAGTAGAAAGCATCGGCTTTGGCCTGTTCCCCAACCCGGCAACGGATGAGGTGAACATCAAACTGCCGAGTTATATCGGCAAGCAGGTGCAAATCGCGGTATACAACAACGTAGGCCAAGCGGTTATCGTTCGCGAAATCGACGAGGTACAGGATGCCATCGAGCGCCTGCCTTTGAACGAATTAGCTACCGGCGTTTACTTCGTAACGGTGCGCTCGGAAGGCGTGCCGATGCAGACGCAGAAGTTGATCGTGGGATCTCCGAGGCCCTGATGGGAGTGTGAGAGTGTGGGATGGTGAGAGGGAGAGATTCCTGTAAAAAAGTAGAGGCGCGATGAATCGCGTCTCTACTTTTCTCCTTTCATCATCCCCTCATCACCTCATCACCCCTCATCACCCCTCATAACCCCTCATAACCCCCACCTCCTGTCACTATCCGATATTCCCTCCGCAGTAGATTTTTTTCACATATAAAATATTTTTCAATTGAGTTGAATGACATATCTTTCGCTCAACATTAACTAAACAACAGTTGCAATGGACATATTCTACCTCACAACGCGCTTGCGCATTGCGGGGCTGCTGGCAATAATGCTATCGGCGCCCGCCTAGCTGGCCGCTCAATGCGGCGCCCCTGTCTTTTCCTCACAAACGGTTACCGGCACAAATTCCGCCACATTATGTTGGACCTCTGCCCAGGGGGATGTTGCCAACCACAAATGGAACATCAAAGTAAACGATATAAGTGCAGGCGTAACTGCTGCGCTTGACGTTGAAGTGGCCAGCGGCAGCCCCGGGCTTACCATTACCCCCGGTTCGCCCATTCAGGTATGTTATATTTTGAACCTGCCCAAGGCGGGCAACCAGTACCAGGCCTTGGTAGCCGAACAATGCGATGGCCCGGTGGCCGCACTTTCTCCGGCTACTGCCATGCCGGTATTTACCACCACGGCCGCCGCGCCGGAAACGCCGGCCATGCCCACGCAGTTTAAAACCATCAACCAATCGGTAACGCACACGGCTACGTTCAATGACATCAGCCTCGACCCCACGCCGCTTGTCGGCGCTCCATCCCGCGTTCAGTTTACACGCGACTTGCTGGGAGACGTGGAAGATTTTGCAAGTCCCAATGCGGGAACCAACATTTTATTCCAGATCATCGAAAACCTGTTGGGGGTTGATATACCCGACTGGGTGACCGGTTTCGGCGTTGGCCTTGGTGACCTTGGCGGGTTTTACATTAACCCGACGTTGCAATTCGGTGTCACTGCCGACTATGGAGGGTATATGGGCCTCAAAAGCATAGGCACGGCAGATGTAAACGTAACCTATCCTGTCAACATCACCCTGCGGGCGCCTGCCGACCAGCAATTCGGTTGCGGCGATAAAATAGTGGTTGAAACGGCTGCCCAGCGCGGCAGCGGCGCCCAGGTGGCTATCACTCCCGCCTTTTACGAAACCGAAATGGGGCCCATCCTTGATAATGTCAGTTTTGTATTGCGCATCGGCCTTACCGCTACGGTTGAATTCGGCTGCGACCCCCTCTTTGACCTGGGGTGCCTTTACAGCGACAGTTGGGATTTGCTCGACGTATTGGGCATTCCCGGCGGCGAATTGCTGAACATCCCCATCCCTATCGGCGGCGATTTACCGCCGTTTATTGTCCTGTGTGAGGATGCTTTTGAGCCCAGCGCCAATTTAGGCAGTATTTTCGATTGCGCAGCCGGTACGAGCATTCTGCAACAAATTGTCGGATTGGTCAACACAAGCCCCAACGCGGGCCCGATCCTCGACAATATGTTTGACGGCAACGCTACTATGGTGGAAATCAGCAACCCCGATATTCCTTCCGCCGTCGATCTTACTATTCCCGAATTTAGCGGCACGTTTAAAAAACTGACTTCGTCGAATCTCACGCAGACTTTCAGCGGCGATGACGTGATCGTGAGGGCTACCGACGGCGAATTTGAGGAATTGTCGCGCCTGCGTCTGGACCTGATTTCGCTGATCGATTATTTCGGTTATCCCACCTCGGTAAGCCTTGGCGGCGGCCTCGGTGAAGTGGATTTTGGCGATTTAAACCTCAACCTCACCACCGATCTCGAGCTCAATTATACGTTCGATCCTACGTTCAAGGCCAATATCAACCTGGGGCAACCCATGAACTGGCGGGTATTCAACCCCGGAACCAACGCAACGGTCGCTACGGGTTCCTCCCAAATCGTACCCAACGTACTGATGGGGAATCATATCGAAGTGAACATTCCCAATAATTTCGAGTCAACGGCTACGATCAACGAGGAGTTTTTGAAGGAGGCCACCATGACGACGCTCAACAAGTTGCACTACAACAATAGCCTGAGCATTGAATTATTCCAGCTTTCCGGCCCGGGGGTTGATTTTGCTATCATTCCTGAATTTCAGATTGTAGAAAATGAAATGCCCGGCTCGCCGAAAACGATCGAAGACCACACCCTGGCCTGGGGACAAAATAGCTTATCTAAACCTACGCAGTCGTTTAATATAGTGCCCGACCAAACAAATCCTGTAGTGGTTTGCAAGCCGCATACTGTGATTCTCAACCAATGGGGAACGGCATCTATTTCACCCGCAGATGTATTCAATCAGCCTTCCAGCTACGATCTGCCATTAACCGGTACCGGCCAGTTGAAAACGGTTTCGGTATCGCCCAATACGTTCAATTGCGCCAATATCAGCGGAGTAGTGGCCACGTTGACCGTAGAAGACCGCAACTGCAACCAGTCGACCTGTACGGCCAATGTAACGGTGATCGACAATAGCGCTCCGCAAATGGATTGCCCCGATGATTTTGTAATTGAAAACGACCTGGGACAATGTGGGGCGGTAGTACCCGTACCGGTGCCGGCAGTATTCGACAACTGTAGCTATTCCTTGCTGGCGCGATACCAGGAGGTGGACGAAAACAACAACGCCATCGGCCCCTGGTCGGCCTGGGTAGCTAATCCCACCGGCTATTATGCAGTGGGCCGCTGGAAGATTCAATGGCAGGCCAAAGACCCCTCGCTCAACGAGCAAAACTGCATCTTTTACTTTGATGTGATAGATACGGAGAAGCCTGTTATCCAGTGTTATAACCCAACGTATGTATTTAACGGCCAGCCCCATTTGGACCTGGTACTTTCCGATTTTACATCGGCTACCGACAACTGCCAGATGGCGAGCCTCAGTATCAACCTGGATAAAATTTACTGCGCACAACTCGGCGATGTGCTGACTATCACGGCTACAGCTGTTGATATTTATGATAATACGATTACTTGTCTCAGCACCCTTACTATTGACGGACTTCCATGCGGATGGAGCCAGCAACCCGACGGCATAGGCTGCGACGACGGCAATAACGTCACTTACAACGTACCTACCCAGGTATTTACCGTAAATAGCGAAGATTGTTATTATACCTCGCCTTTCAGCAGCGATGAAATGGCCTTTGTCCAGCGCACGCTTTGCGGCAACGGCAGCCTCACCGCCGAGGTGACGAACATCTTTGGCAACGCCTTCGGCTGGGCAGGCATCGTTATGCGCGAGAGCAATACTGCCGGCGCCAAAAAAGTACAACTCTCCACCAACCTGGGCAGCAGCCTCAGCCGCCGCGAAGTGCGTTTTGCTAACAACGGCCCGGCGCAGCCGCAGCAATTCCCCGGTCAGGGCCGCTCCTGGTTGCGATTGGTGCGTAACGGCGACCAGTTTGTAGGGTATACCTCTTCCAATGGCATCCAGTGGTATCAGGTGATGGCCGCTACGGTGAGCATGAACAGTTGTATTCAAATGGGATTGGTGTCTACCAATTACGAGCAGGTCAGCGTAGTGTCGTCAACTTTCGCCAATGTAGGGTACTCCGGCGCCAGCAGCTTGGGTTCAAGCGGTGGTGGCGGTACTTTCCTTGCCGCTGTGCCCGCTGGTACGGAAGTGGAATTGTTCCCCAATCCAACCATGGATGAGGTGAATATCAGTTTGCCCGGTTATGAAGGCAAATCTGTGCATATTACGGTATACAACAATATCGGTCAGGCCGTAATTTTCCGCGAAATCGATGATGTACAAGACGTCGCAGAGCGCCTGCAACTGGCCGGTATGGCTAGCGGAGTTTACTTCGTGACGGTTCGCTCAGAGGGCTTCCCGGCCCAAACGCGGAAACTCATAGTAGGATCTCCGAGACCCTGATGGGGAGAGTGAGAGGGTGAGAGGGTGAGGTCACATTTGATTCTCACCCTCCCACTCTCCCACTCTCTCTCCCTCACTCTTCTTCTTCCGTTCCCATCGCGCCTTCGTCGTGAAGGCGGTTAAACAGATCATTCACCCGGTACATCTCGTCAATCGTGTCGTCGAGATACAGGGCGATTTCGGGCACACGGCGCACGTGTTTTTTAAGTCGATTGCCTAAAGATTGGCGCAGTCGCGCCAACTGGTCTTCCATCTCCAGGATGACCGTCTGTTTATCTTCGGTATTGTAAACGCTGAGATAGATCTTGGCAATATTAAGGTCGGGCGACATTTTTACGCCCGTTACCGATACCAATACGGATGTGCCGTAAATATACCCTCCCTCTTCCTGCAATACCATGCTGAAATTGCGCTTCACCAATTCAGCAACCTGCTTTTGTCTGATTGTTTCCATTGTTGTATTTAAAAAGGCCGGGACTGCCCCGGGGGTGCAAAGTTACCGGATTTCAACGGATGAGTCAAGTCGTTTTTTGGGTAGCGGCGGGCGTACCTTCGACTTGCATAGGTGAGAAGGAGGGCGTACCTTGCGATTTGAAAATAAAAAAACATGAATCACAAATCCGAGCATACTTTTCATATTCCCGTAATGGGACTTGCCTTTACCATTGATTCGCCAATCAAAGTGGCCAGATTTGGCATCTCCTCTGTCATTTCGCTGATGGAAGATCGCCTGATCGAGATGATGCGAAGGCATTATTATCCGAGCATTAACCAGGTCTATCAGCCTATAAGCCACCGCGAACCGGATTATCGGGCAAAAAGGATCACGGACTACCTGAACCTGGTAAACACTATCGTGCAGCAACAAATGCAGAAACTCAAGTCAGAGGCTATGGAGCACGGCTCGGAAATCGTAAAGTATTTTGAAATGCTGCCGCAAGACAGCATGCTGAGAAAACTTTACGAAGAAATGAGGCATACTACCGATGAAAAAGAGAAAAAAGCCAAACAAGATTATTTGAGAACACAACTCGTGCCGGGCAGTATAGATGTGAATGTGATGACGAAAGCCGACCGTGACGCTTTTGACAAAGAAGGGCGCGTCATACCCGACGGATCAGACGTAGTCTCCGCCCTGCGCGGATATATCAACAGCGAACTCACTAATTCTTCCATCATTTTCTCTGCGGGGATGAACCCGCGCGTTTTCAGTTACCTCGAGCAGATCGATACTTTTGACCCAGATATCAATTTCGAATTCAGGAAAAAAGTGGTCATAAAGGTGAGCGATTTCCGTTCGGCCCTTATCCAGGGCAAATTTTTAGCAAAAAAAGGGATATGGGTAAGCGAGTTTAGAATTGAATCCGGATTGAACTGCGGGGGTCATGCCTTTGCTACCGAAGGTCACTTGCTTGGGCCCATACTCGAAGAATTCAAGACAAAAAAACAGGAATTGGAAGAAACTATTTTCGAGATATTTAAGCCGGCCATTAATAAAAAAAATGGGCTCAATTTTACGCACCACCCCGGTATTCAAATATCAGTGCAAGGGGGAATCGGCACCCACGAAGAAGACAGGCTTTTTCGTCAGTATTATAATGTGTCGAGTACCGGATGGGGCACGCCGTTCCTGTTAGTGCCGGAGGCCACAACCGTTGATACGCACACGCTAAACTTGTTGAGCGCAGCCGAAGAAAAAGATATATCCCTCAGCAACTACTCTCCGCTTGGCGTTCGTTTTTATTTTTTGCACGGCACTACCGCCGAATTGGAAAAGCAAAAGCGGATCGCCAACGGCAAACCTGGCAGCCCTTGCACAGAAAAACATTTGAGCTTTAATACGGAATTTACCAAAGAGCCGATCTGCACGGCATCACACCGCTACCAGGAACTGAAATTAGCCCATTTGAAATCTTTGCAATTGCCAGATCAGGAATTCGAAGCTCAAAAAGCCGATGTGTTGGGTAAAGAGTGCTTGTGCGTGGGGCTTAGCAATGCCGCAGCTTTATCTTACGACGAACCTTTTCTGAAAAATCTGAAAGCCGTGAATATTTGTCCCGGACCTAATATTGTGAATTTTTCGAAGATTGTATCCTTGAAAGCCATGACCGACCACATCTATGGCCGAACCAATCTGGTTACTAATAAACAGCGACCTCACGTGTTCCTGGCTGAGATGAAATTGTATATCAACTATCTGAAAGAACAATTGGTGAAAGAGAACGGAGTCACTTCAGACACAAAACGACGAAACTACTACCAATCATTTATTCAGAATTTATCGGAAGCGATTAACTATTACCAAAATATGCTGCAAAATTTCCTCGACGACCAGGAGAGTTTCAAACAGGCGCTTCAATACGCAAAAGGAGAGTTAAGCGAAATCAGGATGCGATATGCGCTTGATAATGCGCTAACAACCTAACGGAGTGCCGATAAAACGAGGTCCCTTTGCGCTATATTTTTGTCCACAAACACTTGAAATATTCACATGCCCTCCTCCCTCCTCGAAAGTCCGATCGAATACCTGAAAGGCGTTGGGCCTTCGCGGGGGGAGTTATTTCGCAAAGAACTCGATATCCATACTTTCGAGGATTTGCTGTTCCAATTTCCGTTTCGCTATATTGACAAAACCCAGTTTCACCGCATCGCCGATCTGAATGAAGATAGCGGCGTGGTGCAACTGCGTGGCATATTGCGCCGCCTTAATGTGGTAGGAGATGGCCGCAAAAAACGCCTCACCGGGGTGTTTCGCGATGAGTCGGGCGCTATCGAGTTAGTCTGGTTTACGGGTATCAACTGGCTGGAAAAAGCGCTGGTAGTGGGTACCGAATACGTCGTTTTCGGCAAGGTGAACGCTTTCAGAGACCAGCTCAACATCGCCCACCCCGAAATGGAGGTGGCCGCTGCCGACAACACCCAGAAATCGAGCACCTTCGTGCCGGTATACCCCAGCACCGAAAAGCTCAACGCCAAAGGACTCGATGCAAAGGCACGCCGCCGGCTGATGACTATCTTATTGGAGCGCCTCGGTCCGCAAGACTTACCCGAAAATATGCCCGCCGGCATTTTGCAGCAATACCGCTTCCCCTCCCGCTTTCAAGCCTTGCGCAGTATACATTTTCCGCAAAACCAGCAGGAACTCGACGCCGCCCGCAACCGGCTGAAATTTGAAGAACTATTCTTTTTGCAATTGCGCCTCCTCCAACTCAAGCGAAGGCGCAAAACCGAAGTAAGGGGGTATGTTTTTGATAAAATTGGCGAGCAGTTTAATTTATTTTTTAATGAAAAACTGCCCTTCGAACTCACCAACGCCCAAAAGCGGGTGATCAAAGAAATCCGCCGCGATTTCGCCACGGGCGTCCAAATGAACCGCCTGCTGCAAGGCGACGTGGGCAGCGGCAAAACCATCGTAGCCCTGATGTGCGCTCTCATGGCCATTGACAACGGCTTCCAGGCCTGCATCATGGCGCCTACCGAAATCCTGGCCCAGCAACACTACAATGCCATCAGCGAATACTTGGACGGCATGGACATCGGAGTTGCCTTCCTGTCGGGCAACGTTAAAGGCAAAAAACGCAGCCAGCTCCTCAAAGATCTGGAAGCCGGCGACATCCACTTGCTCATCGGCACGCATGCCCTGATCGAAGACCCCGTGGTGTTTAAAAACCTGGGCCTCGCCATCACCGACGAACAACACCGCTTCGGCGTGGCCCAGCGCGCCCGCCTCTGGGCCAAAAGCAAGCCCTATCCGCCTCACGTGCTCGTGATGACCGCCACGCCCATTCCCCGCACGCTGGCCATGACCCTCTACGGCGACCTCGACGTGTCGGTTATCGACGAACTGCCGCCAGGCCGCAAGGATATCGTCACCACGCACCGCACCGAACACCACCGCATGCGCGTCATCGGGTTTATGCGCGAAGAGATCGCCAAAGGCCGCCAGATTTATGTGGTGTATCCGCTTATCGAAGAATCTGAAAAACTCGACCTGCAAAACCTGCAGGAGGGCTACGAGGCACTGCAGCGCGAATTCCCACCGCCAGAATACCAGATCAGCATTGTGCACGGCAGGATGAAACCCGCCGACAAAGACTTCGAGATGCAGCGTTTTGTGAACGGCGCTACCCAGATTATGGTGGCCACTACGGTGATCGAAGTGGGCGTGAATGTGCCCAACGCTTCGGTGATGGTGATCGAAAATACGGAGCGCTTCGGCTTGTCGCAGCTCCACCAGTTGCGCGGCCGCGTGGGTAGGGGCGCCGAGCAGTCGTTTTGCGTGCTCTTGTCGAGCTACAAGCTGAGCGCCGATAGCCGCGAGCGCATCCAGATTATGTGCAGCACAAATAACGGCTTTGATATCGCCGAAGCCGACCTGCGCCTGCGCGGCCCCGGCGACCTCGAAGGTACCCAGCAAAGCGGCGCGCTCAACCTGCGCATCGCCGACCTGGCCAAAGACGGCCGCATCCTCCAGGCCGCCCGCGAAACTGCCACGCTCATCCTCGACGCCGACCCCCAACTCGCCCTTCCCGAACACGAGGTGCTGCGCCTGTTTTTGGAACAGACGAAAAAAAGGTTTTCGGCCTGGAATAGGATTAGTTGATTTGCTAATGTGCTGATTTGCTAATTATATTAATTTAATCAGCAAATCTAGGCCGTCACCCCCTGAGTCAGTTCAATGCCGTCACCCCCAAGGATCGTCCCTGGCCGTCACCCCCTGAGTCAGTTCAATGCCGTCACCCCCAAGGATTGTCCGTGGCCGTCACCCCCCCCTTATAGCGCATTCGGTCGAAAAAAAATGCGGATTCATCCGATTTTCAATAAATGATATTTACAAACTAAACAATGTTCAGTATATTGCGTTCGTTTAGAAATAGAAAATTCGGTAGGGTGAACGTTCACCGTTCATCCCAAGGTGACGACCACGTAGGGTGAACGTTCACCGTTCACCTACACTGGGTAACCCGAAAGTCTCAAAACATGGGAATCGCAGAAAGAAAAGAGCGGGAAAAACAGGAAAAACGCGACCTGATCGTAGACGCGGCGGCGCGGATTTTTGCGGAAGAAGGCTACGAACGCACCTCGATGCGTAGCATTGCAGAGCGCATCGAATACAGCCCGGCAACGATTTACCTGTATTTCAAGGACAAAGACGAGCTCCTGCACGCCGTGCACGAGTTGGGATTCGGCCTGCTGATGAAGGAAATGTCAAAGGTGGCCGCCGTGGCCGACCCCCTGGAGCGACTGCGGCTAATCTCCCTGGAATACGTGCGTTTCTGCTTCGAACACCCCCAGTACTACAACCTGATGTTCAACTCGCTCGAACCGCTCAATTATTACGAAGACCACTGCAATTGGGATACGGGCCGCAAAGCCTTCGATTTCCTGCAATACGCTATCGAAGATTGTATGCAAAAAGGGCTGATTGTGGAGCAGGAACCCAAGTCGCTCACCTTTTTCTGCTGGTCATTCGTACACGGCATGGTGTCGCTGTATACTCGCAACCGGCTGCGCGCACTCGACCTCAGCGACGAGGAAAGCCGTGCCCTCATTTTTACCGGCGTTAATACCTGGCTTGATTTGATGAAGAAGTAATTCTACCCTTCGCCTGCCGGCGAGCAAGGGGAGTTTTATTATATAACTAAACAATGTTCATTTAATTAACATTTGTTATGAAATTGCACCCAATTGAATCCGGACTGTTAATCTTTGCGCTAATGCTTGTGACAATGCAAAGCAGCTACGCGCAAAGCGCCGTTCTCGACGCCTATATCCGCGAAGGCCTCGGCCAAAACGAGCGCATCAAACAACAAAACTATGTGAGCCAACAGCGCCGGCACGCGCTGGAAGAAGCCAAAGGACTCGGACTGCCTTCGGTATCGCTCAACGGCTCCTATACGCTCGCCGCCGGCGGCCGCACGATCAGCATTCCTGTTGGCGATATGCTCAACCCCGTTTATACAACGCTCAACGAATTGACAGGCGCCAACTCCTTCCCGCAGTTGGAAAACGTGAATGAACAACTAAACCCCAACAATTTTTACGACCTCAAACTTCGCGCGGCATACCCGCTCTATAACCCCGATGTTCGCTACAACAAACAGATCAAGGAGCAGTTAACCAATATGAGCGAACTCGATATTGCGGTAGCGCAAAAAACACTTACCGAAGAGATCAGGGTGGCTTATTTCAACTACCTGCAGGCGCAGCAGGCCGTTTTTATCTACCGGGAGGCTATGGGGTTATTGCAGGAAAGCCGCCGCGTCAACCAAAAACTATTTGACAACGGCGTGGCCAATTATACGGTCGTTACCCGCGCAGCCAACGAAATCACGAAGATGGAAGCCCAAATCGCGGAGGCCGAAAACAATGCACGCAATGCAGCTTCGTATTTCAATTTCCTGCTCAACCGGCCGCTCGATTCCGCTATCGAAGCCGATCCGACGTTTACGGATATCAACTATCCTTTTCCTCAGCAGGTGACGGGCACGCCCGGCAGCCGCGAAGAGTTGCACCAGCTTGCCCTGGTCAACGCCATGCAGGAGACCAACCTGAAATGGAAGCAAACGTACAAGCTACCCAGGGTGAATGCCTTTCTCGATGCCGGTTCCCAGGGATTCGATTTTGAAGTGGGCAACGGCTCTCTATATGTGTTAGGCGGTTTGTCGATCGAATTACCCCTCTACAGCGGCAACAGTAATGTGGCTAAAGTGAAACAAGCCCAGATGGAAGTAGCCGCCTCGTCTTCCCAACAAGCATACGTAGCCGGCCAACTCAACCTGCAGTGGGAGAACAGCCTGCGCTCTTACCAATCGGCGCTGGAAGTTTTTAATAGTGCCAAAAGTCAGGTGGAATCCGCCGCGCGCTATTACCGCGACATCGAAAAGCGCTACCGCGAAGGACAAGCCCTCTATATCGAATTCCTCGACGCCCGCAACGAACTTACCCAGGCCCGCTTGCAGCAATCGCTGTATCTGCTCAAGGTTTGGTCGAACTGGGCCGGCATGGAACGCGCAAAATAATGTTTAATGCTTGATGTTGAATGTTTAATTGAAAAGCGCTAAAACCCTACTAATACAATTATTAGATCGTTCACCAATAATGCTAACAACCATGAAAAAGCTGGTTTCAATTATAGTCCCCCTTATAGCTGTGGGACTTCTCTTTCTGATCACGATGTGCGGCAACCACTCCAGCGCCGAAGAAAACACCCCGCTGCCGCCCAAGCAGGAAGAAATCGCCGTGCGCGTAGTAGCCGCCGAAATGCAAACCCTGTCGGAACCGGTAACCGCTTCCGGATTGGTGAGCTCGGCTACCGAAGCCCGGCTTTCTTTTAAAACCGGCGGCGTGATCGACAAATTATTGTTAGAGGAAGGCGCCCAGGTGAAAAAAGGCCAACTCCTGGCCCGCCTCAACCTCACCGAGATCAACGCAGGCGTGACGCAAGCCCGCGAAGGCGTAGCCAAGGCCGAGCGCGACCTCAAACGCGCGCAAAACCTGTATAAAGACTCGGTAGCCACCCTCGAACAAGTGCAAAACGCCACGACCGCCCTCAACCTCGCCAAAGAACAACTGTCGATTGTACAGTTCAACCAGGCGTATTCCGAGATCAGGGCGCCCATCAGCGGCGTAATCCTGATGAAGTTGATGAACGAAGGCGAAGTAGCAGGCCCAGGTACGCCTGTCTACGTGATGCACGCCGGCGCGGGCGACTGGGTAGTGCGCGCGGGGGTGACCGACAAAGATTTTGTGCGCTTGCGCAATGGCCAGCGCGCCCAAATCACTTTCGACGCTTATCCCGGGCAGACTTTTAGCGGTACCCTCAGCCAAATTCCGCAAAGCGCCGACCCTGCTACGGGCTTGTACCCTGTAGAATTTAGCTTTAACCCCGGCGGCAAGCGGTTTAGCTACGGTATGTTTGCCACCGTGCGCCTCGAAGGCGCGCAGGGAAGCTCCTACGTCAGCGTGCCTGTCGACGCCATCGTAGAAGGCAACGGCCTCAATGCTTTTGTCTTTGTAGCCGATGGCGACAAGGCCAAAAAAATACCCGTGCGCATCGCATTCTTGCGCAACGACAAAGCCATGCTGACCTCGGGCCTCAAAGCCGGCGACAAGGTGACCACGGAAGGCTCCGCCTACCTCACTGCCGACGCCCGCATTAAGATTATCAATTGACCAACGCCAAGCTCTAAATAACACCCATTATGAAAATCGCAGAATTTTCTGTCAAAAACTACCAGTTCACCCTGGTCGTCTTCCTGGGCGTACTGGCGCTGGGTATCTTCTCGCTGTTTAGTATGCCCAAAGGCGAAGACCCCGAACCCGTCTTCCCGGGTTTCCTCGTCGTCGCCGTATACCCGGGCGCTACCCCCGCCGACATGGAAGAGCAGGTGGTAGACCCCATGGAGAAGAAGTTTAACGAACTCGAAAACGTCAAGGACATTATCACCGATATCAGTGACGGACTGGCCGTCATTCGCATCGAATACGAATACGGCGTCGATACCGACGAGAAATACCAGGAGGTGATCCGCGAAGTAAATGCACTGCAAAAAGACCTGCCCCAGGATATTTACCGCATCGACGTAGAAAAGCTGAGCCCCAACAACGTCAATATCTTCCAGGTGGCGCTCATCAGCGAAACGGCTTCTTACAAGCAACTCAAAGAAGAAGCCGAAGAACTGTCGACGGAGCTGGAAAAGATTAAGTCACTGAAAAATGTCGAGATCTACGGTTTTCCCGAACAACAGGTGCGTATAGCGCTGAATGCAGAAAAAATGGCTCAGCAACGCATACCGGGCAACGCCGTGATGGGAGCCCTGCAAAGCGAAAATCTGACGATCCCCGGCGGCAGCCTCAACCTGAATACCCGCAAGTTTAACGTGAAGACCAGCGGCAACTATAAGTCTGTTGACGAAATCGCCAATACCATCGTATATGCCGCTAATGGGCAGGTGATCTACCTCAAAGACATCGCCGACGTGCGCATGGATTACGAACAGGAAAAACACCTCACCCGCATCAACGGCCACCGCGCCTTGTTTGTCACCGCCGCCCAGAAAAAGGGACAGAATATCTTCGGCGTGCGCGACCAGGTGTTGCCGGTGCTGGAAAAATTTGAACAACAGATACCTTCCAATATCGATTATTACAAAGTCTTTGACCAAAGCGCCAGCGTGGAAAAACGCCTGGGGCGCTTCGCCAAAGATTTTGCCATCGCTATTCTGTTGGTGCTTATCACACTGTTGCCCTTGGGTATTCGCGCCTCGCTGGTGGTGATGATCTCTATCCCGCTGTCGATTGCCATCGGCCTCACCATGCTCAACGCTTTTGGGTATACCCTCAACCAGTTGAGTATCGTAGGGCTTATCGTGGCGCTGGGTATCCTGGTTGACGATAGTATTGTGGTGGTAGAAAATATCGAGCGGCACCTTCGCATGGGCTTGTCGCGACGGGAAGCCGCCATCGCGGCCACCCGGCAGATCGGTAAAGCCGTATTGGGCTGTACCGCCACGCTGGTATTGGCTTTCCTGCCCTTGATCTACCTGCCGGAAAGTTCGGGCGACTTCATCCGCAGCTTGCCTATGGCCGTAGTCACCACCATCCTGGCCTCGCTATTGGTATCGATTACCATTGTGCCCTTCCTGTCGAGCCGACTGCTCAGCGACAAAGAACACGCCGAAGGCAACCTGGTATACCGCGCGTTCAAAAAGGGCATCAGCATGAGCTATAGCAAATTGCTGACCGTATCGCTGCGTCACCCCTGGATTACGCTGGCCGTAGCAGGGGCTATTTTTGCAGGTTCGGTCATGCTGGCGCCCGTAGTGGGTTTCAGCCTTTTCCCGGCATCCGAGCGCCCTATGTTCATGGTCAACGTAGAAACCCCCGAAGGTAGCAACCTCTACGAGACCGATCGGGTAACGCGACACGTGGAAGCTGTATTGGGCCGTCAAACAGAAGTGAAGTCGTACGCCGCAAACGTAGGCCAGGGCCACCCACAGGTGTATTACAACGTATTCCCGAACAAAGGCGCTGAAAACATCGGACAGATCTTTGTACAATTGTACGAAATGGAACCCGACGAAAAAGAAGCGTTTATTGATGAATTGCGCGACAGCTTTAGCTTGTTTCCCAACGCCAAAATAGTGGTGCAAAACTTCGAGCAGGGGCCGCCGATAGAAGCGCCCATCGCGATACGCATCTTTGGCGAAAACCTCGATACGCTGCGCACCGTGGCCGGGGATATCGAAAACCTGATCGCTACTACGCCGGGCGCTATTTATGTAACCAACCCCTTGAAAACCCAGAAAACCGACCTGGCCGTCCGCATCAACAAAGAAAAAGCTGCGGCCCTTGGCGTACCCGTAGCGGAAATAGACCGCACCGTGCGCATGGGCATTGCCGGGCTCGACCTGGGCGTCTTCCGCAATGACCAGGGAGAAGAATACACCATGCTATTGACCCTGCCCAAACAATCGGCCACTCCTGACCTCGGCGTCTTCGACCAGTTGTACGTCAACAACCTGGCCGGCACGGCAATCCCGGTTCGCCAAGTAGCCGACGTAGAATTCGAAACGTCGGCCAATACGATCCGCCACTACAACAAAGAGCGCTACGTGACCATCACCGCGCTGGTACAATCGGGCTACCTCACCGGCGACATCAACGCGGAGTTGCAGCAAAAACTGAAGGACTTCAAATTCCCGGAAGGATTCAATTACGTGGTAGCCGGCGAAGTAGAAAGCCAGCAGGAGAGTTTTTCGGGCATCGGACTAATCATCCTGATCACCGTATTCGGATTGATCGGCGTATTAATTCTCGAATTTAAAACCTTCAAAAGCACGCTAATCGTATTGTCGGTAATCCCGTTGGGTATTATCGGGGCCATCCTCATCCTGTTGCTTACGGGCAATACGCTATCGTTTACCGCCGTCGTAGGCCTGATCGCCCTGGCGGGCATCGAAGTCAAAAACTCGATCTTGCTGGTAGACTTCACCAACCAACTGCGCGAGCAGGGCAAAGGCTTGGACGAAGCCATCCAGGAAGCCGGCGAAATCCGTTTCGTACCCATTGTGCTCACTTCGCTCACGGCCATCGGCGGCCTGATACCGCTGGTATTGGAGTACAGTCCGCTGTACTCTCCGCTGGCCCTTGTGCTCATCGGCGGCCTCATCAGTTCTACGCTGTTGTCGCGACTGGTCACGCCGGTGTTGTACAAGCTGCTGCCGCCGAGTTTGGAGGGAGAGAGGGTGTGAGTGTGAGAGGGGGAGATTTGGCGAGGGGGTGAGGGGGCGATCTTTGTGGCTGGTCATTTCGACTCCGCTCAATGACCGGCTCTGTCGTTCGTTGGGGGGAGTCGAAACGAACAGGCCGTTACACTTCTGTAAATCCTCGCTTTAACTGTTCCAATAGTATTACACTATCCTCCACCGTATTTTCAAAATATTCAACCATAATGCCGGCTATTTTACTGCCGGCTACATCAGTTGTATTGGCATCCAGTATTCCTTTGATTCTGTCAAATAGTTTTTCATTCCGCTTTGCAATTTTGCTCATTTCCCGGCCCATAACCCTGGCTGCAATATGCTTTAGATCGGCATTCTCGTCCTCAAATAGGTCGTTGTGGTTTTCCCATATTTCATCGTCATACATATCGAAAAAATAGTTCAAAATGTCGCTGATATCTTTGATATCGTCTCTTCTTACCTCCGGACGGTCATCGTAGGCAATCATTTTTAATAGCACTATTCCCGGCAGCGTGCAGAATTTAAAAAGATGCTTACCTCCCAGCTCCAATTGCGGCAAGCCGGCTTCATATATTTCTGTGAAGCCCTGCAAGTTGATATTGGTTAAACCCCAATTACTTACGATTACTTTACCGTCTTCATTTTCGATAGCGCCAAATGGTAATAAATCCACATGGACTTTATCTTTCCAGAGCAATACAAAATCATTCCCGGTATGAGTTTGGAAGCTTTCCACGGTTGTTAAATAGTCTTTTAGGGCCTCGTATGTTCCCTTATCATTTATCAGCACAGCAAAATCAATATCACCGGTAGTTCTTCTGGGGGTAATATGATTGATGCCGTGCATCCACACATCCCGGGCAACGGCGCCCACTAAATAAAAGTCGATACCGAGTTTCTCAAAGCCTCGTTCCAGTGCAGACAACATTTCCGTGATTTCAGGCTGTTGTCTTAATTGTTCATAGCTTATTTTGTAAAAATGCATCGTAAATTTTTTGTGCTGTTTCAATACATCTTCTGTCGTTGGTGTTGATCAAATCGGCGTAAACCAGCATTGGAGGAGCGACATTTTCATTCTCAAGGTCATGCCGCCAGAATTTTCTGAACACCTTGACATTTCCCTTTTCATCCGGTATTAGCCGGTAATTTTTAATCAAGTCGGTTCTTGTTTCTGTCGTATATAAAGTCAATTCTGCGGGCCGCAGATAATTTGTATACAGATCCCCAGCGGGTTCGCCACCCCAGTATGTTTCACCTTCTTTAACAGGTAGGTTTTTCCAGTTTGTAAAATCCTCTTCTTTCAGGAAACGAAAAGTACCCGTTTGTAAGGAAGGTTTTAGTCTTTCGGCATACGCCTGTATCCATTTTTCCAGTAATTCCTTCTTTCTGACCAGCTTGGATTCGTCTTTATTCAGCTTAATAATGAAGCCCATTTCTTTAAGCCCTGTCATAATATAATTGATATTTCCCAATCCTACTTCGGTAATGGCAGCTATTTCGCGATAAGGGAGGTTGATATCATTTTCATGGAGCAGAAAATGGAACAGCACTTTTAGCCCGGTTTTTGTAAACGCCCTATTGCTTTTACCTTTTACCGCCTTAAACGGTTTTTGAGTCTGCAGCCAGAGCAAAATGCCATTCTGCTTAAGCCAGATATTCCCATTGGCTTCGAGATAAGCGATTTTGTTTTGCCTCAGTTCTTCTTTTATTTTAGGGAAAATCCGGTTTGCCACTATGATCAGCGGTCCAAGACGATTTGCCTGGTCAATGATTTTGAGCAGTTGGTGGCTTCTTAGTTCTTGTTTTACTTCTGCATTGAATTTGACAGGTTGCCCCTCTACAATCAGTTCTATCTGACCATCTATTTCTTTTGGTCCAATATCTTCCCATTTACCGGTGATACCGGCATTCGTTTGAAGATTCTCAAGCGCTATATGGATGATTTCTGTTTCTCGCATGTTCACAAATAATAATGTACACGAAACGTGAACAATATTAATTTATGAACAAAGTTAGGCGATTTTTTGCAAAAAACATCGTTTAACTATACTTCTTTGTGAAAGGCTCCGAGTAAGGGAACTTATATTGCATTCGAGTTTGGGGGACTAAACGTGCTCCCGAGAATGCGTCTATGTCAATTTGCTACACAGTGCGTAGCATTTTTACGGCTTGGGGGATAGTCGTCATTTCGACTGTGCGACTGTGCGATCCTTCCCCTTCGCTTTTTCGTTTGTCATTCTCGAAGAGAATCTACAACGTCATGCTGGCCACACGATACCGTACCGGCGGACTTTAGCCGCCGGAAAATCATGGTTTTTACAGCGCTGGGCATGTAAGTGCCTTGGAAAACATTGATGACCGGGGAACGCTCCTTCGCGATGGGTATGAAACCGCATCGCTACGGAGCGCATAGCGCCCTGTCAAAACCGCAGGGTGTCTGTACTCATAACAAATGGGCGTTGATGGCCATGGAAAGACCTTGCAAGGTTTTCAAGAGACGGTTCTGAGAAAACCTTGCAAGGTCTGAACCGGGGATAGCATGGTTTAAAAGGATACAAATCAGGATTTAAGCCGTTCCAAAAGCCACTGCCGTTTGCGGTGGAGTTCTTCGGCGAGTTCTTTTTCGCTGGGCAAAATAAAGCGGTATTTGGAGGCGAAAAGTTGTTCGCTGCCTTGCAGTACGGAGTATCGCGCTACGGTTTCGTCTTTGTCTTCGCAAAGGATAATTCCGACTGTCGGGTTGTCATCTGGGTTGCGCTTGAGGTCGTCGAACATACGCACGTACATATCCATTTGACCTACATCCTGGTGGCTGAGTTTGCCGGATTTGAGGTCGAGCAATACGAAGCACTTGAGGAGGTAGTTATAGAACACCAGATCGACATAAAAATGGCTGGTTTCGGTGCTGATGCGAAATTGTCGGCCCACAAAGGAAAAACCTTTGCCGAGTTCAAGCAGAAAAAGCTGTAAGTTATCAACCAGCGCTTCCTCGAGTGATTTTTCCGCGGTCAAGGCAATTTCAGGCAGGTTAAGAAATTCAAGTATGTAGGGGGTCTTTTACAAAATCAGCCGGTCGTAAGCGCTCGGGTTCGGCAGGTGGTAGTTGGCCTTGAGTGGCCAATAGGCGTTCGTAGTAGTGGGAGGCGATGTTGCGTTCGAGTTGGCGCACGCTCCACGACTGCGCCAAGGCTTCCTTAAGATAATAGGTGCGCGCTTCTGTGTTTTCTATCCTCATAATCAACCTATTATGACTCCAAGTCAATTTGTTACACAGTGTATAGCAAATTGCTTCATCAGGGTAGGTTAGATAGAATTGTCTGAAATTTCGAAGGTTGGGCGATGAAAAACCGCGTCCAAACTCAGCAGATAGCGCTCTGGAAAGTTCCTTTAGCAGCTGTTCGCCATAAGCTGCACGCTCAGCGCCGGCCTGTTCATCCTCCACAATCCGCCTTCCGATCCGCCAATAGGTTTCCACCATAATAAAATTGACGGCGGCATAGGTTTTCTGCCGGGCTTGTTGCAGCATATCCCGAATATCCTGGACAAAGACGGGATTAAGGGTGTTTTCATTGGTATTCATGTCTTTGATGTTTTGTACATGAAAAGGGGCATACGGGGTTACAATTGCAATGTCGTGCTCTAATTGTTATTTCAGAGCAATATTAGAGGGAAAGTTTTTGAATAAGCTACTTATGGGGCATTTTTTTTGATGAGATTGCCTGATTTTTTTCGGTCATTTCGACTCCGCTCAATGACCGGCGCTGTCGTTCGTTGAGCGGAGTCGAAACGAGACGGTGCGATTCAGGAGACATGGGGGTGGGTGGTGCGATAAATTCCAGGCACGGCTTATTATAAACTATCCAGTACACTTTTTGCCGCCGCTAAATATTTTTTAAATTCCGCGTAAGCCGGGTATGCTGTCGATAGCTCTTCCCACAAGTTGTAACATTGCTGAAAATAAAGCCTGGCTTTATCCGGGTCGCTTTTTTTTTTCGCGGTAAAACCGCCCCAATATCCAATAAGAAATGGCCAATCCGTTTTTGAAGTCCACATTTTGCGGATAGGCGGCGTAGAGTTCTTTTTCTAATGTGTTGAAGTTTTCAAAAAAAGTCAGCGCCTGGTCCAAATGGCCTAACGCGGTGTGGATTGAGCCGAGTTTTTCATAAGAAATAGCCAATCTGGTTTTGAAGTCCACACTTTGCGGATAAGCCATGTAGAGTTCTTTTTCTAATTTATTGAAATTTTCAAAAAAAGTCAGCGCCTGGTCCTTATTGCCGAGTGCGGTGTGAGTGGAGCCGAGTCTTTCAAAAGAAATGGCCAAATTTTCTTTGTGAAAACTTTCTTCCGGGTTACCTCGGTGCAGTTTTTCATAAATGCTAAAAGACCGAGTATAATCCTCTAGCGCAGTCGGGAAATTGCCGGTGGCGGTGTGTAATTCTCCCAAAGAGCCGTATGCATTTGCCACCTGCCAAACCGCTGTTTTGGGGTGCTTAATGATGACCGGATACCAGGCCAATGCCTTATCATATCGGTGATTTTCTTTGTAAAACCAGGCCGCATCCCAAAGTATCTCAAAGTCGGTCGAATCCAGCCGCAGCAACTGATCGTACTGCGCCTCCGCCTTCTCCGGGTCAAAATCGGCGCTATACATATCCGCCAACAACTTCAGGTTGGCGATTTGCTGTCGTTTTTCGGTTTCGAGGGCGGCGCGTTGGGTGTCCAGTTCTTTCTGGGCCTCGCCGATGCGTTTTTCTTCTTTGATGATCTCTTCGGTGCGTTTGGCGGGGTTGATGCTTTCGAGTTTGGCGATGGCCTGGTCGATATGGCCGGCTTTGTAGAGCTCCAGGGCTTCCTGGTACACGGGGCTTACATCGTCAAAATTCACCCGGGCGAATTTGTCGGCGAGCTGGTTGAGCTGTTGCTGTTGCTGGTCGTATTGCTTTTGTATGCTTTCGTATTTTTCTTCATATTCCTGCTGGTTGAGCTGGGCTTTTTGGAGTTTGTCGCGCAGGGCTTTTTTCTCGCGTTCGAAGCCGGCCAGCAGGGCTTTGTCGGAGATGTCGTAGTATTCGCGGCGGGCGGCGTCAAGTTTGCCGGCCGGAGCCACGATGATGTCGACGCCCAAGCGCTCGTCGGCGCTGAGTTTGACTTGCTCGATGTCTTTTTTGTTGACGAGCTCGTAGCCGCTTTTTTGCACGTCTTCGAGGAAGACCCACTCGCCGGCTTTTTTGCGCGGGAAGTTAAGGGTGAATAAGCCGTCGTTATCGGAAATCACGGGATTTGCCTCGCTAAAAACGACTTGCGCCCCCGGCACGGGTTTTTTGCCGGAGTTTTGCTCGCGGACGAGGCTGCGCTGGGTTTTCTGGGCTTGTAATGTCAAGGCAACCAGGAAGAGGAGAAGGGTTAAAGCGGTGTTTTTCACGGTAGTACAGGGTTGTTTTGGGGAAAGATCGGGGATTTTTTGAATTTTTCACGCCCATAGGCGTCTCGAAATGTGATTTTTGTGCGAACGAGGTGTCATCTTCCCGAGGCACGAGGGAAGGTGACATCTCGCGCCTGGGTAGCAAGGAGATGACACCTTTCTCGTACCTCGAAAGATGTCACCTCCTTGCGGCATCAAGTTGTTCATGCCTGGGGTGGTTTTTCAGGGGGAATATCGGGATTTTTGTCATTATTTACCCGGCTTTGCCTATATTTGCGATAAGCTACCACTTCAAAATTTCCAGGCTACCATTCTTTGGTGCATTGTCCCCCGGTATAGGGAATGTTCGTTTATGGCTGTATGGCGCATAAACGATTTAAACTTTTTATTAACTTTTTTCGTTAATAAAAATATCTTTGCATGGATATCCAATTTGACACAAAAAAGCTGGCTAAAACTTTCGCCGATGCAAAGACGATTAAGCGCACATATGGCGCCCGCGCAGGTTCGATCATGCAAAGATTAGCGGAATTTGATGCTGCGGATAGCTTGGAGGATATGCGCACACTTCCCGCAGCCAATTGCCACGAGCTAACAGGAGGAAATAAACGAGGGTATTTTGCCGTGGATATCAGCCGCAATTATCGCCTTATTTTTCGCCCAATCCAACAACCGCCACCCGTATTTTACGATGGGGGCATTAATTGGTCGGAGGTGCGTTCTATCACTATTATCCAGATTGAAGACTATCACTAAACCTGAAAAAACAATACAAATGGCCTTCTCCCTTCCCCTCGACCGATCCCTTTTGTCTCCACCCGGCGACACTATTAGGGAAACTATCGAAAGCCTGGGTATGACCCAAGCGGAGTTGTCCGCGCGGATGGGGCGCCCAAAGGAAAAGATAAACGAACTGATCAACGGCAAAGCCCCGTTGACTATGGATACGGCCATTATGTTGGAGCGGGTGCTGGGCATACCGGTCCACTTCTGGATCAGGCGCGAAAGTACCTACCGGGAAACCCTGGCCCGCATTGAGGAGAAAGAAGCCCTGGAACGCGACTTGCGCTGGCTGGATCAATTCCCTCTTAAAGCCATGCACAAGCTAGGCATCCTTTCGAGTTCCAAATCAGACGTGGAAACCCTTCGGGAAGTTTTGCGTTTTTTTCGGTTTGCCGCACCCAAAGACTGGGATGCTTATTACCTTGGAAATTCAACTGATGTAGCTTTTCGAATATCCCTAAAAAACACGCCCAATCCGGCTGCTGTTGCGCTGTGGCTTCGACTGGGAGAAAAACAATTAGAATCGAAAACGCTCCCTGAATACAATGCCCGGCGATTTAAGGAGTCCATGCTACAATTTCGCGAGATCGCGCAAAAGCAACCGAATTCATTTCTACAGGAAGTAGAAGCATTGGCTGCGTCGTGTGGTGTGGCAATAGTATTTACCCCAAGCTTGCCTCATACCAAAATCAGCGGCGCCGCCCGATGGATACACCAGACCCCTTTGATCCAGCTTTCGGATTTGTACAAGACAAACGATCAGTTTTGGTTTTCTTTTTTTCACGAAGCTTGCCATATTCTGAAGCACAGCAAAAAAGCCGTATTCCTGGAAAATACAGAAGGCGCTTCGCAAGACCTGGATAAAGAACGGGAGGCCAATGAATACGCCGCCAACCTGCTTATTCCCAAAGATGCTTATCATACCTGGGCAAACAGCTATTCACACTTTGATGAGCAAATCATCCGCCATTTTGCCCACGATGTCGGTATTCATCCCGGCATTGTGGTGGGCAGGCTCCAACACGACGGCTTATTGAAGCCGGCATTTCACAATCAATTGAAGGTGGGGGTGAGGTTTGAATGACAATATGGTCTTATGAATCCTTGCCGACCGCCGGCTGCGGCGTGGCAACTTGTGATTTTTGTGCGAACGAGGTGTCATCTGCGAGAGGCACGAGGGAAGGTGACATCTCGCGCCGGGGTAGCAAGGAGACGACACCTTTCTCGTGCCTCGAAAGATGTCACCTCCTTGCGGCATCAAGTTGTT
>JABWBR010000078.1 GCA_013360405.1 Saprospiraceae bacterium
CACTGCCGCCTGGCTATTCTCTTTTTTTCAAGCCTCCGCTGGTTTTCTAACATTCCTCTTTTGGCCGCTAACTGTGGCATGGACGACGTGCCGCCTTCCTTTGCCTTTTCCTGGAATTTAGGCGGCATGGACGGCCATGCGGAGTTAGCGGCTTTTCTTTTTTACATTGCCTGCTTGGCTATTCAAGTGATTTTTGACTATCGTTGCGTTCGTTATATTCTGTAATGCGTGGCTCTCGTAATGCTCTTTTTTTCTATACTGCTCGACTATCTCGGTTGATATTTTCCTGATCGTTCAAATTTATCTTTTTTCAGGGATGTATCAAAGTCTTGGCTGGTTATTTTTTTATCAACTTATCCCACTACTGCTTTGCTTTTCTCTTTTTCTTTAAAGACTATTACTACCAAGTACGATAACGCATCGTTGTTCCATGAACACAGTGCGAGGCCCGTACGTACGTTGGGTGCCCCCGCTATGCGGGATAAAATAATTGTGAGAGGGCTGGGGTGGGCTTATCGCTTACCTCTCTCTACTCGATTAGCGGCAAGTTTATTTTTTTATTAATAGATTACTAATTGCTTCACCTAAATCTATAAATATTTTTTTTGCACCTTCACCGACATGTTCCATTGAAGCTTTAAGTATTGCCATTAGTATTTGATAAATCTCTAAATCATCTATATAATCAAAGACTACCTTGCCAAAAATACTTCCCAAAAACCCGATAAATATCCTCTTTAAATAATCAACCTTCTTGGCATCTTTAATTTGAATAATTTCTTGTCTCAACTCTTCAAATTGCTTATCTGTCGATGGGGCTTGTGTTACTTTTCCGGCATTATACATATGGGTTAAAAAGTAACTTCTATATTCTTCTTCTGGGTTCTTAAATGGTAAACCATGTGCTACTTTCATTTGTAGAAAATTTTCATAATCTACAAGTATAAAGTCCTGAGCACTCATTGCTTTTGCAAATTCAATATAATGACTAATTATTATCATAACACTTGGTTTTTAGTTGATTATTTGGATATTAATGGCCCTGTCTAATTCTTCTTGGGAAAGAATAGATATTCTATCAACATCAATTAACTTATCCAAACCAAATATTCCTTTATCTGCTTTGTCTATTATAGCAAGAATTAGATTCGTTAGGTTGTACTTGAAATATGACGAGCAAGGAATTGGCGACTGAATCTTGACAATTCTATCAAACTTGGGCTTATGTCTTGGATATTTAGTACACAAATGATTGTAGGTTGGGCCGTCTATCAATTTCGTGCAAATAAATTCACCATCTTCTAAATAAAGAAAATCTTCATCAATATTTGTTGATTTTTGCCCAGTAAAAATTCTTGTCCTAATTAAGTGCCCGAACTTTTTAATCAATGAGTATCTAAAATAGCCTACTTTCTCTTCTAGAATGAAATTTAAAGTAGGGTCAGCTATCACTCTATATCCGTCATTGTATTTTCTAAATGTCCACTTTCCATTTTTTATATAGTCCACTTTTGTGATAATGAAAAGGAATTTATTGAAAAATTCTAGTTGATCTTTATAATTATCTAATTTTGAAATCAAATTATTTATAAAATTGATAGTATAAACAACATTTCTATTTTCATTATTTATTGACCAGAGAATTACATCGCTTTCAAGCCCATAATTTAAGTACATGTTGGTATATTGTACATCTAAACTGTGTGATTCTCCAACACCTGGCAAATCAATAAAAATTAATTCTCCTTTGCCATCTTTGTTTTTGGCAGTTACTGGTTGGGGTATTTTTGTAGTTGGCTTTGCTGGCCCTGTTGCAAGGTCAGTATTGAAAAGTGTGTTGATCAAAGTAGATTTCCCAGAGCCACCGTCGCCAATAACGGTGACTTGAAAAGGTCTGCTTAATTCCAACTCCATTTTACTTGCAAATTTTTGCCTCCTTATTAGGATTTCTTTAAGTAAGTCCATTTTGTATGTTTTTATTAGTTTGTTTTTTCTTACGTGCCGCTAACTGTGGCATGGACGACGTGCCGCCTTCCACTTCCATTTCTTAGCCCTGAGGCGGCATGTACGACCATGCGGAGTTAGCGGCTTTCTATTTTGACATCGCCTACCTGGCTATTCAAGTGACTTTTGACTATCGCTGCGTTCGTTGTTTTCTATGATACTTGGCTGTCGTAGTATTCGGCTTTTCTATGCTGCCTGGCTGTCGCGTTTTTTCTGTGACGCTTGGCCTCAGTGATATTTATTCAGTGCTGTTTGTGCGTTCCGCTTGCTATTCATTGTCATTCAAATATATCTATTTTTCAGTGATGTATCAAAGTATCGCTCGACTATTTTTCTATCAACATATCCCACTGCCACTTCTCAGTCAAGTTGTCTTTTAGCAAACTCATAAAGTTCTTTTAGTTCAGTATTATCAGGGTCAAGCGATATTGCACCTTCTAATTGATGAATTTGATTCTTTAAGGCTTCTTTAAATTCATTTTTGTCTACAGGTGATAGGTCATCAATAAAATCGTTTGGATTTCTCTTTTGTAAATTTCCTCGAACTTTTGCACTATTAACAATCGCCTGCTTCGTCCTGCCTGAGTCAGATAAAAGCATATCATAAAATATTTCATAAAATTTCAGTCCTTTTTGGATTGATATTTTTAAGTTTTTCTGTGCACTCTCATTGTCTCCAATTTTTATATAAGTGAGTCCAAGAAGTCCATAAATATTTGCATCTGAATTGTCAATTTGCAACGCCTTCTCATAATCATCTATTGCCTCAAGATTAAAGTTTAAAGCTTCTAAAGAACTCGCACGACAGGTCAAAGCTTTATAGTTATCTGGCTCAATGATAAGAATTTTATCTGCAATTGCAACTGCACTTTTGTAATCCTTAAGTAATTGCTTTTCGTTCGCCCTCTTTAGTAAATTGTCTATCGAGCCATATTTTTCAATGGCTGAAGAGTTTGAAATGCTTTTGCCGGATTTTCTATTAGCCAGCTTGCCGATCAGAATTAATGTGGCTATTGCCACAGTGATAATTAAAATTGTTGTCATTTTGTTGTCTGTTTTTGCTCACGCCTAACGTTTGGCTTGCTGCCGTGCCGCCGTGCGTTGGGTTTGCGGGTTTGCTGTTCGGCGGCATGGACAGCAAGCCGGGGTTAGGCGATTTTTTTCTACCTTTTGCGGACTTGCTTACTAAACGCAATCATAAACTCTCTGAAATCTTCGACTGATGTATGTTCTTTTTCTGGATTAACCAGAGTCGGCTTAGGATTCAACGATATATCTGGAGTTGGTACTAGAATTTGAGGCATATTCAAAGATAATGCAGCCCCTAAATCTTTGGAAAGCGCAACCCTAGCACCCATGTCCGGTGGATTATTGTGTAAGAAGCGAGTAATAATCGTTTTTAAAATCGTGGTATGATCAACCTCATCCTTAAAAACTGTTTTAGGAGGTATCCAAGGCGAGATTAAAAGGGCTGGAACTCTCATGCCATAATAATTAATCGGGTCTCCTGAAATTGGGTCCAAGGCTAATGGCACGAACTTGCCTTTGTCTGGTTGTTTTGGGTCAAAAATCACTTGTTCTTGAGGGTGTATATGATCATAAAAACCGCCATGTTCATCATAGACAATGATAAATAAAGTTTTGTTCCATTGTTTTTTAGGCCCATTTGCCAAGGCTGAGTAGATTTTGTGTACAAGTTCTTGCCCCTTTTGAATATCTGTAGGAGGTTGATCATCATTTCCCCCCGGGATGTCCCCAAAGTCAGGGTCTATAAAGGTAACAGATGGAAGGCTCCCTTTTTTAGCAAGTGCAAAAAAACCATTGTCTAGATCATCAATAGACACAACTCGTTGCCTGTCAAACGTATATTTTGAATACAAACGAAGCATGCCAAAATCATGCTCATAATAACGCCACTCTATTCCAGCTGCTGTCAGATGGTCAAAAATAGTTGGGTCTTCTAACGGGTCAAAGGTCGAGAGGTCTGGATTGTTTACTTGAGGCTTGCCATTTTTATCCATTGCCAAGCGTCCCATCATTGTAACGAACCTATTAGGGATTGTATGCCCTGGGTGTGAGGCAAACCAGCGGTCGCATACCCCGTATTGTTCGGCTAAAAAATGATAGACGGGAACGTGCTCCTTAGGATGATACCCCATAATTTCCCTCCGTAGGATATTTTCATCGTTTGCGCTAACTTTTCCTCTTAATCTTTTTTCAAAATCAAAGATGAAGCCCTCGTTTGGGCCAACGGTAAACTTTTTAGTAAAATCCTCTAAGTCAAGATCATTGATTCCGCCATTATTTGGGTCATTAGATAAGTCTAATTCTGGTTTTGTGATTTTTGGAGGTATATCAATCGTATAGTTTCCCCTTTGAGTCTTCGTTGATGAAAAATCATGGCCGGGACTAAAAGGAAATTTAGTGCCACGAGTCTCATTTTTGGGGTTATCCAAAGTTGAGCCGACACGAGCTTCGGACAATGGAAATACAGTTCTTCGGACACCATCGGTATTAATCGGGTTTGATTCATTGCCATGCAGGCCTGATACTTCACTTCTACCCAAACCAACCCTGCCATTGTTACCTGTCGTTGGTAAACTCAAAAAGCCTAACATGTGGTCGAAAGATCGGTTTTCCATCATGAGAACCACAATATGATCAATCTTAGAAAGGTTGCCAGGCTCTAAGGGTATTTGAGGTATGCCAGATACGGAATATGCCGGCATAAGTACATCTTGCATAGGCTCATCGCCTGCATATTTCAGTGAAAGATGTTCAATATTGCCAACAACTGTACGATTTCTATCGCCAAGAAGCCAGCCTAATAAATTAATTGCTGTTTCTTGAAGAACTTGTTGAGTATGACTGGGAAGAATTTGCTCAAATACATACTGAATACCAAGGTGAGTTGCTATATCGAGATATTTATCAAATATTGAAAAGTTAAGATTTATTCTTGGACGAGCTATAGTTTCTATATGAGGTCCAACTTTAATTGGGACTCCAAATGCTCCGTTCGGTCTTAAAACAAAAAAAAGTTCAATTACAAAATCATTTATCGATACAGTTGGCCGATCGGCAGGCGTTAAATTAACTATTAAATCACCTACAAACTTAACTGCTCCTCCAATTAGATTAAGAAGATCAATCTTGCCTTGAAAACTCGGGAATGAAATATCCAATTTTAGTGCAAGGGATCCATCAATAATTGTTGCTTTCGCAGTGATTCGGTAAGTCTTGGTAACCTCAATAAAAACATGGCCTCCAAGGTCCTTTTCTAAATTATTCAAGATAGGGTACCACTCTTCCCATGCAGGATCAACTTCTAATTTAACGAAAGTATGGATTATCGGGACTGTACTATTATTTATTTGGACTGTGCCCACTTGCCTATTTTCAAAAGATATCTGAATGGGTTGTGATGCATTAAAAAACGAATCCAATTTTTCATTCAGAAATTCCAAATCAATATCTTTAGTAATTATTGGCCTATGCCCCCTATAAAGTATGTTTAAGTTCACATAAGATTTAAAACGACTGTTATTGGTGATGCGTATTGACCACTTCGGTCCAATAAAGTTAATATCAATCTCTGCACTGGGGAAAGGAGATTCTTTTTTCGGCACTTCATAAATCAATGGGCCATCTCCACTATACATTACTTTTCCATCGGCATCCAAAATTTCTATTCTAAATGCTTTAGGCGAAATAGAGGCAACACCATCATCAATTCCTTCCGTATTAGTATCACTATTTGTGGGGTCTGATGAGGTATTCGACAAACTGCCAGATGTAGAAAGAGAAAAAGAATCTGTAAGTTTGTTAAGGGTCGTAGTTGTGCGACGTTTTTTATTCCTAATTAAAGGGCTTTCAAGAACCTCCTTTGCTGAAAGCAAAACTTTTAATTCACCCGGCGTTGGTGATCCAAAAGTGATGCTTTTAGATTCGTTTGGGTTTAGAATCAAGTCTTGATGAAAGTGATCAACAGCATATTCATTCATAACCATTGATTTTAATTTGATGAATTTATAGTTCAAATTTTCTGTTTGCAGGCAATTTATGATGATTGCTTTATTTCATCTTTCGCCTAACTCATGTTTATCGACAACAACAACCATAGGTGCTATTGCCGAGTAAATTCACTTTGTCATCATGTCACTTCTCTGGATCATCCGTGCCATTGCACCTTCACTTATTCGTCTATTGCAGGTTTACTTATTCGAGTATCCAAACCCGCATTGCACCTTTACTTATTCGTCTATTGAGGGTTGACTAAGTCGGTTAACCAAACCCGCATTGCGCCTTTACTTATTCGTCTATTGCGGTTTTACTTAGCCGACTAACCAAACCCGCATTACGCCTTTACTTATTCGTCTATTGCGGGTTTACTTAGTCGACTATCCAAATCCGCATTGCACCTTTACTTATTCGGTATGTTAGAACGTCAAATCATCGAGGGGGCTTTTTATCTTGTCGAGCCCTTTCCGTGTAATCTGAGTGTATATCTCTGTCGGTTTACTGCTCTCGTGCCCCAATAAGTCTTGGATGTACCGCAGGTCTACTCCTTTTTCCAATAAATGTGTCGCAAAACTATGGCGCAACGTATGAACCGTTGCCAGTGGATTGATTTTGGATCGCTCTCGCGCAGCGGAAAAAATAGCTTGTACACTACGATCACTATACTTATCACCGGTTTGTCCTTCAAACAGCCAAACTACCGGCTGGTATATTGACATATATTCTTTCAATAAGCCCCAGACTCTTTCTGACAATATACTACACCTATCCTTTTTGCCTTTCGCTGCACGTATAAAAATCCTTCGGCCTTCCGGTTGGATATCCCCAATACGTAAATTGGTGACCTCTCCCAACCTCAGCCCGGCAGAATATATTAGTGCTAATATACAACGATGTTTGAGATTGTCAATGGCTGTGAGAAGTTTTACAACTTCTTCTTCTGTCAATACTTGGGGAATTTTTTGAGGACGCTTGGGTTGGAATAACCCTATGACTTTGTGTTCTTGCTTTACTACTTCAGCAAAAAACATCTTGATGGCACTCAGTATCTGGTTTTGATAGGATTCTGTAATGCGCTTTTCCCGAATACAATAAAGCAGATACTCATCTATTTGCCGGCGAGTTATTGTGCTCGGCTTTATCTCATCATAATGCCGAATAAACTGCCGAAAACAATTTTTGTAGGCTTTGATCGTCCGCCAACTATACCGCTTTAACATCAACACTTCCTCCAAGGCTGTCACCGCCGCTTCATATTTTGCGGGCACGGGCCCTTCTTTCCACGGCAAGGCCTGGCGAACTGGAAAAGCTGATTGCTCTGGTATGTTGTCGTCGGGAGTGAATGTTAAATGAGCGGTTTCAGGGAGGTATTGCGCCAGAAAACGCAGGGTAAGCTTGGTATAGGGTACTTCCCAGGTTTTTTGCGTCGCATTCCAGCGCCGACCGTGGATGTTTTTTACGGTGGCTAAGTGCTGCGGCACTAACAACGGCGGTACGAAGATGCTTAAGGTATCGGATTTGTCCGCATGCCGGGATATGATGATTTTATCAGCCGGAATTTCAGCCGGCGCTTCATGCTCTTTTTCGAATACCAGGTTTTCCGTACCAAATAATCGCTTTAGCGCCTCTACTGTCCGGCCTTCCCGGGGCGCTATCCACGCATGCAAATCCGGATTCCACCACGCACGCGGCACCTGCCTGATAAGCATAGGAAAGGAAGTATCAAAAGATTCTGGTCGAACGGCCATATACGAATCGTTTTTCACTTGGATGGATAATACACAAATTTTCATTCGGGTTACGGGTTTGATACAAAAATAATTATCTTTCTCTGTTTCGCAAATTTTGGAGCCGTATTTCCTGGGATAAGAGGCGCCCGCCATACACCCTTCCTGGTAATTTTGCTAACTTGTCGCACCAAACACAAAAGGCTTTGGTGCTCTCTATCAGGCTTTGAAATCATTAGCCATGACTACTACTATCTCTAAATCGAAATCGCTCTACGAGCGGCGAAAAAAACTGGTGCCCGATGCGCTGGGTATTTTTAATCCCTCCACGGCAGTGCGCGCTAAAGGCGCCCGTATTTGGGATGCCGACGGCCGCGAACTCATCGATTTTGCCGGCGGTATCGGCGTGATGAACGCAGGACACTGCCCGGCGCCCGTAGTAAAGGCGGTGCAACAACAGGCCGCGAAACTGATGCACTCCTGTTTTAATGTATCGCTGACGGAAACTTACCTCGACCTGGCCGAAAAACTCGTCGAGTTGCTGCCACATGGCGATTTTACCAAGGTATTGCTCACCAATTCCGGGGCAGAGGCGGTAGAAAATGCCATCAAAATAGCCCGCATGGCTACCGGCCGACAGGGCATTTTGTGTTTTACCGGCGCCTTCCACGGCCGTACGATGATGGCGATGACGCTTACCGCCAAAACCAAAAACAAAACTTCCTGCGGGCCTTTCGCCCCCGAAGTATACCGCCTCGAATATCCCTATTACTACCGCTATGGGGCGGGCTTGAGCGAGGAAAAATACGTCGCCGGACAAATCCAGCGCCTGCACGACTTTTTTCACTACCACGCCGCGCCCTCGCAGATGGCGGCGGTCATTGTGGAGCTCGTACAAGGCGAAGGCGGCTTTACGGTGATGCCGCCAGCCTATCTGCAGGCTTTGCGCGACATTTGCGACCAACACGGTATGCTGCTCATTATCGATGAGGTGCAATCGGGTTTTGGGCGTACCGGCGCCTGGGCGGCTTTTCACCACTACGGCATTACGCCCGATATCTCCACCTGGGCAAAAAGCATGGGCGGCGGTATGCCTATCGGGGCCGTCATCGGCAAAGCGGCTGTGATGGATGCCGCTATCGCCGGCACGATCGGCGGCACCTACCCCGGCAATCCCGTGTGCTGCGCGGCTGCCCTGGCCACTATTCGCTATATGGAAACTATCGATATCAACGCCAAAGGCAAAAAGGTGGGCAATATGGTGCGCCGCCGGTTTGAGGCTATGAAGAAGAAATGTCCGGCTATCGGCAACGTGCGCGGCCTCGGCGCTATGCTGGCTTTCGAACTGGTGAAAAACGGCGACCCCCGCCAACCCGATGCCGAGCTCGCCAACCGGCTCATCGCTGCTTGTGAGGAAAAAGGCTTGATTATTATCAGCGCAGGCACTTTCGGCAATTGTATCCGTGTATTGAGCCCTTTGGTAATAGAAGAAAAATTGCTCCGAAAAGGCCTCGATATTCTGGAAGAAACGCTGTTGGAATTGTGTGAACTGTGAACTGTGAACAGTGAACTGCAACCGACCGACAACCGACAACCCACAACCGACAACCGACAACCGACAACCCACAACCGCTTCAATACATGGAATACAAACAATTCATCAACGGCGCCTGGGTAGACGCTTCCGACGGCGGCGCCTGGCAGGTTCTCAACCCGGCCACCGAAGAAGTAGTCGCCGAAGTGCCTTATTGCCATAGCGGCGCCGACGCGCAGCAGGCTATCTCAGCCGCCGCCGCGGCTTTCCCTGCCTGGCGCAACACCAACGCCTTTCAGCGCGCCCAATTGCTGAAAAAAGTAGCCGAACAGATCCGGAAAAATGCCTCGGAATACGGCCGCGTGACTACCCAGGAAAGCGGAAAACCTTTTGTAGAAGCAAAAGGAGAGTGGATCGTCGCCGCCGATCTGTTTGAGTGGTTTGCCGAAGAGGCCAAACGCAGCTACGGCACGGTGATCCCCTCGGGGCGCAACAACAAGCGGATGTCGGTGATTTGGCAGCCCGTAGGCGTAGTAGGCGTGATCACCGCCTGGAACTTCCCGGTGTGGAACCTCGCGCGCGCCTGGGGCGCCGCGCTGGCAGCGGGTTGTTGCATCGTGGCCAAACCCTCGGAGTATACGCCCATGACGGCCATGATCCTGGCTGATATCATCGACAAACAAGGCTTCCCCGCCGGCGTGGTCAACCTCGTCAGTGGCGACGCGGCCGCCATCGGCGATGCCCTGATGGACGCTCTCGAGGTGCGCAAAGTCCACTTCGTGGGCAGTACGCGGGTGGGCAAACTGCTACTCGACAAAGCTTCTCATACAAATACCCGCCTGTCGCTCGAATTGGGCGGCAACGCCCCCGTGCTGGTCTTCCCGGGTATCGACATTGAAAAAGTCGCCGCCTCGGCGGTCGCCGCCAAATTCCGCAATTGCGGGCAAGTCTGCGTGTCGCCGCAGCGATTTTTGGTGCACCAGGATATTTACGACGCGTTTAGTCGGGCAGTAGCCGGGTTTACTGCCAATTACAAAATCGGCAACGGCCTCGAAGAAGGCGTGCAGGTGGGTCCCCTTATCAACCGCAAGCAACAACAACACGTGGCGGCGTTGGTGGAGACCGCCGTGGGCAGCGGCGCCGGGCTGCTCACCGGCGGGGAAGTACCCGACTGGCTGCCCAAAGGCTATTTTTACCGGCCTACCGTATTAGGCGGCATCGACGAGAAATCCCCGGTTTTTTCGCAGGAAGCCTTTGGCCCGGTGCTGCAAATGACACCCTTTGATACCTTCGACAAAGCCGTCGCCCTGGCCAACGCCACCGAATACGGCCTGGCAGCCTACGTGTGGACCAACGACCTGCACACCGCCATCCACGCCGGCGAAGCCCTCGAATTCGGCATCGTGGGCATCAACGAATGGACGCCCCACGCCACGGAGGCCCCGTTCGGCGGATGGAAACAAAGCGGACAAGGCTCTGAACTCGGCCACGACGGCATTTTTGAGTATATGGAGAAGAAACTCATCAGCATCGGCGGCTTATGACGGCAGATTTCGGCATATGGTCGCTGGTGCCGCCCCTGGTGGTGATCGTACTGGCTATCCTCACCAAGCGCTCTATGGAGCCGTTGGTGCTGGGCTGTGTAGTGGGTTATTTAATGATCGATTACCGCCAGTTTCCCGACAACATCCTCCAGTCGCTTATCAAAACCATGCAAGACGAAAGCCTGGTGTGGGTCATACTGGTATGCGGCATGTACGGTGCGCTTATTCACCTCATGATACAATCGGGTGGCGCGCTGGCCTTCGGCAATTACATGCTCAGGTATATCAAAACCCGCCGCAACTCACTGCTGGCAGCCTGGGTGATGGGCATTATCATTTTTATAGACGATTATCTGAATGCGCTGGTAGTTGGCGCCACCATGCGAAAAATCACCGACCATTTTAAAGTGCCCCGCGAGTTGCTCGCTTATGTCGTCAATTCTACCTCGGCGCCGGTATGCGTATTAATACCCCTTTCCACCTGGTCGATTTATATTGGCAAATTAATTGAAGACCAAAAAATAGTGGAAAAAGGGCAGGGTTTTTATGGTTTTGTAAAAACCATCCCTTACAATTTTTACGCATGGTTTGCAGTCATTGGGGTAGTGCTCGTTATTTACGGCGTCATTCCCATTATGCGCCGCATGAAAAAAGCCGTGTATCGCGCCGAAGAAACCGGCGTATTGGCGCCTCAAGGCTCCGAAGAATTGAGTCAAACCCACGAAATTCCTGCAGATATCGAAAAATCAAAACCGGCGTATTTTTTTATTCCACTTATCGTATTGATTGCCGCTACAATTGCATTAGATATTGACGCATTAAAAGGCGTATTTGTCGCCGTACTTTTTACTATTATTTATTATTGGGTAATAAAAGTGTTGCCCTACAACCACCTTTTTGAAAGTATTTTTGAAGGATTTAGAAGCATGTTATTTGCGCTGGCTATTTTAATCGTTTCTTATATTTTAAAAAATATAGGCGACGAAATGGGCATGACCCAATACGTAATCGAAAGTTTGCAGGGAGTAGTCTCCAAAGCCTATTTGCCGGCGCTGGTATTTTTGTCGCTGGGCGCCATTGCTTTTGCTACGGGTTCATCCTGGGGGATTTACGCCATCGCTATTCCGATGGTAGTGCCCGTGGCCATCGCCCTCGACGCCAATGTGTGGATTACCCTTGGCGCAGTGATCAGCGCAGGCACGCTGGGCGCCCACGCCTGCTTTTATTCCGACGCCACGATATTAACCGCTACCGGTACCGAGTGCAATAATATCGAACACGCATTTACCCAGCTACCCTATGCGCTGATGGCAGCGGGGCTTGCGCTGGTTTGTTATTTGGCGGTGGGGGTTTGGGGGGGGTAGGTTGTAGGTTGTGGGTTGTGGGTTGTGATTTTTTAAAATTATATATTTAAATTTTAGTTAATAATTAAATAAATAGCTTTATTTAAATTTTTAATTTTAAAATTATTACTTTAAATTTGTAGTGAAGCTAGCAGAAAACTCACATGAATATAGATCAAAAACAATTGCTTATCAGTCAGTTAGACAGGCGAATGGCTTTGTTTGCCGGGGTGAAAGGACTACCCATGCCAGGCGAAGGCTGGATTCACGCCATAAGGACAGCCTTGGGTATGTCATTGAAACAGTTGAGTAAAAGGCTCGGCATTACGCCGCAAGGGACAAAAGATCTGGAACGAAGGGAAAGAGAAGGCGCTATTACCCTTCAGCGGTTGAGGGATGCTGCCGCGGCTTTGGATATGCAGTTGGTATACGGCTTTGTCCCCAAAGAAGAATCGCTCGATAAACTCATTGAAAAACGCGCGCTCCAACTGGCCAGAGAGATTGTAATGGACACAGCCCACACCATGCACTTAGAAAACCAGGAGATTGACCCGATTGCCCTGGAGGAGGCGATAAAAAAGCGAGCTGAGAAAATAAAAAACGAATTGCCGAAAAGCCTATGGAACTAAATTTCGATTATGCAGACGGGCAAACCCCGATTGACGAAGACGAAAAGCTGGGCCTCAAAATCAAGTCAATCTCTACAATGGGAGAACTCAATGAGTTTGAACAGCAGAACATTGAGGAAGCTGTGTTATGGGCAAACGGCCGGTCATTTAGTGCCCTCCAAATATTGTCATTAGAATTTATTCAATCTGTGCATAAAAGAATGTTTAAACATGTCTGGAAATGGGCTGGAGCGTTTAGGGTGTCTGATAAAAATATTGGCGTACCTTTTTATCTTATCAGGCAAGAGCTGCTGAAATTGTTAGATGATTGCCAATATTGGATTGAAAATGACGCATATCCCCCGGCAGAGATTGCCATACGGTTTAAACACAAGCTCGTTTCCATCCATCTTTTCCCCAATGGGAATGGTAGGCATTCGCGCTTGATGGCTGAAATATTGTTGAAGGCATTAGACCCCAATCAAGCTTTTACCTGGGGTAGAAAAACGCTGCGAAAAGGCGAAGACCGGGCGGCATACCTCAAAGCGCTTAAACAGGCAGATCAAGGGGATATTGCACCTTTACTCGAATTTTCAAGAAGTTAATACGCTAAAAAAACGGAATATGATGCCATTTCCAGCTATTGCAAGAAGTATGGTGAAGTGCCGCCTTTTAATGGGGCTATTGTGAAAGAGAAAAAAGAACAGCAAGAATTGATTAAACAATAATTTGGGAAACAAATATATGAATATTAATGAAAATTTAAATTAAATAAAAAATGACTATCAACCCACACTCCACAACCATCCCCGGCGCGTTCTTCCAAAGCGGCTATGCTGTTTATGTGGTCGAAATTAAACATCTCTCCACTGGTGCGCAATATTTTTATATCGGTCAGACCGGCGATGCGAATCACCACACAGCCCGGTCTCCCTTTTATCGCATGAGCGGCCATTTTGAATATGGCCAGTCCACCCAAAACCAGATTTTTAAGGCGCTTTGCAAAGTCCTCTCAGTAGATGAAAAGGCAGATGGGAAAGTCAAACGAGAAGCGGTAGAAAAACTGCTGATCCAGTCTAGCGTGACCTATCACGTTTTCCGACTTTTCGATTTTTCTTACGAGTACGAGGACTACGATCAGCACCACAGATACCGCCATAGTACGCTTGTTGTAGAAACGGCCTTGCTCCATAGATTTAAGCGAAAATACGGCGATAGCTTGTTAAACACCAGGCTAAACTCGCTGAATAGAACGCCTACTGAGCAAGAAGCCGAGTACATCATTAAGGTTGTTGAGGAGCTTGAAAGGCTTGGAATCCTGAAGCTTTGACTGTGCAGCCCGCACTAAAATCTCTCGCTTTCCAATCATATCCTATCGTTTTCAATTTGGAAATTAGCCGGTAAAAGCAGCCGCCATTTTGTAACTAGCTTGTCTGCTTTTTGTGTGGGGTCAAGTTTGGAGTTGCCTTTGCTTAAATGGGTTTTGCAAATGGCAACAATGGGGTGTGTATCGCCTAATAATTGAGAAGCCAGGAATCCAAGCCGCTTGAATACTGCGCCATTTCCTAGTTTTAGTGCGTATTCAATTAGCAGATCCTCTCTGAAATAGTCGCTTTTGAAATATTCACGCAGGCAATCAACCACATGCCGGATGCCTCCCCCCGAACGCGGATCGGAAAGCATATCGATGATCGTTCGGGAGGGGTCAGATACCCATATTCTTTTATCGTTTCTCCATACCGGCTTTGTGCCAAATTGGTTGTCGGGCGAAGTATGGCATACTACAAATAGTATGTCGTGATAGGTCTGATTGCGCCTTGAAACCGGGCGAGCGGTAAATATGCAAATGTCTTTGAATATTTGTTCCGTTAAATCCCAGTGCTCGGCTGCCGACCAACCTCCCACATATGCCGGTTCAAACAGCTCGGGTATCATAACCCATGCATCCTCGAGTGAATACCCGGTCGTATCTGCTTCTATCGGCACGGCTACATACAAGCCACGTTTAATGCGCGCCAGCCAACCCTGGTCACACCACCTCGCCAAGCTTTTTGCAGCTCCCTCATCGCTCATCCCGAGAATTTCAGCAGCCCGTTCTACCGTGATTAACTCCCCACCCTCGCGTAACAGCTTGCTTAGACGCCGGCGAGTTGTTGAACTTTTGCTATTTACATTTTTAGTCATAGTATACTAAAACTCCAATAATTCATTCTTTAATAGTGTTTATTAAGTTCAAATATACTAATTAATTTTTAAATTTAGTATACTTTAACACGAATAATTCGCATTTTTAGTAAATTATTGAATTAGAGGTGTACTTATCAAGCCTTGGCAGGAACTTGTTTTGACTCAACTCATGCCCACCCCCGACAATCGTAAAACAACGCGGGAAGAGAACACCTTCGCTCGTGCCTCGCGAAGATGTCACCTCCTCCAAAAAGTAAGCGCTGTAAAATCTCTCCCTCCCTCCCTCACCCACTCCCTCCCTCTCTTCTTTGTCACATCAGTGCGAATGCCCCGCCTCTCCATCCATATTATTGAGGTAATACGCTCCTTCCAGCACCACCACCGTCTTGTCGTCGAGATCAAAAACCTCTATCCAGTCGCCCTGGGTGCGGCCGGTTTTGACGGCCTTTTTCTCGAAGCCGTCCGCCGATTGAATGAAGACATAGGACTGGTCGCCTGCGCGGACCAGGGCGCCGGTGGGCAATGCCCAGGCTTCTACCGGATTGGCCTGGATACTTGCCTGCACCATGGTGCCGGGGGTGAGCGGTACGGGTTCAATCATAAAATGCCCGTGTACCATTGTGGTTTTGGTATTGTCGTCGATCATTTTGCCGACGAGATGCACTTCGGCTTCCAGCGATTTGTCGGTGCCGGGCACGGTGGCCATGATTTTCTGGCCGGGCTTGAGGTAGGCCAGGTCTTTGGCAAAAACCTGCAATTCGAGGTGCAGGTGGCTGTTGTCGACGATTTCGTAGAGCAGATCGTGGGAGTTGACCAGTTTGCCCAGGTTGGCATTGATGCGGGTGATGTAGCCGGCGACGGGAGCGTAGAGATGAAGCACCGACTGCGGCAGACCGCTTTTTTCAATCTGGGCTACAGGCAGCCCGATGAGTTCCAGTTCTACTTTTAAGCCCATGTAGTGGGTTTTGGCTACTTCGTATTCCGTGGCGGCTTCTTCGGCGGCACGGCGCGAGGTGGCGTCGGCGCCGGCAAGGGTTTGTTTGCGCTTGTTTTCCTGTTCGAGGAAATTCAACCGGCTTTTGGTCTCGAGCCATTCCCGCTGCAATTTGATCAGATCGGGGTGCGAGAGGGTGATGAGCAGGTCGCCTTTTTTGACGTAGTCGCCGGGCAGGTATTTGACTACTTTGACGAAGCCCGCTACGGGCGCGTATACCGATGCCAGGCTCTGTGGCGGCACTTCTACTTTGCCCGTGCATTCTATGGGGGTTGACAGGAGTTTGCGACCAGGCGCGCCTGTTTGGATGCCCGCTACGCGTTTTTGTTCGTCGGTGAGGTGTATGACCACCGGTCCGGTAGCTTCGGTTTCGGTGGTTGTTTCTGCTGCTTTTTTGCCGCAAGCGGCCAGCGCCGCTAACAAGATTACAAGAAAGATATATTGGAGATTTTTCATGATTGTCTTTTTTTAAATTGATGATTGCCCGGTATTGCCTGGTTTGAGAGTGAGAGTGTGGGAGAGTGGGAGGGTGAGATGCTTATTAAGACAAGACAATCCCACACTCTCACCCTCCCACACTCCCACCCTCAATCCGCGTCAGTCCAAAATCGCCAGGCCAGCACGGCCAGGTCGTAGCGCCTTAGCAAATCCAGGTATATCAGGTCATTGCGCCAGGCTGCTTCGATCGACTGGGCGTAGCGGAAATAGTCGATTTCGCCTTCGCTGCGTTGCTTGTCGGCCAGGCGGCGCAGGTTGGCCGACTGGTCGAGCAGGGTTTTGCCGGCGGTGTCGAGATCCTGGCGGAGGGCCATTGCCTGTTGCTGGGCCATCCTGGCCGATAGCTGGTACTGGTGGGTGGCCGCCCTGACTTCGTTTTGCGCAATTTGCTCGGCTACGACAGCCTGCTGGATATTGGCTTTGCCGCTTTTTCGCCATATCGGCAAAGCCATGCCTGCTACAAGGCCTTGCAGGGGCAGGTCGGGACGAATACTTTGGTTGAAATAACCTACCGTAAATTCGGGTTTGAATTGCTTTTGCAGCACCTGGGTTTCCTGCCGGCTTACTTCCACCTGTTGCTGAAGCGGCGCCAGCAGGGTTGGAGTCAGTGCGGATACCACGGGCAGCGGCCATTCCGGTAGTTCGCCATCGGGCAGGGTGGGCGTTTGTTCCAGCCAGGCGGTTTGTTGTAGTTGCAGCAGGGCCTGTTGTTCGTCGAGGTGGGCGGCCACCAGTTCGCGGTTGATCTGCAGCAGTTGATTGTCGGCGTAGGCTTTGTCGAGGCCGCTTGTTTCGCCGGCTTCGTATTGCAGGCGGGCCCGGTCGGACAGTTGCTGATACAATGCTGCCTGTTGCTCCAGCAAGTTACGGCGACGTTCGGCGTATTTGGCTTCGAGCCAGGCCTGGCTTACTTCCCATTTGAGTTGGCGGGCGCTTACCTGCAATTCGCGGCCTGCCAGGTCGGTCTGTGCGGCTGCTACTTTCCGGCGCTGCCGGTCGGCGGCGATACTGCCGAGGCCCTGTGTGGCGGTGAAGTTGTAGTCGACAAGACTGGTATTGGTTTGTCCGCCCACGAGTTCCAGGTTGGCGGTGGGAAGTCGCCGGGCCGCATCGATGCCGAGTTGGGCCTGTTGCACCTTTAGCCGGCCGTTTTCGAGTCGGGGGTGGCGCAATTGGGCGTTCTCCACGGCGGCTTCGAGGCTGATCGGCGCGGTTTGTGCGCCGGTAGTCAGCGGCGATAACCACATCAAAGCCAATACGGCTGTGGCCACGGCGGCTGCCGGCGGTTTGCGCCATCCGGCGTTGGCGAGATAGTACAGCAGCGGTAGCACGATGAGCGTGAGCAGGGTAGCCGTGATCAGGCCGCCGATAACGACCGTGGCGAGCGGCTTTTGTACTTCGGCGCCGTTGGAGTTGGACAGGGCCATAGGCAAAAAGCCCAACGCGGCTACCGTGGCGGTCATCACTACCGGCCGCAAACGCGCCAGTCCGCCCTGGATGATGATCTCCCGCCAGTCTTCGAGGCCTTCTTCAAAGCGCAACTTGTTGAAATAGCTAATGAGTACGATGCCGTTGAGCACCGCTACGCCGAAGAGAGCGATAAAGCCCACGCCGGCGGAGATACTAAACGGCATATCGCGCAGCCACAGGGCAAAAACGCCGCCTATGGCCGACAGCGGTACCGCAGAAAAGATCATTACGGCGTATTTTAATTTACCAAAAGTAAAATATAACAAGGCAAAAATGAGAAATAGCGCTACGGGCACGGCTATGGAAAGCCTTTGCTGCGCCGCCCGCAGATTTTCAAACTGCCCGCCGTATTGAATAGTATACCCTGGCGGCAAATTGAGCTTTGCATCGAGTGACGTCGAAATGTCGCCTACCAGGCCGGCCACGTCGCGACCGCGCACGTTGACGCCTATGTTGATGCGCCGGCGGGCGCCCTCGCGCGATATCTGCATGGGCCCCTCGGCGTAATGCGCCTGGGCTACTTCGTCGAGGGGAATGGACCGACCATCGGGCAGGTGCACAAACAACTGGTTGAGGTCTAACTTGCTGCGGTAAGGCTCTGCCAGCCGCACCACCAGGTCGAATTTGCGTTCGTTTTCGAAGACCACTCCGGCAGCTTCTCCTGCAAATGCGGTGCGCACCAGGGCGTTGATCTCTTCGATATTGAAGCCGTATTGCGCAATTTTGGCCCGGTTGAACGAGATGAGGAGTTGGGGCAACCCTTCGGTTTGCTCTACTTTGACGTCGCCGGCGCCAGGGATATCCTCTACGAGTAGCGCCGCCTCGTCTGCCAGTTGCTTGAGGGTTTCTACATTTTCGCCAAAGATTTTGATGGCAATATCAGTTTTGGCGCCGGTCATGAGTTCGTTGAACCGCAACTGGATGGGCTGCGTAAATTCAAAAGAAGCCCCGGCTACGTCTTCGAGTTTGGCTTTCATTTTGTCTACCAATTCTTCCCGCGTAGTGGCACTGGTCCATTCTTCTTTTTCCTTTAATACGATCATGATATCGGCGTCTTCGATGGCCATGGGGTCGGTGGGTACTTCGGCAGTGCCGATCTTTGACACCACGTGTTTTACCTCAGGAAAGTTGTCGAGCAGTATTTTTTCGGCTTTGGTGGTAGTGCGCACGCTTTCTGACAGCGAGCTGCCGGGTTGAATGGACAGCTGCATGGCCAGGTCGCCTTCTTCGAGGGTGGGGATAAATTCCGAGCCCATTGATGAAAAGAGCAGAAATGTGCCCACGAGCAAGGCCAAAGCTCCTGCCAGTATGATCCTGGCGTGGCGCAGCGCCCACTCCAGGGTAGGTTTGTACATCCTGCGAAGCGCATTGACGATTTTGTCGGCAAAGGTTTGGTGCGAGCGTATGTTTTTCGACAGCAACAGCGCCGCCATCATGGGTACGTAGGTCAGCGACAGCAGCAAGGCGCCCAGTACGGCAAAGCTGAATGTCATTGCCATGGGCCTGAACATTTTGCCCTCGATGCCGGTAAGCGTCATGATAGGCACAAAAACGACGAGGATGATAAATACCCCGTAGATCGCCGACCGGAAGAGTTGGGCGGTAGAGTCGGTGATGATGTCGTCCATCTCCCCTTGTGTGAGTTTACGACCGATATAGAAAGTGAAAATAGTGTGCAAAACGCCCTCCACGATGATCACTGCGCCGTCTACCACAATACCGAAGTCGATAGCGCCCAGCGACATGAGGTTAGCGGAGACGTCGAACTGGCGCATCAGGATGATGGCAAAGAGCATAGCCAGCGGGATCACCGAGGCTACAATAAATCCCGCCCGCAAATCGCCCAGCAGCAATACCAGCACGAATACCACGATGATACCCCCTTCCAGCAGGTTTTTTTGTACGGTGTGAATCGTTTTGCCCACTAATACCGAGCGGTCGAGGTAGGGGTATATATCTATACCTTCGGGCAGCGATTTTTTGACTTCTTCGATGCGCCGGTGCACATTGGCGAGGGCATCGGAAGAGTTGGCGCCTTTGAGCATCAGCGTGATGCCGCCTACTGCTTCGCCCTGCCCGTCCATGGTCATCGCGCCGAAGCGTTTGGGTGCGCCGAATTGGAGTTTGCCCACATTTTTAATCAGCACGGGCACGTTGTTGCGGTTGGCGACCACGATATTGCCGATATCGTCGAGGTTTTTCACCACGCCTTCGGTGCGGATGTAATACGCGTTGTGTTGTTTTTCAATATAACTACCCCCGCTGTTTTGGTTGTTGCGCGACAGCGCTTCAAAAACTTCGGCCAGCGATAGGTCGTAGCTTTGTAACAGCAGCGGGTCGATGGCCACCTCGTATTGTTTGAGAAAACCGCCGAAGCTGCTGATTTCGACGATGCCTGCTGTGCCGGCCAATTGGCGCTTCACGATCCAGTCCTGGATGGTACGTAGTTCCATGGCGTCGTAGCGACCCTCATAGCCGGGTTTGACGCGCAGCACATATTGGTAGATCTCGCCCAAACCCGTAGTGATGGGCATGAGCTCGGGCTGACCCAGGCCTTCCGGGATCTCTCCGGCAGCCAGGCTGATCTGCTCTTTGACAAACTGCCTGGCTTCGAGCACGGGCACTTGGCCTTTGAAAACAATCGTGACCACCGACAGGCCAAAGCGCGAGACTGACCTGATTTCCACCACGTTGGGGATATTAGCCATGGCGACTTCGACGGGGTAGGTGATGAATTGCTCCACTTCCTGTGCGGCAAGCGAAGGCGATACGGTCACTACCTGCACCTGGTTGTTGGTGATGTCGGGCACGGCATCGATGGGCAGGCTCCTTAAAGCGTATATACCGCCGGCTATTAATGCCAGGGTAAGCAGTCCTATGATGAGTTTGTTCCTTACGGAAAAACGAATGATGGATTCGATCATGTTGAGGGTTGTTGTCAGTTCTCTGTTGTCAGTTCTCTGTTGTCAGTTCTCTGTTGTCAGTTCTCTGTTGTCGGTTCTCTGTTGTCTGCTAAAGTTTAACAGATAACGGAGAACAGAGAACGGATAACAGACAACCTCAATTACAACACAGAAATGGGAGGGCGAAACACAGCGGTGGTGGAAAGAATGGAAAGAAATTCCTGTGAAGAGAGGGGTGGTATTTTATAAAAAAAAGAACGTGAAACAGCGGGCGCCGTTTCTTCGGAAATAAAATAATTGACTGAGTGCTCGAAAGACTTAAGCGGCAATTTTTTGTGGCAATCGCCGGCGTCTTTGTGGTGGTGTAAATTGGGATTGATAAAGTGTTGAAGAAAAAAAGCGAGGGCGGTTGTTTTATCGTCGGTAGAGTGGTGGTGACGGTAGTGTTCGATCAAATTGGGCAATTTGGTCAACTGGCTAAAATCCATGCCAGGTAAAATACTACCCACCAGGAAATACGCAATTAATATGTAAACGGTTGCACGCACTTTTTGTTAACGCTTCATTTATATGAATAGTTTATCCTATTTCAAAATTATGCAGGTCGAGTTGCAGCCAATCGAGCGTATTGGTGCTAAAGATACGCGATACGGTAGATTCCGGCAAATCCATTTCTTCGATAAAGGCGCCGATTTCTAGATCTCCTAATGGAAAAGGATAATCGGAGCCGAGGCACACCTTGTCTTCGCCGGCGGTCTGGAGTACATAACGCAGCATAAGGGGGTCGTGGGTGATGCAATCTACCCAGAATCGGCCCAGGTATTCGCGGGGATTGACGGGGTTGTCGACGGCCACCAGGTCGGGGCGGCAATTGAAGCCGTGTTCGATGCGACCGATAGTAGGCAGGAACGAGCCGCCGGCATGGGCGAAACACACGCGAAGCTTGGGAAGTCGCTCCAATACGCCGCCAAAGATCATAGAGCAGACGGCGCGCGAGGTTTCTGCGGGCATACCCACCAGCCAGGGCAGCCAATATTTTTGCATATGCTGCTGACCCATCATGTTCCAGGGGTGCACAAATAAGGCCAGTCCCAGGTTTTGGCAGGCTTCGAAAATGGGAAAAAACGCCGGGTCGTCGAGGTTTTTGTCGTTGATGTTGGAGCCTATTTGAACGCCTACCAGCCCTATTTCGCGACAGCGTTCCAATTCGCGGATAGATAATTCGGTTGATTGCATGGGCAGTGTGCCGAGCCCGATGTATTGTTTAGGATATTCCCGAACCAACTGCGCGATATGGTCGTTGAGAAAACGGGCGATATCCCAGCCGTCGCCGGGTTTGGCCCAATAGGAAAACAATACCGGGATAGTGCAGACAACCTGTACTTGTGTGTGAAATTGGGCGTATTCAGCGATGCGTTCTTCTGTATCCCAGCAATTCGATTTGATTTCGCGAAAAAACTGTGCGCCTTTCATCATACGCGCCCTGCCCGGCATATGGTGTTCAAGGTGAATAAATCCCTCGTATCCAAATTTATCGGCCCACATCGGGAGGTTTTCCGGTATGATATGGGTGTGCATATCGATTTTTAGCATGGCGGCGGTTGTTAGGAGACTGTGCGACTTTGCGACTTTGCGATCCATGTCGGTGGTTGAGCGGAGTCGAAACCGCGACTGTACGACACAAAGATAAGCCTGGATTTCGGAATAAAAAAAATGGAGCGCCGAATGCCTTCAGCGCTCCACTTTTACTTATCAAGAGCCTATTCGGGATTTCCCGATCGCTATTAATACTTGATAGACATCTTGTAGTTGTCGCTATTATCGGCAGCTACATCGTTGATCTCATCTACGCGGATGAGGTAGATTTTGCCGTTGGCCGAAATGGCAAACATATCGCCCACAACCAATGGAAGGGTAACGTCGGTTACCACCACGTTGTCATCGGGGTTGCAGTACAAAGTCGGGAGGTCAGAAGTAATTTCCGATCCCGTATCGTAGGCGGCTGCAATGATTTCCTTAGTGCTGGCATTGTCAAAAGAGAAGTTCTCTACCATTTCCGCGCGTACGCGGCGCATAACAGCGCCATTAACGGTGCCGATTTGCTGACGCCATGCCGGAGGGTTAACGCTGCAGTTGATACCCATGTCGCGGATTTCGGCGCCGGCAGCCTGAGAACCCGTGCCCGTACCTGCGTCGAGGTCGAGTCCGCCGGTACCGGCAGGGCCCGATGCGTTGAACAACACGCCGGAAAGGCTCATTTCAATCGGAGTAGTTGCCGGGGCTTTGGTCGTTACCACCAGCGATACTTCGTCTTGTAGGTTATTTTCGTCGGTCGCTTCAAACGTATAGGTAGTGGCTACCTCGGTGTCGAGCGAAGCGATCTTAAATTCGTAAGTAGCGCCATCCTGGTCGACGCCGGTAATCAGGAACGGGTTGTTGCTGGTAATAGTGCCGTTGTTGATGTCAAAACGGGCAGTAGCCAATTTGTCGCTGCCTTCATAAATAGTAAACGACTTGAGTTTGCCGTCTCCTTTGTCAACGGTAACTTTTACCTGGAAAAACTCGCCGCGAACTACGTCTGCGTCGCCGCTGAGGTAATCGGTTTCGGTAACAAAACGGACATCGGGGCCTAACGAAGGTTCTACGATAGGATCATCTGTACAGCCTGAGGCCAAAATGATCGTAAGCGCAAGCGATAAACCCGCTAATTGAAAAAACCACTTTTGCATGTTGATATGATTTTAAGGTGATTCACATTAAATCCAAAGCTTAAGACGCAACACGACTTGCGAAGTAACTTTTCTTCCAACGATTTCACGTGGAAAATCGCTGCGATATTATAGCTTTTTTAATAGCTATACTTTCATTTAACACTATTATAACGCAAAGACCCTGCCGTAGCGTCTATTCAGGCGCAATAAATGCCTGAATATTTCCAAGGGCAGGGTCTTTTTATGGCACAAACGTCTTAACAGATTATTTAGGCGCTTCTGCTACTTTTTTCGGACGGCCTTTGCCTGCAGCTTTTACAGGTGCGGGCATTGGATCAGGTAATGCCGCTTTTGTAGTGGTTGTAGTGGCTACTTTTTTCGGACGGCCTTTGCCTTTAGCGGCGGTTTTAGCGGCGGGGGCTTTAGTTTCGGCAGTAGCAGTGGCTACTTTTTTCGGGCGGCCTTTGCCTTTTGCGGCAGGTTTTGCAGCGGGCGCTTTCGTTTCAGTAGTTGCAGAGGCTACTTTTTTCGGACGGCCTTTGCCTTTTGCGGCAGTTTTAGCGGCGGGCGCTTTCGTTTCGGCAGTAGCAGTGGCTACTTTTTTCGGGCGGCCTTTGCCTTTAGCGGCAGTTTTAGCGGCGGGCGCTGGGCGCTTTCGTTTCGGCAGTAACAGAGGCTACTTTTTTCGGACGGCCTTTTCCTTTTGCGGCAGTTTTAGCGGCGGGCGCTTTCGTTTCGGCAGTAGCAGTGGCTACTTTTTTCGGACGGCCTTTTTTTCCTGTAGTTGTGGCTTTAGCAGCGGTTTTAGCAGTTGCGGCAGGTTTTTCTTGCTGCATGCTTTCCCACTCTTTTAGTGCCATTTTGTAAGAGGCTTTAGATTCGAGGCTTTTTTGTTTTGCTTTTTTAAAAGCTTTTTTTAAAGCCTGTGTTTCGTCCTTAGCCTTTTTATAAGCCTTTTTGAGCTTCACGAGCTTTTTGTCGAGGCTGGATTGATTTTCTCTCATGTCGTTTTTCATTTTAATGACTGTTTTTTACTCCGTAAGTTAGGTGGAAAAAAGTGTTATGATGAAATAAAGATTCTTGCCGAAAAAATGTAAATCATTGGTTTTTAATGATTTTTGAAGCAAAAAACCAAGTTGAATATTGGCTGAGGGGAACCGGGATAATATAATCCGGAAGTTTGGATGTGAGTAGCATTATGTACGAATAGATTTTCAGTGCAAAAGTACAACTATTTTTAGTATTACGTTTATAACGAATGAATTAACGCAATATTTTTTAAAAAAATATGGCTGCGTATAAAAAAAGCAGGATTTTAAAAAGAAGGCCCTTTATGCAAGTATGGCTTGCATAAGCTCGTGAAAATCTTCCGGTTGTGAAAACAGGTGGTCGTTGTAACTATTTACCCGAAATTTCAGGTGATAAGGTTGGTTATTGCACAAAATATTTTCGATCGTAATATTTCCAAAGCGCTGATTAACAGGGGGGTGTTGGTGTGAAAAATCCGGCTTTGGTTTTAAATAATGGCGTTCAACTGTTTCAACCCATTCCGGGCGATTATAGGTACGGGTATCGGAAATTTGCGGCCAATATTCCAGTTGGAGGACTTGTTCTTTCAAGTAATCGAAAAAGTAGGTCGTATCCCTGAGCGAATAATTGGTTTTATAAAAATGAATAACAAAACCCTTTGAGGAAGGCGTATCCAAAAAATCGAATCCCTCGTCAACATCATTGGGTAGAACCGTGGAGATAGCATATTGCTGCGAAAGCCAATCTACCAGGCGACGTCTCACCAGTGTTTGCCTCCATTGCGCATAGTCGTTTTTTTCTGCTTCGCTGCGTTCAATGATTTCGTGAATGGCAGGGATATTGTGTAGAGACGCATCATGGTGCGTCTCTACACTGTCTGGGCGAAAAAGATTTTGTATTTTTTTCCAAAGACTGGGCATCGACTTTTTTTTGGAAATAAACGATAACCGACAACCAACTACCACCCCATCGCTGCGCACATGCGATCGTAAATAGAATTATTTTCATAAATACCCGAAAAAAGCGATGCGCCGGGGCCGTATGCAAATACAGGAATGAGCGTGCCGGTATGATAATCGGTGGTATAACCTGCTATGATGGAATCTTTGGTAGTACCTTGATTAATAGAAAAGCCGCCGGTTTCGTGGTCGCCGGTGACAATAATAAGTGTGTTGCCGTCTTCTTTGGCGTATTTTAAAACCTCGCCTATTGCTTTGTCAAATTCAATCATTTCGTTCACCATATAAGAAGTATTATTGGCGTGTCCGGCCCAATCAATTTGTGCGCCTTCGATCATCAGGAAAAAACCCTTGTCGCTGCGGCGACTCAGGAAATTGCAGGCAAGCCGGCTGGCGGGAATCAGATAATCGCGGCCTTGTTGCACGGTAGGCGGGTCGCTTTCAGATGTGAAATAAACAAGGTTTTTAGTGAAATCAAGTGCGATATCGGTGAGGGGTTCTATCGAAAAATCGGACACGTAATACCCTTTTTCTTGTAGTAGGCCATATAAGTTGCGCTGATCGCTACGGCGGTTAAAATATTTACTTCCACCGCCGATGACCAGGTCTATTTCCGTTTGAAGAAACCCCAGTGCGATATTTTCATACATATTGCGATCCTTGACATGGGCAATAAAAGCGGCCGGCGTAGCATGTACGACAGTAGAAGTCACTACCATTCCCGTAGCCATGCCGCGTGCTTCAGCTTGCTCTAAAATGGTGGGCGCCGGGTTTTGATCGGCTGTGACACCGATAGCGCCGTTGTAGGTTTTTATGCCGCTGGCGAATGCCGTAGCGCCGGCAGCCGAGTCGGTAATGAGATTATCGGAAGAATAAGCTTTGTGCAGGCCGATCACTGGGAATTGCTCCAGAAACAGGGTGTTATTATTGCGGATCATCCCGGCGCTGATTTGCGACAAGCCCATACCGTCACCGATCATCAGCACGATATTTTTGGCGGGTTGTGCGGGGCGCTCCAGTTTTACGGGTTGCGATACCGGCTGTGGTGGTAACGACTGGCTGGGTTTGTTGCATGCGGCCGCTATAAAAAGCAAGGCTATCAACGACTCTTTTATCGGGAGAAGCCCGTTATTGGGCCGGGTTGTCATCATGTTGCCGGGTGATTTTTGTAGTATTCACATCGCTTTTGAAACCAACATATACCTTTTACCGGGCAGGGTGCGCAGTACCCCCTTGCATTCGAGTGAAAGCAGATGGGCTGCCAGTTGGCTGCCTGGCTTGTCAACGGCCACTATGAGTTGATCAATGCTCAACATATCGTAGCTGGTGAGCAAATCTACAATTATTTTTTCTTCCGGGGCGAGTTCTACAAAAAGCGTGGCTTGCCGGGGCAGGGGCGGGGTGGCTGTTTCCCATCGCATGAGGTAGGCTAGGTCGGCCACGCTTTCCAGCAGTGCGGCTTTGTTGGTTTTGATGAGGTGGTTGCATCCTTCCGAATTTCTGTCGCCGGGCCGGCCGGGCACGGCAAAGACGTCTTTGTTGTAGGCGTCGGCAAATTGGGCCGTGATCATGGAGCCACCTTTTTTGCCGGTCTCTACTACTATGAGTGCGTCGCACATGCCGGCGATGATGCGGTTGCGCATGGGAAAATGTTCTTTGTCGGGCTGTGCCGTGCTGATATGTTCGGTGAGCAATCCGCCGCAATCCAGCATGCGTTCGGCGAGGGCGTGGTGCTGGGCGGGGTAAATGCTGCGAAGTCCGTGCCCCAATACGCCGATAGTGGACAGGCCGATTTCTACGCATTTGCGGTGAGCCGCCGCGTCGACGCCCAGGGCCAGTCCGCTCACCACCAGTGCGCCATAATCGTTGAGGCCGTTTACTAATTCTTCGCAAACGGCGACTCCATGCGGCGTAGGCTGGCGCGTGCCCACAATGGCGGCTATTCGCGCAGCATTGAGGTCGGCCTCGCCCTTGAAATAGAGCATGAGGGGGCAGTCGGCGTATTGGCTCAGCCGGCTGGGATAGGCCTTATCGAGATAAAAAAGCGGCCGGACGTCGTAACGCTCCAGAAAGGCCAGTTCGGCTTCGGCGATAGACAATACGTCCTGGCGCACGATGCTTTCCGCCGTGCGTTCGCCTATGCCGGGAATGCGCATTAATTCGCGCTTGCGGGCTTCAAATACGCCGCGGGCGCTGCCGCAATAGCTGATGAGGGTTTTGGCGGTTACCGCCCCTACCATCGGGATTTGGGTGATGGCGATTTTGTAGAGTAAGTCTTTCATGTGGTTGTGGGTTATCGGTTATCGGTTATCGGTTGTGGGTTATCGGTTGTTAGCATATTAACTGACAACCGACAACTCACAACTGACAGTGGCAATATCCTACTTTTTCTCCAGCAGTTCAATAAAGCCTTTTATTTTTTCATTGGGAACTGTCACACTGAGGTGGTAGTGTTTGATTTTCCAGCCGTCGGCAGATTTTTCGGCTACACCCGAGCCGCGGCAGATGCCCATCCAGGTGCGGAGATTTTCTTCCCACCAGGCGTGTTGGCCGTCGGAAGAGAAATAGGCATGGCGGTCGAAGGGGGTAAAATCCCAGGCGACGGCCCTGTCGAAAGCTTTGGCGGCCCAGGTGCGCAGTTCGTCGCGGAGCCAGCGCTCGGTGGCATCGGTGCCGAGGTAGATGGCGTCGGGCGTCATAGAGTCGAAAAAGACGTTTTCGTCGGCGGTGGCCGCGGCGCGGTGCCAGCCGTCGATCATGGCGTGCAGAGCGGCGAGGGATTCGCCGGTTTCAGACTGGCATTTTTGCTTGCGGCGCGTATCGGTGAGGAGGGATATTTTCCATTGGCCGCTTTGTTTGACCAGCAAAAAGTGGTCGATACCGCAATGGCTCAGGTCGCTGCCCAGGAAAAAAGTATAATCGGCCCAGGCGCTTGCCAGCGGCCCGTCGATGTGCACGTCGACGGCAAAGATGCGCTCATCCCACACCTTGTCGTGGGGCATGCCTACGGCCCGCACAAAGTCGGCCACCCCGCCGGTTTTGATCTGCGTATCGCCGTTGGGAGCTTCCAGGGCCGTCTGCAGGATGGCGGAGGGGATAAAAACGGACTTGACGGCGTTGGTATCGCCGGCGCGCATGCCGTCAAACAGCGTTTGGATCACTTGCCTTACCGCAGCCTGCTCGGCGTCGTTTTGAGCTTGAAGCAGGAAAGGCATCGAAACGAACAAAAAAAGAGAAAATCGCAGCATTGTGGTCTTTTTTTGGGAAAAATACGCTTTTTATTTACCTTTCCCCCAAACAAGCACCTATGTTAAAAGCCCTTTTTCGCAAAAAGCATATCGCGACGATACTTGCTGACGCCCGGCAGCAGCAGGAAGACGGCCATAGCCTGAATCGCGTATTGACTGTCAGAGACCTCACCTTTTTCGGCATTGCCGCCATTATCGGGGCGGGTAGCTTCAGCTCTATCGGCCAGGCCTGCTTTGAAGGCGGTCCGGGGGTGATCTTTTTATTTATCCTTTGCGGCATTGCCTGCGGGTTCACGGCGTTGTGTTATGCCGAGTTTGCCTCGCGCATACCGGTGGCCGGCAGCGCGTATACCTATGCGTATGCTTCTTTTGGCGAACTCCTGGCCTGGATCATCGGCTGGGCACTACTCATGGAGTATTCTATCGGCAATATTTATGTAGCTTTTGCCTGGTCGGGTTATTTTACCAACCTGCTGGAAGCTTTTCATATCCACTTGCCCGATTACCTAACTATCAATTACCTGGCGGCAAGGGATGCTTTCCGCGCCAGCGGAGCGGGCGAAACCGTCTACGACGCGGCGGGGCTGGCTGCCTGGAATACGGCGCCGATGCTGGGCAACCTTCGCCTCATCCTCGACCTACCGGCGGTGGTCATCAACGTGCTCATCACCTGGCTCGTGTTTGTGGGCGTGCGCGAATCGCGCAACGTGAGTAACCTGATGGTGTGGATCAAACTGACTATTATCGTGCTGGTAATTATCGTTGGCGCGTATTATGTGGATATTGACAACTGGACGCCTTTTATGCCCAACGGCTTTCGCGGCGTAATGGCAGGCGTGGCGGCGGTATTTTTTGCCTATATCGGCTTCGACGCCGTGTCGACGCTGGCCGAAGAAAGCAAAAACCCGCAGCGCGACCTGCCGCGAGGCATGATCTATTCGCTGGTGATTTGTACGACGGTGTATATTATTCTTTCGCTTGTGCTTACCGGCATGGTGCCGTATACGCAACTCGGCATTTCCGACCCGTTGGCAGAGGTGTTTAAACTGCGCGGCGTAAAATGGATCGAATTTATCGTCTCTATTTCTGCCGTGGTGGCCATGACGAGCGTACTGCTGGTATTTCAGATGGGGCAACCCCGCATCTGGATGAGTATGAGCCGCGACGGACTCATGCCCAAGGCTTTCCAGAAAATTCACCCGAAGTATAAAACACCGTCGTTTTCTACTATCGTGACAGGATTGGTAGTGGGTATTCCGCTGCTTTTTACCAACGAAGAATTTGTGCTTGACTTCACCAGTATCGGTACGTTGTTTGCCTTTGTGCTGGTATGCGGAGGGGTTTTATTGCTGCCCCGCAAAGACCGCGAAAAGGGGCGTTTCCACCTGCCTTATTTTAATGCTAAATATACTTACACCATCATGTTATTGGCCGGTGCGCTGATCGTGAGCATTGCGCAACCCGGTTTTTTTGCCTCCCTGTTGGACGTAACCGGTCCCGACGCAGCACATAATATACCCTTGCTGATATTTTGTGCTGTTTGCGTCACGATGGCCGTATTGGCATTTAAAAAGAATTATTCGCTCATTCCTTTGCTGGGGCTCACCAGTTGCCTGTATCTGCTCACCGGCATGGAACCTTCCAACTGGGCCTGGTTTTTTGTATGGTTTTTAATTGGACTTATCATTTACTTCATGTATGGATATAAGAAGAGTAAGTTGGCCCTTCGTGGGCAGTAGGCAGTCGGCAGTCGGCGGTCGGCAGTCGGCAGTCGGTGCTTGGATTTTTGGCCTGGTTGTTTTGTCATTTTTTAGCAGTTGCTCGGTAGTGCCCAAGGGGAGCTTTGGCGCTTTGCCGGCGCCTGGCGCGCCCGATTATGCCAAAGAATCGAACTGGGCGGCTCTGCCCGACCGGGTCGACAATGCTGATCGCAGGCCCAGCGGCGATTTGCCCGATAACCAGCTGGGCTCGGCCGTCGACGTATTTTTTCTGCATCCCACTACCTACACCGGCGACAAGGGGCAGAAAAACTGGAACGGCTCCGTCGACGATCCCAAGCTCAACAAAAAAACTGACGACGGGACCATTCTCTATCAGGCTTCGATATTCAACGGTTCGGGGCGCGTCTTTGCCCCCCGGTATCGCCAGGCTCATCTGTCGGCGTATTTTACCAAAGACACGGCAAGCGCCAAAAAGGCTTTCGAAGTGGCTTATGCCGATGTGAAGGCCGCTTTTCAATATTACCTGAACAACCACAACGACGGCAGGCCCATTATCATCGCCGCGCATAGCCAGGGCACCACGCACGGCATGCGATTGATCAAAGAGTTTTTCGACGGTAAGCCCTTGCAGAAACGACTGGTGGCGGCCTATCTGGTGGGTATCGGCGTACCGAAAGACTACTTTCAATACATCAAACCCTGCGAGACGCCCGACGAAACAGGCTGCTTTTGCTCCTGGCGCACCTACCGGCGCGGCAGAATGCCAAAGTGGGACACCCAGGGCGAGCGCATGCTGGTGACAAACCCGCTGCTCTGGCGCACCGACAACACCTATGCATCCAGAGACTATAATGTGGGAGGAATAGCCTTTAAGTTTGATGATTTGCGGCCGGGCATTGTCGACGCCGAGGTACACGACGGCCTGCTGTGGACAAGACGCCCGCGCTTCCCCTGGAGTTTTTTGCTGCTTAGAAGCAATTACCACCCGGGCGACTTCAACCTCTTTTACCTCAACGTGCGCGAAAACTCTTTTTTGCGCATGAAAAATTACATAGAAATGAAAGGGCATTAGCCCCAAACTATACTTTATCAGCTGAGTTACGCGTTATGGGGCGGTAGTAAATCCCCAGATAAGAAACTGGCGCCATTATGAGCATTTACGAGCGCAAATCGAGATGGAAGTTGTACCTGGCAATTGCCGGGGCGGTCATCGTATTGGCTTCCATGATCTATACCAACCACCTGGCCGGCAAACTGGGCGAGGAAGAGCGCAAGCGCGCCGAGATATGGGCCATGACCATGGCTGATTTTGCCGACTTCGACGAAGAGGACGTCGGCGTATGCGACAATACCCTGCACCTGGCCATCATCAAGTCGAATACCAATATTCCGGTAATTATCGTAGACGACCGGGGCGATATCTATGACGCCGCCAATTTCGGAAGCGGCCTCGATTCCAATCACGTATATTTAAAAGAACAAATCGTAAAGCTCGACGCCAAAGGCTTCGAGCCTATCCCTATTTGGGACGGCACGCTGCTGATATACTACCAGGAATCCAAATTGCTTACGCAGCTGCGCTATTTTCCTGTGGTACAGCTCTGCCTGATTGCCGCTTTTGTGGTTTTCGGTTATCTGGGATTCAACTCTGCGCGCCGGGCTGAGCAAAACCGCGTATGGGTGGGCATGGCCAAAGAAACCGCCCACCAGCTCGGCACGCCGATCTCAGCTATCGTGGCCTGGATAGAGCACCTGCGTTCTATCAGGGAGGACGACGAAGAAGTCCATGAAGTGCTCCACGAGCTGAGCAACGACGTCAACCGCCTCGAACTCATCGCCGAGCGTTTCTCTAAGATCGGCTCGCTGCCCAAACTCGATCGCGTCAATATCTACGAAGAACTCGACAAATGCCGGCTCTACATGGAGCGCAGGGCTTCCAAAAAGGTGGTTTTCTCCTTCCCCGGTCCTGATGAGGGCAACCTCCAGGTGGCGCTCAACCCGCCCTTATTTGATTGGGTTATCGAAAATCTGCTGCGCAACGCCCTCGACGCAATGGGTAGTAAAGGAGAGATTAGCGCGGTAGTCACCAAAGACAACGACTACATCTACATCGATATCAGCGACACGGGCAAGGGTATTCCCTCCGGCAAATACAAAACCGTGTTCCAGCCCGGCTATACCACCAAAAAGCGCGGCTGGGGCCTCGGCCTTTCTTTAGCCAAGCGCATCATTGAGCAATACCACAACGGGAAGATTTTTGTAAAAAAATCGCAGGAAAATGTGGGCACCACCTTTACCATCCGACTACCCAAAGCCGGAGCTGGGGTGGCGGCGAAAAATCCGGAAAAAGCGGCGGTTTGATTTCGGATTTCGGAATTCGGATTGCGGATTGAGCAAAACGTGCTATTTTTTCATCCGAATTAAAATAATAATGGATGATAAAATGGTTAAAAACCCAATGGAGCCTACTGCCCAATTGATACCCAAGGAGTCAGCGAGAATGCCCGTCAATAAAGCGCCGACAGCGTAGCCCAGGTCACGCCATAAGCGAAAAACACCGATACTTTCCGCCCTTTGTTGTGGATGAGCGTAATCCGCGATTGCAGCCAAAAATGTAGGATAGACGATAGCCGTGCCGATACCCAGCGCCACAGAAAGGATAGCAAAATGGAAAAAGCCGGTCGCATATATCATCAGCAACAAAGCAACACCCTGCATCAACATACCCCAGAAAAGCATACTTTTTTTATGGAGGTGGTCTGCCATTTTTCCGGTAAACAATTGGCCCAATCCCCAGACAATGGGATAAAGCGCTACGATTTTCCCTATCTGGGCTAAATCGAAATTTTTTGTGGCCAGCAAAATCGGAAACAACCCCCAGACCATTCCGTCATTCAGGTTATTGACCAGTCCCGCTTGTGAAATACTCCCCAGGCTTTTATGCTTCCAGGTGGTTTCCCAAAAGATATTTTTCAATTTTGGCAGTTCGCTCGTGGTCGTCTCGGCATGGACATGGTGAGCGGTATCTTTTACAAACAACCAGCTTAAGATCAACCCGATAAACGCGAATGCAATGCCGAGGTAAAACGGATATGGTCGCACCCCATATGCTGATGCAATCCAGCCCGTCAGGAAAGCAACGCCACCCACCGCGAGATAGCCGGCCGATTCGTTCAGCCCCATTGCCAGTCCGCGGTTCTTTTCCCCCACCAGGTCAATTTTCATCACAACCGTACTCGACCATGTCAAGCCCTGGTTGATGCCCAGCAGTACGTTTGCGAATATGATCCAATTCCACGACTGCGCATAAATCAGGATAAAGGGAATAGGAAGGGCGATCAGCCATCCCAGCGTCAATAAGTTTTTTCGGCCTAATTTATTGGCTAAAGTGCCCGTGTAATAATTGGTAATAGCTTTAACCACCCCAAAAACGACGATAAAAGAAAGAATGGCGGTTTTGGCTGCCATTCCAAAATCTGTTTCGGCAATTTCCGGCAAAATAGTTCTCTCCAGTCCCACCATGCCGCCCACGAATGCGTTGATGACGACGAGAAGCGCGAACTGCTGCCAGTTTTGGCGCAAGCCGAGTTTTACTTCACTCATGACAGGGTTGTATTTACCAGCATATAATCCAGGTAGCTTTCTTCGAGGCGGAGGGCGTCGAAGCCATTGGCTTTGAGCAATTGCACCGCCTCGTCGGCCATCGTACAGAAAGCCCCGCGGCAGTAGGCGATGATGACTTTGTGGCGGGGCAGTTCGCCAAGGCGTTCCGGCAGCTCCTCGATGGGGATAGAGCGGGCCTCCGGCAGGTGTCCGGCGGCAAATTCGTCTGCCGGCCGCACATCGAGGAGAATTGCCTGGTCAATGCCCGGCAGGTCTTCGAGAGAGCTGCTTTGCGGACTGCCTGCCTCTTCCCGGAATCGATGGAGTGTAATTTGCACGGCAGGCTCTTGCTCCGTCGCCAAATCCCGCAGCGCTTTCCAGGCCGCGTAGACCTTTCGTCCGTTGAGGGTATAAAAAATAAAATTGCCCTCCCGCCGGGCCTTCACCAGCTTTGCATTTTTCAGCAGTTGCAAGTGGTGCGAGGCATTAGCCACCGTGATGGCGGTCTGCCCTGCGATTTGCTCCACGGTTTTTTCGCCATTTGCCAGCAGGTCGAGTATTTCCAGGCGGTTGGCGTGGCCAAAGGCTTTGGTCAGCCCTGCGATGGCGGTGTATATGCTGTCTTTGAAGGCTCGTTTTTCCATAAGTAATATTGTATTCTAATATTCAAACAAGTATTTGAATAGATTGTTTTGGGGGAGGAGGAATTAGCTTGGTGCAAAACAGGTGTAGGAGAAGGGAGTATTGGAGTTATTTCAGGCAGGAACGCAATTTTAAAAGCGTGGCTATTGTTAAATTGGAAATTTGTCATTTTCCCATACAAATTATCCGATAAAATGTAGAAAACAAAAACATTTCATGCCATTGGACTACAGGACTATCGCCTTATCGGGCGTTATCCCGGCGCACCGGGGTTCGGGGAATTTGTTTGGGTAGGGAGTTTGTTTTAGGGGCAAGGTTCGGAGAAAATCCCTATTTTTACCTTACAATCATATTGTCATTATGACCAAACGCTACCCGCGCGTACTTTCCTCCGGCGCCAATAATACGGTGATCGTACTTTCCGAGATGGAAGCGGGTAAGTTGTTTGCCGGTGATACCCGCTCAGATATAGGCTCGGAAGCCGAAAAAATGAAATACGCCAATAACGTTAACAGCCTCGTAGTGCGCTTCATCCGCCTCGACGTGTGGAATGAAGACACCGAAATGCTGGTCATGGAGCGCTTGTACCCCATGGATTACCGGGCCTACGAGCAGGAAAAACGGGAATTGTGGGTAGACGTGATGGAAGATGAACTAAAACAGTTGCACCAGGCCGGTTTCGTTCACCGCTATCTTCGCCGGCCCTCCGATATGCCGGGTTTGAGTTTCGACAATGTTTTCCTCACTTCCGATGGTCTGCGCCTGATCGACGTGGGTATTTCAGCGCTTCGCCATCAGGTAGGCGACCGCTTGTTCGACCGTTTTGTGCAGCAGGAATTGGAGGAGTTGGAGCAGTTCCGCCAGTTTTTTTTGTCGAGGTGACGGCGGGGGAAACGTCCCAGGTGGTGACGAGGTGACGGCTGGGGAAATGCCTCAGGTGGTGACTAGGTGACGGCGGGGAAACGCCCCAGGGGGTTTAGTGCATGCGCAGTTTAGCGATAGGGGTTAGTTAACTAAACATACAGCTAAACCCTAACGCTCAACCCAATCGCTAAACCCTACTAATTAAATTATTATCGATTCAACAACCCATGACCACCCAAATCCAACAAGAACTCCATCGCCTCGAACGACAGCACAACGTCAAAATTCTTTATGCTGTAGAAAGCGGCAGTCGCGCCTGGGGGTTTGCATCTCCCGACAGCGATTGGGATGTGAGGTACATCTATATTCATCAACTCGACTGGTACCTGCAAATCGACGATAAAAAAGATAGTCAAGATGAAATTCTGCCCAACGACATTGACCTCGCAGGCTGGGAACTCAAAAAAGCATTGCGCCTGTTTAGAAAATCCAACCCTCCCATGTTAGAGTGGCTGAGAAGTCCGATTGTGTACCTCCAGCAAGGTTCCACCGCCGATCAACTGCGCGATCTGATGAAAACCTACTTCAATCCGAAGTCCTGCCTGTATCATTATTTGAATATGGCAAAAGGCAACTTCAAAGAGTATTTGCAAGGGGATTTAGTGCGACTAAAAAAATACTTTTATGTACTGCGCCCCGTATTAGCCTGCGATTGGATTCAAGCAAACAACACCATGATCCCCATGGAGTTTCACAAACTCCTGGACAGCCAGGTGACGGAGCCCGCAGTAAAAGAGGAAATTCAACAACTGCTCGTCAGGAAAATGGCCGGAGAGGAACTCCATAAAGAGCCAAAAATTCAAATTCTGAATGACTACCTGGCACAGAAAATTGCATATTTTGACGAATATGCAAAATCGTTGCATCCCCATATACAACCCGATACTGCCCTGCTGAATGAGCTTTTTGTAAAGTCTTTGCACGAGGCATGGGAGACATAACTTAAGGCAGGGTGTCAATATCATTTACCTAATTCCCGATAATTGGGCGCATACTCCCTCACCCAAGCCTATGAATTTTCACAATAAATTGTTATCTTGAGCGTATAAAATCATACACCCACTTTAAATATCATGGCAACTTTCAACCTTAACATCAACGGTAAAAAACAACAGGTGGAGGTCGATCCAGCTACGCCCATTCTCTGGGTGCTGCGCGACCACCTCAATCTGGTGGGTACCAAATATGGCTGCGGTATTGCCCAGTGCGGCTCCTGTACGATTCTAGTGGGCGATATAGCCATGCGCTCCTGTATGTTGCCCGTCTCACAGATAGGCAACCAGGCCGTCACGACGATCGAAGGGCTGTCGGAAGACGGCGACCACCCGGTGCAGAAAGCCTGGCTGGAACACGACGTTCCGCAGTGCGGCTATTGCCAGGCCGGACAAATTATGAACGCCGTGGCCCTTTTGAAGGCCAATCCAAAGCCCAGCGATGAGGAAATCGATGGCGCTATGAACGGCAATATCTGCCGCTGCGGCACGTATGTGCGCATTAAGGCAGCGATTAAGGCAGCAGTATAACTTAGACTATCAGACTGTCAGACTATAAGCACAGGTTTTTTAAACCACAGAGTTTCACGGAGTTTACACGGAGTTTCACGGAGGCTAACATCTCACTCCGTGAAACTTTGTGTGAACTCCGTGAAACTCCGTGGTTAATAAATATCCCCGCTAAATTTATACACACAACAAAACCTATTTCACGATGACAATCGTAAAAACAACATATAACAGGCGTTCTTTTTTGCAAACCACCGTCCTCGCAGGAGGCGGCATGATGCTGGGCTTTAGCTGGCTGGCTTCCTGTAACCCTACGCCCGAGGAAGTGCTCAACATGCCGAAAGAGTGGTTTAATATCAACGGCTTTCTGAAAATCGGTGAAAACGGCGTGGTCACCATCATGTCGCCCAACCCCGAAATCGGGCAGAACGTGAAGACCTCGATGCCGATGATCATTGCCGAGGAACTCGACGTGGACTGGAAAAACGTGGTAGTAGAGCAAGCGCCGCTCAACACCGATATATTTACCCGCCAACTGGCCGGCGGCAGCCAGTCGATCCGGCAGGGTTGGCAGAGCCTGCGTATGGCCGGCGCTACGGCCCGGCACATGCTGCGGGAAGCCGCAGCCCAGCAGTGGCAGGTTCCCGTAGCCGAAATTACTACCGCCGCAGGTATGTTGTACCACAAAAAAAGCGGTAAGTCGATAGGTTACGGCGAGGTAGCATCAGCCGCAGCCAAAATCCCCGTGCCGGAGGAGGTGCAACTCAAAGATGCAAAGGATTTCAAGATCATCGGTACGTCGCGCAAAAACGTAGACGGCAAGAAAATCGTGACGGGGCAGCCGCTATTCGGACTAGACTACAAGGTTGAGGGCATGCTTATCGCGATGATCGCTCACCCACCGGCTTTTGGTATGAAACTGAAATCGGTGGACGACTCGGCGGCAAAGGCTATGCCTGGCATCAAGGATGTCTTTACGGTTAACGTCTACAACGAAGGCTACGAAAAACAATGGTCGGATACAACCGCCTTCGATGAACTGGTAGTCGTGGTGGGCAATACGACCTGGGAGGTGATGAACGCCAAAAAAGCGCTGAGAATTGAGTGGGAGCGCACCTCAGCAGCCGAAAACACCGAGGGTTACATGGCCAAAATGGCCGCGCTCACCGCCAAACCCGCCACCCAACTCCGCAAGGACGGCAACCCGGAGGCGGCTTTCAAAAGCGCGGCAAAGGTCATCGAACGCACGTATACCGCCCCCTTCCTGCCCCACAATACCATGGAGCCGATGAATTTCTTCGCCCACGTGACAGCCGACAAAGCAGAACTCGTGGGGCCGATACAGACGCCGGAATTTATGGAAAAAACGGTGGCCGCCCGCCTCGGACTGCCCCTCGAAAAGATCGATATACAAATGACCCGCCAAGGTGGCGGTTTTGGGCGGCGACTCTACGGCCACTTCGTGGTGGAGGCAGCTGTCATTTCACAAAAAATGAACGCGCCCATTAAGCTGGTTTATACCCGCGAGGACGACATGACGCAGGGTATCTATCGCCCCGCCTACCACGTCACCTACCGCGCCGCCCTGGACGCCGATAATAAGCTCATAGGTTTTCATATCCGCGGAGGCGGCATCCAGGACAGCCCCGTGCACGCCGACCGTTTCCCGGCCGGCGCCATAGACAACTACCTGGCCGAAGACTGGACCCTGGACTCCAACATCTCCACCGGCGCCTGGCGCGCGCCGGGCTCGAATTTCATAGCCGGAGCCGAGCAGTCGTTCCTGGATGAGGTGGCAGAGGCTATGGGCAAAGACCCCATCGAGTTCCGCCTGGAGCTTTTCGACAGGGCCAAGAAAAACCCCGTGGGCAAGAACAACGACTACGAGGCGGCCCGCTATGCGGGGGTGCTGGAACTGGTTCGCGAGAAATCGGGCTGGGGGAAAAATGACCCCGCGGGCGTACACCGGGGCGTTTCGGCATATTACTGCCACAATTCCTACGTAGCCCAGGTAATTGATATGGTGCTGGAGAACGGCAAACCGGTGATTCAAAAAGTGCACTGCGCTGTCGACTGCGGTATCGTGGTGAACCCCGATGCGGCTATCAATCTGGTAGAGGGCGGTATCGTGGATGGCATCGGCCATGCCCTATACAGCACCCTTACTTTCAAAGACGGCGCGGCAGAGCAAAGCAATTTCGACAAATATCGCCTCATCCGCCATAGCGAGGCCCCCAAGGCTATCGAGGTACATTTTGTAAACAACGGCATTGACCCGACGGGCCTCGGCGAACCTTTGAATCCGCCTATTATCGGCGCGCTGGCTAATGCTATGTACAAGGCCACCGGCAAGCGGGTGTATGATCAGCCATTCCTGGCCGGCGGACAAGTGCTGGGTTAGAGTGTGAGAGGGTGGGAGTGTGGGAGGGTGAGAATCAGAAGCGCCTTCTCTGCCCCGAATACTCCATAGCTTCGCCTTTGCCGAAGCCGTAGCTAAAGCCGAACGTCACAAAGCGGCCGCGGCGGCTCCAGTTGTATAGATAGAAGTTGGGCTGATTGGTTGCGCTTTCGCGAATGCGGGAAGCGAACAGGTCGCGGACGCTCAGGTTGAAAACGCCTTTGCCCTTCATGATCTTTTTGCGCAAGCCGAGGTCGGCAAAGAGGTTTTCGGAGACCACACTTTGCACGGTCTGGAGCCGCGACTGGTATTGCCCAATGATCTCGAATTCAATTTCAGCGGGCAGTTTGAGTTTGGCGGTCAACTTCGACGACCATTGGTCGGCATTAAAATCAAAAGAAGTGGCTTCCAGTGAGCCTTGGCGGTTGAAATAATTGTAGTTGAAGTCGCCGTTGAAGGACAACCATTTGGTGGCGTCGATTTTGCCGTTTATCTCGATGCCCGTAGAGCGGTTGGTACCGATGTTCATGGGCATAAAAATGCTGATATTGTTTTCAAAAGTAGACACCTGTTCCACAACTTCCGTGGTATAGCGGTAGTACACGCCAAAGTTCAGAGAAGCTTGTCCGAGGATGTAAATGCTCGTCAACTCGTAGGAATCGGTGAATTCCGGCAGCAGGTTGGGGTTGCCGGTGCGGATGCTGAAATTATTGCGGATATTGAAAAACGGGTTCAAGTCCCACAACCTCGGGCGGAAAACGCGGCGCGAATAACCCGCTTGCAGCGAAAAGTTATCCGTGAGTTTGTATGAGGTGTGCAGTGTTGGGAAGAGGTTGGTAAAATTCTGGTTATTAGATTGCTGGGTATTCACGAGATAAGTGCTCAGGTCGGTATTTTCTGCACGCAGGCCTAGTTTTAGGCCCCATTTTTCGTCCTCATAAGCTCCTGTGGCATACACGCCCAATACATTTTGGCTGTATTCAAAAATATTGGTCAGGTTGCCGTTTTCAATCCATTCGCCGTTCACCAGGTCGCTCACGGCAAAGTCGTTGCTAACGTTGTTGATCACGTATTGCGCGCCGGTTTCCAGCGTCCATTTCTTTGAAAAAGGCTTGATATAGTCCAGGTTAAACGTGTGTCTTTCCTCTTTGAAATCCGTGCGGGTTTGTTGGTCGTTGGTGGCGCCGTCGCCGGTGAGGTTGAAATTATAAAATTCCGAAGTCTGGTCTTTGCCGAAGAAATTGCCCAGCGCGCTAAAGAGCAGGGTATGGTTTTCGTCGTCGCGGAATTGCTTTTTGTACTGCAATTCGTATTGATATTTCGGGTTAGTTGCTTTGGTCGATTCCGTACGGATCCACTCCGAAACGGCCACCCCGGTTTCGTCGGGGATGCGGAAAGTGGTAGTGGAGGGTTGGTCTTCGACTTCGTAAGTAAAATTTCCCGAAAGGGTAAGGATATTGTATTTGTTGATGTGATAATCCGTGCCCAGGATAAAGTTGAGAAAGCCTTCGTTGCGGAAATCCCGGCCATCGCTCAGAATAGACGTATTGTTGATCAGGTCGCGGTTGATATTCCGGGAGTCGGTGGGCAGTTCCCGGTAGCCGGCGCCCAGTTGGCTAAACAGGTTGAACTTCTCCGTGCGGCGGTTGAGGCTGAGTCCCACGCTGTGATTTTGCGGCGCGCCCACGTTGATGCTAACCGAGCCGTTCATACCTTTTCGCTCTTCTTTCTTGATCACAATATTAATGATGCCCGAAGTGCCTTCGGCGTCGTATTTAGCGGAGGGGTTGGTGATCACCTCAATTCGTTCGATCATATCGGCGGTGATAGTGCCCAGGGCGTTGCCTTGTTCGTTGGCGATCACCGAGGGTTTGCCGTTGATAAGGATTTGCACGCCCGAGCTGCCCCGCAGACTCACTTGTCCTTCGATGCTGACGTTGACGGAAGGCACATTATTCAGCACCTCCAACACGCTGGCGCCCGTGCTGCTCAGGTCTTTGCCCACGTTAAAAACGCGTTTGTCCAATTTGAACTCCGTGGTAGATTTATCTGCCCGCACCACCACCTCGTCCAGCAATTCGCTGTTTTCGGAGAGGATAATCGTGCCCAGGTCAACCGTGCCGTCCACGACGGGGATATCCTTGATCGTTTTTGTAGCGAACCCGAGGAAGCTGACCTCTATGTAAAAATTAGGCGTACTGGTCTGTACGCTGAAATTGCCGTCGATGTCCGTGGTGACGCCCGTGATGGGTTGCTGCGTAGTTTTATCGGCCACCAGTACAGAGGCAAATTCGATAGGTTGCCCGCTGTTGCTTTCCAGGACTTTGCCCTTGATTTCAATTTCGCCCTGCTGGGCAAAAAGGCTCATGGAGAAAATGGCAAAACCGGCGATCAAAACGAAACGCAAGAATGTGTATTTCATGGTAGAATGATTCAGAATGAATTGATACTGCAAAGAAGCGGGGCTTTTTGTTTGAATAAAAATTGTTTCTTTGAACGGCATAACTTAACCCCTGAACGACAACAGTATTTTCAAAGATTGGTTTTCGCCGTTGACAGGTTTGATTATGCCGTTGGCGGGATTCCTTTGTGTAAACCAACCGCGAAAGGCTATATTTGGGTATGGTAAAAATTATCAGCGCGGCATGGGCCTCCTCCAAAGAGGTCTTTTTTCAGCTAGTCCTTCACCTGGTCGTGTTTGTCTTTTATTCTTTTGAAAGGGAGCATCCCGATATCAACTTGCAAAAAATCGTCTATTTCCTCAATTATGCCCTGGCGGCCTTTTTTATCAATTATTGGCTGCTGCCCCGCTATTTTTATCAAAAAAAATACCTCCCGTTTTTTGTCGGCGTGCTACTGGCCGCCTCAACTGTTATGCTCCTCGAGGAGTTAGCGCTGGAGCCGATTTTCTTCCCCGATACAAGGGCTTACTCGTTCCCCGGCGTGTTTTTTACCTTGTCGCAGGTACTGCCCGTTATTATCATTTTATCGGGGTTTAAATTCGCCTGGGATGCGCTGGGCAAACAGCGCGAAGTAGAAGCGCTCCAATTGGCGGTACGCGAAAGCGAATTGCAGTTTTTGACCTCGCAGATCAACCCGCATTTTTTGTTCAACAACCTCAATAACCTGTATTCCTACGCCATCGAAAACTCCCCGAAGACCCCCGAAATTATATTGGAGCTATCGGGGATGCTGCGGTACATGCTCTACGAATGCAGAGAAAAATACGTGCCGCTTAGCAAAGAAGTAGATCAGCTACAGAATTTCATCAAAATCAGCGAGATGCAGATTGAAGAGCGGGGGAGGGTTCATTTCAACGCCGCGATAAACACATCTGAATATCGCATCGCCCCGCTCATATTGACCGTATTTATCGAAAACGCCTTCAAGCACAGCACCGCCAGCCAGGCCGACGATATTACTATTGATGTTGATGTGCAGCTTTCCGAGTCCGGCATCCTGGAATTTGTATGTAAAAACTCCTTTCTGCCCCAGTCCAATACCGGCAGCCTGTCGCAGGGCATCGGCCTGAAAAACGTCAAAAAAAGGCTGCAACTGTTGTATCCCGGCGCCCACCAATTGCACATCGACATAAGAGAAAACCGGTACGAAGTGCGTTTGTCCATTGACCTGACTAAAAGCGAATAGCCATGCACTGCATCATCATCGAAGACCAGCCGCCTGCGCAGCGCATTTTAAAAAAATACATCGAAGACATCGGGACTTTACACCTGAAAGCCACCTTTGCCGACGCCATCCAAGCTTTAGATTATTTAAAAACAGAAGAAGTAGACCTGATTTTTCTGGATATTCACCTACCCAAAATCTCCGGCCTCGATTTTCTGAAAACCGTTGCCAACCCGCCGCATATCATCCTCACCACGGCATTTCCCGATTATGCTTTGGAGAGCTACGAATTTAATGTGGTTGATTATTTGTTAAAGCCGTTTTCTTTTCAGCGGTTCGTCAAGGCCGTAGCCAAAGTGCCGGTCAAAATCACCCCGGCGCCGATGCAGGCTACTGCGGAAAACCCTCGCCGGGAAATATTCCTCAAATCGGGTTACGAGCACATCAAAATCACCGTAGACGACATCCTTTACCTCAAGTCCGACACCGACTACACCGAGTTATTCCTGGCCGACAAAAAACACCTGTCCTCCGAGCCCCTGCGATATTGGGAAGAAATGCTCGACCCCCGGCAGTTTGTGCGCGTACACAAGTCGTACATCGTAAATACCGCAAAAATTGAAAAATTGTCGGGTAATCAGTTGTTTTTGACCGATGGGAAAGTAATTCCGGTGGGGCGGGCTTATAAGGAGGAGTTTTTGCGGGGGTTTGTGAGGTAGGGAAGAAGTAGGTCTTGTAGTAATTTTATTGTAGGTTTAAAAATAGTTGCAAAAAAGACTGCTTTTACATATATTAGCAGTAGTTTTCGCAACAATGAATCAAAATCATCAAATACTACGGCTATTTGGGCAAAACAAGGGATATGCCCGGACAAGGGATCTCCTGGACGTGGGTTTGCACCATCATTATCTGGATATACTTGTCCAGGAGGGGGTCATTATAAAAATAAAACGAGGGCTATACCGCCTTGCTTCCCTCGACATAGCAGATGAATTGGAAGAAGTCAGCCGTATAGTACCTGAAGGCGTGATCTGTCTCTTTTCCGCCTGGAATTACTACGAGCTTTCCGACTTTGTCCCCCCTGAGTACCATATCGCCATCGAGAAATCGAGGAAAGTCGCCCTGCCCGATTATCCGCCCATCAGACTATACTATTGGAGCGAAAAATACTGGCATATCGGCATCACGGAAGTCACCATCGGAGAAACGCGGCTAAAAATTTACGAAAAAGAAAAAGCGGTTTGCGACGCCATCCGGTTCCGGAACAAAATCGGCAGGGATGTAGAAAAAGAAGTGCTAAAGAACTACCTCAAAGAAAAAGGTCGGGATATTGAGCGGTTGCTGCATTTTGCGCGCTTGCTGCGGGTGGAAGAACAAATGAAAACTTATTTGACTGTTTTGCTATGAGTGAAAAGAAGAACACAGTGGCGTTGGTAAAAACTGGAGTTCTCTCAAGTCATGGGCGTCATTGATGCTCGATTGAAGCCTATTTATCTTAGGTTGAGATGAATTAGTGGGTTTACATCTGCTGTCATTGTATAGTTGTCTGAATCGCAGATTTGGAGGATTAATGGATTAAGCAGATTGGGTTTTGATTCCCTTGGCCGTTACCTCGTCACCACCTGCTGAATCAGAGAGTGGCAGGGCTTCGCGGAGGATGGCTTCCTGTTCCAATGGCAGCGTCCATTGCACAGCAAAGTCGTCAGCTTCCTGTTCTTTTTGCCTGTCCTTGTCGGAGTAGTCAATGTCTTCCAGGAAGATCTCTTTTTTGCCGTGCAGCAGGATATGGCCTAACTCGTGGAAAAAGGAAAACCAAAAGCTGTCGTGGCGCTGGTAGCGGTTGGAGAGTTGGATCAGGGGATTGTCGTGCACCCAGCGGGCGGCGCCGCTGATGGGGGCTTTGGGGAGATTGGGCGTGACGACGACTTTTACGCCTGCTTGCAGACATAAGGCCTGCGCCTGCTGGAAGAAATCAGAAGGGTTCTCGGCCATCAGCCGCTTCAACTGGGGCAATGCGGCTTTTAATTTTTTCTCGTCATAGGATGGCGCTTGCATTTGTCCGGCCTGTATTTCGCCTCTTCGCAGCCAGGCGGATAAAGCGTGGGGCGTTTTGGTAGGCGCCAAAGAAATGCGGAACGTGGTTTTTAATTTGGCATGAAGAAAAAAATCTTCCCATGCACCGGCGACGGCGATGCCGAAAAAGTCGAATAAGGCGTGTACTTTCTCCGAAGCAGATTTAGCCGGCGGCACCCAGCCGAGTTGGGCCATTTGGGGGTAGGGAAATGCTTTCGCCCAGTCTGTGGCCTGTTCTATTTCTTGTTCTTGTTTATGCCGTGCAAGCGCTTCGTCGTAGTGGTATTGCCGCTGCAACCAAAAGCGTGCGGGGATTTTCAGCACGTTTTCGAATTGTACGGCCATATCGGGCGTGATGGAACTATTGCCGTTCAGGACTTCCGAAATCGTTTTCTCCGGTTTCCCCGTCCGTACGGCAAATTCTTTGGGCCCCATCTGTAGCTCCTCGAGTTTTTCCCGGAGTGTCTCGCCGGGGTGGGAGACGGTTAGCGGATTGTATTGATTATGGAGGAGGTCGCCGGCAGTTTTCATCAGTTTTTTGTCTTTGAAGGTTATGTTCATTGCAAGTTCACAATTTTTATTTACATTAAGTGTTAATTTTAATGTAAAAATTGAACTCGAATTTGCAGTCCACTTCTCCCCTTGCACCCTTCCAAATCTATTCGTACCTTTAAACTGTTCTAACAGGATATGCAAGTTCGCAACGAGATGGAAACTTTGTCCAAAAAAATGACGTATGCCACTTTCCGGAAAATGGAGATCCCGGAAGGAGACACCTCTATTTACGAACTTATTCACGGAGAAGTAGTGAAACGAGCATCACCTAATACGCCCCACCAATGCGCAGCCAGACAACTGGTGTATGTGCTGGAACATTACAACCGCGAGAAGAAAGCGGGAGAACTCTTCTTTGCCCCCTACGACGTCTATTTCGACGAAGAAAACGCCGGCATCCAGCCCGACCTAGTGTTTGTGAGCAATGAGCGCAAATTTGTGGTGCGCGAAAACAACGGCATCGTGGGCGCCCCGGATTTGATCGTGGAAATTATCTCCAAAAGCACGATAGATAAAGACAGAGTTATCAAAAAAGACCTCTACGAACAATTCGGCGTGCGCGAATACTGGATTGTGGACCCCCGCAACCGCAGTATCGAAGTATACCTGCTCGACAATAACCGCTACCGCCTCTTTTCTTTTGCCGCCGAAGAAGGCCCCATCAACTCGTCGGTCTTACCCGGGTTTGTGATGGAGGTGAATACCGTTTTTCCGGAGGAGGAATAAGTCAGTCCCGCGGCGCTCCCTCCCTCCCTCCCTCTCTCACTCTCTCCTCCCCCCTCATGCAGCGAATCCCCGCCCATTCCGGTTTAGTCTTTGAAATCCGTTGACAGGCCTGTTGACCACATTTTTTCAGATTAAATCCGAACTGCATGAAAAAGTTGTTTTTGTACTTACTCCTCGTGTTGGGTTTTGCGGCTTGTCGCAAAGACATGGAAGAAACTACTATCGTTGATACGGTGTATACGCCGCCGGTGATCAAGGTAAACGGCACTTTGGCCGGCCAGGTAACGGATGAAGGCGGACAGGCTATTGAAGGCGCCATAGTAAAGCTGGGCAGCCAGCAACAAACGACCAACGCCGACGGTTTTTTTGTCTTCCGCAATGTGGTGCTCGATGCCAACGGCACTTTTGTGAAGGTGGACCAACCCGGCTATTTCCATAGCTCTACCCGGATTTTCCCGAAGGCTAACGCTGAAAATTACGTGCGGCTCGCGCTGATGCCCCGGCAAATCGCCGGACAGGTGAATTCGGCTAACGGCGGCACGGTAACAACCAACGGCGGCGCCCGCGTGAAACTGCCCGCCAACGGCATGGTAACGGCTGACGGCAGCGCTTATAACGGCGAAGTACAGGTGGCCGCCCGATGGCTCAACCCCTCCGACAGGAGTATGGCCCGCATTATGCCGGGCAACCTGCAAGGTATCGATAGCGACAGGGAAGAGGTGTCGCTGGCCTCATACGGCATGCTGGTAGTAGAACTCAGCAGTCCCGCCGGCGATCGCCTCAACCTGGGCCAGGGCGCCGAGGCGGAACTCATGTTCCCCATCCCGGCTTCGCTACGCAATAGCGCGCCGGCTTCAATCCCACTTTGGTATTTTGATGAAAATACGGGCCTGTGGCGCGAAGAAGGCAGCGCTACGCGGCAGGGCGACAACTATGTGGGGTCGGTAAGCCACTTTTCGTTTTGGAACTGCGATTATCCCTTCCCGCTGGTCAATATCGAGGGCCAATTGCTTACTGAAGCCGGCAACCCGCTCACTAATACCCTGGTGATGATCGAAATGACTTCAACCAGTCAGGTGGGCAGCGGACTGACCAACGGAGACGGTATCTTTACCGGCAAAGTACCCGCCGGTGAAGCATTGATATTGCGGGTGTTGGATCATTGCGGCGATGTGGCCTACGAGCAAGCCATAGGGCCGTTTACCGACGATGCCAACCTCGGCGCTATCACCCTGGATGATCTTTCTGCGTCTATAACAAATGTGAGTGGCGCCCTGATCAACTGCGACGGCGACCCGCTACCCGGCGGACTGTTGCGCCTGAGCAATGAATGGGGCGGCACGCATTTTATCCTCGCCGATGCCAACGGCCAGTTTTCCAAAGCCATCATGTATTGCAACGCCACCGAAATAAGCCTCAAGGGCTATGACCTGGCCAATAATGTGGAAAGTGTGGAATATACTTTTGCTATCGCATCTAATATTGACGCCGGCGATATTTCGGTGTGCGCCAATACCATCTCAGAATATATTCGCGTCAACCTCAATGGCGAAGAATACACGTATCTTGAGCCGCAGCTTTCGGGTACGCCTGGGGCGCTATTTGAAATAGGCAGTTTTACCCAGGATTCTATCTATACTTTCAATTTTACCTTTCCTGTTGGCGCCCCAGGAGTTTATAACGGCGCAGGAGTCCGATTTACTTATTTCATTTTGCAGCCCGACTATTTTGGCGGCTATTGCTTTAACCCTTGTAATTCCATGACCGTTACCGTCACCGAATTCGGTGGTGTCGGCGAATTTGTGCGGGGTACGTTCAACGGCACGATGGATTTTTACGACAACAACCAGCAGGAATTCCCGGATACGCCGGTGAGCGGAGAGTTTGCTGTCATTCGAACACAATAAAGCGCTTTAAATCCATTCTCTTGACAGAGTATGATATCATAAAAGGCTGCCAACAAGGCGTACCGCTTTACCAACGAGCGTTGGTAGAGCGGTATTCGCCGATGTTGATGACGGTGGCCAGGCGGTATGCCCCCAACCGTCAGGCAGCCGAAGACATTCTGCAGGAAGCTTTGCTCAAGATTTTCAGGGCCATCCCCAATTACGCGCCTACGGGCTCGTTTGAAGCCTGGATGCGGCGCATTGTGGTCACTACCGCCCTCCATGCGCTCGACAAAAGTTGGTATCGCCGCGAAAACGGCGAGTTGGACGCTGCGGAGGAGCCTTTTCTTTTGCCCGATGTGTATGCCCGCTTAGGCGCCGAGGAGTTGTTGGCGCTTATCGCAAAATTGCCGGAGGGCTTTCGCCAAATTTTTAACCTGTACGTCATCGAACAGTATCCACATACCGAGATAGCCGTCATGCTGGGCATTACGGAAAGTACCTCGCGCTCGCAACTTACCCGCGCGCGAAAGCTGCTGCAAACTATGATTGCTGACCGCGAAAAAATAAAGATATGAGCGATCCACAATTTGACGATCACTTGCGCAATACGCTGTCAGGCCACCGCACGCCACTCGATACGGAGGCGCTGTGGGACCGCCTGTCGCCCCTGCTGGCCGAGGATAAAAAACGCCGGCGAGGCTTTTTCTGGTGGTGGGCAGGCGCCGCTGCTCTGGTGCTGGCCATGGGGCTGCTGTGGGCAACTGGGTGGGAGGGAGAGAGGGTGAGAGGGAGAGAGGGAGAGAGGGTGAGAAAGGGTGACGTGGCGACTAATGTTGCCAGCTTAACAGATTCTTTAACCGCAGAGTTTCGCAGAGTTACACAGAGTAATCACAGAGATAAGAATGCCTCTGCGTACCCTCCGCGTAACTCTGCGAAACTCAGTGGTGAAAAAATATCGCCTGAGTTTTCCCCAAAGTTGACGACTTTAGACTTTGCGACTTTGGGACTGAACGACTATACGACTGTACGACCGGCCGATGACACCAACTCCCCTTTAGGGGCCGGGGGCGTGACTGGGGGAGGGAGAGAGGGAGAGAGGGAGAGAGGGAGAGAGGGGTGTGTGTGCCAGGCAAACGTTGTAGAAACGATCAAGATGCGAAAAGCCCAATTGACACGCGAACAGCAAAATATGCAGATTCCGGCGGCAATAATACCGCCACAGCCTGCAAAGAAAAAAACGACATTCGTGGTGCGCCCGGAGGCCGGTATGGGCTTAGTATTCAAAACATTGCAATCACATCCCGGCGATTCTTCCGATTACCGCCGGGCCCGCCTGGATACCGAAGACGCACTGGAATATGTGAGCGGTACTTTGCTGGGAGGGGTTCAACATTCATCGGGATTTTATGCGCTTGCGGGACTGGGTTATACTCGCATCAACGAGCGTTTTTATACCAGTGGTTCACGTACCGAATATGATTCAATCCCCGATGGTATTGTGGAAATCTATATTGATTCCAGTGGCGATTCTATAATAACCAGGGGTAGCGTGCCGGTGACACGCTACATTACTTATCGCAAGCGGACCTACAACCGATACACCCTGCTGGATGTGCCGGTGCTGCTGGGTTATCAGTGGCGCCAAGATCGCTGGTCGCTGGGGGTTGAAGGGGGGGTATATGTCAACCTGGCTTTACAGTCCGGAGGCGATATTCTATCTGAAAACGGAGATATCATCAGCCTTCAGGATGCGGATAACGTCATGCGCCCGCGGATAGGACTGAGCTATTACGGAAGCCTGCGGCTTGGTTATACCCTCGGCGATAAAACGCAGATTAGCCTGGCGCCTTCAATGCGGGTATTGCCAAGCTTTACAGCGGCGGATTACAGGTTAATCCAAAAATACACACTGATTGGGTTTAATGTAGGGCTAACGCGAAAGTTTTAGAGGTTTTGGCGCCTGTATATGGGATTATTGTAACTGATTAGCGCTAAGATAAAGCATGGTTGAGATTAATTCCATGGATAAGGTAGGAATAAGAAACAATATGTAAATTTGGGTATGAATTTGCCACG
>JABWBR010000007.1 GCA_013360405.1 Saprospiraceae bacterium
GCTGTTTTCAAAAGTGGAAAGCGTGACAAGCTTCGAACGATTATTAACCAGCAAATGGGGTATGCAAAGGCCGCTTAAGCGACAATTTGGTTTGCGCCCTAGCAGGTTTTTATATAGCTGAATCCTTGTATTACAAAATATTGACTTCATCAGGAGAGCAATCCCAGTCACTTTGAACAATCGCCCCTCCTCCAGGGTTTTCATTCCCTATGGAAACCAGACTCAGACTAGCTATTCAAAAATCCGGCCGGCTGCAGGAAGACTCCCTGCTGCTGCTTCGCGAATGCGGCATTAGCATCGACAACGGGCGCGATCAGCTCAAAGCCGGCGCCCGCAACTTCCCGCTCGACGTGCTCTTTTTGCGCAACTCGGATATACCCCAATACGTGGAAGACGGCGTGGCCGACATCGGCATCATCGGCGAAAATACGATGATCGAAAAGCAACGCCCTATTGAAAGAGTGCTGGCACTGGGATTCTCCCGCTGTCGACTGTCAATAGCTGTGCCGCGCGCTACGCCTTATGCCGGTATTCACTCCCTGCAAGGCAAAAAAATTGCCACTTCGTACCCCAATACGCTCCGGCAGTTCCTTGCACAACACGACCTCGAAGCAGATATCCACGAGATATCCGGCTCGGTAGAGATCGCCCCCAATATCGGCCTGGCCGACGCGGTGTGCGACCTGGTGAGCTCGGGCAGTACGCTATTTCAAAACAACCTCGAAGAAAAGGAAGTGCTGCTGCGCTCGGAGGCCGTGCTGGTAGCTTCCCCGCAATTGAGCGGACCGGCGCGCGAGATACTCGACAAGCTGTTGTTCCGCATCCGCTCGGTACTCGCTGCCCGCCAATACCGCTATCTGCTGATGAATGCCCCCAATGACCGCATCGATGATATCATCCGTATTTTACCCGGCATGAAAAGCCCTACGGTGATGCCCCTGGCAACCGAAGGCTGGAGTTCTATCCATACGGTCATCGCCGAGGAATCTTTTTGGGATATCATCGACCAGCTCAAAGCCGTCGGCGCCCAGGGCATCCTGGTGGCGCCTATTGAAAAAATGATTATCTGATTTACTATGCGATTTGTAAAATACCCACCCAAAGCCGATTGGCAAGAGCTGCTTAAGCGCCCGACCCTGGATACGGCCAGTCTGGAAGCCGGCGTCAGCGCTATTTTACAATCGGTACAAAAAGAGGGCGATGCGGCGCTAAGACGCTACACCCTCGAGTTCGATAAGGTAGCCCTCAACGACTTGCTGCTGCACCCCGATGACCTGGCGCAATCCGGGTCGCTGCTCGACCCTGCGTTGAAGTCGGCCATACAGACCGCCTACGCCAATATCCGCCTATTTCACGAAAGACAGCAATTAGCGGAATCGCCCATTGAGACGATGCCAGGGGTGTTTTGCTGGCGCAAAAGCGTGCCCATCGAAAAGGTCGGCCTGTATATCCCCGGCGGCACGGCGCCGCTGTTTTCAACCGTGCTGATGCTGGGCATACCCGCCCAATTGGCCGGCTGCCACGAGATCGTGTTGTGTACGCCGCCACAGCGCGACGGACAAATCCACCCGGCTATCCTGTATGCCGCCCAACTGGTAGGCGTTACCCGTGTAGTGAAAGCAGGCGGCGCGCAGGCTATCGGAGCTTTGGCGTATGGTACCGAAAGCGTGCCCGCAGTGTACAAAATTTTCGGCCCCGGCAACCAATACGTCACCGCCGCCAAGCAAATAGTGAGCCGCGACGGCGTGGCCATCGATATGCCCGCCGGGCCTTCGGAGGTGCTCGTGTGCGCCGACGACAGCGCCAACCCGGCTTTTGTGGCCGCCGACCTGCTCTCGCAAGCCGAACACGGCGCCGATAGCCAGGTGGTACTCGTGGCTTTTAGTGAAATCACGGTGACGGCCGTCCGACATGTGCTCGACAACCAACTGGCCACCCTGCCCCGCCGGGATATCGCCGCCAAGGCCCTCGAAAACAGCCTGGCCGTCGTAGTCGACAGCCGCGAAGAAGCCCTCGATCTCATCAATGCCTACGCCCCCGAACACCTCATCCTCAGCATGCGCCAACCCGAAACAATAGCAGAAGGCGTTATTAACGCCGGTTCCGTGTTTTTAGGCCATTATACGCCGGAATCGGTGGGCGACTACGCATCGGGCACCAACCATACGCTGCCCACCAACGGCTATGCCCGCGCCTTTAGCGGCGTGTCGCTCGATTCTTTTGTTAAAAAAATTACGTTCCAGCAACTCAGTCCCGCCGGCTTACGCCTCCTCGGCCCCACAGTAGAGATTTTGGCCGAAGCCGAAGAACTGGCCGCCCACGGCCGCGCCGTAGCGATTCGGTTGGCGGAACTCGAAAAATTGCGATAAATGGATCTGCAACAACTCGTACGACCCAATGTCCTGGCGCTCAAACCCTACTCCTCGGCGCGCAGCGAATATACCGGCGACGCCGAAGTATTCCTCGACGCCAACGAAAACCCCTTCGATACCGGCCTCAACCGCTATCCCGACCCCCTGCAGTGGGAAGTGAAAAAAAAGTTGGGAAAACTCAAAGGTGTAGCTCCCGAAAATATCTTTCTGGGCAACGGCAGCGACGAAGTGATCGACCTGCTTGTGCGCATTTTTTGCAATCCCGGCGCCGACCGCATTGTCATCCTGCCGCCCACTTACGGCATGTATCGCGTATGCGCCGACATCTGCGGCGTGGAAGTCGCCGAAATCCCCCTCACTCCGCAATTCCAGCCCGACGTAGCTACCATACTCGCCGACGTTGACGAGCACAGCAAACTGCTGTTTTTGTGCAGTCCCAACAATCCCACCGGCAACGTATTCGAGCCGGCGCGGATCGAAGCCCTGCTACAGGGATTTCCGGGTATTGTCGTGGTTGACGAAGCCTACATCGACTTCGCTGCGGGCAAGGGCTGCCTGGCACTGCTGGAAGACTACGACAACCTCGTCGTGATGCAGACTTTCTCCAAAGCATGGGGACTGGCGGGCATCCGCCTGGGCATGGCCTTTGCCGGCCGGGCCATCATCGACCTCATGAACAAGGTCAAGCCGCCTTATAATGTCAACCAACTGACCCAGGAGGCCGTCTTGCGCGCCCTCGATAACCAGCCCCAGCAACAGCAGTGGGTAACCAGCTTGCTCGGCCAGCGCGTATTGCTCCAGCAATTTCTGAGCGGCCTCGATTTTGTAACCCGGATTTACCCCTCCGACGCTAATTTCCTTTTGGTAAAAGTGAAAGATCCCAAGGCACTTTATTTGTATTTGGTTAACCAAAAAATTATCGTTCGCGACCGCTCTAATGTACTTTTGTGCGAAGGCTGTCTACGCATTACCGTGGGCGCGCCCGAAGAGAACGAACGGCTGGCACAGGCGCTGGTGGAGTATGACAATGGTTAGACTGAGAGGGGAGGGAGAGAGGGAGTGAGGGAGAGAGGGATTTTTGTAAATTTTGATGCTAATGCAACGAATACTATTTCTGGACAGAGACGGCACCGTGGTATTGGAGCCTCACGACTACCAGGTTGATGCATTTGAAAAAATCGAATTTTACCCCGAGGTTTTCTATTACCTGGGGCGTATAGTGCGCGAAATGGATTTCGAACTCGTGATGGTCACCAACCAGGACGGGCTGGGCACCGACAGTTTGCCCGAGCATAAATTCCAGCCGGTACACGACTTCATCATGCGCGCATTTGCCAACGAAGGCATCCACTTCAAAGAAGTCGTCATCGACCGCACCTTTGCCCACGAAAACGCGCCTACCCGAAAACCGCATACCGGTTTGCTAACACACTATATGGACGGCAGCTACGACCTCGCCGGTTCCTACGTGATCGGCGACCGCCTCACCGACATCGCCCTGGCCCGCAACCTCGGCGCCCGAGGCATCTGGCTCAACAACGACCCCGCCCTGGGCGCCCACGAGCTGGCGCCCGGCGACTCCATGCAGGAAGTCATCGCCCTCACTACCACCAATTGGGCCGACATCTACCGCTTCCTCCGGCAGCCGCCGCGAAAGGCTTCGGTGCGCCGCACCACCCACGAAACCGACATACAGATAGACCTCAACCTCGACGGCAGCGGCCTGGCCGACAACCACACCGGACTCGGGTTTTTCGACCACATGCTCGACCAATTGGCCCGGCACGGCAACCTCGACCTACGGGTGCAGGTAAAAGGCGACCTCCACATCGACGAACACCACACCATTGAAGATACGGCCCTGGCGCTGGGAGAAGCCTTCAACCGGGCCTTGGGCGACAAGCGCGGCATCAACCGTTACGGGTTTTGCCTGCCCATGGACGACTGCCTGGCCCAGGTGGCCCTCGACTTCGGCGGGAGGCCCTGGCTGGTGTGGAACGCCCGGTTCAATCGCGAAAAAATCGGCGAAATGCCCACCGAAATGTTCATGCATTTCTTCAAATCCTTCAGCGATACGGCCCGTTGCAACCTGAACATCCAGGCCGACGGCGATAACGAACACCATAAAATAGAAGCCATCTTCAAAGCTTTTGCCAAAGCCATCCGGACGGCCCTGCAGCGCGACCCCCACAATGGGCGCCTGCCCTCTACCAAAGGTTTGCTTTGATTTTATAACTTTGTCGCAAAAAGACAGCCGTTGGAACATTTGGCACAACATATCGAAAGCCTGATATTCACCGCAGAATCGCCGATTCCGCTCCAGGATATCAAATTATGCCTGGAAGAAGCCTTTGGCGCGGCCTTCCACGAAGACGAACTGCTGGGCGCCATCGAAAGCCTCAAACAGCGCTATGCCGACGACAATTTCGCCCTGGAAATAGCGGAAATTGCCGGCGGCTACCAATTTCTCACCAAAGGCGCCTATCACGGCACCGTGGGGGTGTATCTGAAACAGACCACCAAAAAGCGCCTCACGAGATCGGCTCTGGAAACCTTGTCGATTATCGCCTACAAACAACCCGTATCCAAAACCGAAGTAGAGCGCATCAGGGGCGTCAACAGCGACCATGCCTTGCAGAAACTATTAGAGAAAGAACTTGTTTCCATAGTAGGGCGCAGCGAAGGGCCGGGCAGGCCCTTGCTTTACGGCACCAGCACCAAATTTATGGAGTATTTCGGCCTGCGCAGCATGGAAGAAATGCCCAAACCCAAAGAATTTAAGCTCCCCGACAACGAAATCGGCGAGCAGGCGCCCATAGAAGAAGAAACAGACCTCGCGCCCGAGACTTACGAAAGCGCGGAGGAGTAAGAAAAAAAATTACGGATGAGCGAAGACAAGCCATTGGTAAATCGCGTGGCCAACAGCGCCCTGATCACCATCAACCTCGAAGAGTTTTTCCCAAAAGAAGAAATCGCGCATTTCGATCTCAAGGACTACCTGTTTATGGGCTTGATCCTCAAAGAAAAAGACTTCCGCGAAGCCCTGGCCGCCCACGACTGGTCGCAATACCAAGGCAAAGTGCTGCTGGTATACTGCACCGCCGACGCCATCATACCCATGTGGGCCTATATGCTGGTGGCCTCGCATGCCACGCCCTATGCCGCCGATGTATTTCAGGGCGCCGCCGAGGCCTACTACCAGGCGGCCATGAATAAGTCCTTAGCTGCTTTTGACCCGGCCCAATACGACGAAAAGCGCATTGTGATCAAAGGCTGCGGCGACAAACCCGTGCCGCCCTCCGCCTATCTGGAGATTACCCGCCGCCTGCGCCCCCATGCCAAGAGCATTATGTACGGCGAGCCGTGTTCTACCGTCCCCATCTACAAGAAGGGGCAGGGGGAGTGAGGGAGAGAGAGAGAGAGAGTGGGAGGGAGAGATTGTAAGGTGAACTCCACGATGGTAATTTTTTTTTCATTTTGGTATAAATAGAAAAAAAATACCATTATGAAAAGTTACCTGTGCGTCTTCCCTGCATTTTTCCTGTGTGTAATGCTGCAAGCGCAATCTGCTACCAAATCAGAAGCCGAACCCATTTTCAAGGTAATCGACCAAATGCCTATGTTCCCTGGCTGCGATTCGCTTGAAGATCTCACCGAAAGAAAAAAGTGTTCCGACCGGCTAATGCTGGAGTATATTTATAAAAACCTCAAGTACCCTCTAAAAGCCAGGAAGAAAAACATTCAGGGGACGGTGTTCATCACTTTTGTAATCGAGCCTGATGGCACTATTTCAAATGAAGCTGTCATGCGCGATATCGGCGGCGGTTGCGGTGATGCGACGCTGGAAGTGATTGAAAAAATGCGTACGGAGCAAATCCGCTGGCATCCCGGCATACAGAAAGGAGAGCCTGTACGGGTACAGTATAATCTGCCGGTGCGATTTAAATTGAAATAAATTACCCCGCATCTCTCCCTCTCTCCCTCCCACACTCTCCCCCTCCCCTCAATGCGTCGGCTTGTCCTTCGGCGGGCCTACCGCGAGGTAATCCCGGGCGACCGTCACCGCATACTGGTCGAGCAAATCGAGGATGCGCCGGCGGTCATCCGATCGGAGGATGAGGCCCACGTGGTGCCTTTTATGTAGGCGCCAGACAACTTCCGGGTCGTTAAACTGGGAGGAGTCGGGGTATTCCTGGCGCGCCAGCGAAATCAGAATGCCGGCGTAGTCGGTGCGGGTAGGGGGTAGTTTGTAAGGCAGGTTGTAGGCCATGGCGTGTTCTATCCTGGCCCATTCGGTCCACATATTGATGCCGGTTGCAATTTCCAGCATATTGGCGATATGCGCGCCGCCCACGCGCGAAGAAGTTTCGAGAAAATAGAACTGTCCGTCTTCTTTTGATTTGATAAACTCGGTATGCGAGGCGCTGAACTGCATGCCGAAGGCTATGAGCACTTCTTCGTTGAAGCGCTGCAAATCGAGGTCGTCGGGGCTGCCGAATTCCACCAGGTGGGTGCGGAAGATGCCGCCGCCGTGGGCCACTTCAAAAGGCGTGCTCAGGTATTGCGATACGCGACTGAACAGTACCTTGCCGTTGAGGCACAACGAATCGACGTGGTACACATCGCCGGGGCGGAATTGTTCGATAAGATAACGGTGGCGGTCGTCGCCGATTTCTTCGAGGATGCGCCAGAGTTGCCCGGCGTCGTGTACCTTTTTGATGCCGGTAGCGGAGGCTTCGCCACGAGGTTTTACCACCCAGGGCGGCGAAACTGTTTGCGTAAATTCGTGGATGGCTTCATCATTAAACAAGGCGCTGAATGCCGGCACGCGAATGCCCGCCTCTGCCGCTTTGGTACGCATGGCCAGCTTATCGCGAAAGTGGCGGGCAGTGGTTTGCCCCATGCCCGGTATGCGGAATTCCTCACGCAGATACGCTGCCTTTTCTACATCAAAATCGTCGAGGGCCACGATGCGGTCAATTTTCCGGCTGCGCAACACCCAGGCCACCCCCCGGCCTATGTTTCCGATATTTTCCGGCGAGTTGTGGTCGTCTTCCATGTAGAAGAATTCGTCGACAGACTCCCTCGGCCAGGGCTCGTTTTCCAGGCTTTTTTTGGTGAGCAGATATACGGTGTTGCCCGCAGCTTTGATGGCGCGCAAAAAGTCTTCGCCCTTGAAGAAAAAGGATACGCAGAAGAAGGTCAGCGGTTTGGACATGGTAGCGGTGTTTATGCACAAGAATAAAGATAATTCCGCGTTTTGCCAAACTTTGCCAACCGGCTTAGTTGTTGATTTTGATATGAAATGTATCCGGCGCCGGGTTGTAGATAAAATCTTTGAAGGAATAACTTTTTACCTGTCCCTCATGCCTGACTGCAACGAGTAAGGGCAGCGTGTCGCCAGGCTCGTAAATATCCGGTGTTAATAAAAGATAACGCGCCGTTTTGCCATCATCTGTCAATGTAGCTGCACAGGCATGACCATATATTTTAATGGACACATTTTCAATGGCTTTGTCGAAAACCAGGTAGTGGTAGCGATCCGGTTCTTCCCATCGCTTTGTTTCTTCTATCGACTTTTGGGCCGCTTCTTGTTTGTCGTAAAGTATAAAGAGGGCATAATTGCCAACGAGAAATAATACCAAGTAAAACCAGCCGTGTAGTAAAAACAACTTTCTCGCCGATGTAGCCGTTGTACCCTTTGGATATTTTGATAATCGAAAAGCAGACACCAGCATCATCACAAAATTCAGCCCAGCGCTCAGCAGAACAAGCATGGGATTGGGCGATTTGCTTCCGATTGTCACTTCAAATAACAAATAAAGGAACAACACAGCGGTAAACAGCGCAATTGCGCTGAAGACTTGCTTTTGGGTACGGGATATTTCAGGCGCGGCCATAGTTTTTTCGTTTTGTGAGTTGATTGAGCGGTAAACGGTCTAACATCAACAAAAAAGGACGCCCTTGAGCGTCCTTGGAGTGGTACGGGGCGGGGTCGAACCGCCGACACCAGGATTTTCAGTCCTGTGCTCTACCAACTGAGCTACCATACCGGCTGCTTTATATTTTCAATAAAGCGAGTGCAAATGTAGGGACTATTTTTCTTTCAGGCAATAGATAAGCCTATATTTTTTCTGATGCTAATTTGGAAAAGTCACGAGGGCTTGCGTACTTTAGGCAATGTAATAAGTTTAGTAGGGTTTAGTAGGGTTTAGTGCCTAAGGCAGTTTTGTAGGCTATAAAAAAACTAAACCCTACTAAACCCCTCTAAACCCTACTAAACCTTAAAATAATGCCTGCAGGACTATTATCCTTACCTTTTATCCTCTTATCGGCCGTATGGCTATACCTGGCCTGGGAAGTAGACGGGGCATATGCCACCTACCTGATCCCCAACGTGATCATTCTGGCGTTGCTGTACACATTTAGCCCGCAAATCAACTGGTGGTGGTACCGCCGCTACCCGCCTGAGCCCCCTAAGGTGTTGTGGCCTTTGCTGGAGCGTTTCGCATTTTACAGCACACTATCGCCCGAAGAAAAACAACGCTTCAGGCAGCGGGTAGCGCTATTCAATATGTCGCAGGAGTTTATGCCGCAGGGCGTCGAAGCAGTGCCCGATGATCTCAAATTGGTGATCGGCGGCTGCGCCGTACAACTCACTTTTTACCAGGAGGATTTTTTATTTCCAAAATTTGAAAATATCGTATTGTATCCCAAGCCGTTCCCTACGCCCCAATACCCTACCCAATTTCACACCTCTGAAATTTATGAAGAAGACGGCGTAGTGCTTTTATCCGCCGAACCCCTCATGCGTGCGCTGATGGAACCCCGGCAGTATTACCAGATCGGCCTGCACGAATACGCTAAGGTTTTCCGCCTGAAATACCCCGACCTGGACTGGCCCGATTTACCCGCCGATACTTGGGAATTACTGCAAGGAGTCAGCGGTTTTAGCAAAGAAGCTATCCACAAGTATATCAACCTGGAGGAGGTGGAGTTATTTCCGGTAAGCGTATCCCTGTTTTTTACGTTTCCCGATCGCTTTCGCGAATTATTACCCGGCTTATACGAAAGTTATGCCGGTATTTTTGGTTGGACAAAATCCGTTTCCTGATTTATGGTAGCTATCGTAACCGGCGCTGCAAGCGGTATCGGCAAACACTTCGCCGGCGAACTGGCCGCCCGCGGCTTTCAACTCGTCCTGGCCGATGTCAATGAAGAAGGACTGGCAGCTGCATTTACCCCACAAAGCAATACCCTGCTTTTTCACCTGGACGTGCGCCGCGCCGACCAGTGGACGGAGCTGATAGCCGCCGCTTTGCAGCGATTCGGCCGTATCGACTACCTGTTTAACATAGCAGGAATCATTCAGCCCGGGTTTATCTTCGAAACAGCCGTTGAATCGATTGACCGCCATATCGATATCAATGCCAAAGGAGTGATGTACGGCACGAAATTGGTGAGCGAGGTGATGGTTAAGCAGCGCTCCGGTCACATTGTCAATATCGCTTCACTGGCAGGTGTGGCGCCCATCAAAGGCATCAGTATTTATTCCGCCTCAAAATATGCCGTCCGCGGCTTCTCACTGGCCGCCGGCTACGAGTTGCGCCCTCACGGCGTATTCGTCACGGTGGTCTGCCCCGATCTCGTAGATACCCCCATGCTCGACCTGCAACTCAATTATCCCAGGGAAGCCGCTCTTACCTTTTCCGGGCCTAAACGCACACTGCAGGTAAGCGATATTTCCCGCGTGTTGTGGCGCGTGATGAGAGACAAACCCCTGGAGGTGATGTTTCCAGCTTCCCGCGGCTGGATGGCCCGCCTGGGCAACCTGCTACCCACCCTGGCCCAACTGCTCGACGCTCAACTCACGCGCAAAGGACTGCGCCGCGCGGAGTGGCTGTGAGGAGAGTGAGGGATAGTGAGAGGGAGGGAGGGAGAGATCTTTTGAGGGCGCAAACCAAATTGTCGCCCAAAATCTCCACAAGAATCACCACACCCACACCTTAGCCGTTCCAGAGGAACGATATCTTTGTAGAATCACCACGCCCCCGCGTATGCGTTCCGGAGGAACGCTATTCTGGATATTTAGATACCGTTCCTCCGGAACGCATATCGGTTTTCTCCCTGTTTTTCTATAAAGATAGCATCCCTCCGGGACGCTTGCACGCAGTACAATACTGCGTCAAATCGGCTAAATACAAAGTTATGGAAACCCGATAAGCAATAGACTCTCATGATATTAATGTTTCCCAGATGCGACAAAATGGTTTGCGCCCTCTTTTGATCTGCAAAACAGTCCGATAGTCTCACAGTCCAATAGTCCCAAAGTCTCCCTAAATCTCCTCATCCACATCCCCTTCCATCGGAGCGCGGTGGCGCCAGGCCATGAAAAACGGAATACCACTGAGAATAAGCAGCAAGCCGATGCCCGCCTCGCCCGGGCGATTATACAACGTAATGATTACCAGTGCCATGCAGAACAACACAAACAATGCCGGCACCAGCGGATAACCGGGAGTGCGATATGTATCCGGGGCGCCGCCTTTGCGCTTGCGAAGGATAAATACGCCATAGGCGCATAAGCCGTAGAAAATAAACGAGGCGAATATGAGCATATCGGTAAGCTGGTCGAAACTGCCCGAGAGGATCAGCACGGCCGCCCAGAAACCCTGCATAACAAGCGCATTGCCGGGTGTGCGAAAACGGGGATGCACCGTGCCCGCGCGCTGAAAAAACTCGCCGCGCCGCGCCATAGCGTAATACAGGCGCGCCGCCAGCAATATGGTAGTATTGGTGCAGCCGAACGTAGAAATACAGATCAAGATGGCGATCAGCAAAGTGCCGCCGCTGCCCAACACGCGTTCGATCATGGCGATGGCCGCCACTTTGTTTTGCGATTCGTGTACGCTGATCAATTCGTCGACAGGCATTACATAGAGATAGGCGAAATTGACCGTCACATAGATGGCAATCACCGCCAGCATGCCGAAAAACAAGGCCAGCGGCAGATTGCGGTGCGGGTTTTTGATCTCCCCACCCAAAAAGGTGAGGGTAATCCAGCCCTCATAAGCCCAGAAAGCGCTCAGCATAGCCGAGAAAAACGCAGCGGTATAACCAAAGGTATTGCTAAACAATTTAGGAAATTCAACCGTAGATGTGCGCATGTTTTCCCACGAACCCTCCGAAGAAAACAAACCCAGGAAAACCAAAATAATCAGACAAACCACCACCGTAGTGGTAGCCCAATGGCTTAAAGTACTGGCATGCCCCAATCCCCGGTAATTGACTGCAGTAAGCGCAGCCACCAGACCTATAGCCAGCGCCTTTACCCCCAGGTTGGCAAAAGGCGTGATAAAACCAAATATCGACCACTCCGCCAGGGGGCCGCTCAGTTCGGGCAGGGGGGCAATGGCGTTGACCGACTCGGCGAATACGTAGGCGATTGACGCTACCGATGCCGTGCGGATGACCGCAAAATTGCTCCAGCCATAAAAAAAGGCTATCGACTTGCCGTAAATCTCCCGCAAAAACACGTACGCCCCACCCGACCCGGCAATTTGCCCGGATACTTCGGCTACCGATAAAGCACCGGCCAGCGAGACAAGGCCTGCCGCGACCCAAGCCAATAAGACCCATAACGGCGCCTGCAAGTCGGCAGACATAGGCGCTACCTTCTTGAATACGCCGGAACCGATGATGGAACTAATGACGAGCACGGTGGCCATAAACAGGCCGATAGAACGCGAGAGTTTGACGGAGTTGCCTTGCTGCATGGGTTTCAGGTGTTCGTTTATTACGACAAGGTATTAATATTTGCGACTGTTGCACCCCTAATACCCCGGATTTTGAACAATCACGCCTCCTGTCGCAATAATCTCGTGCAAAGGTATGGGCAATACCGCCTTAAAATCATCACCCAAAACCTCGGCAGCACGGCCGGTGCGGGCCAGGTCAAAATAGATATGCCCCTCGAAATTGAGCTCGGCGCGGCGCTCGTCGAAGACGGCCTGCTGAAATTCGGCTTCGTCAGCCGGGTTGACAGCGACCAGGCCGCGCTGCGCACGAAGCGCGTTGAGATCAGCCAGGCCGCCGCCGGCCAGTCCCAGGGCTTCCGCCCGGATGAGGTACACTTCCGCCAGACGAATGATGTACGCCGGATTGTCTTTGCTGTCCTCTCCCCTGTATTTTTCAGTGCGACCGCTGCCGTCGGAGGTGATGCTGGCGTCGTTGTTTTCCAGACTGTAATCGAGCATTGTTGCACGAATGTCGCCAGGACTTCCGGTGAAAAAATTATGGAGCGTAGCGCTTGCCATAAAGGTGAGCTCGGTGCGCAACGCATCGGGGCGGCTATAGGTAAGCGAGTTATAACTACTCCGGTTTTGATTGTCAAAAAACAATTCAAAAATGCTTTCCGAGGTTTGTCGCAGGGAATAGATATTGGCAAATTTATCGACAGGTAAAAAAGCAAATTCGTTGTTGTCGATGATGGCGGAGGCGTGAGCCGCCGCAGCGCCATAGGCTTTTCTGTACAACGACACCCTGGCCAGCAGAGCTTCCACCGTGGCGGAATTGACGTATTTCGCGTTGCGGTCCGACTGGTCTACCAATGGCAAGGCAGCCTCCAATTCGGCCACTATAAAATCATAAGACTGCTTGACCGTGGCTCGCGCTACCTTGTCGTCCACGCTTTGTACCGTGGTAATTACCGGAATGCCAAGTGCCGAGTTTTCATCCCAGTGATACCCGAAATAGCGCAGCAGGTCGAAATGAGCCATGGCGCGGATAGCGCGGGCCTGTCCTTCGATTTGACCGGCCCTGTCGCTGTCGAGATCATCGATGTCGGGCAGGGCGCCGAGCAGGTAGTTGCAATTGGCGATGGTGCGATATATAGCAGACCAGAGGTTTTCCACGTATAAATTCGAAGAAGTCACTGCTTTGCCGCCGATTTCATCGAGCAGCGGATTGTCGAAGCCGCCGGTGGTACAGTTGTCGCCCAGGGCATCGGCGATAAGTAAATAATTGCCGCCGTAATAATTTTCGTTTTGCATCGAACTATATAACCCGGTGAGCGCATTTTCGGCGTCGCCGGAAGTAGTGATGGCATTTTCGGCGTCGATATCGTTGGGCGATGTTACTTCCAGAAAATCACACGCTGAAAAAAGCAATGCAATTGGAAGAATATATATAAAAGCGATTTTCATTTTTATTGAATTTTAAAAATAAAAAAATTACAACCCCAGGTTTAATCCAATCAAAAAAGTACGCGCTTGCGGATAAGCGCCGTAATCAACTCCCGCCGTGCGTTCGTCGATACCACCGGTGGAGCTCACCTCGGGGTCGAAACCTTTGTATTTAGAAAATACATACGCATTTTGCACTTCGGCATACACGCGCAGGCGCGAGGCCCATTTCATTTTACCAAAATCATACCCCAGGGTAATATTTTGAATGCGCACAAAAGAACCGTCTTCCAAAAACTGGGTAGAGCCTTCGTAATAATTGGGATTAATAAAAGAAGCGCGGGGATATTCCGCGTTGTCGCCGGGTTGCCGCCAGCGATCGAGTACATTGGCCGAGTTATTCGCATATACCGAAAAAAGGCCGCCGTCGTTGCTGTAGCCCAAGTTTTCGTAGGTGGGCCGGATGAGGTTGTAGACTTCATTGCCAAACGAATACCGTATAAACACGCTGAGATCCAAGCGCCCCAAAGAAAAACTGTTGGTCAGGCCGCCGAAGCCGTCGGGCAATGCCTTTCCGATAATCTGGCTGTCGTTGCTGTCTATTTCGCCGTTGCCGTCGAGGTCTTCGTATTGGGCATCGCCAGTTTCGGGATCGTAGCCCAGGTATTTTACGCCCCAAAAAGTGCCTACCGGTTGGCCCACTTTTAGAATATGCGTAGGCGCCAGGTCGCTGTATGCGCTCAATAACACATCGTCGGTAGAAAGTTTGACAATTTCATTTTTCACGTAAGTGAAATTAAAATTGAGCGCCCATTTAAAGTTTTTATTTTTAATGGGTGTAGTATTTAAATTAAATTCCACACCCGTATTTTGAATTTCGCCGCTATTGCGCGTTACGGTGGCAAAACCGGTAGTACCTGGCACAATATCTTCGCTCAATAAATCGGTTTTATTCGATTTAAAAAAGTCGATTGAACCGTTGAATTTTCCTTTTGCAATTTCATAATCTATACCCACGTTTAGCATTTTATTGCTCTGCCAGGTGAGGTTGGGGTCGGCAATATTGCGCAGGATGATGCCGGCCTGGCCGTCATACCGGGAGGGGCCGTAAAAAATCGTATTTTGAAAATCGCCGATTTCCTGGTCGCCGGTGAGGCCGTAGCTTACGCGCAATTTGAGCGCGGAAAATACCTTGTCAGAGAAAAATCCCTCTTCGTCCAATCGCCAGGCCAGCGATACCGAAGGAAAATAGCCGTAGCGATTATTTTTGGAAAAACGCGACGAGCCGTCGGCGCGCACCGAAGCGGTGATGAGGTATCGGTTTTTGAGCGCGTAATTGACGCGGCCCAGGTACGACAGCAGTGCAAAAGAGGCGCCGGTAGAGCTGGCCGAGACGATATTGGCCGCGCTGGAGATGTTTTCGAGGCCGCTGCCGGGAAATCCCTGTCCCACTGCTGCCGAGCGCTCCGACGCGCTGCGTTGGGCCGTGATGCCGCCCAGCACCGTGAAATCGCTTTCGCCGACCGTTTTCTGCCAGGTCAGCGTATTTTCGTTGAGCCAGGTAAGTCCGTTGAAGTTGGCTTCGAGGGCTTCACCGCCTACGGCTTCCGCGTCGGCGGTGATGGGCGAGAGAAACTGCTTGTCGGCCAACTGCGTGTAATCGACTGAAAACGAAGTGCGCAATTTCAGCGCATTAGCCAGTTCGTATTCGGCAAAAGCCGAGCCGATGAGGCGGTAAATATTGGTAAACGCCCTGATCTCTTTAGCGGATTTGACGGGGTTGTCCGACAGCCAGCTCACCTGGTAGTCTTCGAAAGCGGCATAATCGCCATTTTCGTCGTACACCGGCATTAGCGGCGAGGCGCCGAGCGCATTGGTAATCGTGCCGGTATAGGTATTGTCGTTGAAACTGCGGCGGTTGCGCGAATAAGAGGTCGCAATACTGGTACCGATTTTCAGCCGTTTATTCACCTCGTGGTCGAGGTTCATGCGGTAATTAAATCGTTTATAAAAACTCTCGATAATAACGCCTTGCTGATCGAAAAAACCCGAGCTGATAAAAAAGCGGGTACGATCGGTGCCGCCCTGCAGCGACAGCTCGTAATTGCTGATCGGCACGTTGCGCAGCACCTCGTCGAGCCATACCGTATTCGTGCCGTCGAGGTTGAAATTTTCGAGCGGGTCGGTGAGCACCGAGGGGTCGAAATCCTCGCCAAAAACCGTATTGTCGGCGTTGTAGGCGGCCAGGTCGTTGCGGCGGGCTTCTTCCACCAGTTCGACAAATTGCTCGGAACTGAGAAAATCGATATTGCGGGCGGTCTGCTGTACGCCGGTATAATAATTAAAATTGATATCGGTTTTGCCTTCCTTGCCGCGTTTGGTAGTGATCAGGATGACGCCGTTGGCGGCGCGCGCGCCGTAGATGGCGGCGGCCGAGGCATCTTTAAGTACCTCGATACTTTCGATGTCGTTAGGGTTGATATCGGAAATCGAGCTGAGGTTTTGACCGTTGCCTACCACGTTGCGGTCGGTGTCAAACGACGAGGATAACGCCGAGTTGCTTTCACTGATCATGGGCACGCCGTCGACTACATATAGCGGATTGTTACTACCCCGTACGGTGATCAGCAGCCCTGCGCCGGGCGTACCCGAGGGCGATATCACATTGAGGCCCGACACCCTGCCCTGTATGCTGCTTGCGAGGTTTGACACCGGCTGGTCTTTAAATTCCTCGTTTTTGATAGAAGAAATAGCGCCGGTCACCTGGCTTTTTCGCTGCACGCCGTAGCCCACTACCACGAGTTCCTGTAGTTGCTGCGCGCTCGATTCGAGGCGCACGGTCAGGGTAACATTGCCGTTGTAGGCTACGTCCTGCGGCACGTACCCCACATAAGAAAACCGGATCGAGCCGTTTGACTGGTTGGTACTGATCTTAAAAAAGCCGTTTTCGTCTGTAATGGTGCCTTGTGTAGCGTCTACCAATTGCACCGTCACGCCGATGAGCGTTTCGCCGGTGGCGGCGTCGGTCACCGTGCCTTGAACGCTTATAGTTTGCCCTTCGGCAGCGCCGGGCAGCGCCAAAACTGCCCCCAGGAGCAGGGCAAAAAGGCAGAGTTGTTGGCAATATCGCATGGTCAGTCGCTTTGAGTTGTTATTGAGGTCATAAAGCTAATATGTTCGGGGGATTATTGCATAGGGAAGGGGCGGGGAAATGTTCTCTGTTGTCTGTTGTCTGTTATCTGGTATCGGTTTTTATATCTTTGCATACATAGGATGGTAAACGGTAAACGTTTACCCAACAAACCGACAACCGACAACAGAGAACCGACAATGCCCATACTGAAGCTCATAGCAAAAATACATGGCGGAATAATGTGGCTGCAGGGGCGGCTGAGCAAAAAGCAATTCATCTTTTTGTCGAGCGTGCTGGTGGGCTTGTCGGCGGGTATGGCGGCTATTGTGCTGAAGACTTTTGCGCATTATATATTCAGGCTGGCAACCTTCGATAAAACAGCGCATTTTTCTTTTTTACTGTTGTTCCTGCCTTTTTTGGGCATATTGCTCACCGTATTAGTGGTAAAAAAATTATTCCATAATAAATTTGAAAAAGGGCTTTCCAATATCCTTTTCGCCATTGCCCAAAAATCGAGCATCGTGCCGCGGGTGCAGATGTATGCCCAGGTAGTGACGAGTTCGCTTACCGTAGGGCTTGGCGGCTCTGCCGGACTCGAAGCGCCGATCGTGGTCACGGGGGCTGCTTTCGGTTCTAATTATGCGCGCACGTACAAATTGGATTATAAAGAAAGAACGCTACTGTTGGCCTGCGGCATCGCAGCGGGCATTGCTGCGGCGTTTAATGCGCCGATCGCCGGGGTTTTATTTGCATTGGAAGTATTGCTGCTCGACGTGAGTATTTCTGCATTTACGCCGCTTATTATTGCAGCTGCATCAGGCGCTTTAATTTCAAAAATAATTCTCAATGATGATATTCTTTTATCGTTCCAACTACAAAAAGCCTTTGATTATCACAACGTGCCTTTTTATGTGCTGCTGGGCGTATTTGCGGGCATAGTATCCGTATACCACTCCCGCACCTTCACCCGTGTAGAATCGTATATAATTAAAAAAATAAAAAGTCCCTATCGCAAAGTAGTGATTGGCGGTATCGCACTAGCTATCCTTATTTACATTTTTCCGAGTTTATTCGGAGAAGGTTATGAAAGCATCAAAATGCTCTCCTTGCAGCACCCCGAAAAACTGCTGGACAACAGCGTTTTTCACAATTTTAAAAACAACGAATGGTTCGTCCTGTTATTTGTGGGTGCGCTGGTATTCGTCAAAGCCATTGCCACCGCTGTCACCATCGGTAGCGGCGGCAACGGCGGCAATTTTGCGCCTTCGCTGTTTGTGGGCGCTTATCTCGGTTTTTTCTTTTCCCGCTTTTTCAATATGCTGGATATAACCCGGCTGCCCGAAAACAATTTTACGCTGGTAGGCATGGCTGGTATATTGAGCGGCTTGTACCACGCGCCTTTGACGGCCATATTTTTGATAGCCGAAATTACCGGCGGCTACACCCTCATGATCCCGCTCATGATCGTGTCTTCGATTAGTTTTGCGATTTCAAAATCTTACGAAAAATATTCCATGGATGCCAAAAAACTAGCCAGCCGCGGGCAGATTTTTACTTCGGATAAAGACCGCAATATTTTGTCGTCGCTTAAAATGAACAACCTTATCGAAACCGATTTTAAAACAGTAGGCCCGGAGAATACACTGGGTGATCTGGTAGAAGCTATCGCCGCTTCAAAAAGGAATATTTTTCCGGTGGTTAAAGAAAATCAATTAATCGGTATCATTTTATTGGACAATATCCGTGAGATTATTTTTAAAAATGAGTTATACGAAAAAGTATGGGTAAAAGATCTGATGACAAGACCTCCCGGCATCATTGATATCAACGAAAGCATGGAATCGGCCATGAAAAAGTTCGACGATACCGGCGCCTGGAATTTGCCGGTAGTACACGATGGGAAATATGTAGGGTTTATTTCAAAATCGAATGTGTTTTCGTATTACCGCACTCAGTTGAAGACGAATATTATTGAGTAGAGGATATTTGATTTTTTTACCACAGAGTTAAACGGAGTAAAACGGAGTTCCACAGAGTCAAAATCTCGCTCTGTGTCACTCTGTGTGCACTCCGTTTAACTCTGTGGTAAATAAAACCAGTGAACAGTCTCCTTCCTTTCCTTGTTTCATACAAAAATTTTCCTCAAACCTATGCGCTTCCTCCTCCTACTCCTCCCCTTTACCTGCTGCTTCTGCCAACACGACAGCGAACCCGTAATAGAACCCACTCCGCCGGTAGATACGCCCCTGTATATCTCCTACCTGGCACTGGGCGATTCGTATACCATCGGGCAGAGCGTACCTGCCGACGAGCGTTTTCCGGCGCAGCTTATCGATAGCCTGTTGCCGCACCAAATCATGGGAAGCGCAAGAGTCATCGCCAAGACCGGTTGGACCACTGCCGAACTCGACGCCGCCATTGCCGCCGCCCAACCTCCGGTAGGTAACAGCTACGATATCGTCACCCTGCTCATCGGCGTCAACAACCAATACCGGGGTTATCCGCTCGATCAATACGAAACGCAGTTTGCCGACCTGCTCGAACAAGCCGTTATTTACGCCGGCAGCCGCCCCGAGCGGGTATTTGTGTTGTCGATTCCCGACTACGCCTATACCCCCTTCGGCCAAAATTTCAACCCCACCCGCATCAGCCAGGAAATCGACGAATTTAACGCTGCCAATAAAGCTATTTCGCTGGCACGCGGAGTTCACTATATCGATATTACCCCCATCTCCCGCGAAGGCCTGCAAGACCCCACACTTGTCGCTTCTGATCAACTGCACCCCTCCGGCAAGATGTATGCCCGGTGGGTGTCACTACTGAAAGCGGAAGTGGTCCATGAATTGAAGGGGGAGTAATGTGCTGATTTGCTGATTTGCTGATGTGCTAATGGTTTTATAAAAATAATCAGCACATCAGCACATTAACCCATCAGCACATCAACTCTTGCTATTCCAACCAAAAATCAGGATATTGCCCCCTCAAACAATAGCAGGCAATGACCTACGACAATTTTACCGTCAAAGCGCAAGACGCCATCATCAAAGCCCAGCAGATCGCTGCGGCCCAGGAGCAACAACAGGTAGATACCACACACCTCGTCCGGGGCATCCTCGATACCGATGAAAACGTGACCTCCTTCCTACTGCAAAAAATGAACGTAGACGCCAAAGCGCTGCGCCACCGGCTCGACGAAGCCATTCGCGTATACCCGCGCGTGCAGGGCGTTGAAAAACAATACCTGACTACCGAAGCCAACCGCTCGCTGAGCCGCGCCAAGTCGATGCTCACCGAATTTGGCGACGAGTTTATCTCTATCGAGCTCATGCTGCTGGGTATCCTGCTGGGCGACGACAAAGGGGCAAGGCTGCTCAAAGAAAGCGGAGCCACCCCAGAGGCCCTCAAAGAAGCCATCCTCGAATTGCGCAACGGCCGCAAAGTAACCGAACAAAGCGCCGAAGACACCTACAACGCCCTCGGCAAATTCGGCATCAACCTCAACGAACGTGCCGAAACAGGCAAACTCGACCCCATCATCGGTCGCGACGAGGAGATCCGCCGCGTACTACACATCCTGGCACGCCGCACCAAAAACAACCCCGTGCTGGTAGGCGAACCCGGCGTGGGTAAAACCGCTATCGTGGAAGGCATCGCCTGGCGCATCGTGAAAGGCGACGTGCCCGACAACCTGGCCTCCAAAAAGATTTATGTGCTCGACATCGCCGGACTCGTAGCCGGCGCCAAATACAAGGGCGAATTCGAAGAACGCCTCAAAAGCGTCATCAAAGAAGTCACCGACTCCAGCGGCGAGATCGTCTTGTTTATTGACGAAATCCACACCCTTATCGGCGCGGGCGGCGGACAAGGCGCTATCGACGCCGCCAATATCCTCAAACCCGCCCTGGCCCGCGGCGAACTCCACGCCATCGGCGCCACCACACTCGACGAATACCAGAAGTATTTTGAAAAAGATAAAGCCCTGGTGCGCCGCTTCCAAACCGTAAATATCGAAGAACCCAGCGTAGAAGACACCATCTCCATACTTCGCGGCCTCCAGGAGCGCTATGAAGTGTACCACAAAATCGAGATCCTCGACGAGGCTCTCATCGCCGCCGCCGAGCTTTCGCACCGCTATATCGCCGATCGATTCCTGCCCGACAAGGCCATCGACCTCATCGACGAAGCCGCCGCCAAACTACGCCTCGAACTCGACTCGGTGCCCGAAGAAGTGGACAATTGGGAACGCCGCGTGCGCCAACTCGAAATAGAACGAGAAGCCATCAAACGCGAACGCGACGAGAAAAAGCTGCAAAGCATCTCCGAGCAAATCGCCAATGCCCGCGAAAAACGCGACTCGCTGCGCGCCACCTGGCAAAACGAAAAAGAGATCGTCGACCAAATCACGGGTATCAAAAAACGCATCGACGAACTCGACAACGAGGCCGATAAAGCCGAACGCAACAGCGACTACGAAACGGTAGCCAAAATCCGCTACGGCGAACTCCAGCACCAGCAATCGCTGCTCAAAGGCGCCGAAGAAAAACTGGGTCTACTGCCTGAAGAAAACCGGCTCACCAACCAGCAGGTTACCGCCAACGATATCGCCGAAGTAGTAGGCCGCTGGACCGGCATCCCCGTCTCCCGCATGCTGCAAAGCGAAAAAGACAAACTGCTACTGCTCGAAGACGAACTGCACAAACGGCTCATTGGCCAGGACGAAGCCGTACGCGCCGTGGCCAACGCCGTGCGCCGCAGTCGCGCCGGCCTCCAGGATGCCGACCGGCCTATCGGCTCGTTTATCTTCCTGGGCCCTACCGGCGTTGGAAAAACCGAGCTGGCCAAAGCCCTCGCCGAGGTGCTCTTCAACGATGAAAAAGCCATCACCCGCATCGATATGAGCGAATACCAGGAGCGCCACAACGTGTCGCGGCTCGTGGGCGCTCCTCCGGGTTATGTAGGCTACGAAGAAGGCGGACAGCTCACCGAGGCCGTGCGCCGCAAGCCCTACTCCATCATCCTGCTCGACGAAGTCGAAAAGGCGCACCCCGACACCTTCAACATCCTGCTGCAGTTGCTCGACGACGGCCGGCTTACCGACAGCAGGGGCCGCACCGCAAGTTTTAAAAATACCATCATCATCATGACCTCCAACATGGGGTCGGAGACCATCCTCGAAAACTTTGAAGACCTCGACGCCCTGGGCGAAAAACACCGCAACGAGATCGTCGCCACCACCAAAACCGAGGTATTCAACCTGCTCAAAGAAACCCTGCGCCCCGAGTTTCTCAACCGCATCGACGAGCAGGTGATGTTCCTGCCGCTCGGTAAAACCGACATCAGGCAGATCCTCGCGTTGCTGCTCAAAAAAGTGGACAAGCAGTTGGCCCGTCAGGGACTCGTGTTGCGCGCCAGCGACAAAGCCCTCGACTGGCTGGCCGACAAAGGCTACGACCCCCAATTCGGCGCCCGCCCCATGAAACGCGCCCTGCAAAAAGAACTAGTTGACGAACTCTCCAAGCAAGTCCTGAGCGGCGCCTTTACCGCCGGCGATACGATCTACATAGATATCAAAAACAACGCCCTGACCTTTGGCAAGACGCCTTTTGAGGGCGCCGTGCACATTCCCGAGGCCACTGCAGAAGAAGCTGCCGAGGCGGCGGCAGCCCCCGCCGTCGAGGAAGAGAAACACCAGGCCGCTAAAGCCGCCCAGCGCAAAAAAACGCTCGAAGAGCTGGACCAGGCCACTAAAGATGTGATGGATGCGGTGAAGGACGTGAAGGGGGGGAAGAAGAAGGAGTAGACTTTGGGACTGTGCGACTTTGCGACTGTACGACTTTGGGACTTTGTCGTTCGTTTCGGCTCCGCTCAACGAGCGACATGGCAGGCTATCGAGGACCCCGCGACAGATTGCGGTCAGCGGGTTGCTGTATTGACTTTGTCATAAAAAATCCAGACCTTCGCAGATAAGCGGCTTGGATGTATTGCGGAAATAAAAGAGTTCTGCTTGATAAAAAATTAATAAACAGCCATGCCCACATTGGAGGAGATTATAACAACCATTATCTACAATAAAAAATAAATAGAAATGAGAGCTTTTTGTCACATATCAGAATTTAATGAGTTCGGTTACGATATACTACCGAGTATGATTTTATTATCTGAGAAATTAGTTATCTGGAGCCCATCTGGGAGTCAGATAGAATATTTTAATAATACTAATAAAACCTATTTTACTCGAAAGAATATGCTTGAGTTAATTGATGAAGGCTATGTACAAATAATAGGCAGAGATAGCTGGATTTCTGATATCGAATTTAGAAACAATCATAGTTGGATTTTTTCTAAATGGGATAATGACTTTGATGGTACTATAAAACTGTGGTCAAGAGAAGATTTGTCAAAAGCAACAGAAAACAAAAGAGTAATTATTGATACCCCTGAAAACGGGTTTCAGAAAGCCGATGATTTCTTGAATAACTTGAATAACAAAGTATCAGTAGAAAATTTGAAAGAGAGAATTTCTAAAAATGAATTGCCGAAGGGAACGTCTGAAAAAATTATTGGAAAATCAATCGAACAACAAGTTAGAGTTGCTTTAAGAGATATTTTCAATCACATAGACGCTAGAAATTCGAGTTTCTGTAATGTGAGTATTGAACCTGATGAATGGGCTGACTTTATATATGAAATTGTAGGTGTTGAAACTCAAATTTATTCTCAAACTTCAGAAATTAAAGCTGATAAAGTATTTGAAATTTTGGATGTAATGAGAAAATTCCAAGACATCAAAAATTTCAAGTCTATTAAGAATATGCTAAAATTTCGTAATTTAGTAAAGTATGAACTTGTAGAAATGGCAAATTCTAAATTGTCGGTTGAAGACATCATGGATAATGCAATAGCCTCTGGCGTTAAAATACCCACTTGGTTTGAAAGTTTGAGACCAAAAAGTGAGGATTATGTTAGTTTAGGGTTTATAGTTGGTTCAGTAGCTACATTAGGAACTTCTCTGTTAGACTACATTATGCTTGCTGCAGGTACAGGAACTGAAATATTTGGAAGAGATACAATCGGAAAAAGAGTTTTTGCAAAAGTCAATTTGCTAAAAGTAAAACCAACTAAATTTAAAACACCATTCATTTTAGCATTTGGAAGAGACAGCGTGACATATGGTGAAGCAAAATCATTATATAATAAGTTAATTCAAAAATAACCTCCACCAACATCGGTTTGAACGCAAGTCGGGCTGATGTAATAAAACGCCGAGCGCATCAAAGTAAATTTTGGATGCGCTTTTTGTTTATTGGGGTAATTCCCGTATTTTTGTTACAAATTGTTTCAAAATGGCAAAAAAACTGGTTCGGTTCGATTGGGCGATGAAGCGTCTGCTCCGGAACAAAGCCAACTTCGACATTTTGGAAGGCTTTCTGTCCGAGTTGCTCCATGAGGATTTCAAGATAAAGCAAATCCTTGAAAGCGAAGGAAATAAAGCAACCGAGGACGACAAGTTCAACCGGGTAGACATTCTCGTGGAGAACAGCAAGGGTGAGTTAGTTATCGTCGAAATCCAAAATACCCGTGAAGCAGACTACTTCCAGCGAATGCTGTATGGGACGGCCAAGGTCATTGTGGAGCATATTGCGGAAGGGCAGCCGTATTCCCGGGTCAAAAAAATGTACTCCGTGAATATCGTGTATTTTGACCTCGGTCAAGGGGATGACTATGTGTATCATGGAACGACCACTTTTATAGGAATTCACAGTCACCACGAACTGGAACTTTCCGAAAAGCAGAAAGAACTTTTCAAAAAGACATCAGTATCGGACTTACACCCGGAGTACTATGTGATAAAAACCAATCGGTTCAACGAGGTCGCCAAAGACACGCTGGACGAGTGGATATACTTCCTAAAAACGGCCGAAATTAAGGACGAGTTTACGGCAAAAGGCTTGAAGGCTGCCAGCCAGAAACTTGATATTTTGAAATTAGACCCTGCAGACCGGAAGGAGTATGACCGATATATGGAAGCGCAAAGGAGTGATGCGAGTTTTGTGGAGACGGTGAAACTAGAAATATCAAGCGCAATACGGGAAGTTGCAGAAAATGCACTTAGGATAGGATTATCTTTTGAAGTTGTAGCACAGATAACGGGACTTTCAGTCGATAGGATACAGGAAATTGCCGATAGTATGAAGGATAAATAAATCGTCCAACGTTGCAACCATGCATCCACGGCCATTGAGTGAAGTCAAAACAATTGCTGCAATAGTTGCCGGCGCCTGCATGGCCGCAGGCGGCGCAGGTAAGGGTAGTATTCTTTATCTTTTTCATGCCGGGTAATTCTGCATGTTCACGTTTTTGCATTCTTCCAATAAAGCAACCACCCGTGTGCTGTTTCAAATTCCTGTTCTCCCAAATAGATCACGGCACAATAGTCAGGGGGGACGCCGCTTGTCTGTTGCCACCAGGCCAGGCCGGAAAACAGGCGGGTATTGAAGGTTTGGGAGGCTTTGAACTCGACAGATTTCAGTGCGCCGTCTTCTTCGATGAGGAGATCCACTTCATTGCCATTGCTGTCGCGCCAAAACCAAAACTGGGGCCTTATACCCTGGTGTACGCGCGATTTGTAGAGCTCCATCAACAACATATTTTCGATGATATTTCCAAAGTAATAGTGCGTACTTAGCTGCTCCGCCGAAGTAATGCCCAGCAAATAACAAAGCAAGCCTGTATCGGTGAAATACATTTTGGGCGATTTGATGAGCCGTTTATTAAAGTTGTTGAAATAAGGCTGAAGAAAATAAACCAGGTAAGATGCCTCCAAAATGGATAGCCACGATTTTACCGTATTTACCGATACGTCTGCGTCTTTGGACAGCGTGCTGAGATTCAGCAATTGCCCGACGCGCCCCGCACATAGTCGCACAAAGCGGTTGAACTGCGCCAGGTCGCCCACATTTTGAAGCAGGCGCACGTCGCGCTGCAAATATGTATCGAGGTAATTCGGATAGACGAGCGAGGGTGGCGCCGACTTGTCGTAAATGACCGGATACCCCCCCTGAAATGCCCACTGTTCGCTGCTAAGGGTATGTTGAATTTCCTCGGGCAATTCATTCCAACTGAAAGGCAGTAGGTTAAGGATACCCACCCGACCTGCGAGTGATTGGGTGATTTTTTCCATCATGAGGAAATTTTGCGAGCCGGAAAGGACGAAACGCAAATCGCGATTGCCATCTACCACACCTTGTAGGTAAGAAAAAAGGTGTGGTACCCGCTGGGCTTCGTCGAGTATTGCGCCTTGAGGAAAAGAAGCCAAAAATCGACGGGGGTCTTGCTGGGCAAACAACTGCGTGTCGGGGTTTTCTAAGTTGGCATATGGCAAATTGGGCAGAAGATGCCGCAGCAGGGTAGTTTTACCCGATTGTCGCGGCCCTCCCACATACACGATGGGAAAGTATTTCATCAATTCGCCTACTTGCGGCATGAGTTGACGGGTAATCATTTTTATGTAAATTTGAATTTATGATGCAAAAATACATAAATTATTTCAAAATTCGTCCGACATATTTTATTTGAAGCAACATTACTTATTCTTTGGGACTGCACCTCAAAGACTCTACTGCTTGCATAAATATTCTACGGCAAATAGTAGCTTTAGAGAGGTTCGGCGGAGGCATGCAATGGGTTATCATACGGCAAACGACACCAACTCATGTACTTCGTTCATCAAGACTTCCAGCTATTAATAAGAGACAACAACGCATTTACAATTCTCGCGTTTTGGGTGCTATATTCCGAATAATTTAACAGGCCGATTCTGTTATCGCGTTTCAATGAATTGAACTGTGCTTCGAGGAGAATAAGGTCATTGTTTAGGTAGTCATCTGAAGCTGATTGTCGCAATAACTCAATCGCATCCTCAATTCGGTTTTCCGCCACTAATTTCATTAAGCGGTCTTTATCTGGTTTTTGGGGCTCCACAGCATCAGTTACTCCTTTATTTTTTTGGGCATCCAGAAATCTCTCGGCAATTAATCCCATATCGCCGGCACTTGCCTGCTCGAGGTACAAAATCACATCTTTTATACTAATATCAACTACCCCGGGGACGGCGATATCTCTCATAGCGAGGCGATACTTATTAAACATCTTCTGTTCAAGGGATTGCATATCGGGGCAGACTGCCTGTATTTGAGCATACAATTCGCGAAAGTCTGTTTTATTTAAAAAACCAGCGATTAAATCTCCAAATAATTCGAGTAAGCGTTTCGGGCTATTGTCAAAATCCTGCTTGACAAATACTTCGCTTGCTTTGTAGGGCTGCGGAAGGGCGTTTATCAGTGGAGTAATTTGTTTAGCAACAGGCGAATCAACGCTTTGCAGCAAGTAAACAATATGTTTTGCGACAGGTAATAAATAGTTTGCGTCTTTAGTCAAGCCGGTTCTTTTGGCATTTCGCATGCGGGCAATGATGTACTCCACGCTATCGCCCAGGGTTTCCATTCCTCCGGAGCCGAAGCTATACAGCCGGAGCGTTTCCAGTGCGGAATCAAAATCCAGGCTGTATTCGTCTAACTGAGATAGAAGCAACACAAAAGGCAATTCTCCTTCATGATATTGGGCTGCATTATCCAGTATTGTCTTTACCTTTTCAAATTCAGCCAGTCTCAAGTGCAACCTGGCTTCATAGAGAAATAAAGAGGAAGTGCCGATTCGATCTTGGCGAAGGTCGAGCATCTGTTTTTGGTGACGCAAACCGCTTTCATCGCCATTCTCAAAAACGTTAGTGATTTGGGTAATCATATATATTTCCCACTCGGGGAGCATTGCCTTTTTTATCACGTCGTCGCTAACAGTGATCCCCATAAAGGAAGCCAGACGTATATGGGCGTCAAGGGGTAGTTCCGTCAATGCATTTTCGAGATAGGGGCGCATTTCAAGCTGGTACGCAGTATCGATGATATCGTCAGGATCGCCGCGTTTCAAGCGGTGATACAGGCACTCTGCTTTATCGGCAGGCGCCGGTTTGTTATCATAGTAAGCGACCGCCAGATCGTGGATTAGCAGGGCTTTATCTCCATATTCTTTAATAATCAAACTGTACAAAGCTATTCGCAGGTCTCTACGAAATACCAAGGCGTTATTTTCATACGTAAGCAGAAAAGACTCTTCTTGCAGGGCTTTGAATATCTCATCAGCTTTCTGCGAAGATATATCGCCCAATCCACAGGGAACCGCGAGGATATGTCGTATTACTTCGGGAGTGATATTGCGCACCAATAAACCGGGGAAGGCAATTTTTCCGACTTCTTCAGTTTTGGTATGGATAAGATTGCGGCGTACTAATTGTTCCTGTATTCTTTCTTTATCTATACCTTCAAATAATTTTTCAAAATCGGGTTTTTCCTCACGGCCGGGCCTAAAATTCTTAAGTACATAATTTGCCGCTAGCTTTAAAGAAAGGGGATTCCCACCTAATCGCCCAATCATTTTTTCACGCAGTTCTTTGTCTTCAATACCTTTCGAGGCCAAAAACCCATTTGCCGCTTCCGTGTCAAATTCACCAAGTGTGAAACGTTTAACATTCAAATAAGTACTGACCAGATCGTCTCGTCCGACAAGTATAAACCGGATACCCGGAATGAATGCCGCAATTTCTTCAAAAAAATTGAATAGATTATCCAATTCGGAATAGGTGGCGCGAGACTGGGCTTCCTCAAACGAGTCAAGGATAACTAATACAGGATTGTTCAGATAACTGAGTTCCGATTGGTATCGGTTTAAATAAATTCTCGAAACGGAATCATAAAACACACCCCTCGTACCGCTCGATGATTTGGTAATAGGTCCTTTCGGTTTTTCCAAATAGGTATTGATATCTTTTCTTATACCTGAAAAAATAGAAGAAATCTCCGGTTTAGGGAATTGAATTGCCAATTGCCGCAGTCCTTCAGATGCAAGGCTAAGGGGTTCTGAAATAGAATAGCCCGGCTTGTCGAAATCAATATATACAAAAGGCATCCGCCCTTCTCTGTCGTGTTCGTAGAGATTGAGGATGAATTTTGAAATTACCGCCGATTTCCCTATGCCGCCGATACCGGAAACGAGTAGCGGGGCTGGAGGGGTGACACTTTTTGTATTAACATAGTTATTGATATATGCCAATACATCCTTTCGCCCCTGAAAGTCGCTAGTGATCAATCGCAACGGGTAGAGTAGTTCCTCCCGTTTGATAAAATATAATATTTCATTTTTATTGGGGGTCTCAATACCTGTTCCATCCAGCCAATCAGCTATTTTAAAAACAATAGACAGCTCATCGACGTTCAGCCGACTGAGTTCAGGCGCTGTTCCATTGATATATGCAAACAACATTTTCTCCAACGGATATTCCGCATCGGCTTTTGCCAGGTTAGTCAATTTCTTGATTTTTCGGTTCTCAAAAAGCCATTTTAGTACTGCTTTTCGATCTCCATCTTTTAAAGTGAAATGGGCTGGCAAATGCGCCTCCGTACAATGATTCAGTAAAAACGCTTCATCTTTTGCCGAAAGAATATAGCCTTCAAAATATCGCCTAAGTCGTTCTTTAAATCCTGGCAAATCAAACTGAAACAACAAAGCCGCAAGTTGAAAATACGGTAGCGTCGTAATTTCAGGTTCTACTCTTTCCAGGCTAGCCCGCAGCATTTCAAGCGTGACTTTTTTCTTTTCCATATCAGTCGGCTTCTTCTATCTTTTCTCTGAAATCAGTCAACCAGGTTTGAAGCGCCCTTCCGATAATCGTGACGTTGGATTGTTCTTCATTAGTAAATAATTCCGGAATATTAAAAGGGTGCTTGTTTCTTATCTCGGTCATTAAATCATCAGCAGATACTTCCATTTCATATTCCTCTGATAATTCATCATGCAAAGCATTGATGAAATCTGTCAATTGCGTATCGCTAAAAGAGCCGACTTTCACGATTTTGGCGGCTTGAACAGCTTCAAATCCCAGTTTTTCCAATTCTTCCTCGTTGTTAAATCCGGATAACACCATGTAATAATTTTTTATTGGGCCATAAAGCAATCCCCTTACAAAATCACGGATAAAATCAGAGACATCTCCTGCATAAGGGTTATTGAATTGGTCAAAAAAGAACATGTATATATCAGTCGATTTGGAAATAAAACTCCAAAGCAGGCTTTTGAGTTCCGTATATTTAAAGTCAGCTTCCTTGGCATCTGTTTTCAAATCTAATTGACGATCTTTTCCTAACTCACTGCGAACAAAATCTCTGAATTCCGGTACATTATCCTGGATTTCCTTTCCAATATCAACTAATTTAATTTGACCCTGCACTTTTTTGAAGATTTCAGAAAAATCAATTTTAACAAGCTTGAAAGATTTTGTCATTTCTGCAATATGACTCAGATACAAATACGTATATGACTTGCCGGCGCCCTTTTCGCCGTTAATAAACAAGTAGGGGCTCTCCTGTCGGTTAACCAACTTATGGGTGAACTTCTTCAGATTTTCCCGATTGATAAATAGTAGTTTATTATTGGAAATAAAATTACAGAAGAACAATTCTTTTTTAAACTTCAGAGCTTCGGTAGCGCTCGTCAAAGCGCCCCATTCTGACTCAAAAGCATTTTTGAATTGCGCTACAAGTATATTTTTAGCATATTCTTGAAAATAAGGAAAAAGAAATACCTGTATCAGCCCGTTATCATTCAGATAATTGAAATAACTATTTCTCGCTTGCTCCAGAGTACAATTAAAAGGAACCTTACTATCGAAATTAAACCCGGTATTATCTTTAACAAAAGTATCTACAAATTGTCTCAGGGCTATAACGTCGGCAAAGCTGCTTGCTATTGCCTTATCTAGCTCAGATAATAAGTTTGCGCTTATTTTCGGCATAAGCGATTTAATTAGGAAGTGAGCAATTTTGTTTCTTTAAATCTTCAAGTATTCTATAAACCGGGACACCTTGGTTGTATTGGGGGTTCCATGAAGGGTCGCCCATATTGTGCAGCGCTACCCATTCGAATTTCTCATTGAAGCAAGGCGAACCCGAAGAACCTTTGAGCGTGTTTACCTGATACCGCACACGCTGCCCGGCAGCATCCATCCCATCGACTTTACCAAAGCCGAAAGCGACCTTTTTGGGCGCTTTTTCCGGATGTTGTATAATAAACAAATGGCTGCCATTGAAAAAAGCGGGTCTTTCAGCAGGCACTTTTATATAACCCCGTTCACTCTCTGTCGTTTTAGGGGCCGGTATTCCACCATAAGCCGGCCCATAAGCTTCTCGATCGATTTCTCGTTCCAGGCGCACCAGCGCATAATCAAGTTTGTCTATCGGCCAGGGCGTATCAAGACTTGGAGATCCAGTGACGTCCAGCTCTGCATAGGGGCTTGAAGCGATGATTTGTCTCTTCGGATCGGGGTGTAGCGCAATGGCATACCCGGGAAAAATTTGCGTTCCGTCAGCAGAGGCATTATAGTCAAACCGGCATATGGCACTTTTTACCGATTGGGGGCGGGTGATCAGATCTTCAAATACGTGATAATTTGACATTACCCGATCCGGGCCCACCAAAACGCCGGTACCCCATTTCTCCGTATCGTCTTTCATTGTAATTTCTACGCGGCATATGCATCGTTCCAATTTCGAAATTTGTTGCAGGAATACGGAAACATCGAGAAAAGGCGTCGAATCAAGCAAGTTCTGCAGGCCTCCGCAGTCAACCAGTTGTTGCTCGCTTTCAGTATAACATTGGGCGCTTATACCCAAATCGAATGCCAGAGACTGAACGGTCTTGTGATCGGGAAAATCGGATAAAAAAGCAATTATGAGCTCACCATGCCAGCCTTTCATGGTAAACTGGTTAATAAACTCTAAAAGTTGGGCTTGAAAAACCGCATAGAGCGTAGTGTAATTAAAAAACTGCTTATTGAGACGTTTTTCCGTAAATTCTTTTATTGAAAACGGGTCGTAATGCTCCATTAAAGCGTCTCGAAGCGCAACTTTTTCGGGTCCCGTCAAAAGGCGTATCATCTTTTAGCGTTAGGTTGTTAAATATCCAATCTACCAATAAAGGTCGAGGTTGCCGGGCCGAGTTTTTTCAAAATATCTTTTCTTACAAGAGAGTACATATCGTCATTTAGCGTGCAACGGATAGAATAATAGCTCAACGCAGACTTATCTTTTCCACTTTTAAAAAATAATATTTTCTTAATCCCGTCTTGCGATTCCAACATAAAAGCTCCCAGATTCATGGAAACGGCGCCGTTGGTTTCATTGACCAACCCGATTTGAAAATTCCCTTTATTGAAATTGTGAGAATTAGATTCAAAAATTTTGATTCTTCCGTCGTCCTCACTCAAACTTTTCACAGCATCAAGCGTACTCTTAATGATGGCTATATAATTCTGGCCAACCAGGGTAGCCAGAATATCTATCACTACATTTTCCATTTCAAAAATTGCATTGCTTGAGTCGAAGTCTGCAAAATTTTTCTCTTCGACGACCCAACCTATTTGGGTCAATACATGAATATACATATCATACCATTTTCTCACATCTGCCGGATTGGGATACTTCTTATCGGCGGCACGCTGAGCCAGCAGGGTGGAATTAAGCACATCTTTTCTATTCTGACCGGAGACGGAAGATACGAATGAAACCAGGCTTTTTTGGTTTACATACGCTTCTTCTTCATTATCCGTCATTTCTTGAAGCCCGCTCACAGATAAGTCCCTGTCCATTAATATTTCAACTGGCGCCAACTCCAGTTGAGATACAAATTTTTTTGGATCGATAGTCGGCATAGTACTTGGTTTTTAGTAGTTAATGAATTAAAAACGAAAGCAGGTTACTAAATTAGCACTAATAATGAGTTTTCAAATAATAAAAGACGCCAAATTATTAAGAATATACAATTTTATTTTTTCTAATTACTTCCTGCTGCAGGAATGCGAACGATATGGCTGATCATGCCGTCAAAAACGAAAAAATGGAAGGGCATCACGCTATACCAATACAAGCGCCCGAGAAGGCCGCGGGGACGAAATGTGGCAATCTGGTGTAATTCGCAGCGCTCTCCTCTTCTTACGAGCTTAAACTCCAGCCAGGCTTCGCCAGGCACCCGCATTTCAGCATATAGCAACAGCCGTCCTTTTACGCGATCAGCGATTACAACCCGCCAAAAGTCGAGCGCATCGCCGGGATATATCTTGTCGGGGTTGGTGCGCCCCCGCCGCAACCCCACGCCACCTATAATTCGGTCTAAGAAACCTCGAATCTGCCACAAAAAAGTACCGTAATACCAGCCGGTCGGCCCCCCGATATTCCAGACGCGCTCCATGACCTGCTCAATTTTGTCGCTCACGTCGCGCCGTTTAAAATCCCTATAGCATCCAAATCGGGGAGTCTCCATGTATTCCATCAGGTGGGGGTTGGTGTCGACCGAGCTGAAAGCGTCTTTCCAGCTACTTATGACCATGTGTTGCTCGATACGCAAAAAAGCCAGTTCTACCGCCTCTTTATAGGTCATTAATTCGATGCCCAGGTCTTCTGCAAGCGTATTGGGCCGGCAAATGACGTTTACTTTCAGGCTACCTATCAGATTAACCACCAAAGGGTAGGGCGTGGAGGTGATGAGGTATAGCCAATAGGTGGAAAGCCTGGGCGTCATTGCCCAAAACGAGCCTATGTAGCGCCTCAGTTTTCTTACCTGGGCAAATTGCAGCAGCATCTGCTTGTAGCTCAGTACCTCGGGCCCCCCGATATCGTAATCCTTGCCATAGGTATCCTCGCGCAACATGATACCCGCCAGAAATTGCACTACGTTGCGCACGCCGATAGGCTGGCAGAGCGTATTGATCCACCTCGGGGCGATTAACACAGGTATTTTTTCAACCAGGTCGCGAATGATCTCAAAAGATGCGCTACCCGAGCCCACTATGATACCCGCCCTAAGTACGGTAACGGGTATGGGCCCCGTCCGGAGTATGTTTTCTACGTTATACCGGCTTAACAGGTGCTGGGATAAATCCTTTTCATTGACGATTGCGCCGAGGTAGATGATTTGGCGGCAGGTTGTGGGGGATACCAGACGGATAAAATTGCGGGCGGCCTGCGCTTCCTTTTCTACAAAATCCCCCTTGCCGCTCATGGAATGGATAAGATAAAAAGCCAGGTCGAGTTGTTGGGGCAATACCTGCCCGTCGGCTGGGGGATGCAGAAAGTCAATTTCGATAATGTGAATCCTGGGATGGGTGTGCTCCGCTTCAAAACGCTTGCGGTTGCGCACCAGGCAGTATAGCTGGTGGTCTTGTTCGAGCAACACGGACACGAGTCGCTGGCCGATGTAGCCGTTAGCGCCGGTAATAAGAATATTCATATTACTAAAATAAGCCGCTGGTTAGGGGTAGGACTATTCCCTGCTTTCCGCATTATCCTGCTGAACAATCTGGTACTCAGGGCGGAGTTCCGAGCTGTCGGCATAACATACTGGCGAAGTGAGGGGGTGTGATGCTCCCTCATCCGGGCTGTTATTTATCGTTTGTTGTGGCGTAGCTTCTTCATTCATGGCTCATCCGTTACCATTTACAAAAGAAGTTGCCGGTTTTCGAGCAGCATCGCATCCAACTCCGTTTTGTCGATGAGCCGGTGGGCCTGCACAAAAACAACATTGTCCTCCCGGAAAATATGCAATTTGAGAAGTTCTACCAGCGATTTCCCCTGTTCCAGCGCGGCATCCATAACCACGGCGCGCGAAGCGGCGTCGGGTAATCTTGAAGCCAATGCGAAAAAGTTAAAAACGACTGCGGCCAATTGCAGCGCCTCGGCGTGGTCGTCCTCGAGCACATCTACGCCCGTGACGGCCTCGGCGCCCCTGCCGTGCTCGCCGCTTTCGAGTAGCCGCCTGCGCAACAGCGGAAAAAGCGCTTTTTCTTCTTTCCGGTTATGCCCGACTATATGGTTGTCGAAATATTCGAAAAAATCGCGCAGTTGCTTATCGGCTTCGCGGCTCACGCCATTCTGGCGGACATCGAGTAGTACTGCCTCGAATGCATTCAATACCTCGACGGCAGCCCGATGCTCGTCCATCAACATCTGCAAATAAGGGTGCATATCGGCGTATTCCACCTTATCCAAATTGGGCGGATTAAAGGCTTCAGGCGGGTCCATCGGCGAAAATTCCTCCTGGGTACTCTCTTTCTCCACCATCCGCTTGAGCGGGTCCGTTTCGTTCAATTTATTAAAATCGTGCATTGAGGGTTAGTTTTATTCTTCTTCTTTAAAAATATCGTCAATCCATGATAGCAGGGCCATCATGGAAGGGAAACCGAGCGTAGGCAGCGCCAGCAAGGCCACGTGTTGCAATTCCTCCTTGGTGGCGCCTGCTTGTATCGCTTTGCGCACATGCGAGTGGAAACCGCCCTCCAGCTTGGCGCCGCCGGAGATCGCCACTTTGACCAGGGCGCGGGTTTTTTCGTCTAAAGGCCCAGCCTGGTGCACCGCCTCTCCCAGATCGGAATAAGCCTGCCCTATTTGGGGGTACTTTTCCATAAACCGGGTAAAGCGCTTGGGAATTTTATCTTTCGGAGTGGACATGTGGGATATTTTTTTTTGCTGACAAAATTTGTGGCATTTACGGGCTTAAACCTGTTTTGGGGCGGCTAATGCCAGGTCTGATCAATAACATAAGGTATGCCCAATTGCTGACGGCTTTTACGGAACCTCCTTTTAAAATACGAAGCGTTTCGGCGCCGAAAAACTGGCTATAACCGGCCTGCAAACCTACTCCTTCCGCAATTTGATAAATATAAGTAAGATCAACTTCCTGGCCTAAGCCCGGCTTCATAGCCACGAAGCCGGCGGGGGAAGATCTTTCAGGGTCGCTTACGTCGGCTGCTGCTGCAAAATAGTGAAAACTGAGTTGTAAGTCTTGTTTTTTATGCTGAAAATTGACATTAAAATACCCGTCTATGAGCCCCACGTTATTGAGGTGATTACCCACAAAAAAATAATCCATATAGCCGTTAAACCTGTGGTTGGTGCCATAAAAGGGATTAAAGGCGTTGAGGCCGTCGCGCCGGGATGAGTCCTGGGAGGTTCCCGAAAGAAATTCCCCACCCAAGCTGAAATTGACAAAATCGGCGGGTTGATAGTGAATAGCAATGGCAAGGTCGACCCCGCGGATTTGGCGGGGATTGCCGAATTCGTCTTTTGAAGCGGCATTTTTACCCGTTTGGTAATAAGCCCAGGCAAGCAGTCGCAGCTTTTCGAAGCGGTATTTGAAGTTAACGCCCAGCGTTTGATTGAATACGGTTGTGCGGTCGTCAAATTGGAACCCGTTGTTGAGAAAAAGAGCGCTGAGATCGCTGCTCGGCCATTTTTTCGAAATCCAGAGAAATTGGAGCGTTTTATAATTATTTTTTAACCGGTAAACCGTTGAGGCCGGCCGGGCGCCGTCCTGGTTCCAGGCCAGGCCGATATCGAAAGACAAGGTGGAGTCGCCGGCATGCTGAAAAAGCAAGAGGTCATGGCGGCGGCTTTGCATCGCCCAGTCGAGCGAGCCGATGATGCGGTGCTCGTCGTATTGGATGATTTGCCGCCCGATTTTAAGTTTATTGCGTTTATCAAATTTCAGCGTGCCGTAACCTTCGGCGAGGCTAAATCCGGCGCTGGTATCGGGTGTAAGGTGATGGGAGCCCCCCCAGATACGGACGTCCTGCGGGGCGATAACGATGTCGAAGCGCGGGTGCGATAGTTTATAAGTTAATCGGGCCCGCTGGGCGATATAGACGCCGGGATCGGCGTCCTTTTCGGCCAGGGCCTGATAGCCATGCAAGTATTCGCCCCTGACCATAAGTTGCGGAGAAAACGAGTGCATAAAGTCGCCTGTTTGCTGGGCTGTTGCGCCGAGCGCCGACAAGATCAGGATGCCGGCAATTGAGCATTTTTGCATGGTTGCTCCTTTAACATCTTCGTAAGTTTGATCCGATTTTCGAAAGCCGCTCAATACCTTTGCACTGCGTAGTTTTCCCGACCAAGCTCAAGCGGAGCTAACAAAAAAACTTTTAGCCAGTGAACGAATAAGCCCTGTGAAGGCAGCCAACCACGCTATTTGCGCTAAGAAAATAAAATTTCCGGGAATAGGGAACAGGAACTCTAAATTCATAGCTCCTGCCATCTCATGCGTACAGGCGGTATACATTCCTAACGGAAAAACCGCCCCCCAGTACAAAGGGTCGTATTTGAATGGGAAGCGCTTATAAACATGTCGCCAGAATGCCAGAATAAAAAGCATCGGTATCCACCAACTGCCGGTAGCCCAATAAAAAACAGTGAACCCCTTCAGAAAAGCAAGGGTAGAAAACAGAAATGGCGCGTGCGGCGTGTTAATAATAAGCTGAGAGCCGGCCAACGTGGATATAGCCATGGCGCCCATGTTGATCCAATAGGGAGGCGATAGGTCAGCCGGGGAGAATTTAAAAAAAGTATACCGATAAAAGATAAGCGAAATCATCCAGATATACTGCATGCCGCCCCACAGCCACATCGAAAAAGCAAAAAAATTAATAATGAGCTTATAGTCCTCGAAATGCATAGAAAGTTTGGCGCTGAGCACAGCTAAGGCCTGGGTGGAAACAACCGCCAGTAACCAGGCGCCGTTGATACCTTCCGATAAGGATGGCTTATTCTCTTTTATTGTGAATGAGGTGAAAATAGTATAGGTGATGGCCAACCACAATAGTATGCCAAATACCCACAAACACGTTGCAATCAGGAAATTATCGAGCAGTATGATAAATTGTACGCCAAGGATACACGTAGCTGCTACTGTGGTAAAAAAGCCGGGAGCTTTGGCGTGGTTTAATAGATCAGTCTTCAGATTTTCGGGGTACCACCACAGGCGCATCAAGGTGACTCCCCATAATATCAGATATACGACGATATTAAAATAAAACAGATAAATGGCTATTTCGCGCATTCCCTGTGAATAGGACGCCGTAGACACACTGCCCGTAGCCATCACCATGGCAAAATAGGAAGGTGACAGTTGTTTGATCAACTCGCTGCCGGCATCAAGCAGATGCTTCATTATTCTGTTTAACAGCCTTTATGGCAAGGCGTTGGAATATGATACAAAAAAGTGCAATAATCGATAGGAATATCCAACTGGTGGTCCATACCCCGGTAGCTTTAAGCAGCAAGCCGAAAATGATGGGACTAACAAAGCCGCCCAAACCGCCCAGCATACCCACAATTCCACCTACCGCCCCAATACTGGTAGGGTAATAATCGGAGATGTGTTTGTAAACAGCTGCACTACCAAAACCCATCATGATGCCGATGAGTAATATCAAAGCTGAAAAAATCCATTTATTAGCTTGAAAATAGATATGGGTTACGCCCTTGGCCAATAATTGGCCTTTGCTTACTTTATCGCCGACTTCTACAACCGGAACTTGTTTGAAGGAGGCAGTGGGGAGCAGAAGGAATTCTTCCTTTTCATTTCCAATACCAAAATGGATTCCCACTTGTGTGGATTCACCTTCGTTTGTTTGGATCTGATAAGTATCCTCGCCAATTACAATCTCCCCATCGGTGACTGAAACAACTTCACCCGGCTTGGACGCCATCATGCCTTGTCCCGGCGCCTGAATTTCCATTCGAGGCACATATAAGAAAACCAAACAAACGAGGCATACGCCGAATACCCATAATAGCACTATGCGCGCGCCTACCTTGTCGGCCAGCCACCCTCCGATAATCCTCACTATGCCGGAAGGCAAACTGAACGCTGTAGCCATCGCGCCGGCGAAAACAATACTTAGCGAGTAAACATTCACATAATAGGGTATCAGCCATTGGGATAAGGCTACAAAACTGCCGAATGAGAAAAAGTAATACAGTCCGAAACGCCAAACCCTTACTTGTTTCAGAGGCGCCATACGCTGGGCCAGGGTTTGCTTGGAATCTGACATTTTACTTTTGACGCCCATGAAAAACAGGATTGCCGTTACCACAAGTATTGCGGCATACAGTTGCGGCAATAAACGCCAGGCCTCAATTTCAGTTCCATTTTTCGTGAGAGACAATAAAATGCGAGGAGCAAAAAATGTAGTAATTGCTGCGCCCATATTGCCGGCGCCGAAAATACCCAAGGCCGTTCCTTGCATTTTCTTTGGATACCAGGCCGAGACATAGGCTACTCCGGCGGCAAAAGAACTGCCAGACAGGCCGAAACCAAAACTCAAAAGCAAGAAGGTGATGTAATTATCAGCCTTTGACAGGAAGAACATCGGTATTGCCGACAACAGCAAAATACCGGTTATGACTATTTTTCCGCCAAATTTATCTGTCAAAACACCAACGGGTAATCGCATAACCGAGCCTACCAATACCGGTACGCCAAGTAGCCATCCGGTTTGGACGGCATTCCACCGAAATACCCCTGTATTAACCAAATACGTGACTAAGACCCCGTTTAGCATCCAGGCTGCAAAGGAGATTGTAAATGCTATCGCACTAAATACCAGAGCTTTGTGCGACTGAATGGTAGCTTCTTCCTGCATTTAATTTACTTTTCTGTGAAAATCCATCCTACCTTTATCCTGGTATCTTGGAGATAATCGCACGTAGTATTTTCCGCCCGGCACGATAATACTGTCTACCGGTATAGGATGATAAGTATTACAGTTTCGATATGTGCGCCCCTTTACTTCGTATTCAAAAGTTATTGCTTTACCCCTCGCAAAAGCCTGGCAGTATCCCGTTGTGGTTCCTGTTACATACACCGGGGCATGCAGTATACTCCCCTCTATCAATATCCACCGCGCCACAGGCAAAGCCAGGAGCAGAAAAAACAACGCCAGGCCAATCCGCGTTAGTCTCCGCTGCCCACCGGCCGCCCTGAATGTTTGCCGCAGGTTGTACCCCGTGCCAAACAGAAGCAAAGATACAAAAATGATCTTGACCACCTGGCCTGTCAGTAGCTCTTGATCGGTAACAGCTAAACACAACATCGCCGCCGCATAATGAAATAATTAATTATTCAAAGGTCGCTTGATCGACCAGGGCGTCCAGGCCTTGCGAACCTCTTTACGTGGCCAATACCATATTACCTGCTGGTAGGGGCGCCAAATGTAATCGAGCGGAACCACCAGGAAGTGCACCAACCTGGAAAACGGGATAAGCAGTACGATGCTATAGGCTCCGACAATATGCAGTTTTACAACCCACGGCATTGCTGCAACCGCCGTAATATCAGGCTGTAAGGAAAAAATAGACCATAGGTACGGCGTTAGCACGGAGGCAAACCAGGAGGAGCCCCAACGGAAACTATAGGCTACCCACAATCCCGTGATCACTTGCAAAAGCAACAGCGATAAAATCGCGTAGTCCATTTTGCTGGTCACTACCGCAATTCGGGGGCTGGTAATCCTTCGGTATATCAAATTGACCAATCCGATCAATACCGCAATTCCGAAGATAAAGGCCGTGACCTCCAATAATATCAATCTGGCCGGATGGCCGTTCCACAACAATACGCCGCGGGGTATCAAAAAGGCAGTGAGATGCCCGAAAACCAGAAAAAGCATACCCATGTGGAAGGGTACCGATCCCCAAAAGAGTTGTCTTCCCTCGAGAAATTGAGAAGACAGAGACGAGAACTTGAACTTGGTGTCGGTATAACGCCGTATTGATCCGATCAGAAATACGACCAAAGCAATATAAGGCAATCCGATCAGAAAAAAATTGTTGAGGGTGTTGAAAAAGGCATCCATGAGCAATCGATTTATTGAATTCCTTTAGTCATGTTCCAATTTTACTTCGGAATTGAGGTTATGTAAAAAATCAGATGTTTGTTCCGGGGATTCCCGCTCTTCAAAGCCGAAGTCATGCTGTAATAGTACATATAGAGCTGCCAAAGCCTGTGAATAAATGGTATAGTAGTTTTCGGGACGGTCGAGTATCGTTTTGTAATTTTTTTTATAAAAGCGATCTTTTAGTTCAATTTGTTCAGGATGGAAGCCCTTAATCATTCGTCTTAGGGCTGCGGCTATAATTCGCCTGGCGAGCTCTTCCTGAAGTTCTTCATCTTGAATTCTCGGCAGCAATCGCAGCACATTGGCCAGGTGATCGGCCAATTCGCTGCCGCAATTTACACCTGCCTCCCTGTGTTCCCGGTTGAGGTTCACCAACAATTCGCCGCGCTTGTAGTCGTCGCCGAAAAGTACATAGCCCAAATCAAGCGTCGTAACGGCCTGTACTTCAAAAGATCGGACGAACAACTCCTGTTGAGCCTGGGTAGGAAGCGAGCACATATAATCCGCAAACACACGCAACAGACCGGCGGCCTCCGGCAGGTAGTCGTCCAGCAATTTACAGGCGCTCCATACCTTTTGCGCATAGTCTTCCTGCGGATAAGCATATACGTCGGCGAGCAATTCGTAATGGACGGTGGCGTATTTCATGTCGTCAATATTATTTATCATTTGAAATTACAACCCTCGCTGCGGCTTTTCTTTGAAGCCGAACCCCACGCTGCCTTTGGTATCACCGGTAAACTCCAGCATTTCGATGGCCTGCTCGCGGTGAGCGGGCGGAATAACGAAGCGTTCGTCAAACTTGGCCAGAGAAGTCAGTTTGTAAATTTCTTCAGCCGTATCGGCGTCGAGCCCGGCCTCGCGCATGGCCTGTTCCACTTTTTCGGGGGGGATATCGCCCACCGTGACGCCGCGGCGGTGAATGCGCACGGCCATCAATTTTTTGAGAACGGCTTTGACCTTCGCTTCATCGCCGGCGGCAAAAAGGTTGGCCATGTATTTCAACGGAAAGCGAGCCTGGTCAATCGTACCCCACAACTCTTCGGTACTGGTATCGTAGAGCCAGTTATCAGGCCAGAACTTGGCTATCGGATCCATTTTTTCGCCCTGACGCGTATTTTGTTCGCTCAATGACGCCATTACGGGCAACAATGGCGGCACGTAGAACAACATGGGGAGCGTTCTGAATTCGGGGTGTAGCGGCAGGGCCAGGCCCCACTGCTTAACGAATTTGTAGACGGGCGAATATTGCGCCGCCTTGATCGTAGAATCGGCTACACCGTTTTCTTTTGCTGCCTGTATGACCCGGGGATCGAAGGGGTCGAGCAGCATATTGAGTTGGTTGTCTACCAGGTTGTCCGTATCTGACGAGGCGGCTCCTTCAATCAAGTCGGCATCGTAGAGGACGACGCCGAGGTAGCGGATGCGCCCCACGCACGAATGCATACAGGCCGGGGCATAGCCGGCTTCAATACGAGGATAGCACAATATGCACTTCTCCGATTTGCCGGTATGCCAGTTGTAATACGATTTTTTGTAAGGGCAGGCCGTCACGCACATGCGCCAGGCTCGACACACCTGCTGGTTGATCAGCACTACGCCGTCTTCGCCTCGCTTGTAGATGGCGCCCGAAGGGCATGAGGCCACGCAAGCGGGGTTCAGGCAATGGTTGCAAATTCGAGGCAGATAAAAGAAAGCCATTCGTTCGAGTTGGAACATGGCCTCCTGCTCTGCGGGCGAGAGGTTTTCGAGGTTGGGGTCTTGCCGCGCGTAGTCGGGCGTGCCGCTGAGGTCGTCGTCCCAGTTGGGCCCCATCTTGATATCGATAGGCTTCCCGGTGATCAAAGACACCGGTCGGGCGGTAGGCTGGTCGTCGGCAGCCGGCGACTCAATGAGGTCGAGGTATTTGTAGGTGAAAGGTTCGTAATAATCGTCGATAACCGGCAGGTTGGGGTTGTGGAAGATATTCAACAAGCCCTTTTTCTTGCCGGCGCCTTTCAACGCTATAGTACCGTTGCGCTTCTCCCAGCCGCCTTTATACACCTCCTGATTTTCCCATTTGGTTGGATAACCGGTGCCGGGTTTGGTTTCTACGTTATTCCACCACATATATTCGGCGCCTTTCCGGTCGGTCCAGATATTTTTGCAAGCGATAGAACAGGTATGGCAGCCGATACATTTATCGAGGTGGAAAACCATTGATATTTGTGCGCGTACGTCCATGATACATTTCGTTCTAATAGGTTAATAAATGAGATAGCACGGGGGCTACCAGACCAGTTTTTCCATTTTCTTTACGATCACATGCGTATCGCGGTTAGGCGCGATAGGGCCCCAATAGTTAAAATGGAAAGAGAATTGGCCGTAACCGCCGGCCAGGTAATTGGGTTTGAGGTGAATACGCGTAAAGCTGTTGTGGCCGCCTGCGCGTTTATTTCCTCTGACTTGTGATTTGGGTATGCCCACTGTGCGCTCGGGTACGTGGTAAACAATACATACGCCTCTGGGAATACGGGCGCTTACTACGGCACGGGTACAATACACGCCGTGGTCATTGTACACTTCCACCCAGTCGTTGTCGTTGATACCGAGTTCGGCAGCGTCCTGTTCGTTTATCCAACAGGGTTCACAGCCGCGTGAGAGGGTTAGCATACGCAGGTTTTCCATGTAGGTGGAGTGAATGTGCCACTTGCCGTGCGGGGTGAGGCAGTTCAAAATTTTGGCTTCTCCGTTTTTAAGCGTGTCGCGCAAATCACCGTAGGCCTCCGGTTTGGGCGAAGGTTTGTAGGTAGGCAGATTTTCGCCGTAAGCCAGGTACAATTCGTGATCAAGATAGAAATGTTGACGGCCTGTGAGCGTACGCCAGGGCACCAGGCGCTCTACATTGTAGGTGTAGGGGGCGTAAGCCCTGCCGTCATTCATCAGTCCCGACCACAGGGGGGAGGTATTATAACGGCGGGGTTGTGCCAGCAGGTCGGCATAGCGAATGCGCACATCGCGGCTGCCGTTGCCGAGGTCGGCCAAAGTCAAGCCGGTCTTCTTTTCGGCATTTTCATAAGCGCGCACATTGAGCACGCCGTTGGTAAGGGTAGACAGGTGCAGCACCGCGTTGGCGGCCCATTCATCTTCTTTGATAGAGGGTCTCACGACGCCGTTGTCGCGTTCTACAGGGAAGTGGTTGGACTCCAGCATTTCGTCAAATGCGTCTTCGCACATAAAGTGATTGCCGTGAGCGCCCAGGCCTTTTTTCCGGATATTATCACCCAGGGATATATACTTATCGTACAGCTTGGTATAATCCCGTTCGACGATAGTGATCTTGTGGGTAGAGCGGCCGGGTACCGGTTCGCATTCACCCTTATACCAGTCTTTAATTTCCGGCTGGGAGATCTCGTCTGCCGAGTCATGAGAAAGCGCAGATAACACCACATCCTTTTGAGGCTCATTGAAGTACTTTGCAGCCAATTCGCTGGTAACCCTGGAGATTTGTTTAAAGATATCCCAGTCTGTTTTGGATTCCCAAACGGGGGCGATAGCCTGTCCCAACGGGTGGATAAACGAGTGGAGGTCGGTGCTGTTGAGGTCGGCTTTTTCGTACCAGGAAGCGGCGGGCAATACGATATCGGAATACAAAGCCGAAGAATCCATGCGGAAATTGAGGTCTACGACGAGGTCCATTTTGCCCACGGGGGCCACATCGTGCCAGTTGACTTCCTCAGTATGTTCTTTTGAGTCTTCTGTGATGGCGTTGGAGTGTGTGCCGAGGTAGTGCTTCAGCGCGTATTCGTGCCCTTTCATACTGCCCATGATAGCATTGCCCCGCCATATATACCATACCCGGGGATGGTTTTCGGGGGCTTCGGGGTCGCTCACCGAATACTTCAGGTCTTTCGACTTGAGTTTATTCATGACATAAGAGCTGATCTCCGCATGGGTTGCCGCACCTTTGGCTTCCGCCTCTTTACTTAGCTCTAGCGTATTTTGGTTGAACTGCGGGAAGAAAGGCATCCATCCCATGCGCACCGACTGGAAGATGGAATCGGCGGTGTGCTGTCGGGTCCATTTATTGTCGGGCACGGTATTATACTTAGAGAACTGGCCGTCGTAGCGATATTGGCAAGTATTGATATAATGCCAGATAGGCGCTTGTTGCAGCCGGGCGGCGTCAACCCAGTCTCTGGCAAAAGCGATAGTACCCCAGCTATCTACGGGAGCTAGTTTTTCCTGGCCCACGTAGTGATTCATGCCACCGCCGTTTTTACCTACGCAGCCCGTCAGCATCAGGGCCATAATAGCGGAGCGGTACATCAGGTTGGCATGGTACCAGTGGTTAATACCGGCGCCCACGATCACCATGCATTTGCCGCCGGTAACATCGGCGGTATTGGCCCATTCGCGGGCGAACTGGAGTACTGTTTTGGAATCGACGCCGGTGAAGATCTCCTGCCAGGCCGGCGTATAGGCTGCGTCGGCGTCGGTATAATCAGCTGGGTAGTCGCCGGCCAGGCCGCGGCCTACTCCGTATTGGCCCATGGTGAGGTCGTAAACGGTGGTCACGATAACGCGGCCTTCGAGTGTATCGACGTATTTGGCGGGTACTCCGCGTTGGCGGTGCTTGTCCAGGCCGAACTCGGTAAACGTTACCTGCACTACCTCGTCGTTACTGTTGAGGAAAGTCAAAACCGGGTTATAATTGGCATCCGTTTCGCCATCTTCAAGTTTCATATTCCATTTACCGCCGTTTTTATCCCAGCGGAAACCGCTACTGCCTTTGGGAACGATAAAGCTACCGGTGTTTTCATCTACGTTGAGGAATTTCCAATCGCCGTTTTCGATATCTTTATACTGCTTGAGTTCATTAGCGCGCAATAAGCGGCCGGGGCGCCATCCGTCGCCGTCTTTCTCCAATTTCACGAGATAAGGGCTATCCGTGTATTGCTTGACATATTGGAGGAAAGAGGGCGTTTGTTTTTCATGATGCCATTCTTTGAGGATGACGTGGGTTACGGCCATCCAAAAGGCGCCGTCGCTGCCTGCGTGCAGGGGTACCCATTGGTCGGCATATTTACATACTTGGCTAAAGTCGGGTGCAAAAACTACTGTTTTGGTACCGTTGTGGCGCGATTCGGCGAAGAAGTGGCAATCGGGGGTACGCGTCATATTAAGGCAAGCCCCCATATCGGCGATCATCTTGGCGTTGTACCAGTCGGCACTTTCGCACACGTCGGTTTGTTCGCCCCAGATTTCCGGAAAAGCGGTGGGCAGGTCGCAATACCAATCGTAAAAGCTGAGGTTCACCCCTCCGAATAGTTGGAGGAAGCGGCCGCCGGCGGCATAGCTCATCATCGACATAGCGGGGATGGGGGAAAAGCCGATAACGCGGTCGGGGCCGTATTTCTTAGCGGTGTACAGGTTGGCTACCGCCATAAGCTCGAGTACGGTATCCCAACTGGTGCGGCGGAAGCCGCCTTTACCCCTGGCCTTTTGATAAGCCTTGCGCGCATTTTCATCCTTTTGCAGGTTTTCCCAGGCCTTCATCGGATCGCCGCCGGCTTTCAATTTTTCTGCCTGAAAGGCATCAATCAGTGCGCCGCGTATTAGTGGGTATTTGATGCGAAGCGGGCTGTAGAGATACCAGGAATAGGAAATACCGCGCTGGCAGCCGCGAGGTTCATACGGCGGTAGCGAACTCTCGAGCAGGGGGTAGTCTAATTGTTGGGTTTCCCAGACGACGATGCCGTCTTTAACGTGGATCTGCCAGGAACACCCTCCTGTGCAGTTTACGCCGTGGGTGCTGCGCACAATGCGATCGTGCTGAAACCGGTTGCGGTAGAATTCTTCCCAGTGCCGGGTTTGCGGAGATATGATATCTTGTATCCAACTCATTGCAGAGAGCTTTTGAGCTTAGTTAATAGATCTGATTTGTCGCTTATAGATGGCGTGATTCACGCTTTTACTCTTGCGGCTATACCACAAAGCGGAAAAAACGAGGATCAGGGATGCCGCACCCAGGAGTCCGTAGAGCATAAACCCTGAGCCCGGTTTGACTGCAGCTTTCGCTGCTTGTTGGGGGTCGGCCTGTTGCAAAAAAGCAAGGAGAGCGCGGGTTTCTTCAGGCAATAGCGGTTTGTTGAGAAAAGCCCTTGCCATAACAGGGAAAGGCGGGTTCTCCAGGATACCTTTAACACCTTGTTCGCCAAGAGTGGAAAAAGAAGCGCCCAAGTCTTTGGCATAGCTTTTCTCGCTGAAATATGTCCCCGACAGTCCGTTGTGACAGGCAATACAGGAAGGCCCCCCGTTGGCAAAGGCTATATTGCCGTTATATAGCTTGCGCCCGTGTTCGACCTCCTCCGAGCCGGCGTCGGCCAGTACGGACTCATAGGCAGTAGCACCGCCGCTTGCCCCCGAATTTTCTGCTATATATTGTAAAATAGTCTTGATTTCCGTATCGGAGATCCCCGGATCCGGCATAATCGTTTTGTTGAATTCCTCGAACAAGGCCACGGCATCGGGGTCGCCGCTTTTTACCATTGCCTGGGAGGAGTGGATGAATTTCAGTAGCCATTCTTCCGGCCTCCGATCGTTGACGCCCGCAAGATCGGGCCCCACCAGGCGGCCTTTGCCGACCGTATGGCATATACCGCATTTTGATTGAAACAGTGCAGATGCATCCGTACTGCCTGTTTGCCCCGACGAGGTAAGATTCGGGAGCACAACTACGAGGGAAATTAGTAAGACGTACCTGTTCATATGGAGTAGCAGTTTTTCAATTACCAGCGTTGATAATACCCTTGCACACACCCCAACCCAATTCCACGTATTAAAGCAGCACTTTTATCTCCCCCAAATATCGAAAAAAAAATAAGAATTAAGACTATTTTATCTTATTTATATAATTTGGAAAGAATCTAAACAACCTCCAAGCGCTGAATTTATAGCTCGTACCCGAGCTTTGGCAATGGGCAAAATTTGTCGGCGCGAAGTGTAAACATAAATTTGTCCGAAACCGAGTATCGATGTTCTCAAAAGCAGGCGAATACCGGATCCGGGCGGTTGCGTACATCGCAGGCCAATGGGCGCAAACCAAATTGTCGCCCAAAATCTCCACAAGGATCACCACGCCCACACCGTAGCCGTTCCAGAGGACCGATATCTTTGTAGAATCTGCTGATTTTCCTGTATCCTTGTCAGATTGATCAAAAATCCCGTCAAAGTTATGGCAATATTAATATTTGAGATATTTTTGTCTTAAATAATCAGCAACTATTGCCTATGCGATTCGATACCACTATAACAGGCGTATTTGCCACGCTTCTGATAGCCTTTCTGGGATATTCTTTTTACCTCTATGCCGACTTACCCCAACAGAATGGCCCTGTTAGCCCACAGGTGGCGCAAGGCAAACTATTGTGGCAACAGCACAACTGCAGCGCCTGTCACCAGGTATATGGCCTGGGCGGCTACCTTGGCCCCGACCTGACCAACGTTTATTCGCGCAGGGGCTCCGATTTTATACGCGGCTTCCTGCAGGCCGGCGTCAATACGATGCCTGCATTTCATTTGTCCGAGCAAGACATGGAAGCGCTGCTGGCCTATCTCAAAAATATCGATCAATCCGGCAACGCCGATCCCCGGCAATTTATCCCGCAAACTTATGGGCACATTGTACAACGATAAGACTCCCTTTACCAGGGTGTTTCTATTCACCGGCCTGGCACTCATGGCCGTGGGTTTAATATTCGGCTTGATAGGCGGTCTGCAGTACCTGGTTCCGAGCTTCCTGAAAGCGCAGCTATCCTTCGACAAAATAAGACCCTTACACGTATCGTCGATGGTTTTCTGGATCATCATGGCTGCCATGGGTTGCGTACTGACTTATATAGAGGAACACACCGGCAGAAAATTGTATTCAGCTCGCCTGGCAAAGGTGCAATTCGGATTTTTCCTTTTTGCTATTTTATCTATTTTTTCTTCTTATGTGATGCGCATTTTCGGTGGTAGAGAATATTGGGAATTTCCGCCTATGCTGGCTATTCCTATTATTTTGGGGTGGATTTTATTTTTAATTAATTTCCTGCTTTCCATACGAACTTTAAAAAATCAACCCGTATATGTATGGATGTGGTTGACGGGTGTATTTTTCTTTTTATTTACTTTTCTGGAATCCTATTTATGGTTAATCCCCTATTTTAGAAATAATGTGGTAAACGATATGACCATTCAGTGGAAATCGTATGGAAGTATTGTCGGCTCCTGGAATATGCTCATTTATGGGAGTAGTATTTTTTTTATGGATAAAATAAGCGGCGACAAAAAATATAGTCGTTCCCCTATCGCTTTTGCTATTTATTTTTTAGGGCTATTCAACCTTATGTTCAATTGGGGGCATCATATTTATACGCTACCTACTCATTCTTTCATAAAGCACATCAGCTATGCGGTGAGCATGACCGAATTGTTGCTATTGGGCAGAATTATTTATTTATGGAAATCGTCGTTATCAACAACTCAAAAACATTACCACCAGCCGGGATACCGCTTTATGGCAGCAGCAGATGTATGGATATTTCTCAATTTAATACTTGCTATAACCATGTCTGTTCCTGCGATTAATATTTATACACATGGAACCCATATTACCGTAGCGCATGCCATGGGGACAACTATCGGTATCAACTCTATGATCCTACTGGCCATGATTTATGATATAATGGCCAATTCCGGCAGAAAAATCATTCCTTTTAAGCAATCCTTAAAATTTGGCTATTGGCTGGCTAATATTTCTTTGTTCGTTTTTTGGGTGGCTTTAATTATAGTGGGGATCCTTAAAGCCCGGTGGCAGATGAGTGTAGACCAGGAACCCTTCGGTAGCATGATGTCTCAGCTCAGGCCGTTCTTTATGATATTTTTGGGTTCAGGCACCACACTTGCTATCGGATTTTTGACGGTCATTTCTATATTGCTAACGCAAAAACCGCTCAGTCAATCAACATAATCGCCGCAATCGTCCGACAACCTACAACTACCAAATCCTCACCCTCGAGCTATCCGGCACATACATAGCCTGGCCTGGTTTCACACCGAATGTTTCGTAAAAAGCATCCACGCTCACATAGGGGCCGTTGACGCGCCATTTAGCGGGCGAGTGCACATCGACCAGGAGGCGGGTTTTGAGTGCTTCTTCGCGGATATGGCCGAGCCATCCCAGGGCATAGCCGAGGAAATAGCGCTGTGCGGGACTTAGCCCGTTAATAGGCTTATTTTCTTTGTATTGCGGAGTTTGTACAAAGGCATCCCAGCCGAGCAGAATGCCGCCCAGGTCGGCGATATTCTCACCGAGGGTGGCCTTGCCGTTGATCTTATAGCCGGGCAGGGGTTCGTATTGGTTAAATTGGTTGACCATTACCTCGGCCCTTTTGTTGAATTTTTCCTCGTCGTCTTTCGTCCACCAGCTCACCAGGTTGCCTTTCTCGTCAAACTGGCGGCCCTGGTCGTCGAAACCGTGGGTAATTTCGTGGCCGATGGTGGAAGCGCCGGCATAGCCGTATACGAGGGCGTCGTCGAGTTCTTCATCGCGGAATCCCGGCACGGTAAAGATGCCGGCGGGAAGTACGATTTCGTTGTTGGAGGGGTTGTAGTAAGCGTTATAGGTTTGGGGAGTCATATCCCATTCATCGCGGTCGACGGGTTTGCCCAGTTTGTTCACTTGGTATTGGTGCCACCATTCGTGGGCGTTCATCATATTCCGGGCGTAGCTTTCGCGGCCTATTTTCATAGCGCTGAAGTCCTTCCACTTGTCGGGATAACCCACCTTTTTCTTCATCGTGGCCAGCTTGACGTAAGCTTTTTGCTTCGTGCTGTCGCTCATCCAGGTGAGTTTTTCTATGCGGGATTTAAGCGCATTGCGAACGGATTCTACCAGGTCTTCGTAGCGTTTTTTCGCTTTCGCGTCAAAATATTCTTTGACATAGAGCTGTCCAAGCAGTTCGCCCATCATATTCTCCTCTGATTCAATAACGCGTTTCCAGCGGGGCTTTTGCGTTTTGGCGCCTGAGAACAATTGGCTAAAAGCAAAGGCTTCGTTGCCGAAATCGTCGGGCAGGGTTTCTGCGTACGATTCCAACAAGTGGTAGCGCAGGTTGTGCTTCCAGGTGAGCAGGGGAGTTGACTTCAGGGCTTTGTCGAGGGCTTTGTAGTATTCGGGTTGGCCGATAATCACAGAATCCACCTTGGGAATACCCATTGTACTCAAATAATTGGGCAGGTCGCAATTGGGGCACATCTTATAAAAAGCCTGCAGGCTCATCTTATTGTAGTTGGCATAGGGATCGCGCAAGTCTTCAAGTTTGCGGTGCACCTTGGCAAGTCCGGTTTCGAGGGCCAGCATATCCTTTGCCGATTTGTCGGCGGCGGCTTGATCTATACCTGACAGCTGCAGCATCTTACTCACGTGTTGCAGGTAAGTATTGCGAATGTTTTGGGTGGCGGAGTCGTTTTTAAAATAATATTCCCTTTCGGGCAATCCCAGGCCGGTTTGCCAGAATTGCAGAGCGACGGCTTCGCTATTTTTGGAATCCTGGCCGATATAGGTACCGATAATCGTACCGACGCCCAGGCGTTCGAGTTTGCCCACCATCGTGCTCAATTGTCTGACATCTTTGATGGCGTCAATTTCGTCGAGCAGGGGCTGGAGGGGTTTCAGGCCGTTGGTTTCGATAGCGGTGCTGTCCATAGCCGTAGCCCAAAAATCGCCGATTTTTTGTTCGGGGCTACCCTGCGCGGCCTTTTGTGCGGCGGCTTTTTCGGTAATCTTGCGCAGGCGGTTGCGGTTTTCCTCAATAACCAGGTAGGCGATACCCCAACTACTTTGCTCCTCGGGGATAGGGTTGTTTTTAATCCATCCGCCATTTGCGAAAGCAAAAAAGTCGTCGCCGGGGTTCACCGTAGTGTCCAGGTTGGCAGAAAGAATATCTTTTGCAGGGGTTTCGGACTGTGGCACGGGTTGTTTGCAGCCGTAGGCCAATAGCAGAAATGCAGTCAGGGATAGAAAGAACGATTTCATAAAAATATTACATTAAGGAATGAATGCCCGAAGATAAGCAAAACTAATCGCGATAGAACATCCACTTGCCCAATTCTTTGAGCGTCACCTTTTTGCCGTACATAAGGATGCCGACGCGATAGATGCGCCCCGACAGCCAAACCAGGAAAACGGAGGTTGCCAGCAGGAGAACGACAGAGAGAGCCACCTGCCAGGCCGGCGGGTCGAAAGCCAGTCGGGCCGGCATCACGATAGGAGAAAACAGTGGAAACAGTGACGACCACACCGCAAGGCTGGAATGGGGGGCCTGCACGGCTACCATCATAATATAAAAGGCCAGCACCACCGGTATCGTAATAGGAACCGTGAGCGACTGGCCTTCGCCGAGATCATCGCCCATAGCCGAGCCGACAGCGGCAAAAAGCGAGGAATACATAAAATACCCGCCGAGAAAATACAAGATAAACAGGGGGAAAATCAGCCACCAGGAGATGCGTTTCACCTCTTCCATTACTTGCGCCATCACTAGTTGGGCATCTTCGCCATTCATCTCAGGAGGAGGTGCTGCGCTGGGCATTTGGGAGGCGTCGAAGCCGAAAAACAGGTTGGCGACCACCACGATAAGGGGTAGCAGCACCGCCCAGATGGCTACTTGCGTAAGTCCCACCGCGCCCACGCCGATAATCTTGCCCATCATTAGCTGGAAGGGGCGCACCGACGAGATCATCACTTCTACTATGCGGCTGGTTTTTTCCTCCATCACGCTGCGCATCACCATCATGCCGTAGATAAACACCGTCATATACATGATGATGCCCATAAAAAAGCCGATAGCGGCGCCGACGGCGCCCGAGAGTTGGTTGGCGGCATCGGCGGTGGGCGTGATGGGTTTAGGCTCCAGTTCCACCTTAGTATCCAGCGCTTCCAATTCCTTGCGATCAAACTTGAGTTGGTCGATTTTGTAATCGCGCAAACTGCTGCGCACTTTTTGGATAATAAGGGGTTCGATATCGAGCGTCAGCTTATCGTCGGAATAATAATGCACCCGGAAAGTTTTGTCGAGCAGGTTATCGGGTCTGGGTATGAGCAGCACACCGCTATATTCATATTGGTCAAACTGATAGATCAGCGTATCGAGCGGGATATTTACAAACTTAAAATAGAGGTTGCGCTCATCTTTGATAGCGCCTTTGAGGATATCGCCTTCGTCGATCACGGCGATGTGTTTGGCGTCGTCGCTTTCATATCTGAAAATAAAACCCACCACCACGATAAACACCCCGAATGCCAGCGGGGTGAGCAAAGTGGCCAGGATAAACGAGCGCCGGGTGACGCGTGTGAGATATTCCCTTTTGACGATCAGCCAAAGTTTATGCATGCCGGTTGTAGTGCTTTCCCACCAAATATAGAGAGGATAGGCGGCTGCGAAGAAAAATAGTGCGATTATGTACAAAATGCGGCAATTGGCCGGTAAGTGGAAATCGTTTCGCTTCTTTTGCGCTTTTCGCAATCCTTTTTAGCTTTGCAGGAAACTTGCAAACAACATGGAAAGCACAAGCGCTAAAAAATCTATTGCATTCGATTGGCTGATGACCTTTGTTTCGCTGGGAGCCGTCATTCTTCTGCTTGCATTTGCCGACGAATGGTTCTGGTTGGCGTTGCCTTTTTTCCTGACTTATTTGGTGCGGGCCCTGGATAGCATGTAATACGCTGCCCACAATAGCTACCCCCAAATGCCATTGCGACGTCGATCTTGTATGAGAAATCTTTACCCTGAAATGGCGGTTGCGTAAGAAGCGATTGACGGCTTTTTATGCAACCCCAATTTCCAATTGAGATAAAATCCCTTGAACATGTACGACGTCCTTATTGTCAGCTTCGTTACCGCGTTTACGCTCTCCTATATCGCTATTCCTTCCATCATCCAGATTGCCGGGGAGAGAAACCTGGGCGATGTGCCCATCGAGCGCAGTTCGCATACGGTTATTACGCCTTCTTTGGGGGGGATTGCCATCTTTGCGGGGTCAATCTTTTCTATTGTGATGTGGACTCCTTTCGGCGATTTCGGCAACCTGCAATACATCCTGTGTGCTTTTATCATTTTGTTTTTGATAGGCGCCAAAGACGACCTTTCGCCCATGTCGCCTTATGCGAAAATGGCGGGGCAGATACTGGCCGCAACTATTTTGGTTTTTAAGTCGAATATCCAGCTCACCAGCCTGTACGGCATATTTGGTCAGGTCGGCCCACTCCCGGCCTGGATAGCATTCACTTTATCGCTGCTCACCATCCTGGCCATCATCAATGCCTTTAATTTGATCGACGGCATTGACGGTCTGGCCGGGAGCCTGGGCGCGCTGATTGCTTCTACGCTGGGGTGTTGGTTTTTTCTGACCGACCACTACGAATACGCCATCATGGCCTTTGCCACAGTGGGCGCCGTACTGGCCTTTTTGCGCTATAATTTTACGCCCGCCAAGATATTTATGGGCGACACGGGTTCTCTCCTGATCGGCATGGTTTGCGCCGTATTGGCCATCCGGTTTATCGATATCAACTACCAGTTGGAAGAAAGCCACCCGTTTAAGTTCGACAATATACCGGCGGTAGCGATAGGCATTCTGATTTTGCCACTGTACGATACCGTCAGGGTTTTTATCACGCGTTTACTGCGGGGGCATTCGCCCTTTCACGCCGACAGGCGCCATATTCACCATTTGCTTATCGATTACGGCATGAGCCATATGCGCGCTACCGCTACGCTGGTATTCATCAATATGCTGTTCATTTGTTTTGTTTTTTCGTTTCACGACGTATTGGAATTACACGTTATGTTGCTCATTCTCATGTCAGCAGCTACGACAATGACTTATATGCTCCACAAGACGGTGGTCAAAGCGTCGCATCATTTTGGGTGACAGGGTAATAGTATGGCTAAAATATCTGCCTCCACCGTATATCGGCATTCACAAGCAGGGCTGTATAAATAAAGAAAAAGGAGCCTACTTTGTCGACTTCTATCAAGTCGTTGATAATCAAAAACGTGTGAATCACTATCAGGCAAAGTAATGCCATCATGACGATTCTTTTGCGTGGCGGGTCGCTGATGCTGTGGTAAATTTGTTCCCCCCGGATAAGCGTATAAAAGCTGAGCGCCAGAAAGAGCAAGAGACCGATAATGCCCTGGTCGACCAGCGTCATAAGATAATAACTATGTATGCCTGACTGTTCGGGATTATTGCTCACATACGTTTGAAAGCTATTGACGGTATAACTTTTATAAAAATTCAAAAAATTACCCGGCCCAAATCCCACGAGGGGGTACTCCTTACTCATATACACCCCTGCAATCCATCGATAGAGGCGCTCCATGGTAGAAATATCCTCCATTTTGTAGGTTGCTTCAATCAAATTGTCGAAGCTTTGATGCGCAATAGTGCGGTCGTAATCGGGAGCATACAACAGGTAAGTATTGCGATAAGCAAAAAAACTGAAAGTGATTACCGAAGCAATCAGAGCCGATGCAATCGCAAGCCGGGTGAGCCGCCAGCGAACCACAAAATAGCCGCCTGCCGCCACCAGCAGCGCCACGTAGGCCGCTCGGGTATATGACAAATAAACGGCCAGCAGCATAAAAGCCGCTATGCCTATCATGATCTTCCTTTTGCGACTGTGGGGCGCCATCCAACTCAACGCCAGCCACATGAGGGGCGCAAACAAGGCCAGCGATACCGCGTAATTGACGTGGTTGCGATAAAAAGGGTGCAATACCTTGTGGATGGACTGAAACGTAAAGCCGTCGAGGCCATGCCTGGCGAATACCACCAGCACCGTAAATAAGAGGGGGTAAAAAAAGGTCCAGAATAAGTGACGGATATCTTTTTCGGTGGTGAGCAGCCATCCCGCCATAAAATAAAAGACCGCTACGTACCACGTTTTCGCCAGGGCAAATTTGAGCGATACCACCCACAGACTAGAAGTAAATGTAGTGAGGTATATCCAGCCCACGTGAGCCACTAACAACAACGTAATCGGGTGCAACAAAAAGCGGATATCCAGGCGTTTGCCCGGCTGGGCCAAGTAAATCAGGAAGACGAGCATAAGCCCCACGATGAGCGGCTCGGAGGGCAAATCGGTGCCAAAACCATTGGGCAGCACGATCTCTGTTGAGAGTGGAATGCTCGCTATGAGCAGAAAAAAAACCTTCCTGAAATCAACGATAGTGAGGTAAATCAACAGAAAAAAGGCCGGCAGTCCCGCCAGGAAATAAAGCTCAGTGGCGATGCCCAACAATATCGAGCACGCGATGATAGCCCCGTAGGTCCAGAAAAACCATTCGGGCAAGCTGGCAGGTTTGATATGTTGCCAAAAACTATTGAGGGTCGTAGATCTCCCGCCAGTTGACATCTTTATAAGTTTCGAACAGCAATATGCCGATTACACAAAACATGAAGGCCACTGCGGTAGCGGCTATTACGAGGATAGAGCGCTTGGGCCTGGATTTAACGATTGGGGTCTGAGCTTCTTCGATCACCATTAATGCCGGGATATTCGACTCATAGGTAGCCCGGTATTGTTTGAGGCGCTCTTTGTCTTCGCTCAACCCCGCATTAGCCTCTGAATATTGGCGCTCATAGGCCAATACCACAGGCGTTCCGTCGTTGAAATGGGTGATTTTTGCTTCGAGGTTTTTCACTTCTTCTTCCATACCACGCACCTTGGCTTCGAGGTTGCGGATTGTATCCCGGTGTACGCGCGACGACTGGCGCAGCACCTCCAGGCGGGTGCGGTTGCTAATCAGCTTGGACTCCGTTTCCGAAAACTGCGCCGTCAGGGTCTCCGATTGGGCAATGATGTTGTAAACTCCGTATTCTTTGCGCAGCTTTGACATTGAGTCGCCCAATATTTTGAGCTGTTGTTCTTTTACAGCTATTTCGTCTTCAAACGTTTTTATCGACTTGAGCTGGCTGTCTTTGAGCAGTCGCTGGGTGATGGTATTGATCTTTTCGCGGGCAGCCCTGGCCATGTTGGCAGCCATCTCCCTGTTAACGTCTTCTATTGTTAATTCGATGGCGTCGAGCTTGGTCTTTTTTACATCATACCTTTTAAAAAACGCCATTTTTACCCGGTAGGGGGCCTTGAAATTTGTGCTGTCAATGTCGTAGTGCTTATACAAATCGAAAGTATCGACGAGAAAATCGACCAGCTCGCTCGATTCCGCTATGGTGAGCACCCTGTCGATATCCTGTTTATTGCCGTAATATTCGGGCTCCAATTGGCCTTTCCCAAAGATGATCTCCGGTTTGGACTGATCTGGGCTGGCCACAATGAATATCGTGGTGGCTTTGTAATAATTGGGCAGCAATAGCGAAATAGCGGCAGTGCCGATGCCTACCGCCGCACATACATAAAAGATAGGCTTTTTCCACCTGAATAAGGTCTGCAATACACCTAGTAAAGTAGTCTCTCTATTCTCCATGTGATTAATTACCCGGTTGATTATAATTGTAAGTCCCGCAAAGGTAGTAAAACCCCGAAAAAAGGAGGATTATTCCTTCCGCCTGGCCGATGCTGCCGGCGCCAAGAGACGCAAAGTTTCTTTTAAACGCACCAACCTGAATAGCAACGCCCCGAAAGCTATGGCGCATATAGTGGCGAAAAATTTAACTATCCACCCGGTTTCCAGGTTGAAAAGGATCAGGAAGGACACTACTACCGAAAATCCGGCAAACGCAGGCAAACGGAGCCATGCAGATAGCGGCCATTGAAGAGCGGCCTGCCGTGTGGCGATGATAAGCTGCGCCCCAAAGACGGCGGTTTGGGTGATAAGCATTGCCCAAGCGGCGCCAAGGGCTTTATAGGTGGGAATGAGCAGGATATTTAATACGATATTCAATGCCAGGCTGGCGGCGTATACTTTGTTGATAGCTCCCAACCGGCCACTTGCCGTGATGAGCGTGCCGAATACATACCCGCCGCAGGTGGCTATAAAACTCCACATTAATAAACCTAATATGTCGCCACTATATGTATTCCCACGGTGGTAAAGCGCTTCCATGATTTCCGCGCGGTAACACCAAACGGACGCGGCAAGGGCAACCGATACGCTAAAAATGAGTTTAAAACTAAAATTGACCAGTTGCCGAAGCCCCTCGCTATCGCGGTACAATTGCGCAAACATGGGCAACAACAATCCGGTGAACAGGAATCCGATCATGTTGGAGGCTTCCAAAAGGCGATAGGCCGACGCGTAGATATCTGCCTGGTATTTGCCGTCGGATAACATGCGCTCTATCATTACGCCGTCGAGCCGGTTGTAGGCCGACATGAGAAAAACGGCCAGCGCAAAGGGATAACTTTGTTTTAAGATCAATACCAACAACGCGGGTTTGAACCGAAAGCGCCTGATTTGAATGCGATCGCGCAATACCAGCCAACAAAAACCTATTGCAACAGACCAACTCAGCGTTTGCATGAGTACGAATCGCGTGATCGTAAATCCCCGGCCTTGCGAAGGGCCGTATAGCATGATGCCGAGCAATACGATAAGCGCAAGTTTATCGGCCACCGATATCAGGCTGTCGATGCGGTACAAGCCCAATCCGGAAATATTGGAACGCAAAAACTGCAAAAAGGAGTTGAGCATCTGGTTGACCGCGATGAGCGCCAGCAAACCATAGCCGAATCCACGATAACCAACTGCTGCGCCTGCTACCAAAACGATGAGAAAAAAAACCAGGCACAAGCCCAGCTTCAACAACAGCATATCGGCGAAATACTTGGACAACAAGTGCCGGTATTTCGCTACGTGCTGGTTGTTGTAATACTGAATTCCCAGGTCGTTGACGATCTGGAAAAGAAAAGTGAGGTTGAATAAGGCGAAATATAACCCATAATCACCCCCCGACAAGGTGTTCTGAACAGACCGCTCTATGCCGAACAAGTAAAAGGGCTTGATCAGCAGATTGATGAAGATCAGAAAAAGGAGATTAATGAGAAATTCCCGCTGCATTATTCATAGCGCAGAGATTCAATAGGGTCGAGCCTGGCAGCTTTAAGCGCCGGATACAACCCCGAAATAAGCCCCACCGCCATACAGGTAATCACGGCAATGGTAATCCACAACCAGGGGAATAGGAAACTGCCCCCCATCAGCCAGGTTACTATATTGCCCACAAGTACGCCGAGGAAAATACCGACAACACCCCCCATTTGAGTAATTACCACGGCTTCGGTGAGAAACTGTATGAGTACGTTGCGCCGGGTAGCGCCGAGTGCTTTGCAGATGCCTATCTCACGGGTGCGCTCGGTGACCGAGACCAGCATGATGTTCATGAGGCCGATAGCGGCGCCGACCAGGGTAATCAGGCCGATGCCGATGGCTGCCAATCGGAAATAGGTGGTATTTTCTTTGATAATACTAATCAGTCCGTCGCTTTTGCTGATCTCGAAGTCGTTGTCTTGCGAGGCTTTTAACCGTCGCACATTGCGCAATACCACTATAGCATTGCCTATCGCGTTATCGATCTGAGTGGCGTCGTTGACGGAAACCAGGATATTGTAGTTCATGTCCTGCGTGCCGTAGTATTGCTTGCCGGTCTGCAGCGGTATCAAAATGCGGCGGTCTTCGCTCTGGTTCATACTGGAGCCCTTCGACTTAAGTACGCCGACGACCGTGAGTTTGATATTGCCTGCAGCGATAACTTTGCCGAGGGCTTTGTCGGGTTTGTTATTAAAAAGCGTTTTCACTACATCATTACCGATAATAGCCTTGTTACCGCCGGCGTGCGATTCTTCGGGAGTAAAATTGCGGCCGTAAACAATATCAAAACCCTTGGCTTCCAGGTAGTTTTCATTCACGCCAAAAATGAAAAAATTGGGATTAGTCTTTTCGTTTTTGTATTTGATTTCGGCATCGCCGGAACACATAATGGAAATGGAAGTTTTGGCGGGGAAATTATACCGTTCCTTAAACTCCAGGGCTTGTTTATACGAAAAAGGATCTGCCTGTTTCGTCGATCTGCCGTCTCTGTGGCCGCGCGCGCCGTCACCTCCTTTCGGGTCAACGTCAAATGTATTAGCGCCCAGATACGACAAGTTGTCGTTGAGCGAATAGATCGCGCTGTCAATAGCGGTGAGGATACCCACCAGAGCCATAATACCGAAAGCAATGATCAATAACGTGAGGATAGCGCGCAGCCAGTTGGAGCGCACCGAGCGAAATGCGAGGCGTATATTTTCCAGTAGGTTCATCAGCCAATGATATTAGAATCCTAAAAGTACGCTTTACCCCGCAATACTGCCGACTTTGTTCGATCAATTCGCTATGCTAATAGACGTAAGGGCGCGCAATATCCTTTCTGCCGCTTCTTCCAGGTTAGCGCCGAAAGCAAAAATACCCTCACGGTGGCCTTCCATTACAAAGAGGCGTTGTTGAGGCAGGTCGGTGGTGCGCAACAGACGCCGGATGTCGTAGGCCATCTCGGGGGTACCGTAGGCGGCGTCGCTACCGGTAGTGGGTACACGGTGTAACAAGCGCTCCCATAATTCCAAATGGTGCGCGTGGATCACGCCACCCACCCAGGGGCATTCGGCGTAAATGGCGGCATGACTCATGGATTCGGAGGAGGCCACGGCGGGCCCTTCGCACCATAGTTCGTTGGTATCGATGCGCACGGCCGTGACAAGACTGTAGTGGCTGCCATCCAGCGCAGGCAGATCCCCCGTAGCAGAACCGCTTATCAGGAAGCGGTCGCTATGCTCCCAGCGAAGGCTGATATTGCCAAAACCAACCCCGTCGGGATAGGCGCCTATCAGTCCGTGCCGGCGCATAACCTCCCGCCAGCGGTTGAGTTCGGCCACCTGCGCAGCATCCCAGGCAGGCGCGGAAGCCCAGTGTACCTGGAATTTGATATAGCCTTCTTCAGATGGCAAGTTAGTCATTTACGCATGTCTTTTTTCGGGATACAACTGCGACAGGCCTTCCTCGCTAGCCGGACAGATACCGCGGTCGGTAATCAGCCCTGTTACCAGCCGGGCAGGAGTTACGTCGAAGCCGTAGTTGGCGGCCGGGCTTTCGGCAGGGGCGATGAGTACCTGTTTGATGCGCCCTTCGTGCAGCCCCTGTACGTATTTAACCTCGTCGTAGCTGCGTTGTTCGATGGGAATTTCGCGCAGCCCGTCGCGCAGTTGCCAGTCTATCGTAGACGAAGGCAATGCCACATAAAACGGAACGCCGTTGTCGAAAGCGGCCAGTGCTTTGAGGTAGGTGCCGATTTTGTTGGCCACATCGCCGGTGCGCGTGGTACGGTCGGTGCCTACAATGACTATATCCACCATGCCGTGTTGCATAAGGTGGCCGCCTGCGTTATCGGTGATGAGCGTATGCGGTATGCCGTGCTGTAGCAATTCAAAAGCAGTGAGTTGGGCGCCCTGGTTGCGGGGCCGGGTTTCGTCTACCCACACCTGCACCGGAATACCCTTATCGTGTGCCAGGTATATCGGCGCCAATGCCGTGCCGTAATCGACGCAGGCCAGCCAGCCGGCATTGCAATGAGTGAGAATGCGCACCGGGCGACCGGGATGTTGGCGGTGAATAGCCTCGATCAAAGGCAGGCCGTATTCGCCGATGCGACGGCATTGCGCCACGCTTTCCTGGGCCAGCACACCCGCTTCCCACTTGGCCGCCTCCTGCATTTGCGATAGCGACTGCCCGGGCGCCAATGTCGCTACCATGCGATCCACAGCAAAAAATAAGTCGACAGCCGTCGGACGGGCGCTCTTGAGCTGGGCAGTCCAAAGCAGCAAATGCTCGTGGGCAGTCTCTGCATCAGGCGCCTGAAGCAAGGCCAGATAAAGGCCGTAAGCCGCCGTAACTCCAATGAGCGGCGCACCACGCACGTGCATATCGCGGATAGCCGCCACGCAATCTTCAAGCGTGCGCAAGTCTTCAATCACCACCTCGTGCGGAAAACACCGCTGGTCAAAGGTATGCACCACCGAGGGATCCGCCTCGTCGAGCCAGATGGTTTGGTAATGACGGCCATGTATTTTCATAAAATTCTAATTCTATAAAAAAAGTAAACTCCCCAGCCCTAACTGCTGATCGCTAACTGCTAACCGCTAACTGCTGATCACTAACCTCTTCCACCCTCCTATCCATTACCCCAAACCACAGCGGCGGCACGAGCGACAAAATAATCGAGCTGGGATACCCCAGAGGCAGTTGCGGACTTTCATCCCAATGCCGCAATATCTGGTATTTGCGCGAAGCTTTATAATGGTGGTCAGAATGGCGCGTAAGCTCATACAGCAGGATGCGACCCAATTCGTGATTGGAATTCCAGGAATGGCGGGGCGTCACCGGCTCGTAGCGCCCATTGTCGAGTGGGCGGCGGCGCAGTCCGTAGTGTTCTACATAATTGACGGTTTCCAGCAATAGAAAGCCTACCACGGCGATAGCAAGGGCATAAGGTACCCCCCCCCAGCCGAAGACCGCTCCGATCAGCAGCAGGTAGGCCGCCTGAATAACTTGAAACTGTGCCATCTGGTTGTGCCACGACCATGGCGACAGGCCTTCCTTGACCAGGCGCTCATGTTCCAATTGCCAGGCATTGAGATAACCTTTCACCACCGAGCGCACCCAAAAGGCGTATACGGTTTGCCCCTTGCGCGCAGAGGCGGGGTCGAGGTCGGTGGCCACGTTTTTGTGGTGGCCGCGGTTGTGTTCTATAAAAAAATGCATGTATAAGGCCGGCAATAGCAAGATCTTTGCCATCAATTGCTCATAGCGCCTGGTGCGATGGCCCAGCTCGTGGCCCACATTGATGCCCATACTACCCACCGCCAATCCTACACTGATGGTTGATGCCGCAATTTCCAAAACAGAAAGCGTACCGGTACCCACCACCTCAAAGTAATACGCCATCAAGGCATACAAAATCGGGATGTTGAGATACAACAACACATCGAAAAAACGGACCTTCGATTGCAGCTGCTCTTCTTCCGGGTCGAGGTTTTCATCGGTGCCGGGAAGAAAAAATTCCATAACAGGCACGGCCACAAAAGCTACGTAAAAGCTGCCGGGAGACCAGGGGCCCTGAAAATAAAGGCCCGCAAACGCAGCCAAAGGCACACTATACGCTAATAAATACTTGGCGTCTTTCCACATATCTTTACATTTGCATCCAAAATTGAACCGTAGGTCTTAATAGATGTTTCAAGTTAGAACTTATTCGCCATATGAGCAAACCGTTTCATCCGCTTACCGTAAAAGAAATCGTCTCCGAAGCAAAAGACGCCGTATCTGTTACTTTTGAAGTGCCCGAGGCACTGAAAGAAGAATACGCATACACGCAGGGACAGCACCTCACGCTAAAGTTTCAGCTAAAAGGCAAGGAAGTCCGCCGCGCTTATTCGATGTGCAGCAGCCCGCTGGAACCCCACCTCACCATCACGGTCAAGCGAGTAAAAGGCGGCGTGGTGTCAAATTATATCAACGACAACCTCAAAGCGGGCGACGTAGTCGATGTACTCCCGCCGGAGGGTCGCTTTTATACGCCCTTGAATGAAGACCAGCGCAAAACCTACTATATGTTTGGCGCAGGAAGCGGTATTACGCCGCTTTATTCGATGATAAAAACCATCCTCGAAAAAGAGCCGCAAAGCGAAATCCACTTGCTATACGGCAATCGCGAAGAGGAAAACATTATTTTCAGGGAGCCGCTGGCCCAACTGGCCACGCGTTATGCCGGTCAGTTGCACATCACCCACATGCTAAGCCAACCGCGCCGCGAAAAAGCCAAAGGCATCGCCGGCATTTTCAGCAAAGGCACGCTGACGTGGCAGGGCAAAACAGGCCGCATCGACGCCCGCCAGGTCAATGCTTTCCTCGATGAACACCCCGCCCGCGCCAAAGAAACGGAATACCTCGTGTGCGGCCCCGGCACCATGATCGAAATCGTGGAACAGGCGCTTAAAACCCGCGGCATCGACAAAAAACATATCCACTCCGAACATTTTACCACCGCCGCCATCGACGACGCCGACCGCATCAAAGGCGCCGACGGCGCCCACGTGAAGGTTACACTCAGCGGACAGCAGATCGACATAACCGTGCCCGCCGGCAAAACAATCCTGAATACTTTACTTGACAATAAATTCGACCCGCCCTATTCCTGCACTTCGGGCGCCTGTTCAACCTGTATGGCCAAGGTAACCAAGGGCAGCGTAAAGATGGATGTATGCTACGCCCTCGACGAAGAAGAAGTGGCAGAAGGCTACGTGCTCACCTGCCAGTCGCACCCGACTAGTGCGGAGGTGGAGATAAATTATGATGTATAGGGGTTGTCGGTTGTGGGTTGTAGGTTTTACTGTTTGTTTTGGATACGAGGGGGGGGGTAAGTGTTGTAATAGAGCACTTTGCGGTTAAAAAATAAATCTAATAGCTTGTACGGTATATAAACATTCAAAATCACCCGCCATTGATTATGCTTCTGTTGGCTGTCGTGTGAGAACCCCTATTTTGTTAGTCACTCTAATCTTGCGAAGTATATTTTGTCAGGCCATAGAAACTTATGTTTTCCATAACCATTTGTCACAGGATGAGACGAGTAAACAGTAATACTTTCATTAGGCACAATTTCAAGAACAATTCCACAGTGTCCATATTCTTTATCCTTAAATAGATTCCAGAACTGAACAAAGTCGCCTGGTTTTACGTCCTTAAATTTATCAATTTCAATTCCTTTTCCTCCTTTTATTATTCTTGAAGTACCTGTAAAGCAGAATTGATTATCTGTAAATACAATATTTGATACCTTGCTACATATTCCCCCAATATTAATATTTTTTATTTCTTCTTTAATTTGTTCCTGTAGTTCGGTATCGCTTAATTTGACAAATTCACTAAAGTATTTCTTCAATAACTTTCTTTCGTTTTCATCTATCACATTGTCAGATAAAACTTCTGAAATTAAACTTGAAATTTCATCGTATGGATAATAAGTTGACAAATGTGAATTATCTTTTAACCATTTTTTTAATGAAATAATTTCGTCGTCTTTAAGAATGCCATCCGCGAGGATTCCATGGCAAATGCCTTGTAAAACTTGGAGGTCGGAAGTGAAGTCATCGTAATAGTCAAAACCGTATGCGAATTTATCGCATAGCCACTTCATGTCATTAATTTCTTCCTCTGTAACTTCATTGTCACTGATTATTACTTGGATATTTTTGATCAGGTCATTAAACGGGTTCCTAACTGCCAAAAATTGGTGATTATCACACCACTTATCCAATTCAAGAATCTCTTTTTGATTAATTTTGGCATCTAACACAATACCTTCAATTATTCCTCTAAGCGAGTTGAATGCCTTATGAACTTCGCTTTTGCCAGTATATTGGCGATAGCTTGATTCATCTAGCTTTTTCATAAAAGGCCGGTCTTTAATTCTTCTAATTTTTTCTTGATTCCTATGCTATTGTTATTTTCAATCGCCTTTTCATAATATAAAATCGCCTTTTCTGTTTGGCTGATTGTTAAATATTTATCTCCGATCTTTTTATACACCTCGGCAGCAACAGGTGAGGAACAACCGATAGCATATTTTTCAAGATAGATTAGCGATTTTTCTAACTCACCTAAATTATCAAAAATATCTGCGATCCATTGATGAGGAATATGCTGGTCGCTCTCTGAAAGATGCTCAGAATAGGTGATGTATGCCTCGACTGCCTCTAGTAAGGCGTTTTCTTCCTCGAGTTTTTTACCGAGCCAAAAATACTTTTGTCGATTCTGTATGGCATTTTGATTGTTATCCATATTCCTGAATTTTTTTGTTATAGTCCAATCGACACGTTTTTAATATTCAGTTTTATGTGTTTATTTTCATACAAAGGCAGAATAGGTAACCAGGAGTAGATGATTCCTTGGTGACTTGCAATATAGTTAACATGTTGTTTGTACGCAAGAATCTCAAGATTGTTTCTTTATTTATTCGCGAATTATTATTGATATGTTTAGAAGGATAATGAATGTTATTTTTCCATATAACTATATGGTCTAGTATCCACTTTGAAATAATCTACCCGCAAACTATCCACAGGCCAATCCTTAAACTCCGTCACCAAAAACCCGCCGTTTTGCAGCGCCTCCGCATGCGCGCCCGGCTCGGGCAATACGACAAGTGTCGCGGTACTATCCGGCGATTCCAGGCTACTGAGCAGCAGGGTTTCATAGGGCACTCCCCAGGTCATCAGCAAAGTATCAGTTGGGGCATGGGAGAGTGGCAGATAGAAATTGCGGGCGCCCGTTTCGCTGCGCCATTGCTGCAAGTGCGAAGCCAGCCATTCGATGCGCCCGGTAAACGGCTTCCGGTGTTGGGCTATGACTGCCAGTCGAAAGACCGTGAGGCCCATGAGCAACCAGATCCAATATCGGTGGGTATGTCGCTTTACTATGTCAAGCATAAAAGGTACGCCCACGTAAATCATCAACGGCATATAATTAACCTCGGCATAAAAGCGGTAGCTGGCATTGGGCGAGCCGATATGCAATAAGGCGAGGTGCCCCAGGCAAAATACCCATATCAGTCCCAATAGCCACCAGCGCCGGCGCCAGGTTAAATACCCGCTCACTACGAGCAACATGAGTGGAAAGAAATACCAGTATTGCAGGCTGTGTACCAGGAATTTGGCGTTGCTCGGCAATTGCAGGTAGTTGGGAAAAAATTCTATCAGGTTTTTGAAAAAGGTGTCGTATTTGTTGTCATCGTACCAATTGCCCGAAAAAATGGATTTTAAAATTAATACCAATACCATCCAACCGACTACCGCGCCGTAGCGCCAATGCCGCAACTCCGGCAGGGTAAGCGCGCCGTAAGCCCACAAGAAGAAAAACGGGATAAAAACCAGCGGGTGGTAATACGCCAATGCGGGCATGGCCACCGCCATAATAACCATCATCCAGGGGCGATCCAGGGCCGGATAACGCAGCGCAAAGGCGAATACGACCAGCAATAGACCCAGGGCCTGCTGTTGCTCAGAAGGCGCCCAGTAAAAGGCGTCGTAGACGATGAGGGTGTATAAAAATACCAACGCCCAGCCAAGGTAGTCGTTGCGCAATACCCGCACGATGAGGGTGTAAAAAGCCCAAAACAACAGCTGAAACGACGCAGAATAAAGCAGCAATACCACTTTGAGCGGCAAGCCCAGCTTGATGCCCGCCAGCGGCAGGGCCTGTATCAACACTACCCCAAAGCGGTTGACCATCACCTGCGGTTTGCCTTCGGTGATCATGAGGAAGGTCTGGTAGGCTATGTCGAGCAGCAAGGTGCGCTCCTGGTACAGCCATAGCGACATTACCAGCAGCGCAGCCATGGCCACGTGCCCCAGCCGGCGTGGCCAGGAGGAGGGAAATTGATAACTCGCTTCCATGGATTGCTAAGTTTAATGACTATGCAACGATGAGAGCTGAGATCGCAAAGTCTTTTAGATTCAAAAGGGCTCAACTTTTGTGCCTTTGTGTGGTTTTTGGGTCTTTGTGTTAAAAAATAACGCATTGCTCCGGTTTTTCACCACAAAGGCACTAAGGGCACTAAGTACCACAAAGGCTGATAGGCTAACAGTCCAATAGTCCTACCATCCTACCCCACCGCCTCCCGGTGCCTATCCAGCCAATATGCCCAAATCACCAGCAACCACTGTGCATGGCCTGCCCAGGCAATAGCCGTTTCATCGGGTGGCGGCGGCCCCATCAAATTAGCCACATAAATAACGGCCATAAACGCGGCTAATCCCCAAAAGGCGTAGGCGCCAATGCGATCTTTGGCTTTTGTTGTTTTTAAATAATAATATAAACCGGCCACAAAAAGCAGGCTTTCTACTATAATGGTACCTGCCCAGGAATTCCACAGCCCGAAGCCCAGCCGGGTATCACCCCCTGGATACAAGGGCAGATCGGGCCGGTGTGCGATCAAGTCGAGCAGCCAATGGCTCAATACCAGGCTCCCCAAAATGATGGCCGCGCGGGTGTCTTTTTTTATAAACCAATAAATGAGCCCGAGCAGGCCCCCCCAAACCAAAACCATCAACAGGCTGTGGGTAACAGGGTAGTGCACAAAGTCGAGCGGGGTAACGGCTGTGATGCCCGGCGCGATTTTTACGTGCTCAACCCCCAGCAACAGCAAGGTGGGCCACATCAGGTCAACCAATTGGACGCTCAGGAATAGCGTGCCCAGCGATACTTTGGGTGTCAGCGACTTGGCGCCGAGGCCCACGGCGAAGTGTCCGATAAACATGTTTTTTTCGGGGTAAAATACAAAAAAAGGGTTTATGAAGGGTGATGAGGGTTGATGAGGGTTGATGAATGTCTCTCATAAACCCTCATAAACCCTCATAAACCCTCATAACCCCTTATAAACCATAAATCTTTCTTATTTTGTCGTTGTAAACCGCATTCACTCACAAAAACCCGTTCTGTTCTAGTATGAAAAAAGCACTACTACTCCTACTGGCATTAAGTAGTTGGTTGACTACTTCTTTCGCCCAGGTTACCTTTCCGCAAAACGGTGTGTACGACGAACGCGAAGGCCTGTATGCCTTTACCAACGCCACCGTTTTTACCAGCTACAACCAAAAAATAGAAGGCGCTACCCTGCTCATCCGCGATGGCAAGGTGGAAGCCGTGGGCAAAGACGTAGCTATTCCAAAAGAAGCCGTTCAGATCGACCTGAAAGGCAAGTTTATTTATCCTTCTTTTATCGACCTCTATTCCGATTACGGCATGCCGGAGACCCCGACGGATAGGCCTCGTGGCGGCGGCGGCGGGTTTGGCAACCAGCAAATGCTCAGTTCCAAACAGGGCGCCTATATGTGGAATGAAGCACTCAAATCAGAGTATAACGCCCACGAGAATTTTAAAGTAAACGATAAAGCAGCCAAACCCCTGCGCGACGCAGGTTTTGGCGCGGTGCTGGCCCACCGTATGGACGGCATTTCGCGTGGCGCCGGTACGCTGGTCGCGCTTACCGATAAGCGCGAACACGAGGTGATTCTGCGCGAAAAAGCGGCCCATCTCTTGTCTTTCAATAAAGGCACTTCTACCCAAAGTTATCCCAGCTCGCTGACCGGGGGTATTGCGCTGTTGCGCCAGACTTACCACGACGGGCAGTGGTACGCCAACCAGTCATCAGAAGTGAATATCTCGTTGAAAGCCTGGAACGACCTGCAAAGTTTGCCCCAGTTTTTTGAAGTGCGCAACCAGCAGGAAGCCCAGCGCGCCCTGAGGCTCGGCAAAGAATTTGGCAAAACATATATCATTAAAGGTGCCGGCGATGAGTACCAGCGCCTCGACGAGCTCAAAGCCACCGGTGCGAGCTTTATCCTTCCGCTCAACTTCCCGGAGGCCTTCGACGTAGAAGACCCTTACGATGCCCTGCAGATCAACCTGTCGCAGATGAAACACTGGGAATTGGCACCCACGAACCCCGCCCGGCTTGCTGCCGCCGGCGTCAATTTTGCTATTACGACTAATGGACTGAAAAAAACGGAGGACTTATTCGGGCAACTTCGCAAAGCGATAGAAAACGGCCTCACTGAAGAGCAAGCCCTCAAAGCGCTGACCTATACGCCGGCGCAGCTTGTAGGCGCCTACGATCGTCTCGGCAGTCTCGATAAAGGCAAACTCGCCAATTTTATCATCACCAACGGCAGCGTTTTTGCCAAAGACGCCAAGATCTACCACAACTGGGTGCAGGGCAAGGGCTTTGTCATCAAAGACCTCGATGCCCCCGATTGGATCGGCGCTTATGCTTTCAAAGTAGGCGACACCGACTACCGCTTGTTGGTGAAGGGCAAAAACGAGTCGCCAGAGATGAGTATCGCCGTTAACGACACTACTTCTATTAAAATCAAACACCAGTATAGCAACGGCCAAATCACGATGTCGTTTGAACCCGACAAAAGCAAGCAGCGTGTGCGCCTTTCGGGTGTAGTGGAAGGCCGCAACTGGAAAGGCCGCGGACAGGATGCCACCGGCAAGTGGATCAACTGGTCGGCTACCTATACCGGTCCCGCCGACGAGAAAAAAGAAGACAAAAAACCCGATTCGGCAAAAAAAGAACAGGCGCTGGGCCCCGTCCTGTTTCCCTTTGGACCTTATGGAAGGGAGAAATTGCCCACACAGGCCACCTACCTGATCCGCAATGCGACGGTTTGGACCAACGAAAAAGACGGCATCCTGAAAAACGCCGACGTATTGATTGAAAACGGAAAGATCAGCAAGGTCGGCCCCAAGCTCTCAGCGGCTAATGCCATCACCATCGACGGCACGGGCAAACACGTCACGCCGGGCATCATCGACGAGCACTCGCACATCGCTATCAGCAGGGGCGTCAACGAAGGCACCCAGGAAAGCTCGGCGGAAGTACGCATGGGCGACGTCATCGACGCCGAAGATATCAGCATCTACCGGCAATTATCAGGTGGCGTCACGGCTTCCCAACTTTTGCACGGATCTGCCAACCCCATCGGCGGACAATCGGCTATTATCAAGCTGCGATGGGGATACAATGCCGAAGCCCTCAAAATACAGGGCGCCGACGGCTTTATCAAGTTTGCCCTCGGTGAAAACGTAAAGCAGTCGAGCTCCAGCAGTAGCACCCGTTTTCCGCAAACGCGTATGGGCGTGGAGCAGGTGTACGAAGACTACTTCACCCGCGCCCGCGAATACGGCAAGCTCAAAGCATCGGGCAAGCCCTATCGCAAAGACCTCGACCTGGAAGCCATACTCGAAATCCTTGACAAAAAGCGCTTTATCACTTGTCACTCCTACGTACAAAGCGAAATCAACATGCTCATGAAAGTGGCCGAGCGTTTCGGTTTCCGCATCAATACCTTTACGCACATTTTGGAAGGTTATAAAGTGGCCGACATCATGGCCAAACACGGCGTAGGCGGCTCGAGCTTCTCCGACTGGTGGGCTTACAAATACGAAGTATACGAGGCGATTCCATACAACGGCGCCTTGATGCACGAAGAGGGCGTCACGGTTGCCTTCAACTCCGACGACGACGAGATGGCGCGCCGCCTCAACCAGGAAGCCGCCAAAGCGGTATTGTTCGGCGGCGTTTCGGAAGAAGAAGCCCTAAAATTTGTGACGCTCAACCCGGCCAAACTGCTGCATCTCGATCAGCGCATGGGCAGTCTCAAAACCGGCAAAGACGCCGACGTAGTGTTGTGGAGCGACAACCCGCTGTCAGTTTACGCGAAAGCGGAAAAAACCTTTATCGACGGCATCCTCTTCTTCGACCGCGATGAAGACCTGCAACTGCGCGACGCGATTGCCAAGGAACGCAGCCGCCTGATCCAGAAGATGATCGAAGCCAAGCAGGGCGGCCAGGCTACGCAACCCGCCCGCGGCCGCATGAGCAGCCGGCATTACCACTGCGATGATGCGGAGGATGAGATGTACGAGGGAGAGGAATAGGTTTAGCGGTCAGCAGTCAGCAGTCAGCTGCTTGGAATTTGCTTTTTTAGTTTTTTTAAAATTGAAAAATCATGTTGCGATATATAACCACTTTCATCTGTTTGATCTTTGCCTTTTCGGCAATGGCGCAATCGCCTGTGCCGGCCCGGGCGCAATCGAAGCCCGTTTGTATCACGGGCGCTACCGCGCATCTGGGCAACGGGCAAGTAATTGACAATGCACTCATCGCCTTTGAAAACGGCAAATTGACCCGCGTAGAAGCCTATCAGCAGGGGGCCGATTTGCGAAATTACGAGCTGATCGACGCCAAAGGCAAACACGTATATCCGGGCTTTATTGCCACGAATACCACCCTCGGCCTAATAGAAATCGGCGCCGTACGCGCCACCAACGACAATGCGGAGACGGGTACGCTCAACCCTTCCGCACGGGCGATCATTGCTTATAACACCGACTCTGAGGTGACCCCCACCGTGCGCTCGCAGGGCGTGCTGTTGGCCCAGATCACCCCGCAGGGCGGGTTGGTATCGGGTTCTTCTTCGGTAGTGCAACTCGACGCCTGGAACTGGGAAGACGCCGCGTATGCCACCGACATCGGCCTCCACCTCAACTGGCCGGCGCGTTTATCGTTTAGCTTTTTTACGGGCGAATCGACCCGCAACGAGCGCTACGAACAGCAAATCAGAGATATCGAGCAGCTGATGGAAGAAGCGGCAGCTTACGCCCGCCAGGGCCAGCCCGCGGTTAAAAACCTGAAGCTGGAAGCCATGCGCGGCTTATTCAACAAAGAGAAAAAGTTGTACGTTAGCGTCAACGGTGCGCGCGACATCACCCAAGCGGTGTTGTTGGGCAAAAAATACGGCCTATCGGTCGTCATTGTGGGCGGCCGCGACAGTTGGATGCTCACCGGGCTGCTCAAAGAAAACAACGTATCCGTCATCCTGGGCCGCACGCATAGTCTGCCCAGCCGCGACGATGACGACGTGGACCAGCCCTTCAAGACGCCGGCGATGTTGCACCAGGCGGGGGTTTTGTTCTGCATCAGTAATGACGGCTTCTGGCAGCAGCGCAACCTGGCTTTCCAGGCCGGCCATGCCGTCGGCTACGGCCTGCCCTACGAAGCAGCCCTGTCGGCCATCACCCTCAACGCCGCCAAAATCCTGGGCATCGACAAGCGCGCGGGCACACTCGAGACGGGCAAAGACGCCACGCTTTTCATCAGCGAAGGCGACGCCCTCGACATGCGTACCAGTAAGGTAAGCCGCGCTTTCATCCAGGGCCGCGATATCGACCTGGATAACAAGCAGAAGGTGTTGTATAGGAAGTTTAAGGAGAAGTATAGTAGGTAATAGCCTGTTTCAAAATATCGCTATGATTCCCTCGCGTTTAAAGATCGCTTATGCGTTTTCAGGCATCGTTGCCTTGTTTGCTTTTGTGGCGGCGGGCGGTGGAATATTCCTTCCTGGGTTGTATCGCGACAACGAATTTGTGAAGGCGGCCTGGTATGGCAACGACCTGGTGACTTTGTTCGTGATAGCGCCTATGCTCCTGGGCGCTTTGTGGTTGGCATGGCGGGGCTCTGCAAGGGCATTGCTCGTGTGGATGGGGTTGTTGGTTTGTGTATCGTACAATTACGCCTTTTACCTCTTTGGCGCGGCTTTTAACGCGTTTTTTCTAGCTTATCTCGCATTGTTTGCGCTGCCTTTGTACGCGATTGCACTGGCCATTTTCGAGATAGACCCCGATGATATAGGGAGTAACTTCGGTTCCCGCACGCCGGTGAAGTGGATTAGCGGTTTTTTGGCGTTTATTGCCATCCCCTTGGCTATCGTAGAAATCGGCCAAATTGGCACTTTTTTGTTTAGCGGGGTATTGCCGCAGACTATCGTCGACACGGGCCACCCTACCGGCGTGGTCTATGCCCTCGATTTGTCGTTTGTGATTCCCTGCTTGTTGCTGGCGGCGGTAATGCTGTGGCAACGTCGGCCATGGGGGTATATGCTTGGCGCTATGATGCTCACTAAGGGTTTTACTTATGGGCTGGTGTTGATTATGTCAGCCGCCTATATCGCCGGGTTTAGCCTGCAAGGAAAATGGGATCCGCTGACACCGTTTTACGTATTTATTGCCGTAGGCAGTTTCATTGGTGGCCTGGCGCTTTTGTGGGGAGGCGGAGACTGAGTGTGAGAGGGTGGGAGTGTGGGAGTGTGGGAGGGAGGGAGCATTGAATAATTCTCACTCTCCCACTATCTCACTCTCTCACACTCACTACAGAGACCTTCTCCGCCACCTGTCCACCGGGCCAGGCGACTTGCAGTCCGTATACGCCGGGAGAAAATTGTCCAAGCGGGATAGTCAGCAGGAGCGGGTTGGCCGCCCCTGCCGTATCCATTTGTTCCTGCCAGACTTGCCGGCCCAGCGAGTCGGTGAGGGTGAGCCTTAGCGGCAACCCTCCGAGGGCCGTTTTCCACTGCAATGTAACCTGCACTTGTTGCGATGCAGGGTTGGGAAAAACTTTCATAGCTACGGCAGGATCGGGTCGGGTGATTTCACCGCTTGAGTTGACGGTTTCTTCCGGGATAACTATTAAGGTATCGGCGGCATGTGGGCCGAAGTTGCGTACGATGCCGCTGGGAAATTCTGCTATAATGCTGTCGGCCACGGCGTCCTGAGCCAGTCCGAAGTGGGCGGTAAGGCTATTTTGGCCGCAATAGCCGCTCTGGGCGCTGATCTCTCGCACTTGCCACACCGCTTGTCCGTTTATCTGGGCTTTTACCCGCACTTTGGCGCCGATGGCTGCCTTATTCGACAAAGTACCTTCCAGTCTGATTTTGAGCCAGTGGTTGCTGCCGCCGTCATTGATCAATACCAGGTTTGGCGGCTGGGGGGCATTGTTGTTGTTTTTGCAGGTGGCTACCACGAGGTCGAGCCAGCCGTCGTTGTTGAGGTCGCCCCAGGCGTTGCCGAAAGAGCAGGGCGTATTCAGGTCGGTAATATCGATGAGTTCGCGCACAAAGGCGCCGCTGCCGGTATTGCGGTAGAGGAAGTTTTTGATCACGCCGTTGCAATAGCCGTTCGAGACGAAAAGGTCAAGATCGCCGTCGTTGTCGTAGTCGCCGAAATTAGAGCCATACGAGCAACCGCCGTCGGTGACGATGCTACCTTCCGTAACCGGGGTGAAAACACCGTTGCCCTCATTGATAAATAACTCATTGTTTTGGGCTTGGAAGTATTTGGCGTTGGCCACAAAGAGGTCGAAGTCGCCGTCGTTGTCGATATCGCCCCAGCTACTGCTCATGGAACCTGTGGCGCTTTGGGTGATGGCCGAGCCGGTCACTTTTACGAAGTCGCCGTTGCCGTCGTTGCGGTACAGGTAGTTTTGCTGGTTGCTTTCGTTGGTCACGTACAGGTCGATATCACCATCTCCATCGTAATCTGTCCAGTTGACGGAGCGCGATATGTCGTTTTCGGTGACCCATTGGCCCTGGGTGATGCGCTCGAAGTCGCCGTTGCCGAGGTTGTGGTACAGCATATTGCGGCGGTCGCCGTCGCTATTGGTGAGGTAGAGGTCGATCAGGCCGTCGTTGTCGTAGTCGCCCCAAGCCGCTGTTTCGGAGTGGGTACCTGTGTTGCCCATCGCGATATTGGGTTCGTGGGTAAAGCCGCCGGCCCCGTTATTCCTATAAAAATAATTGATCTGCCCGTACCAGGTCACCATAAAGGCGTCGAGGTCGCCGTCGTTGTCGGCGTCGGCAAAGGTAGCGCCATCGGAGGGGCTGTTGTCGGAAACGATGGGATCTCCGCTTACGAGGTCGAAAGCCAGGTCGCCGTTGTTGAGGTAAAGGGCGTTGTTTTGTCCGCCGGAGGGGCCGTTACTGATAAACACATCTTCCCAGCCGTCGTTGTTGACATCAACAATATTGACGCTGCGGCTGTCCAGGGGGGTATTATTGATGGCCTGGCTGCTTAGCACCGTAAAATGAGGAATAGGGGAGGTTTGTGCTTTCGCGAAAGAAAGGCTTATTATTAAAATAAAAACAATAGGGAAAAGCTTGTTCATACGCCGGGTGTTTTTCGATTTTGGTTCAATATTAAACCCTATTGAAATGTTGTTTTTGGAAATAGTACGAGCGGTGGTTTTGGGTGGATATTCAGCATAATAAGCCGGTTTTGCGCCATTGGGTTGGAGAAAGTGGTTGCTGGGGGGGGTAAACAAGTCGTTGAGCGGGTTAGTGGGGTAGGATGTTGTTTTTTTGCGAAATTTGAGCAAGTATTTTCTCACCGCAGAGTTAAACGGAGTAAAACGGAGTGACGCAGAGCCAGTTATTGACTCGTCATAACGTATTTATATAATAAATCAATGTCCAGGCGAATATTACTGCACGTGGGTTTCTGGGCGGTTTACGCCCTATACGACGGCTACTTGTCGGCGCCGCTTACGGGTACTTCTTTTGAGGGCTTGTCGTTTGTGCAGCGATTGATTTTGGGTTACCAGGCGGAATTAATTTTATTGGCAATTAAAATTCCGGCGGTTTATTTCGTTTTGTACTACCTTATTCCACGTTTTTTACCAAAAAACAAACATATTTCGCTGGCATTCAGCATACTCGGCGTAGCGGCGGTAGTAACGCTCATCAATCACTGGGTATGGCGGGAATTGCTATATCCTCACCTTTTCAAAGTCTCAGCTTCGCCACCCGCACCCACTTTTGCGATAGCCCTATTCCGTTGGCTGTGGTCATCATTCGACATATTGATGTTGCTGGGTATCAGTTCGGCGCTCAAGTTTTTCCGCATGCGATTGCAAAACATGGAGCGCGAAAAACAACTCATTGCCGAAAAACTGCAATCGGAGCTGCAATTCCTTCGGGCTCAGACCAACCCACATTTTTTATTTAACACCCTCAACAACATCTATGGACTGGCGCGCAAGCCGGCGCCCGTGGCTGCGGAAGTGGTAATGCGCTTGTCGCAATTGTTGCGTTTTATGCTGTACGAGTGCAGCAGTCCCCGCATCGCCCTGGTGGATGAAATCAAAGTGATCAAAGACTACATCGAACTCGAAAAACTGCGTTACAACCAGCGCCTGCAGGTGACATTTGAAGAAAACATCGACGACTCCGGTTGTATGATTGCGCCTTTATTATTGCTGCCTTTTGTGGAAAACGCGTTTAAGCACGGCGCCGGCGAGTCGCGATTCGATACGCATATCGATTTGCGGTTGCAATTGCGCAATAACCGGCTGGAATTCGAGGTGCAGAATAACAAGGACCCTGATGAAAACCCGGCCGGCGAGGGTATAGGGTTGAAAAATGTGCGCCGCCAGTTGGAGTTGATTTACCCGGACAAGCACGTGTTGCAGGTGGAGGCGCAGGCGAATTTGTTCCGGGTTGTTTTGGAGTTGGAGTTGGATTGAAAGGGCATTGATTTTTCACCACAGAGTTACACGAAGGTTACACGGAGTTTCACAGAGTCAGATTAACACTTTGTGTAACTCCGTGTGAACTCGGTGCAACTCCGTGGTTAATAAAAAACTACATTTCATGCATAAACTTCGCTGCCTGATCGTAGAAGACGAGCCCATTGCAGCCGAGGTACTGCAGGACTACATCGCCCAGGTGCCCCACCTCGAACTGGCCGCCGTGTGCCCCGATGCCATCTACGCCCTCGAAGAACTGCAACGCCAAGCCATCGATGTGTTATTTCTGGATATTCACTTACCGAAACTCAAGGGCCTCGACTTCCTGCAAACGCTGAAAAATCCGCCCCAGGTGATCCTTACTACGGCTTACCACCAATATGCGTTGCAGGGTTATGAACTGGATATTGTGGATTATTTGCTCAAGCCATTTCCTTTCAGTCGCTTTTTAAAGGCCGTCAATAAGTTGGCTAAGCCTGCTGCGCCGGCTCCTGTTGCACAGGTAGAGCCGCCGGCTCGGCCTTTCCACTTCTTCACCGTCAACAAGCAAAAAGTGAAGGTCTTTTTTGACGAAATCCTTTACATCGAAAGCCTCAAAGAATACGTGCGCATCCACACCCCGGACAAGCAGTGGGTGACCCAGCTCCAACTCGGCGAAATGGAGGATTTGCTACCCGCGGGAGCTTTTTTGCGTATTCACCGGTCTTTCCTGGTGGCCGTAGAGAAGATTGAGGCCTTCTCTGCCACTGAAGTGACGATAAACGGCCAGGCGCTGCCGATAGGGCGGAGTTATAAGGAGTTGATAAAGCTACGACTTATCACTGGTGAAGATAATTCAGCTCCTTCCCCTTGAATTGCCCTCAAATAATGGTTATATTTGTACAAATTCATTTTCATGAAATGGCAAGATCATATTGTCTCTGACCCCAATGTGTTGCTCGGAAAACCGGTTATTAAAGGAACCAGGCTTGCCGTTGAATTTATATTGGAGCGCTTGGCTACGGGTTGGTCAGAACAAGAGGTGTTGGACAATTACCCCCGATTGACGCGAGATGATATTCAAGCTATTTATGCGTATGCCTACGAAGGGCTGAAAGATGGATTGTTATTTCAACTTCGACCTAATAACGCCTGATGAAACTATTAGCCAATGAAAACTTTCCGGTTCGTTCTTTTAACATCATCAAAGACGCCGGATACGATGCCATTCATATTGGAATTCAAAACCCTTCTATAAATGATGAGGAGGTTGGGAGGGTGTATATGATTCATCGTGTATTCGAAGGATCATGTTCTCGCAAAATAGAAAAACAATAAAATTGCTATAAACAGAATGATTATCAAAATAGAATGGAATCCGTCGTATCTAGAATTTATATGCTTCCATACTCTCTTTCTGGGATCCCAATAATACCTGCCATCTGGTGAAAAAGTCGTCTGTGGAGGATAGGATGGGGGAAAAGGAGAAGGAGATACGGAGCCGGGAGGGGGTGCAGGTGAGGGAACGACACGCGTTTGTTCTGGTACATCACTAACATCCACGCCTTCCAGGCTAAACGTCTCCAGCGTTTTCAGCGGGGCGGCGGGGTCTTCTTGCACGGACTCGGTCACAATCACCACGTATTCCTCCAGTACCTTCTCGCGTTTGTAATATTCGTTGTCGATTTTGGCCATCACCACCACCTTCAATTGCAGGATGTGTTCGCCGGCTTGTAAGGGTTTTACATAAAACAACCATTCGGTGTAATCATCGGCGCCGATAAACTGCACGGGTTCGCTGGTGCTGCGGATAGTAAAAACAGCGGGCAAGGCCGGGTCTACCATTTCCACCTTCATAAAATCGGACACCACCACTTCGGTGCGGATCTTCACCTCCTCGTCGAGGTCCATATCTTCGAGAAGCATCATCTTGTCGAGGGCGATGCGCACCACACAGCGGGCTTCGTGGTGGAGTTGCATCGTGTGTGGGATGCGGTATAGCACGTGTCCGCGTTTGCGGCCTTCGGCTTCGGGAGCGGGTTTGGCATGGGGGTCGAAATCGGCGGCTTCCAGGCTTTCGATGAAGTCGAAGAGGCGGCGACGCAACTGGTTGTTGGCCAGGGTGAGGTCGTCGTGGCTCAATAGTCCTTCGATGCCTTTGATCTTGATATCTCTGAGTTCCGCTTCGAGTTGCAGCAGTAGCGTGTATTTAGGGGAAGTGGCGGGCACCAGCGTTTTGAGCGTTTTAATGACGGGGCTCATTCCTTCTTTGGGAATGCGTTCGGCCAACGCGCGCTTGGTGTCCTGCAGGTTTTCCATACGAGGTGACAGGTGTAGGTTTTGTTGGTAAATTTAGCAAATATCTACCTTCAATTGCAAAAATATCGGGGCTTTGCGCTATTTTCGGCAGTTAGTACGCACCAGTAAGCATTTATGGCTAAAAAGCACAAACCTACTACGCCGCCTTCGAAGCCGGCCAAGGCTCCTGTTTCAGTACCCGTCGACAACTCGCCGGCATGGCTGGTCAATACCCGCCTGCACATGGCCCTGCTTTTTTTGCTGGGCGCCATGCTGTATGCCAACACCTTTAAACACGATTACGCCCTGGACGACGCTATCGTGATCACCGACAATATGTTCACTACCAAAGGATTGGCAGGCGTGCCGGGTATTTTGAAATACGACACCTTCTATGGTTTTTTCAAAGAAGAAGGCAAAGCCACCCTCGTGGCCGGCGGCCGCTACCGCCCCCTGTCGCTCGTCACTTTTGCCGTAGAATACCAGTTGTTTGGCAAAAAACCTATGGTGGGGCACATCGCCAACAGCCTGTGGTACGGGCTTACGGTAGTGGTGCTGTACCTTTTGCTCATGCAATTATTTGGCAACAGCCAAAAAGAAAAACCGAAGGCATTCTTCATAGCACTTACTGCCTCGGCGCTGTTTGCGGCGCATCCGCTGCATACCGAGGTAGTAGCCAATATCAAAGGCCGCGACGAGATACTGGCTCTGCTGGGCAGCCTCGGCGCGCTGTATTTTTCGATGCGGGCTTTTCATGAAAAAAAGGCCTGGATGCACGTTTTTGTGGGTTTTATCTTTTTGCTGGGGCTTTTATCGAAAGAAAACGCCATCACTTTTGTAGCCGTGGCGCCGCTCACTTTTTATTATTTTACAAAAGCAAAACCCTCCCAAATTGCCATGCAAACGCTGCCTTTTGCGGCGGCGGCGCTGGTGTTCCTGCTTATTCGCAACCCTATCGTGCCCATGACATCGATCGGCGATACGTCGATGGAGTTGATGAACAATCCCTTCCTCAAAATCGAAGGCAATCAATACGTGGCGTTTACCGCCGCCGAGCGACTGGCTACGGTATTTTACACGCTGGGCAAATACCTCGTGCTGCTGTTTATTCCACACCCGCTTACGCACGACTACTACCCCCGCCATATCGGGGTGATGAGCTGGGGCGACTGGCAGTCGCTGCTTAGTCTGGCAGCTTACCTTGCCTTGGGCGTTTTCGCCTTGCTCGGGCTTCGCCGCAAAGACCCTGTCAGTTACGGCGTGTGGTTTTACCTGCTCACGCTGTCGATCGTATCCAACCTGGTATTTTCCGTGGGCACCAACATGGCCGAGCGCCTGTTGTTTATGCCTTCGGTGGGCTTCTGTGTGGCCCTCAGCGCAGGCGCCTGGCAACTTATAGCGAAAAACGGCAAAAAAGCGGATGACTGGCGCCCGGCTTTAATAGTGCTGGTAGTTGTAGTTGGATTATTTAGTGTAAAAACCATCTTGCGTAATCCCGTTTGGAAAAACAACTACACCCTTTTCACCAGCGACGTGCAGATCTCGCCCAACAGCGCCAAACTGCGCAACGCCGCTGCCGGCGAGTTGATCACCACCTATGAAAAATTGCCCCAGGATGAAAAAGAAGGCAGTAAAGGCATGCTCACCGAAGCGGTAGGCCACCTCAACGAAGCCCTCAAAATTCACCCCAACTACAAAAACGCCTACCTGCTGATGGGCAATGCCTATATTTATCTCAACAGGTACGAAGAAGCCGTGACGACCTACCAAAAAGCGCTCGAAATAGACCCCGACTATAGCGAGGCACAGGGCAATATCGCCGTAGCCTACCGCGAAGCCGGCAAATACCAGGGAGAAAAGCTCAACAACCTTCCCAAAGCGCTTGAATACCTCGAAAAAGCCTATCAATTGAAACCTGACGACTACGAAACCGTTCGACTACTTGGCGTAGCGTCGGGTATTGCCGGCAACCACCCGCGCGCACTGGAGCTTTTCACCAAAGGCACACAAATGCAGCCCGAAAACGCCGGCGCCTGGCTAAACCTCGGTTTTGCTTATTTAAATAGTAACAACAAAGCCGAAGGCGACAAATACGTGGCCAAAGCCGAGTCTATGCAACCCGGCATCAGCAAACAAGGGGCACAACCCCAACAACAGCAATGACCATGACACACCGCTACCTACGACGTTTGTCCCAGTTGTTATGCTCGTTTCGACTCCGCTCAACGGGCGGCCACCGCACCCAGCCTACTGAGCCGGTCATTGAGCGGAGTCGAAATGACTGCCAGGGAATGCTCGTTTCGACTCCGCTCAACGATCGACAAAGATCGCAAAGTCGCACAGTCGCACAGTCATTTCTCGCCCTTTCCCAGCGCCTTCTTTTGCTGTTAGTTGCCGCACTCTGCATTGTTTGCACCAGCGAACACAACGACGACCAGGCCGGCAAAGGAGGCCCCGCTACTCCCGAAGATATGTGGGTAGACTCCGTCTTCCAACAGTTGACACCCGACGAACGCCTGGGGCAATTGTTTATGATCAGGGCGCACTCCGACAAAGGTGAAGACCACATCGCTAAAGTGGAGCAACTCCTCAAAACCTACCACGTCGGCGGATTGTGTTTCTTCCAGGGTACTCCCGACAAACAGGTCGCGCTTATCAACCGATATCAAAAGCTGGCGCCTAAAGTGCCGCTTGTCGTTAGCATCGACGGCGAATGGGGACTCGGCATGCGCATGAAAGCTACCACGGTGAGTTTCCCCCGCCAGCTTACCCTGGGCGCCATACAGGACGACCAGCTCATCTATGACATGGGCAAAGAAATTGCCCGCCAGATGCGCGCCGTAGGCGTACACGTCAATTTCGCACCGGTAGTAGACGTCAACAACAACGCCAACAACCCCGTGATCGGCAACCGCTCTTTTGGCGAAGACCCCGGCAACGTGGCCCGAAAAGGCGTGATGTATATGCGCGGCATGCAGGAACACCAGGTGATGGCCTGCGCCAAACACTTCCCCGGCCACGGCGATACCGACGTAGACTCGCACTTCGACCTGCCCGTGATCAACCATACCCGCGAGCGCCTCGACAGCATTGAGCTGTACCCGTTTCGCGAACTAATTAGCCAGGGCGTGGGCAGCGTGATGGTAGCCCACCTGCACGTGCCGGCATTCGACGACCGCGAAAACCGGCCCACCACGCTTTCTGAACCCACCATCGCCAAATTGCTAAAAGAAGAAATGGGCTACAAAGGCCTGGTACTCACCGACGCACTCGAAATGAAAGGCGTAGCCAAACACTTCGAAAGCGGCGAAGTTGAAGCCGAGGCGCTGGTAGCCGGCGTGGATATGCTGCTGCTGCCGGGCGACGTGGGCACGGCCATCCAAACCATAAAAGCCTACGTCAAAGACGGCAAACTCGAACAGGAATACCTCGATTCGCGGGTAAAAAAGATCCTGCGCGCCAAATACCGACTGGGACTCACCTCGTTTACCCCGCTGGCCACCGAAGGACTGGCCAAAAAACTCAACAGTTCGGAAGCCAAAGCCCTCAAACAAAAACTCTACGAAAACGCGCTCACGCTGGTGCGCAACGAGGGCAATTTACTGCCATTCGAATCTACTGCCAAACTCAAACTCGCCACCCTCGGCATCGGCGCCACCGAAAAAACGAAATTCCAACAGCGCCTCGACGATTTTGGTAAGTTCAAGCATTTTCTGGCCACCAAAGACGTCAACGCCGAAGAAAAAGCCAAGCTGCTCAAAGACCTCAGCGCCTACAATACCGTCGTGGTGAGCCTACACGATATGAATATGATGGCCTCCAAAGATTTTGGCATCTCCGATAGCGCCCGCGAACTCATTCAATCGCTAAGCCGCGAAACCCGGGTGATATTGGTGGTCTTCGGCAGTCCTTACAGCCTCCGTTTTTTTGAAAACCAGGACTGGGTACTCGAAGCCTACGAAGACGACGCAATGATGCACGACGTGGCTGCACAGGCGCTTTTTGGCGCCGTAGCCGCCCGCGGGCTGCTGCCCGTGACGGCCTCGCCCAAATTCCCGTATCGCAGCGGCATTACCACCAAAAAAACCTTCCGCCTGGGATATTCCCTGCCCGAAAACGTAGGCCTCAGCGCCGATTCGCTCAAAAAAATCGACATGCTGGCCCAATACGCCATCAACGACAAAGCCACGCCGGGTTGCGTAGTGCTGGTGGCCAAATCGGGTAGCATCGTCTACCAAAAAGCATTTGGGCACCATACCTACGAGCGCAAACGCGAAGTGCGCACCGACGACGTATACGACTTGGCTTCGGTAACCAAAATCGCCGCTACAACCCTGGCCGTCATGAAACTCTACGACGACGGCGTTATCGACCTATACCAGCCCATCAGTTGCTATTTGCCCGAACTGGAAGGCAGCAACAAAGCCGATATTATGCTGCTGGAAATCCTGCTGCATCGCGCCGCCCTGCCGGGCTGGATTCCCTTTTACCGCAAAACCCTTACCAAAGCCACCAAAAAAGAACCATCCAAGCCTATCTACGACAACTACTACTGCGCCAATGCGTACGACGAATACGCCGTGCCGGTAGCCCGCCACATGTACTTGCGCAACGACTATTCCGACACCATCTGGCAGCAGATCATCAAAGCCGAGTTGTTGCCTTCAAAAGCCTATAAATACAGCGACCTGGGGTTTTATTTGCTTGCGCGAATGGTAGAGCGCCTCACAGGCCGGCCGCTCGACCAATACGTGCAGGAAGAATTTTACACCCCCATGGAGCTTTCTACGGCTACCTATAACCCTTGGCAAAAGCTGCCCTTAGAGGGCATCGTACCCAGCGAAGAAGACCGCTACTTCCGCCACCAGCGCCTGCAGGGCTATGTGCACGATATGGGCGCCGCCATGCTCGGCGGCGTAAGCGGCCACGCGGGATTATTCTCCAATGCCAAAGACCTGGCCGTTATCATGCAAATGCTGCTGCAAAAAGGTTACTACAACGGCCAACAATACCTGCGCCCCGAAACCGTAGAACTTTTCACCTCGCGGCCTTCCGGCATCACCCGCCGCGGTCTCGGCTTCGACATGTGCCATCCCGACCCCGAGCGGGCCCGCAACTTCTCGCGCAAAGCCTCCACCGATACATTTGGCCACGTAGGTTTCACCGGCGTCTGCGCCTGGGCCGACCCTGCCACCGACATGGTATTCGTCTTCCTGGCCAACCGCACCTATCCCTCAATGCGCAACTACCGCCTCAACAAGCTGGGCATCCGCAAACGCATGCAAAGCGCGGTGTACGACGCGATGCCCAATGCAGGCCTCGCTACGCATTCGGCGACAACTTCGGCAAAACGACTGGCGACGGGGAAATAAGAGGGAGAGGGGGCGACTTGGCGAGGGGGAGATTATTGCAACTTTGTGACTTGGCGACTTTGCGAAAGAGGTGACATCTTCGCGAGGCACGAGCGAAGGTGTCACCTCGCCCGGTCATTGTAAGCCCCAGCGGGGCGTGCTATTGGTAGAAAAAACATGGGTGGAACCGAGAGCTCTAAATAAATTTATTTTTTTATTCCCAAAAAATATATCACTCCGGCAATTATTATAGATGATAAAACTTGTAGTACGCTTTTTAAAATTTCAAAAAAATAGACTGACTCCTTTTCATTTGCAACTTTCTTTTTTGCGCGAATTTTTAAATATAAAGAAATAAGAATTATTGACATAAACAAGTAAAGATATAATGTTCCATACGGAAGCCACGATTTTATTACAAAACTGCCTTCTCTTGTAGTCGTTGAAAAAATATTAGGTCTTCTTTTTAACCAATTTGTTTCTTCCTTGTTCAAAGGAAAATTGATTAAATGATTCGTTGATATATATACATCTTTGCTAAAGAGATACCAGGCTTCAGAAGGGGATAAATAATGGCTTTCTAAAAAGCAACCCTTGATTAATTCTCCCATGATTGTTCCATTTGCACGGCTTCGGATATTTTCAGTTTGAACGATGGTTAGTAAATTATCCTGGGATAGTGTGCTTTTTGCCCATATCCAACCATAAATATAACCTTTTATTATAGGGGTATTCAATTCATTATTTGAAAATACACGTGTACCTTGATGTAGAGTTCCAATAATATTATTTTTTTCATCAAAGATATTAATACTGTCTTTTACCACATAAATATTTGATGGTTTATTGGGAATAAGCTCTTCTGACCAATATTTTTTTTCTGTTATGATGCGAAAATCGTTACTTGTAAATACCGACAAAGTAATAAGGGTCAATATAATAAGTGGCGTATATTCATTTGCGACAACCCGTCTAATGATATGAGTAACAATACCTTCTTTAATAGGTTGCTGGTCCGAGGTGGTTTCTTGTTTTGGCATATATAAGGGAGTTTATCGGTAGAAAGAAAAAATCAGGATGATTCACAATGTCAAATTTAATATATACTTCAGAAAACAATCCCTCATTTCCGAAATAAAGTTGGCTATGACGAGACAAAAGCAAGGAACGCGATTAATCGAGACTAAGACTGTGCGCGGTACAAATGATGCGTGCACCAGCGGAGCAAAATATATCCCTGGTCATATTTCGCTCCTCCGGAGCTGTTTGATTCAGTTTGTTTTTTCTACCGATATTGCGCCCCGCTGGGGCTAGCACTGTTCGTAAAGTCCCAAAGTCCTACTTTCGCCCCCTTCGCCCCCTCCCCCCCTCGCCAAGTCTCCCCCTCCCCAAGTCTCAAAAAATTTCCCTACCTTTGCGCCTTCAATTAAAACAATCGCATACATGAACATAGCTGTTGTAGGAACAGGCTACGTGGGGTTGGTCACCGGAACATGTTTTGCTGAAACCGGCAACCACGTCATCTGTGTAGACATTGACGCCAACAAAGTAGCGCGCATGAAACGGGGCGAAATTCCCATCTACGAGCCAGGCCTTGATCTTTTGTTTGAACGAAATACCCGCCAGGGCCGGCTGCATTTCACTACCAATCTGGCCGAGGCCGTAGCAGCTTCTGAAATCATCTTCCTGGCCCTGCCAACTCCGCCCGGCGAAGACGGCTCAGCGGATTTATCTTATGTGCTGGGGGTAGCCGAACAACTATCCCGGCTTATCACCGACTACAAGGTTGTTATCGATAAAAGTACCGTGCCCGTGGGCACTGCCGACAAAGTGCACGCCGTGATTGCAAAAGGCGTGAGCCCCGACTTATTCGACGTAGTCTCAAACCCCGAATTCCTGCGCGAAGGCGTAGCGGTGGAGGATTTCATGAAACCCGACCGCGTGGTGATCGGCACCCAATCGGAGCGCGCGAAAAAAGTGATGCGCCAGCTTTACGAGCCATTTGTGCGGCAGGGCAATCCCATCATCTTCATGGACGAGCACTCGGCGGAGCTCACCAAATACGCCGCCAATTCGTATCTGGCCACGCGTATTACCTTTATGAACGAAATCGCCAACCTGTGCGAAATACTCGGCGCCAACGTGGATATGGTGCGCATGGGCATGGGCAGCGATAGCCGCATCGGCAAGCGCTTTCTTTTCCCCGGCGTGGGCTACGGCGGCAGTTGCTTCCCCAAAGACGTGCAGGCACTGGCCAGGATGGCCGAAGACGCCCATTATGACTTCAAGATACTTAGTTCGGTAATGACCGTTAATACCCGCCAGCGCTTAGTGTTGGCTGATAAAATAAAGTCGTATTTTAACAATAACCTGCAGGGCAAAACCATCGCGGTGTGGGGCCTCGCCTTCAAACCCAATACCGACGACATCCGCGAAGCGCCCGCGTTGTATATCATCGATGAACTACTGGCTGCCGGCGCTACCGTCAAAGCCTACGACCCCGAAGCCATGCCCAACGTAAAAGCCCGCTACGGCGATAGCATCCAACTGACCGCCGACCAGTACGAAACCCTCATCGGCGCCGACGCCCTGGCTATCGTCACCGAATGGAGCCTCTTCCGCACGCCCAGTTTTCAGGTCATGAAAGAACTCATGAAGGGCAAAGCCATCTTCGACGGCCGCAACCTCTATGACCTGGATGTGATGGAGGAACAGGGGTTTTATTATGAGAGTATTGGGAGGGAGACGGTGATTGGCTGATGTTGGATGTTGTCGGTTATTACCAAACCGACAACCGACAACCGACAACAATTTTGCCACGCGTCACCTTGTCACCACCGTGGGTGCTCTGTGGCCGTCACCACCTGAGTTATTCCCTGGCCGTCACCTCCTCCGCCAACTTCCCAGCCGGCACCTGCTCAATAGCACCCAGGAAGACTTCCCCGGCATGATCAGTAAACTGTTGTATGCGAACCCAGGTACCGGGAATAAAGAACTCGTACTCATCGTCTTCAGAAAGATTATTATCGCCAAGGATGAACACATTTGCCGCCACATTGCTTGGCATGGCCTGAACAGGCGCCCAGGCGCCGAACCAGTGGTCTTCCGATAGTACTTTGACATATATTTGGGCCATGACGGGTGTGGATTTAGAATTTAAAGTCGGCAGGGGCAATCTGCCATATTATGCAATTTACGAAGTCAAAAATCACAGAGGAGCCATCGGGATGGATAATGCGGGTAAAATGGCTACCGCTCGGATGAATATACGTGTTTCTTATCCCCACATCAAGCGTTTGCCTGATCTTCTCCACGGTGAATCCTCTTTGTGTAAACTGATTTATCCACTTATTTAGTTTCTTTAAACCCAATAATTTGAGTTTGCTACATGGATCGTTGGGGTCATTGTTAAACTCCAGCCCACTGTTGTATAAAAGTGTGATTTCTTGAATTTGGTCTGATGATAAAGGAAAAGGGGGAGTTTCTGTTCTTAAAAGAAAATCTTCAATAGAATAATCGAGTGATTCCCAATCGCTTATCATCTCTTTGTTTGGCCATGGCGTAATTCTCTGTGCCGAATCGACATAATGCCAAGTAAGTAATGCCATTGCAAAAAATAACAGACAGGCAGAGATAGAAACGCTTATGTTTCTATTTGTAATAGTTTTCATTTGAAAATGGGTTAATGGTGATTCGAATGTTGTGCAAATATACATACATAATTGCCGGGTGTCAAGTTTCCAAATGCTCGAATTGCGAAGTATCGGTGCCTTAAGCGCTGAGCCACGTTGTCTGAATCGCGGATTATGCGGATAGGTAAGGATGTTTGATGCTGGATGCTGGATGTTTGATTATTGTTGAAACCGACAACAACTTTGATTTTGTAACCTTTTTCAAAATTATACGTAAAACAACATACGAAGGCAATCGAACACCCGGACCCGGATAATTTTACCCAACATATTGCTTTTGAGAAAAAAACAGCTTATTTTTGTAAACGTCTATATCCAACTATTAGGTTGAGATGATGTAATGACGAGCAATTCCTGCAATGGGGATTGGCATACTGTTCGCATGAAACAAAAGAATAACATCCGTATATTCAAAAAGAAAGGACGGTTAAACGGCAAATGTTTCTAACATTGACTATTGAGCCTGGTTATCTAAGAGCAAAGACGAGCTAAGCTACATCTAGAAGAAATTATTGCTGCACACGCTGCAAAAAGATCCGAAGCATTCCAAAAGCGTAATCTTGCGCAGGGGCATGAAGTCTGAAGTCGGGCGCATGCTGAGGAGGTAATTCTTATTTCTTGATGTAAATACACCGCATCTGTAGGTATTTATTTTGTAAAATATAAGCCATACATACGATGAGAACAATAAAATACCTGGTCATACAATTCAAAAACGAAATCGGCTTTCAGGAACTGCGCAAATTCCGGGGCGCGGTCGTTGAGGCGGCGGGTCGGGAGCACGTGTTGTTTCACAACCACGAGGAAGACAAATTCCGGTACAGCTATCCGCTCATCCAATACAAGCGCATAGACGGCAAGGCTGCGTTGGTATGCCTGGAGGAAGGCATCCACGAGGTGCACGCCTTTTTTCAGGGCAAGGCGCAGGTCTTGAACCTGGACGGGCGCGTCATCACGCCCGCAGTAGAGCGCCTGACCATGCGGGAAATCACCATGAGCGTAGGCGACGACAAACACGCTTACCGCATAAGCAACTGGCTGGCCCTCAACCAGGAACACTACCGCGAATGGCAGCGCATGCCCAATGAGTCCGAGAGCCGCCGCTTTCTGATGACCATCCTGCGCGGCAACCTGCTCTCTATGGCCAAAGGCCTGGGCTGGCGCATTGATCGCGAGGTAATCGTTGACCTGCACCATATAGGCCTCAGTCGACCCACCCGCTTCAAAGAACAAACGCTGGCTTCTTTTGACGCCGGCTTCTATTCCAATATCCGGCTGCCCCAACACCTCGGCCTGGGCAAGGGGGCGGCGCTGGGGTATGGGATGGTGGGGCCCGACAAACAAGCCGCCCCGCCCACACGGGCGATTGCAGCAGAAGAACAAAGCGAGATGCCCGGGGAAACGGGGGTTTAACAATTTTGTATAACTGAAAATATTTGATAATGAAGACGATAATGTTTACGTGTGAAGTGATCACACCCATGTTTTTAGCCGGCGCCGACGGCAGCACCCCGGAGTTGCGCCCGGCATCTATCAAAGGGGCTATGCGGTTTTGGTGGCGGGCGATGAATGGGGGGCTGGTGAGGAAAGACGAGCAAGGTAGATGGGATTACTCTGAGTTGAAAAAGCGCGAGAGTGAGATCTTTGGGGGAACATCACAAAGAAGTTCGTTTAGCATAGATGTAGGCTGTTCAGTTTGACGTTAAATCAATCCGACGTTTTTTTGCTTTGGTGAAAGTACGCCCACACTTCGTACCTTTAGTGTACCACCAAAAAAAG
>JABWBR010000135.1 GCA_013360405.1 Saprospiraceae bacterium
AATCAGCACATTAACTAATCAGCACATTAACTAATCAGCACATCAATACGATTTTCCCCTGGTTGGCATTGGATTCCATCAGCGTATGGGCTTGGGCGACTTCCGTCCAGTCGAATACCCGATCGATGACAGCCTCGAGGTGGCCTGCGTGGAAAGCGGCCTCGGCATGCTGCCAAAAAGAGCGGACTAATTCCGCTTTGTATTCCAACGATCTATTTCGCAGCGTAGAACCCATAATATGAAGGCGTTTGCGCAAAATAGCGCCCAGGGGCGTAGTGTAATCCGGTACGGCGCCGCCCATCATGGCCAGTATGACCATCCGGCCGTCCATGGCCAACGAATCCAGGTTTTTTCGCCAGTAGGGTGCGCCGATAAAATCGACGATGACATTGGCGCCTTGTTGAGCCGTCCATTCGGACACGGCTGTAGCAAAATCTTCACTCCGGTAATCTACCAGCCGCTCGGCGCCGAGTTTTTGGCATAAAGGGAGCTTGGCAGCCGAGGCAGTCGCCATACACGAAGCCCCCAATAGTCGTGTAGCTACCTGAATGGCCGCCACCCCTACCCCGCTGGCGCCGGCATGAATCAGCACTTTTTCGCCGGGTTGTGTTTGCGCCAGGAGTTGTAAAGCCTGCCAGGCCGTGAGAAAAGCCTCGGGGATACAGGCCGCCTGCTCGAAAGTCCAGCCTTCGGGCATGGGCATGGCCAGATCCTGGTGAACGACGGCATATTCCGCATAAGCGCCGCCAGCCAGCAGGGCCATCACCTTGTCACCCGTTTTCCAGCGCGTGACGCCGGGCCCCAGCGCTTCCACCACGCCGGCTACCTCCAACCCCAGCACAGGGCTTACGCCGGGTGGCGGCGGATAATGGCCCTGGCGTTGCAGAATATCAGCGCGATTGAGCGCAGTAGCGTGCACGAGAACCAATACTTCACCGGCTCCCGCCACCGGCGTGGGATATTCACCGATATACAGTTGCGCGGCGTCGCCTTCCTGTTTCAGTAATACGGCTTTCATCATCTGTTGATTATTAACAGCCTTTTTTAAAAAATTGATTTTCAATAAATTATTGCGCTAGCCAAGCTAATCAAGTCACCTTGTCACGCGTCACCTGTCACGCGTCGCTTTATTATATAAAACTTAGGCTTATCTTTGGAATCGCTAATCAAATACTACCACCAAAAGATATGCAAAAAGTACAACATTTTATCGAACAAAACAAGGCTCGATTCCTGGAAGAGCTATTGGAATTGCTCCGCATTCCCTCTGTAAGCGCCGATCCGGCTCACAAAGGCGACGTACAGCGCGCCGCAGAAGCCGTGGCCGTCCATTTGCGCAAAGTAGGCGTCGACAAAGTACAGGTGTATCCTACTGCCGGACACCCGATCGTATATGGTGAAAAAATGGTCGACCCGGCCAAACCCACCATATTAGTCTACGGCCACTACGACGTACAGCCCGCCGACCCCATCGACCTGTGGCATTCGGGGCCTTTTGAACCCGTCATCAAAAAGACGGAATTGCACCCCGACGGGGCAATTTTTGCCCGCGGATCCTGCGACGACAAAGGCCAGATGTTTATGCACATCAAAGCCTTTGAAGCTATGGCGGTCAACGGCGAATTGCCCTGCAATGTCAAGTTCATGATAGAAGGCGAAGAAGAAGTCGGCTCGGTCAACCTCGGCGCTTTCTGCCGCGACCACAAGCATATGCTGGCCTGCGACGTGATCCTGATCTCCGATACCTCGATCATCGACAACCAAACGCCTTCGATCACCACAGGCCTGCGTGGTCTGAGCTATGTAGAGGTGGAAGTCACCGGCCCCAACCGCGACCTCCACTCGGGCGTATACGGCGGCGCCGTGGCCAACCCCGTCAATATCCTGGCCAGGATGATCGCCTCGATGCACGATGAAAACAACCACATCACGATCCCTGGTTTCTACGATGACGTAGTGGAGGTAAGCGCCGCCGAACGCGCCGAGATGAACAAGGCGCCTTACGACGAAAAGGCCTACAAAGCCGCGCTGGACGTAAACGACCTCTGGGGCGAAAAAGGGTTTTCTACGCTGGAGCGCACCTCTATACGCCCCACCCTGGACGTGAACGGCATCTGGGGCGGTTATACCGGCGAAGGCGCCAAGACGGTGTTGCCATCAAAAGCTTTTGCCAAGATCAGCATGCGACTGGTACCCAACCAACATTCGCAGAAAATCGCCGATCTGTTCAAGGCGCATTTCGAAAAAATAGCGCCCGATTGCGTAAAGGTAAAAGTGAGCTACCACCATGGCGGCGAGCCGGTGGTGACGCCCACTGATACGCCGGAGTATATGGCTGCCTACAAAGCCATGAGCGCCGCTTTCGGCAAAACGCCCATCCCCAAACGCGAAGGCGGCAGTATTCCCATTGTGGCGCTGTTTGAGGAGGTGCTGGGCGTAAAAAGTGTGTTGATGGGTTTCGGCCTCGACTCCGACGCCATACACTCGCCCAACGAGCATTACGGGTTGTTTAATTTTTATAAAGGCATTTCGACGATTCCGTATTATCATCAGTATTATGCGGAATTGAAACGCTGAGAAGGAGTGTGAGAGGGTGAGAGTGTGGGAGGGTGCGATTTTTCTCTCTCTCCCACACTCCCACACTCTCACACTCCAAACGATGCCATCCTTGCATTTACCAAGCCAATCTATATGAAAAAATCCACCACCCAACAACTCGACAAACTCGACCGGCAACTGGAATCGATGTTGTCAGAACTCTCCTCCTACAGCGAAGCGCAGCTCAATCAAAAGCCGGCGCCTAGCGCCTGGTCGGCCATGCAAGTGATGCACCATATGCTGCTAGCCGAACAGCTATCGCTGGCTTATGTACAAAAGAAACTCAGCTTTAACCCCACGCTGAAAAATGCGGGCATCACTGGCGCCTGGCATGTATTTTTGCTCTGGACTTTTATCTATGCCCCGTTTAAATTTAAGGCGCCTGCGAATGTTAGTGACGAAAAACTACCGACACATAGCACCTTGCAGGAAACAGCCCAAATATGGAAAAATAATCGCCGCGAGATGCGCGAGTACCTCGGTACTTTACCCGACGGTATTTTCCAAAAATTGATTTATCGCCATCCCTTTGCCGGGTTGTTGTCTTTAAATGCGATGCTCTTGTTTTTTGAATGGCATTTTCTCAGGCATCAGAAGCAGATCCACAGGACGGTTATATTAATGAAGAATGAAGAATGAAGTTAATAAAGCATTCGTTCAGTTGCGAGAAATAATGAATGCGGTAAGGGATGGTATTATTACTTTTAATGAGGAAGGAGAAATATTATTAGTTAATAGAGAAATGGAAAAAATGTGGGGTTTTCAGACAGATATGCTTGTAGGAAAACCTTTTACTTTTCTCATACCACCTCCGCATAAATCCCTTCAATTAGAATTATTTAAACGCCGGATCAAAAATGAAAAATCGCATATTTTCACGGGTGAATTAATTATGACCGGGCAACGCGCTGATGGGGATATTTTTCCAATTGAATTACATATATCTGATTTTGAATACGAAGGAAAACGAATTTTCACCGCAGTAGTCCGTGATATTACGGAACGCCTACAGGTAGAAAAAGACTTGCGCGATTCCAAATTACAACTCGAATTGCGCACCCGGGAATTGGAAAAAACGCAAGAAGAATTGAATCAGTTGGTGGAAGAACTCAAGCGGTCGAACAGTGAATTAGAACAGTTTGCTTATAACGCTTCGCACGACTTGCAGGAGCCGTTGCGCAATGTAGAGGGTTATATTAGTCTGTTGAAACGCCAATGGGAAAAAGCCTCGGAAGAAACTATAGAAGAATATCTTGGACACGCCGAAAAAGGTGTGGTACGCATGCAGGCGTTAATACACGATTTGCTGCATTACTCCCGTGCCGGCCGCGATTCTACTCCATTTATAGAGATTTCTACGGAGCTAATTATTGAAATGGCTAAAAATAACCTGCGCCTGCCTATTCAACAATCACAGGCTATTATTACAACCGAAAATTTACCTCCGGTTATTAAAGGCGCCCGCCTGCAATTAATTCAGTTATTTCAAAATATATTATCAAATGCCATTAAATTCACGCCCCATTATCAGCAACCTAATATTTTAATAAAATACACAAAAAAAGAAAATCACCATCGATTTGAAATAACAGATAATGGAATAGGTATCGCTGAAAAAGATATTGAACGCATTTTTGTCAATTTTCAACGACTTCACCCTTATGAAGCCTACCCAGGAACCGGTTTAGGCCTGGCTATTTGCAAAAAAAATTATCGAGCGCCACCAGGGCACTATCGGCGTTTTTTCCGAATTGGGAAAAGGAAGCACTTTTTATTTTACACTACCGGCGTGGTAAAGTCGATCACCCTACCTGGGCCTATACATCGGTCGTGCCTGGGAGGTTTTGTCAGTGAGATAACTCGGCTGCGCCTGCCCTAAATGCGCAGGCTGCTGAGCGTAGTACATTGCCGTTTGGCTATTCACTGCGATGGGTTTTTTGACTTCAATTGTCGCAATCTCCACTGCTTTCCGGGGCATCATATTCACTGCGGCCTCCAGCAACTGGTTGGCCAGGCCGTTGACCGACTTGCCCCGCAGATTGCTCAATATGCTTACCACAATACCCGTATTAGCGTCATAGAGGACGATAGAGCGGTAGCCCCATGCGCCGGAGTGATAGTGCCGGATACCGCCCTCCATGATATTGGCCCGCATGCCAAGGGAATAATTAAACCGGGTTACCAGTCGCAATTGCTCTTGTGCATACGGTGATAAATAATTGTCGCCGAATAGATGCCGGAACCAGGTAGCCAGGTCGTCGGCCGTACTCCAGATGCCGCCGGCCGCCTGGATAAAAGAGCTGAAAGCTTCGTCGCGCTCCGGGGCGGAGCGGGGCGAACTGCTATCGAACAGCTTTGCCCAGGGGGCGTCGAAAATCTGGTCGCCGCCGGCCGGATAGGCTGTTTTACTCAAACCCAGCGGTTCAATAATATACTGGTGCAGCAGGTTGCGAAAACTGTCACCGCCTGCCGCTTCGCAAACCAGGGCAGCTACGAGAAAATTGGTATTGGAATAGCGGTAGCCCTCTCCCGGCTGAAAATGAGGGGCCCCGATGGTAGCCAGGACGGCTTTGGGCGTCCACAGCGAATCGGGGTTATTGTTGTAAGTCTTGAGGGTGCGATAAGAAGCGTCGTTATAAAAATCGAACAAGCCGCTTTGATGGCTGAGCAATTGCCGGACGGTGATTCCGGGATTGACGTGCTTCATATAGGGCAAATACGTGCCGATGCTATCGTCGAGATGAAGCAGTCCTTCGTCCTGCAACTTAAGACAAAGCCCTGCCACAAAAGTTTTTGAGCAGGAAGCGATACAAAAACGCATATCGGGTTTGATAGCGGCGCCGCCTTTAGAGACGCCGTAAGTACCGATCCAGCGGCCCTGCCCGGGGATATCTACCGCCACGGACAAACCCTTGTAGCTTTTGCCGGCATTGTCGGTCAACGCCTGCAGCGTCTGGGCAAGCGCCGGGTCGAAAGAAGGGTCGGTGACCTGGGTTTTAGCGGTGTAAACAACGACTGTTAAGGCCAAAAATAGAACGGTAATACGTTTGGTCATGCGTCTTCTTATTTTCATGATACTACGGGTGCGTCGGTGGCGGGGGTAAATATATTATTTTTGGTAAGATTTTAGTATATGTAGTGTTTAATTTTGTCGGCAGCAGGATAATACTGCCCCATGAGCACCCGCTACAACGACGGCCGCTACCACCTTAAATCCCGGGTAACTAACGTGCGCGAACAGGCAACCGATTCGCCTGTGCAAAATGTG
>JABWBR010000008.1 GCA_013360405.1 Saprospiraceae bacterium
AGGCCCATCGTACGCCACCATCGGGCCGAGGAATGGGTATCAGTACAATGGCAAGGAGCTGAATGAGGAATTGGAATTGGGGTGGAATGATTTTGGGGCGAGGTGGCAAGACCCGGCTACGGGGAGGTGGTGGCAGGTGGATCTCTTGGCAGAACTTAACCACAACCTTCCATTGACCCCATATCATTATGTGGCTAACAATCCAATCTTAAATATTGATCCTGACGGGTTAGACTGGTATCAAAATTCAGATGGTGCAACTATTTGGCTAAACAGTAGAGATGGAACTTATACTGATGACGATGGTAATGAATGGAAGAATATTGGGGAAGAATTACTTTTCTTCGGTAGTGAAAACTTGATTTATTATACGCAGTCAGCAGATGAGAATGGTGATTTGACCTTGGAAACCTATGTATTTGATGCAGTATCGGGGGCGGCCTTAGAAGATGGGTCCTTTGAATACAGCCTGGAAAGACAGGCTGAAAAAGATCAAGGCCCTTTGCCTGAAGGTGAATATACTGTTAATCCGAGTGCGATTCAGAACTGGTCAGACCTTTCATTTGTACAAAAAACTGCTGCCATTATCCGTAAAGGAACTTGGCCAGGCGGCCCTATAGCTTGGGGTTCGCATAGAGTATGGATCAATCCTTATGAAGTAGATGTAACTCATCCGGTTACCGGTGAGAAAGTTAGAAGGACAGGCTTTACGATTCACGGTGGCTCTATTCCAGGAAGTGTTGGTTGTATTGACCTTAGTACTCAGGACAAAGCATTTTTCAGAAAACTCAGACAATCAAACCAAGCAGCAATAAAGCTTATAGTCCGTTACCCTAGAGCAGAATAGTCATGAGAATAATCTTAATATTTTGTGGAGTATACTGCTATATAGAGTCAGGCGCCAATTTTCTGGATTTACTTTCATTTTATGAGAACCCAGATGATTTTATTAGACTCTATGAAATTGGGTCCAATAGTGATCACTTGCAATTTAAATCTGTGCTTTTTTACCAGATATGGAGGATTGTTCTTACTGTTTTGTTTTTAGGCTCTGGAGTAATTGCTTTTTCATTGTTAAACAAACCTAATAAGCAGCAGTCGTTCTTGGCATGGGTAGTTTTTGTAGTTACTTCACTAGGAATTTTATGGGAGTTATGGGCGTACTACGTTTGGCATCAATCTGGATATGACCATTATCCTGGATATGACCCATTTCTATTTTAGACGAGCAAAGCCTCTGGCCCGGCTGGCGCGAGGTTGCAGGTTGCGATAAACAACTACAAAAAACAAAAACAAAACATGCGGGCGATGGCACAAGACAAAGGCTTCAAACCCAAACCCGGCGCAGGGTGTTTTGACTTTAGGACTGTAAGACTATACGACTGTAAGACTATACGACTGCACAAATAAAGTTGGACAAATAATGATACGGAAAGTTCCCCTGTTCGTACAGTCGTACAGTCGCAAAGTCGTAAAGTCGCAAAAACAAATATCGGGAGTGACCAAAGACTATTGCCAGGGCATCGAATACAAAGACGGCGTAACGCTCATGCGCTTTAGAGCCAAGTACTGGCTAAAAGACCACCTGGGCAATACCCGCCTCGCCTTCGCCGACCCTGCATACATCTCCGCCAACTTGCGACTCTTGATTTCCACTTCCTTTTGCCCTAAAACTAATGCCACCTGGATATTAGCGCAAGATATTTTTTGTATAAAAAATTTTACTCAGACCAAATTTTCTTATCAATTTAAAATTACCATTACAAACCCATAAAAATAAATTTCAAGCCAAACTCTCCCCAAACAACGCCAATTTCCTATTTTCGGAAAAATTAAACACCGCATGACCACTCGAAACTGGATCGCCGCAGTTGTGCTGATGGGACTAATGACCGGGGTAGGAGAGAGGCTGCTCGCACAAGACCTGCATTTCTCGCAGTACTACAACGCCCCGCTCAATACCAGTCCGGCGCTGACAGGCGTATTCTCCGGCGATGTCCGCATGGGCGCCAATGCCCGGCAACAGTGGGCGAGTGTGCCGGTGCCTTACCTGACTTTTTCGGGTTATTACGACCGCAAGATTTATGTACCGGGGCTGACTAATGGTTTACTTGGCGGCGGCATATTATTTAATTACGATAAAGCCGGCGACGGCAACCTGAGCTGGGCGCAGATAGGTTTAGCCGTGTCTTATACCCAGCAATTAGCGGAGACGCATTACCTCACCGGCGGCGCCATGTTGCAATTGGGCCAACGCGCTTTTGATCCAACTAAGCTGAATTTCGACGATCAATACAACGGCGACATCTTTGACCCCACATTGGCTTCCGCCGAGTCTTTCCCAAAAACCTCGGTAGCCTACACAGATCTCTCTGCGGGTATCAACTGGCTGATGATTTCAAGAGATAATCGAAATGAAATAGTTGCCGGCGTGGCCTTTTACCACTTAACCCAACCGGCAGTGGGATTTTTTGACGATAGCAGCGCTACTTTGCCCATGAGATCGGCAGTTTATACGCACGGTGTTGTCCAGGTAGCTGAAAAATTGGATGTAGTCGTCCATGGCGCCTGGCAACTCATGTCGCCGCAACGGGAAATGCTGGCCGGCGCCGGCGCCCGCTACCACCTGGCACTGAACCCGCTGCAAACTATTGCGCTGCAGGCAGGGCTGTCTTACCGCTTGTCGGATGCGCTTATACCGCATCTAGAAGTGCATTATAACGAATGGATGGTAGGATTGAGCTACGATATTAATACATCCGCTTTTCAGGCTGCAAGCGCCCGACGCGGCGGCCCTGAAATCGCCGTCCGGTATATCATCACCAAAGTAAAGCCACCCGATGCGTTTAAATCATGCCCGGTATTTTAGCCTTATGAGCAAAAAGCGCGCGATATATCTCGTATTCGTGTGTTGCCTACTGGTTCAGGGAGCAAAAGCCCAGCCTTTTAAGGCTTATCTGAGCGCCGGGCAACAGTCGGCAGCGCAAAAAGACCATTACGCCGCTATGCACTACCTGGGTAAAGCCCTCGAATTGCGTCCGGATGCCACGCAGGCGCAGTATTTGTACGCCGAAGCCGCCCGGCAGTTTAACGCCTTTGAACTGGCCGCGGATGCGTATAAAAAAGTCCTCGACCGCGATAAAAACGGCGAATACCCGCTTGCGCTTTTCTGGCTGGGCGCCGTGTACCGGTCAGTGGGCGATTATGCCGCTGCCGAAGACAGCTACAGGTTGTTTCTGGCGAAATATCCCGATGGGGAAAACGCCGGCCTGGCCCGCGAAGCCCTGGCTTCCTGCCAATGGGCAATGGGGCAAACACCTGATCATTATGTCCTCAAAGCGCTGAGCAAAAATATTAACTCCGGGTTTTCAGAGTTTGCACCTTTGATGGCAGGCGATACCCTTTATTTTACCTCCTATAAATTTGATTATAAAGAAGATACGCGTAAACCAAAGCGCAAATTGTCGAAAGCCATGATGTCGGTGAAGGGTGGGAGAGGGAAACTACTTTCGAAACCCTTCAATCAGGAAGAAGATAAACATACTGCACACGTAGCGCTGAGTTTGAATAAAAAACGGCTGTATTACACGATTTGCGAATTTATCAGCGCCGCTGATATCCGCTGCTCAATATATTACCGCGAAAAAGACAAACGCAACCGCTGGAAAGAACCGGCTATCAAATTGCCCAACAGCATAAACGCTCCCGGTTATACTGCCACGCAGCCTGCAATAGGATATGATTCTCTGCTGCAAAAGGAAGTGCTTTATTTCGTAAGTGACCGCCCCGGCGGCAAAGGTTTTCTCGATATTTGGGCATCAACTATCGAAACAGGCGATAACAAATTTGGAGAGCCCTTCCCGCTTGAAGACATCAATACAAGCGGCAACGATGTGACGCCGTTTTTTCATACACCTACCCAAACTTTGTATTTCAGCTGCGACTGTCGGCAGGGCTTCGGAGGTTACGATATTTATCGCAGCCATGCCTCCGGCGATGTCGTGGCGCTACCCGCGCCTTTTAATTCGAGCTACAATGACCTGTATTTTAGTTGTGGCTCAGACCCCAAATCCGGTTTCCTGGCCTCCAACCGACCAGGTACGCAATTCCTGGATCCGGCCTTGAAGGCTTGCTGCAACGACATCTTTGAATTTACTTACGTACCGCCTCCGCCCCCCGTTGACGAACCCCTGGCGGGCAACGAGCCGCCGCCCCTGCCCAGCGTTCCCGATTTTGAAACCAAACAACCGGAATTGCCCCGCAAACTCGAAGATTTTCTGCCACTGGCCCTGTATTTCGACAACGACGAACCCGATAAACGCACCCGAAAAACAACCACCCGACAAACGTATGCGCAAACCTACGAACGCTACTACGCGCGCAAAAGCGAATACATCACCGAATATACCGACCCGCTAAAAGAAGCCGACAAGGAAGAAGCCGAAATTTTGATGGATGTTTTTTTTGAAGATAAGGTAAACAAAGGCTACGAATGGCTGCTGCGTTTTTCTGAGATTTTACACGAACGGCTAGTGGCCGGCGACCGGGTAGAAATTTTTATCAAAGGATTTACCAGCCCCAGGGCGCAAAGTGATTACAACCTGTCGCTGGGCCGTAGGCGAATCAGCAGCCTGCGCAATCATTTTGATACCTACCGCGAAGGATTGTTTTCGTCTTATCTAAAATCGGGACAATTGATTATCACCGAGCGTTCTTTTGGCGAGGCGACTGCCGCTGCAGGCGTTAGCGACGACCTGTTCGACCTGCGCAACTCCGTATTTAGCATCGGAGCCGCCAACGAGCGAAGAGTAGAAATTGTGGAGATTAAATCGCAGTAAGATCAGGCCTGCTTTTTTATCAGCGATTGTTCTAAACGGGGTGATTTTAATAACTTAGGCGCCAGCCAATGCCATAATACGGCGATAGCAACTCCCATAATAGCTCCCAGATAAACGTCCTTCAAAAAGTGCTGAATAAGATATATTCTGGAAAAGCCGACGAGCAGCGCAATTAGAAAAAGGAGGGCGCCCAGGCCTTTTTTCTCGGGTAAACTAAATGCCAGAAAAGTAAAAATAGCAAATGCCGACATGGTATGCCCCGATGGAAAACTGGTTAATCCCCCGTGCATAGCCACACCAGTAACCGGATCGATCTGATCGAGTAATCCGGCATTTTTGAAAAATAAAAAAGGGCGTTCATGCGCAAAAAACTGCTTGGAAATGCCACTGGCAAGAATTACGGTTATACCTAAAAGCGGCACTGCCGCGGCATGGCGATATTTGACAAATAATAATACTATCAGAGCCGGTATGTAAATGTAAGCTTCTCCCAGCGTGGTCGCAAACCGGAAAAAGGCATCTCCAAAATCAGATCGGTATTGGTTGACAAACAGAATATCGGCTCCCTGGTCGATAAATGCTAGTATAACAGCCCCAACCAGAAGAAATCCAGCAAAAAGCGAATAGAAATAAGGATTATTGACCCACAGTTGTTTTACCACTTTCATATTTTCTTTTCCACATACTTATATACGCGCGAATGGCAGTTAAGTTGACCACTTTGGCGTCATTCATCGCTTTATAAGTTAAAAAAAGTCCAATAGGGAATAAAATAGCGCAAGGCAACCAGGCGGCGGCGGCGGCGGGAATGACGAATGTTTCGGCAATTTTGCGGCAAAAAATGGTTAGCACGACAAATAGCATAAAGAAGATAATCGACACTAAAATGGGATATCCGAATCCCCCTTTTCGCACAATAGCCCCCATGGGCGCGCCTATAAACACAAAAATAAAGCAAACCACCGCCATGCTGAATTTCGTCCAAAGCTCGAAGATGTGTTTGGCCTCGGCTTCGCGGATGGAATCGATGGATCGGGAAGCCGATTCTGCCTGGTTGAGCACACCCCGCGTGAGGGTTTTCGCTTTGCTGCTAATTTCTTTCCTGTCGCGGAGGCCGAAACTGCGGTAAAACCCGTTTTCTGATTTAAGGCTGTCGGCATTTTGCTCGTATATCCGATAGGGCAGGGGGTTGTGAAGAGCAGTCTTATTAGCCAAGGCAGTTGCGGGAATAGGCTGAATGTCTCTTTCCGGCCTTGGCGACTGAATGGAACTTAAAGTATCCGGCCGGTATGCGTTCTGGGCTGAAGTACTGTCTTTTGTAGCATCAAGCAGGCTATCCGGCGTGACATAGTGGAAATAGGCGTTAAAATTGTTCGAAAAACTCTGCCTGCGGTTGGCTATCCGGACGCCTATCGAGTCTATGGCCTCGCGAAGTTGGCCGCTGCTCATCATGGTCCGGTTTTGTTTAAAAAGTTCTTCGTTTGTACGGTTGAGGTCAAATTCACTGAGGTCAAATACTTTGGTCCAATGCTTAAAAGTTGTACGCACAAACGGAAATCCATTATTATTGCCTGCGTTGCCGGGCTGCACCTCGATATATTGGTGTCCGTCACTTAGTCGCATGACGAAATAGCGATCATCTTCCAGTGAATACATCTCACCGCTTTGGGCAGTTACCACGCTAAGGCGGTTGCGGCTTGCCTCGTTGTGGTCGTATATCAATACGTCTTCAATAGTGCGGCCGTCGCTTTTTTTATTCCCAATGTGAATGGCCTGTCCCTGAAAATCCTCGTTGAATACGCCCTCATCAATGCGCAGACTGGGCTTTTGGCGCTGTATATCGTACATACGCGAGCCAAATTTCAGGTTGGCAATGGGAATCAGGTTATTGGAACAGACATAGGAAAATACGGCCGTGAAAGCACCAAAAACGATGAGCGAGCTCATGACCCGTATTAATGACACACCCGCCGATTTGAAAGATGACAATTCGTAGTATTCAGCCAGGTTGCCGAGTACCATGACGGAGGAAATCAGTATGGCCAATGGAAGAGACATGGGTATCAACGCCACGCACCGGTATGCCAGTAACTCCATCAGCAAGAAGAACCCCAAACCTTTGCCTGCAATATCGTCGATATAAAGCCATAGCGTTTGCATCAGCAATACAAACATGGCTATCATAAAAGTGACGACAAAAGGTGGAATAAAACTGCTGATGACCAGCCGGTCCAATTTCTTCATGCCCATTCAGGTTCGTATAGTCTTACAGTCATTTAGTCTATCCCTCACCCTACCAGCAGTGGAAAGTGCGCCTTGCGGACTTCCTCTACCTCATCGATGGTTTTGGGTATCGGACTTCCCAATATCCGATGGCCGGTAGCGGTAATGAGTACATTATCCTCGATCCGCACACCTCCAAAATCGCGGTAAGCCTGCAATTTATCGTAGTTAATGAAATCCAGGTATTTGCCTTGTTGTTGCCACAAATCCATCAACTCGGGGATAAAATATACGCCGGGTTCCACTGTTAGCACAAAACCGGGATGCAGCGCCCGGCCAAGCCTTAGAGATTTGAGGCCAAACTGCTTGCTCCGTTCCAACTCACCGGCATATCCCACGTATTGCTCGCCCACGTCTTCCATGTCGTGTACGTCGAGGCCCAGCATATGGCCGAGTCCGTGCGGGAAAAACAAAGCGAAGGCGCCGCCGGCGATAGCTTCATCGGTATCGCCTTTCATCAACCCCAGTGATTTGAGTCCTTCCACCATCACCCGTGCGCTAAGCAGGTGCACGTCGTAGTAACGCACGCCCGGCTTGAGGGCATCTATTGCGCTGAGTTGCATCTGAAGCACGAGGTTGTAAATATCCCGTTGCCGTGAGGTAAAGGTGAGATCTACAGGAAACGTGCGCGTAATGTCGCCCGCATAAAACATATGGCTGTCGGCGCCAAAATCACCCAATACCAGCTTACCGCTGGTGAGTATATTTCCGTGATAATGATTGTGCAGGGTTTGACCGTTGATAGTCAGAATAATCGAATAACCGGGTTGGGTGCCATGCGCTTGCGCGATACCTGCCGCAATTCCTGCAAGGGCGGCTTCCGTGATGCCCGGTTTGGCGGCTTTCATCACAGCCAGATGCATATCTCCGGTAAAATTCACGGCTTTTTCCAACTCGGCTACTTCTTCGTCCGATTTGATGATGCGCTGCGCCACAATGGCTTTGATAAGCGATTCGGAAACACCGGCTGCCAGTTGATCTACCGGCGTATCCAGCCAGCGGCTCAGCCTGATGCTGTTATCGCCCCGATAAGGAGGTAAGTAGTGGATCTTCCGCTGCCCGGCTTTTGCAGCCCCCAGTTTATCTGCCAATGCAGCGTATGGGGCTGTATGGGACACACCGATTCGATGTGCCAACTCGGCCATCGAAGGCTGTGGGCCCATCCACACGATATAATCAATGCTGAGGTCATCGCCGTATAACGTAGTCGTATTTTCATCAATATCGATCACCAGCGCCAAACCAGGTTGGGAAATACCCGCAAAATAGAGAAAATGACTGTCTTGCCGGTAAGGATAGGTATTATCGAGGTAATTCATCGGGCTGTCGTCGTTGCCCGGTAATAAAATAATTCCGCTGCCTACCTCTTTCTGCAATCGGGCCCTGCGGGCTGCATAGGTGGCGGCTTCAAAAAGATGATTATTTATCATGTGTTCTTCGCTTTAACTCATCTCGTATCTCTGCAGCGCGCTCGTATTCTTCTTTGCCCAGCGCATCTTCGAGCATTTCAAGCAGTTTGTCGTAATTGATGCTATCCAGCGATTCTACCGGATTGGAAAGACGTGGAGTAACCGGCGCCTCTTCCAGGGCGATACCGGCTTCATCCAATATGGCTGCATTGGCATAAATCGGACATCCGAATCTGACGGCCAGTGCTATGGCATCTGAGGTGCGGGCATCCAATTCAAATATTTCCCCATTCGCTTTAGCGCAAACCAGCATGGCATAAAAAACGCCCTCTTTTAGTTCGGATATGATAACTTCCTGCAAATGGACGCCCAAAGCCACCAATGCATTTTTAAATAAATCGTGCGTAAGCGGTCTGTTCGGTTGTATGCTTTCGATGGCGATGGCAATGGCTTGTGCTTCAAACCCCCCGATAACTACCGGCAACCGCCTTGTGCCGTCTTCCTCTTTTAATACTACGACAAAACTATTGGGCTGTGATTCGCTATTGGCAATCGCCACAATATGCATTTCTATTTTAAACATAGCCTTGCCTCTTCTTTTATCTTATTTCAGAACACCTTCAAGTAGGATACGGTTGTAGCTTTCACCTCTTGATTAAGGCTGAAGTGCGTATTTCCTTCGCAATATAATGAATTGTGTAATAAGCCGCCAATTTTGTATAATTGTCCTTTTATGGTATTTTTTATCACAATTCTAAAACCCTCCAAATCACACATATGTGTATTCGAGCCCTTCTTTTTGTGTGCTTGGGTTGCTATTTTAGCGGCTTATTTGCCCAACCCGATGCGAAAGCTGTATTGAGGTACCCGGCCCTGAGTCCCGATGGCGCTATACTGGCATTTTGCTACCAGGGAGATATCTGGACGGTTCCTACTTCCGGAGGAAAAGCTACCCGCCTCACTGTCCACGAAGCCTACGAAAGCCACCCGCAATGGAGCCCCAGCGGCCAATCAATCGCCTTTCAGGGTAACCGGTTTGGCAATAACGATATTTATGTGATGAGCGCTTCCGGCGGAACGCCCAGGCGACTTACCCATTTTTCCGTCAATGACGAAAATCCCAAATGGGATCCCGCCGGGCGTATTGTGTTTAATTCCCGTCGCTATTATGCCTCCGTAGAACGCTCTCCCGAGATGATGACGGTCTCGGCTGAAGGAGGCACGCCCTACCGCCGCTCGGATGCGCTGGGCAATGCGCCCTGTCTCTCGCCTGACGGCCGTTGGCTGGCCTTCGAATACGGATCCTGCCCGGCTAATAGGGAAGCTTATCAGGGACCCGCTCAGCGCGATATTTGGCTGCAGGACACCCAAACCGGCGATCTGCAACGCCTTACTACTTTTGAGGGGCAGGATGTGCAGCCTATTTGGGCAGGCCCCTCTACACTGTATTTCCTGAGCGCCCGCAGCGGTCGCTACAATCTTTACCGGCAGTCGATACATAATGGCCGGGCAAATGGCGAGCCCGTGGCATTAACCCGGTTTTCCGACGAAGGAATACGCTATTTTAGTGTTAGTGCAGATGGCGCGCATATCGTTATTGAAAAAGGTATGGAATTATACTATCTGTCTGTAACTTCTGCAAGTGAACCCAAACTGTTGAATATCGACGTAAAAAGTGATGAACGCTTCGACCCATACAAAACACAGGTACTGAGTGAAAAAGCTACCGACTTTTCGCTTTCTCCCAATGGGAAATATATCGCTTTTACGGTTCGGGGAGAAATATTTATTACCCAGGCCAATAAAGAAAAACGTTATTGTGTGCCGGTTTCCAAACACGCTTTCAGAGACCAATCGCCGCTGTGGCTGTCAGATTCTACGCTGCTGTTTTTATCCGATAGAAACGGCAACAAAGACCTGTATTTGGCCAAATCGGCTGATGAGTCTACTTCAGACCTCTTTCGAGCGCTCCGCCTGGATATCCAGCCCCTGATCGCCACGCCCGAGCAAGAATCCCAGCTGGTTTTGTCACCTGATCGCAAACGATTAGCTTTTGTGAAGGATAGAGGCCGATTGGTCGTAACAGATATTGATGGCAACGGAATAATGACCAACCAGCAAACACTGCTGAACGGTTGGAGTACGCCCGAAGGCGTAGCCTGGAGCCCCGATGGCAATTGGCTGGCCTATGCCCAGGATGATCTCGATTTCAATAAGGAAATCTATATCCACGCAGTCGATAATAAAAGCAAACCCGTTAACGTGAGTCTGCACCCCCGGGTGGATGAATCGCCGGTATGGAGCGCCGACGGCAGTAAACTGGTATTCCTCTCCAAGCGAAATAACGATAATGCCGACGTATGGTTCGTATGGCTTAAAAAAGCCGACTGGGAAAAAACAAAACGAGATTGGGAGGATAAAGACGACGACCCTCCCGCCAAAAAAGATACCAGCGCATCCCAACCAATTGTGATAGATTTTGAAGACATTCACAAAAGACTGGTGCAAGTCACCAGTCTGCCTGGCAATGAAGCTAGCGCCATGATATCAAAAGACGGCAATACGTTGTATTTCTCTACAAATCGCGGCGACCGTCAGATGCAAGCCGGCAAGCGCAGCCTGATGAGTATCAAATGGGACGGAAGTGATCTCACTACTATTCTCGACGATAAGGCGCTATTAATGCTCCAATGGGATAAGGATTTGAAAAATATGATTGCACTGGATGAGAATGGAAAGCTCACTAAAATTGAACCCGGCATAAAAAAAGCGGAAAATATCCCGTTTGAGGCAAAAATGGTGATCAACTATGCCGAAGAACGCAAACAGGTTTTTGAAGAAACCTGGCGGGAGCTTAATGCGGGGTTTTACGATCCGCAATTTCACGGCCAGGACTGGCAGTCTCTTCGCAAAAAATACGAGCCCATTGCGCTTGCCGCCTCTACTACACAGGATTTTCAGTTTTTTGTAAATGAAATGCTCGGCCAACTCAATGCCAGCCATATGGGATTCACCAGCCCCAACCCCGAAGAACCACAAGTGGAAAAAACAGGCTGGCTGGGCATCGAAGTCACGCCGGTAAACCAGGGAGTCAAAGTGGAACGCGTAGTCCCTGACAGCCCTGCCGACAGAAATGACAACAAACTATTCACCGGCGATATCATTACTGCCGTTAATGCCGTCCCCATTTCCCCTAATGTCAACATTTACAGCCTTTTGAACGGCTCGATAAACGAGCGAACACTTTTGGAAGTGCAAAATGCCAAGGGCCAACGTCGCGACGTGGTGATTCGCCCCGCAGAATCATTGGGCGATCAGCTCTACGACGAATGGGTGACGGAACGCAGAAAACTGGTCGACAAATGGTCGGCAGGCAAACTGGGCTATATCCATATTCGAGGCATGAACTGGCCCAGCTTTGAACGCTTTGAACGCGAGCTTGCCGCCAGCGGACAAGGCAAGGAAGGGCTCCTTATCGACGTTAGGTATAATGGTGGCGGCTGGACCACCGATATGCTGATGACGGTGCTGAATGTGCAGCAACATGCCTACACGATCCCGCGCGGCGCCGCCCGAGATCTGGAAAAGGAAAATAAGCAGTTTAACGCCAATTATCCTTTTGGCGAGCGACTGCCCTTCCCGGCCCTTACCAAACCTTCCGCTGCGCTTTGCAACCAGGATAGCTACTCTAATGCCGAGATATTTTCGCATGCTTACAAGCACCTTGGAATCGGCAAATTAATCGGCGCACCGACTTTCGGCGCCGTGATTTCAACCGGGGGCTTCAATCTCATGGACGGCTCTTTTGTACGCATGCCTTTCCGGGCCTGGTTTGTGAAAGCTACCGGCCGGAACATGGAAAACGGCCCGGCTATTCCCGATTTTATCGTGGAGAACAAGGCTGATTACCGCGCGGAAGAAGCGGATTTTCAACTAAAAAAAGCCGTAAACGTGTTACTTGAACAGTTGAATAACGTCAAAGATTAGCATGCAAAAAATCTATATCTTTGCATCGCTTTTTTAACATTCAAAACAAAAAGGTTCCATGTCTAAAGTCTTGATTATTGGCGCCGGTGGAGTAGGGCGCGTGGTTGTTTACAAATGTGCCCAGCACCCCGACGTTTTTTCTGAAATTTTGCTGGCCAGCCGCACCAAGTCGAAATGCGACGCGATAGCCGCCGATGTAAAACGCGATACGGGATATCAGGCCATTTCCACGGCTGCCGTCGATGCAGAAAATGTGCCCGAACTCACTGCCCTGATCCGCGAATTCCAACCGGCAATGGTGATCCATGTGGCATTACCGTACCAAGACCTTACTATCATGGATGCCTGCCTCGAAGCCGGCGTCCACTACCTGGATACAGCTAACTACGAGCCTAAAGACGTAGCCAAATTTGAATACAAATGGCAGTGGGCCTATCACGACCGGTTTAAAAACGCCGGCTTGCTGGCTGTATTGGGCTGTGGCTTCGACCCCGGTGTAACCAGCGTGTATACGGCCTACGCGGTGAAGCACCATTTTGACGAAATTCATTACCTCGATATTGTGGATTGCAATGCAGGAAGCCACGGCAAGGCTTTCGCTACCAATTTTAATCCGGAAATCAATATCCGCGAAATAACCCAACCCGGCAAGTACTACGAAAACGGTCAATGGTTGGAAATTCCACCGCATTCCGTGATGAAACCCCTCAACTATCCGGGTATCGGCCCCAAAAATTCGTACCTGATATACCACGAGGAACTCGAGTCACTGGTCAAGAATTTCCCCTCACTCAAGCGTGCCCGGTTTTGGATGACTTTCGGCGACGAATATCTCACGCACCTTCGCGTGATCCAGAATATCGGCATGTCGCGCATCGACCCCGTGATGTATAAGGGCGTAGAAGTTATTCCCCTCGAATTTCTCAAATATGTGCTGCCCGATCCGGGCGAACTGGGAGAGAACTACACCGGAGAAACTTCTATCGGCTGCCGCATCAGGGGTATCAAAGACGGCAAGGAGAAAACTTATTACGTGTGGAATAACTGTAGCCACCAGGAAGCCTACAAAGAAACCGGCACGCAGGGGGTGTCGTATACTACCGGGGTACCTGCCATGATCGGCGCTATGATGATGCTAAAAGGCGAGTGGACGGGCAACGGCGTGTTCAACGTGGAGCAATTTAATCCCGATCCATTTATGGCACAACTCAACGTGTGCGGTTTGCCCTGGCACGAACAGTTTGATATCGACCTGGAATTATAAGACAAACTCAGGATAACAAATTAGTATGCCTATAGATATTCAGCAAGTGCCTTCGCCCGCTTATGTGTTGGAGCAGGATCGACTGATCAAAAATCTGGAACTGATCAAACGGGTGCAGGATGAAGCAGGAGTTTCTATTATCCTGGCACTCAAAGGTTTTGCTATGTGGCGCGTATTTCCACTGGTATACCAATATCTCCGCGGGGCCACGGCGAGTTCGCTATACGAAGCCCGATTAATTTACGAAGAAATGGGCTGCAAGGCCCATACCTATTCGCCGGCTTATCTACCCGGCGATTTCGCGGAGATTATGCGCTACAGCAGCCATATTACTTTCAATTCTTTGACACAATACCAGCACTATGCCGGGCAGATGGAAGGTAGTGGTATTTCAGCAGGATTGCGGGTTAATCCGGAATACTCAGAGGTTGAAGTTGACTTATACAACCCCGCAGCCCCCGGTTCAAGGCTGGGGGAGCTGAGCCAGGCTTTGGAGCAGGGCCTTCCCGACAGCATCGAAGGACTTCACTTCCATACGCTTTGCGAATCTTCATCTTATGACCTGGAAAAAGTCCTCACGGCATTTGAAGCAAAGTTCAGCCGGCATTTTTCCCACCTGAAATGGGTGAATTTCGGCGGAGGCCACCTGATGACGCGAAAAGACTACGATACCACTCATTTAATTGGGCTGCTGAAGTCCTTTCGCCGGCGTTATCCCCATCTCGAAGTCATTCTCGAACCGGGAAGCGCCATCGCCTGGGAAACCGGCGTGTTGGTCTCTACTGTGCTGGATATCGTGGACAACCATGGGGTTAAAACCGCTATCCTCGACGTATCTTTTACCGCTCATATGCCCGATACCCTCGAAATGCCCTACCGGCCCCGTATTACCGGAGCAGATACCGTCCCACAACCTGGAAAAACCTGCTATCGGATGGGAGGCGTATCTTGCCTGGCAGGCGATTATATGACGGAGTATTCTTTTGATCGCGAATTAGCCGTGGGCGACCTGGTCATTCTGGAAGATATGATCCATTACACAATGGTCAAAACGACAATGTTTAACGGTGTAAAACACCCCGATATATGCATCTGGCATGAAGACAAAGATACCCTGGAGCTGGTCCGGAGTTTTACTTATGAAGATTTTAAAGGGCGTTTGTCCTGAACTAATATGATTGCAGAATCAGCATTTCAACAACTGATTGCAGATCTGCTCGCTGTTTACGAAGAGCGGGAAGCCCGCAATATCGCGGTGATTGTCTTTGAAGACGCACTCGGACTGAAGCCCTCTCAATTTCAATCCGTATTTTCCGTCGATCAGCAGCAACTGCTGCAAGATATTTCACGGCGGCTTCTACACCATGAGCCTTTGCAATATATTTTGGGACAGGCTGATTTTTATGGTTTAAAATTTGCCGTCAATCCCGCTGTATTGATACCCCGCCAAGAGACGGAAGAACTCGTGTATTGGATCGTTAACACACTGGGCAACAAAGCCGCCGGCATTCTTGATATCGGTACGGGTAGCGGCTGTATTGCTATCGCACTCAAGAAAACGCTGCCGCTATCACAGGTTACCGGACTGGATATCAGTGAAGAGGCAATAGAAACTGCCAAAACAAATGCTGCGCTCAATCATACACTGGTCGATTGGATTATATCCGACATTAGGATTGAGCAGGATTGGCATACGCTTCCCACTTACGACGCAATTGTAAGTAATCCACCGTATATACTTGCAACTGAATCCGATATGATGCCCGAGCTGGTAAAGTCACACGAACCTCACCTGGCGCTTTTTGTCGAGTCCGATGAACCTTTGTTTTTTTACGATAAAATAGCCCGTTTTGCCCTGCAACACCTCCGACCCTTCGGTTGGTTGTTTTTTGAATGTAGCGAATTTCATGCCCACGCGGTTGAAGAGTTACTATCGCAATTGGGATTCAGGGATATCACTTTGCAGCAAGATCTACAGGGTAAAGACCGTATGGTCAGGGCTTTGCTTCCTGAATAAGCTCAATCAGTTTGGCGTTTAAAGTCTCTACAGCCAAAGGAATATTCCATTTCGACCTATCGCGGGGTTCTACATAATTTGACAGCGAGCGAATTTGCACGAAGGGTTGCCCTGCAGATAAACAAGCATAAAAGAAAGCAGCACCTTCCATAGTCTCAATATCCGCATCGTAGTGTATCATCATTTCAGTGATACTCGGCAAATACCCATGTACTTTGTTTACACTTAGTCCTTTGACTAAGGGCAGTCCTGTTGCTCCTGCATGTGGACTAATCAACTCTCCACCCAAAAATGGGGGCACATCGGGAGGAATAAGTTCCATCTCATGTATATCGATATACGATCCGGTAGCTGTCTCTGCGCCGGTATCTCCAAAAGTTTCTCTACTTACTTCCACCACCTGGCCTATATCCAAATCGCGTTTAATGGCGCCGGCTATACCTGCATTTACTACCCAATCGAAGGATTGCCTGGCTAAAACGGCGCCTAAATGATAGGCCGTTTGGGTTAGTCCGACTCCTGTAATTAATATAGTTATATTTTTATCACCAAAAACATAATGCATTTCATCCCGCCGGGTAGCATTTTCCGATAAATAGGCGATAAAAGGCTGTATTTCAGCCGCCGTAGCGGCAACGATCAACCAGTTGGTATTCATGGTTTGCTTTTTTCGTAGTGAAAACCTGCGCTGGGAGTGAATCCCAATATTTGGTGATAGGCCGCAGCTATATCGAGGCGCAGTGATTTAAAAAGCTGCAAACCCACGCCGAAACGGGGAGACAGTGGAGCGGTCGATAATCCCAATCGGGCCTGAAACCCGGCTGTCGGGCTATATTCGAGCCCCCAAATTGTTCGCCCCGGATAGCCGATGTCTTTTTCGACTTCTCCGTATAATGATACCTTATCCGAAGGCTGATAGTGACATCCTAATCGCATTAAGGTGGGAAGGTAGTCGTTTTCCGACCAGGCGATGCGCAAAGGATTACTCACATGGAAACCTATCCTGAGCTGCCTGGAAATTACACTGATCAGTCCCAGTTCAAAGGTGTACGCCGTACGTTGACCGTAACCGCTAATCGCCGCATGCAGTAGGGTTATTTCTGCACCGATGGCGAGGTGCTGTAATAGGTTTCGGGCGTACGCGATTCCAAGTTTTTGTTCGCTAAATGGTTGAAATCCCATATAGTGGACGACAGCGCTAAAAACCCCGGCTGAAGTAGGCAGGGCGACAGCTAGTGCCGCCGACCTGATGTCGCCGATCAGGAATTTTTGCTCAGCATACGCAATAGCGCTCAGGCTATTTACACCGGCCAATCCTGCCTGATTGGAAAAGGCGCTGTGCACATCTGCAAAGGTAACGCCTGCGCCGCCCAGCGCAGCTGCTCGGGCATCGGGAGGGTAAAAAGAGTTATGCTGGCAGAACCCCAAACCAGGCAATGCCCAGCAGGCTATTTTCAAAAGGTATTTAGGGTACATATACTATGGATTTTAATTACGCATCGACTGAATTGTTTTGTACGACCTGTTCATAAAACTCACCGGCTGCCGTCATCGTCCGCTCTTTGGTAAATACGTTCACATGCACCAGCCCGAAGCGATACGTGGGCCCCAAATGCCATTCGAAATTATCCCAGGTGCTCCAATGGATATAACCACGCAAATCAATACCATCTTTTATGGCCTGGTGGCAAATTTTTAAGTAATCCCGAATGCTTTGAATGCGCCGGTGCGGGTCATCCGTGCAAATGCCGTTTTCTGTGATGACTATCGGTTTTTTGTACTTTTTATGAAAATGTTGAAGTATACGGGCCAACCCTTCGGGTCTGTATCCCCACATATTATCGTGTGGTATGCCCATTTTCGATAATTTACCCGGATGGTCAAGTTCTGTAATGGGCCTAGGGTTAAAAGGCACATACGCATAATAGCTCAGGCCCCAGTAATCCAGTTTTTTGCTAAAAGGTTTGGCCGCTTTTCGGTGGAACCACCAATCGGTAAAGGCAGCCGGCAATCGCCCCAATAAATTTGCCGCATCAAACCAGGCTGTGTTGAAGGATATACCTACCGGGATTTTGGGGTAATTGGTTTTGATCAGTTCATACACCACTTCGTGGGCAATTCCCATGTGCGTAAGAACCTTATTGGCTTCCACCCAGGATCGACGGTAAGGTGGAAAATTACCCAGCATAAACGCATTCATGGCGTATACGTTGGGCTCATTGAAGGTATTCCAGCTAAAAACGTACGGACCGAAAAGCGAAATACATTGCCGGGCATAATCTACAAATGCGCTGACATTTTCTTCGACAAGCCAGCCACCTGCCTGCTCAAACCAAAGTGGGTTGGTGAAATGGTGAATGACAAACATGACTTTCACCCCGCGTTCGTTCAAATTGGAGAAAAAGCATTGATATTCGTCTATCACTGCTTCGTCAAATGCTTTATACGGAGCATCCTGCAATCTGGCCCAGTCCACACTACAGCGATACACATTACCCAACCGGCTAATGTATTCCAGGTCCTCGTCTCTTCGTTTTTCATGGTCGGTAGTGCGGTCCAATAAGTACCCATCGCGTGCGCGCACTCCTTTCCAGTTGTGATCGCCGGCTGTTTCTATCTGCGTAGCGGCCGTAGAAGTGCCCCAAAAGAAGTGATCCGGAAATTGCAACAGCATGGCCCTGGTATTTGCTGGTCAAAATAGGGGTTTCTGCGCAAACCGGTCACAAAATGGGGCACGGTATTTTTTTACAAATTATTCCACCCAATCCGCAATGAACAGATTGGTGTCACGCCCGCCCTTGTTATTGCGGTTGGACGCAAATACCAGCTTTTTGCCGTTGGGCGAAAACATAGGGAATGCATCAAAGACCGTATCAAAAGTGATTTGCTCCAATCCCGTGCCGTCGAGGTTTATGGCAAATAAGTTGAATTGCCGCCCGCTTTTGCTGTGGTGATTGGTAGAAAAGATGATTTTTTTACCAGAAGGATGAAAAAAAGGCGCCCAATTAGCTCCTCCCAGGTTGGTGATCTGCTTCATGTCGCTGCCATCGGCGTTGCAGGTGTATATTTCCATGTGGGTGGGCTGAACAAGTCCCTGAGACAAAAGGTCTTTGTAAGTGCTTACTTCTTCGGCTGTACGAGGCCGCGAAGCCCGGAAAACCAGTTTTTTGCTGTCGGGTGAAAAGAAGGCACCGCCGTCGTACCCCAGTTCACCAGTTATTTGCTTCACATCAGAGCCGTCCACATTCATGGTGTATAATTCGAGGTCGCCTGTGCGCATGGAGGTAAACACGATTTTTTTGCCATCGGGCGACAGGGTGGCTTCGGCATCGTAACCCGGCGCGCTGGTGAGCTGCTTTTTGATATTGCCCTTGAGATCGGCTACGAAGATGTCGAAATCGGGAAAGATTCCCCATACGTATTTGCCATTGACAACCCTGGGAACTTCCGGGCAAGCTTCTGAACCTAAATGAGTGGAGGCGTACAGTATTTGTTTGTCGCCCGGCATATAATAAGCACAGGTAGTACGGCCTTTGCCCGTGCTGACCATAGGCGGCATAGCCGACTTATACCCGTCGACGGGCATGTAGAAAATCTGGTCGCAAGGCACATTCCATTTTTCGTTGGTGGCCTGAAAAGTCAAAAATTTGCCGTTGAAGCTGAAATATGCCTCTGCGTTGTCGCCGCCAAAAGTCAGCTGGCGAATGTTTGTCAAGTGCTTTTCCGGCGCGTAGCGAAGGGTGTCGGCGCTCGGGGAAGTAGCTGTAGAAGCATTGTTCTGCGACGTTTTACAGGCCGCCAAGCTAATGAGTATGGCGATTGCGGGAACCAGGATTTTCATGTTTTTATTAATTTTGGGGCGAAAAATAAGCCTAATTCCCTTCAGGCAAAAACCTGCTGTATCATATGCGTGTAAAAACTGCGCTTGTGTTATTGTCCAGGATCGGCAGATTCATTGACATCCCCGATCTTTACGGCCCGAAAATGAAAAGGCGGCAGACTGGATGTTCGAAATTTAATTGCTGCATTCAGCGTATTGTATATTTCCGGAAAAGGATGCTCGGGATTAACAAACGTATAGGCGGCATTGTAAAAAAACCAGGACTCCTGTTGACTTAGACTGTCTTGCACGCTTAATACCAATTTGCGCAATTCTACGATGTCTTGCGTGGATATACCTCCCGATTTATTCGCATCGGCAGCAAGCAAACGCGTGGGTTGCGTGATGATCTGCAGGGCGAGCACGTGTTTTCTGATCTCTATCATGTCGAATGTGGTGACCCCGTTCACGAAATTGTAGTTTTTACTAGCCGACAAAACGTAATCCAGCCGGGGCTCCAGCATGGCTGTAAATTCAAACTGTCCGGCACTATTGGTTGTATCCGCGTATTGTGCTAATCCACTTACAGAAACTGTAACCCCTGCTACACTTGCATTTTGTGTATTTTTGACCGTTCCGCTGATAGTGTAAGGTATGGGAGGTTTTTCAGCTCCGGTACTCCTTATGGCTACATCTACGGAATCAAGGGTGGCCACAAAGCTAATCCCGCGAGGATCAAAAATAACGCTGCGATCGGGGGCTATTACTGCAAAAGTAGGTGTGCCGGTAAAATTGCCGAACATGCCGTTCAGATAAGGCTGCGAAGCTGTAATACTACCGCCGTCTAAGCCCGCGCCGGGAAAAGTATGGCCTTTAGCAGCTTTATAAAGCGCCACGTCGTTGTTATCGTCAAAATTCATGATGCTCAGACTGATAAACTCCACATCCTGGGCGCCGCCGCCCCATTCCTGGTAAAACGGCTCCATCAGCGGGGCCATGGCGTTACAGGGGGGGCAGGTAGTAAAGAAAAACTTGATGACTACCGTTTTCCCCTGGTCCAGGTAATCGGTGTACAAGTTGTGTGACTGCCCGTCGGAATCTGTAATGGTGAAATTTGGCGCCGTTTGGGATTTGAGCGCCGTGGAGGCAAATAGGAATAAACCAATTGCCAGGTGTAGTTGTCTTTTCATAGGAATGTAATTTGTCTTGTAAAAATACAAACATATCTCAACAAATCAGCAGGTTGCAATGCAAAAGGTTATATACCAAGATCTTGGAATGATTGACTACGAGGAAGCCTGGAACCTTCAGCGGCAGTTGCACCAGCAATTGATTGACAAGAAGCTGGAAAACCGCAATCTGATTTCGGCTGGACTAAACCCGCTGCCACAATCCCACTACATGCTGTTTTGTGAACATCCACCCGTTTTTACATTAGGCAAATCAGGATCGGTTGATCACCTGCTTTTAGATGAAGAAAATTTACAAACAAAAGGCTTTACTTTCTTCAAAATCAATAGGGGAGGGGATATCACCTATCACGGACCCGGGCAATTGGTAGGGTATCCCATATTTGATCTCGATTGCTTTTTTACAGATGTACACCGCTATGTAAGAGCACTGGAGGAGGCTGTCATTCTGTTATTGGCCGGCTATGGACTTACCGGCGTGCGGATAAAAGAGTATACCGGTGTTTGGTTGGATGCAGATGGCAGGAAACCTCAGCGAAAAATATGCGCCATCGGCGTGCATCTCAGCAGGTGGGTTACCATGCATGGCTTTGCGCTGAACGTGAATACGGATCTATCGCATTTTGATTTCATCATCCCTTGCGGCATTAGTGATGCCGACAAAGCAGTCACCTCTCTAGCCGCTGAATTGGGAGAAGATATTCCCATGCAAGAAGTTAAATCGGCTTTGATGTCTCATTTTGCAGAGGTTTTCGGGTACAAATATGCCTAGCAAGCCTTATCTTCGCGTGGCTTTTTCGGCAACTCGTCTTGCCGGAGCACAAAGATCTGAAAGCTAGCACTTTATTCAAAATTCATGCGTAAAGACATTCCAGACCATAAAGTGGAAGACCTTGCGATAGCCATCGTACCCCGTGAGGGCGATGAACTGTTAGAGGAAGAAATGTGGGATAGTTTTTTGATCAACTTGAAGGACGATACGATCAAAAATGTGCTGATCAGTTCAAAAGGGTACGGCGAGGTAGACGGAGAAAACCGAAAAACTACCGTCCTCAGACACTTTTTTGAGGAGGTCGCCCCTTTGGCATTCATTCCCATCGAACCCATACATATCAATTTGTTCAACCTCACTAATGAATATTGGGTGAGTTTTGTTTACGAAGATTATATGTATGATAAAAAATATATCTTCGTGCAAGGTAGTATAGACGCCGGCAATTTCACAGATATCCCCTTTTTGAACAGAAAAGGGGTAATGATCAGATAAATGAAGCAAGAGCTGAAAGCAAAAAAGGTGGCTGACTCTAAAGCAGTCATGACCGAAATGGTGATGCCCAACGATACTAATTTTATGGGCAACCTCATGGGGGGCAACCTGCTGCGCTGGATGGATATAGCCAGTGCCATTTGCGCAGGTAAACACTGCGAAGCGCACGTAGTGACTGCCTCTGTAGATCATGTTTCTTTTCAAAAATCGATTAAGGTCGGCGAGGTGGTTTCTATCGAAGCGAGTGTTACCCGCGCTTTTAATACCTCTATTGAGGTTTATATAGAGATTTTTGCTGCCGATATTAAAGGGCATAATCCCCGCCGGTGCAATCACGCCTATTATACTTTCGTCGCACTAGATGAAATCAACGGTAAGCCCATTCAAGTGCCACCCGTCATCCCACTCAATGAAATCGAACAGCAACGCTTCGACGGCGCCCCGCGCAGGCGCGAGGTGAGGCTTATCCTAAGCGGCCGGCTTAAACCGGAGGAATCCGTTGAGATCAGATCGCTATTTGTCGATAACCTGAAAGAATGACTATACGCCTAAAATCCCGTAAATTCCGGGTCGTTGCCGCTATCTCCCTGATCGGACTAGCCGCTATCAGCGCTTTTTTGTGGCGCTTTTACAACTCTCCTGCACTAGCTGCAACTAAACTTCGTCCCGACGAATGGTTCTATATGCAGCGCTTGTATCCTGAATCATCTTTTGCTATCAAAGCCTATACGGCTGCTTTGCAGGACGCAGTGGAGCGCAGCGCCGAAAAGAACTTTGAGGGATTTGACCTGCCCTGGACGGTGAGAGGCCCGGCCAATATCGGCGCACGCATTAATGCCGTAGCCGTCGATCCCACAAACGAAGATGTGATGTATGCAGGGTTTGCCGTAGGCGGTTTGTTCAAAACCAGTAATGGCGGCCAGGACTGGACTCCTGTTTTTGACGATCAACCTTTTCTCTCCATTGGCGCTATCGCCATCGACCCGCAAAATACCGACGTGGTGTACGCAGGCACAGGCGACCCCAATATCTCGGCATATCCGTTTTTAGGCAACGGCATCTATAAAAGCTCAAATGGCGGGGCTACCTGGCAACATCTGGGCCTCACCGACCAGCGCATTGTATCCCGAATTGCCGTACACCCTACAAATAGCCAAATTATCTATGCAGCCTGCATGGGACTACCCTTTGAACGCAACAACGACAGAGGCCTTTATAAATCAATTGACGGCGGCCAGTCCTGGCAACAAATTTTGTTCGTCAGCAACCAATCGGGCGTAATCGACCTGGTCATGGATCCTTCGCAACCCGATATTTTATACGCCGCTTCCTGGGATCGAATCAGGAATAACTCCGAGTCTATGGTCAGCGGCCCCAATGCCCGCATTTTCAAAACTACCGACGGAGGAGCATCCTGGAATCAATTGACAAACGGCCTTCCAACCGGAACTATGGGCCGCATCGGCCTGGCAATTTCTCCCAGCCAGCCCAATATTGTATACGCACAATATGTGGGTGCCAACAGCCAGGTGTTTAATGTGTTTAGAACTACTGATGCGGGTGCAAGCTGGCAACCCACTATGCCCCAGGACCAAGTTAATGACATTTTACCTGGCGTTTTGGGGGGCTTTGGTTGGTATTTTGGAAAGATACGCGTCAATCCGAACGACCCTAATGATATTTTCCTGCTTGGAGTCGATTTGTGGCGGTCGCCCGACGGCGGCGCTTCCTGGCTGGAAGCCTCTCCGCCCTGGTGGGAGTATTCCGTGCACGCCGACAAACACGATTTACAGTTTACACCCTCCGGAGCTATTATATTGGCTACTGACGGAGGTTTGTACAAAAGCTCCGACAATACCCAAACCTGGTCGGATATCGAACGTATTCCCACCAACCAGGTTTATAGGGTCGCTTATAACCCTCACGAGCCCGGTTGGTGCTATGGGGGATTGCAAGACAACGGTTGTGCAGGCGGCCCCGACCTGACCACCGACTGGCTACGCATTTATGGCGGTGATGGCTTTCAGATGGTCTTTCACCCCGAGAATCCATTGATTGTATACGCAGAATCCCAAAATGGAAATATCGGAGTGTCCACCGATGGAGGCAATTCCTGGGATGAGGGCGATACCGGAATTGACAACGGAGACCGCACGCACTGGGACAGTCCCTATTTTATCAGTTCCCACGACCCCAGTGTGATGTATACCGGCACCTACAGGGTGTATAAAAACCTGGATAGCGCAAATCCCAATTGGTTTCCTATTAGCGAAGATCTTACCGACGGTATCGTTTTTAGTCCCAATTTTCATACAATTACCACCATTACCGAATCACCGCGTGTGCAGGGGCTTTTGTATGTGGGTACTACGGATGGCAACGTGTGGCGCACCGATGACGACGGTGCGGGCTGGACGCCCATTTATCCCGACCTGCCTAACCGGTATGTGACAAATGTCGAGGCCTCGCCTTCGTTTGAGAATACCGTGTATGTGAGCCATTCAGGCTATAAAGACAACGATTTTACCCCGCGTATCCACCGTTCTGACAATAGGGGCGATACCTGGGCCAGTATCAGCAGTAATTTGCCCAATCTGGCCGTAAACGATCTCCTTGTATTACCGGATCACCAGGATACGGTGCTGTTTGCCGCTACCGACGGCGGGGTCTACGGCACCAAAAACGGCGGACAAGCCTGGGCGCGACTGGGCAATAATATGCCCATGGTACCCGTGTTCCATCTCACCTGGAATGAAACCCACAACGAGCTTGTTGCTGGCACTCACGGCCGTTCTATTATGTCGTATCCGCTTGATTCGCTGTTTGTAAGCCCCGATACGGTTGTCACAAGCACAGAAACGATCGGAGCATACGCAGAGAACAAGTTGTCGGTGCATCCCTCTCCGGCAAATCACTCGGCTGTGTTAAGCTGGGGAGATACGCAGAAGGCCTTCAAGCAGCTATGGGTGTATAATGCTGCGGGAGAAATCGTATACCGGCAGCAAGGGCGAGGTATCAACCATAATATCCGGTTGGATGTGAGCAACTGGAAGCCGGGAGTATATTATGCGGTTGCCCATTTCGAAACCAATGTTCGACGATCAACCGCTTTCGTTGTGGTGCATTAAAAGATTGGTCGTTAATCCAGCCCAAGTTCTTTTTTCAGCAGGGTAATATTTTCCTTGTGGTAACGCCCCATGCTGTGGGGGAATTGGTACCTAAGCCATAGCTGTTTGGTGGGATAGGGTGGCCCTCCTTGCAGCGAAGCTCTCAATTCCTTTATGTATTGCCTGCTTTCATAAATCCTCAATTCCATTTCGCCAATATCGGAGGTGGCATCACCGTGGCCGGGTACGAGTAGCAGGGGTTTGTAATGGTGCAAAATCATCTCTGCCTTATCGAGGGTGTCCTCGTAAGCGCTGCTATTAAAGTAAATGTAGGGGAATTCAATATTTGATAAATAATCGCCGGCGATAAAAACGCCAAGGGGTTCTACAAGCACAAATAATCCGTCGTCGGTATGCCCGGGAGCCTGCCAGCAGATAAGCCTGGTATCTCCGATCTGCAGGACTTCTTCTTCTCCTCCAATGATATGGTCTACTTTGGGGTAAGTGATGGGATACGGCCTGCTGATGTAATATTCGTCGTCAAAGTCCAGTATTTGTTGCAATATGGTTTCTGTATCGGTGCGCTGGGTGAAAGCCCTGGAGGCGATAACTTTTGCCTCCGGGAATGCCTGGTATCCGATGATATGGTCGTAATCGGAGTGTGTAAACAGCAAATACAACGGTCGATGCGGGTGCGCATCTTCGATATCGTCGATAATCTGGTCAATCTCATACGGCAACCAGTTGGGATCTACTACCAGGATCATGTCATCCGTATAGATTACTGTCGAGGTAGTACTGAATAATGCGCTTTCGTACACGCACAACCTGGGCGTTTTGTATTGTACCATATTTTAAAATAATAAACTGACCGCAAAACTCGCCAATAACGCGGCACTATACCATAAATACAAACCCATCGGGGTGTAGCGGCTGATTCCAATGCCGTGTTTGCTATAAAGATACACACAAATAAGCACTTTTTCGAGGGTGTAGGCTAAGAGCGCACCAAGGGCGATTCCCGCCAATCCCCAAAAAGATACAAACAAAAAACCGGCCGCTATGTGGATGAGAAACTCAACGATTGAAATAAGCAAAATGACCTTATTGTCCTGTAAACCAACCAATACGGTTCTTGAAAATACTAATCTACTTATCGTAATTAATAGAAAGACATTGAAAATCAATACGCTATCGTCAAAAGCGTGACTAAAAACAAGGGGAAAAAGCCATTTACTACCAAGCATGAGCAATATTGACGCAGGAAAAAGCGCATGAAGTAGGGAGGCAGATTTTATCCGGATAACTTCAAGTCCTTTTTCCAGGTTTTTGGCGATTTCAGGTAGCATGGCTGTGCTGAAAGCGTTGGCCATTGCAATAACCAGGGGGAATTCCCTGGCGCCGTAGCGGAATACGGCAAAAACAGCCTCGTCGCCGGGATAACTATACCCGACCAGCCAACTGTCAAACGACTGATTGACGCCGCTTATTAAAGCATACAATATCAATGGGGCCGATAATATCCACCAGCGATGCAGCAGAGAGCGATCTATGAACCAGCGACCGTTTTGGGCTACGTAAATTGCGAGCCAAACCCATTTTGCCGCGGCAAGCAGGGTCAGCCAAAAAAAGCTAACGCCGAGCCCAAGTCCCAAAAAGACAGGTACTAGCACGGCAGCCAGTTGCAGACCAAAAGAGAAAATCGCCCACAAGTATAATTGACGGGGACGGTCGTGAAGCAAATAGTAGTTTTCCTGGAGGGTGGAGGGTAGGTTAAAAAGAGAAAACCAAAGAAAAATAGCGTAATAGTCGAGCGATTCCTGTCCGGTTAAAGCCGGCAATATCCATTGCTTACCCCCCCACATCAATAGCGTTAGCGCCAGGCTTACCAGGCAAAAGCTCAAAAAGCTATTAAAAACAAAGCGGCGCCGGCCTTCTTCTGTTTCGCGGGGATACATGCTTAGCATGCCTTGCATAAGCCCCGAAGTCCAGAAAAAGCTGGTAATAAAACCCAGGTAAAACAACATTTCGTAGGCGCCTATCTGGGAGGTTGATAGTGCCGATTTAGCCAATAATATGGCGATGAGGATAGACGTGCCCTGCCTGGCCAGTTGAAAAAACTGAACGGCCTTGGCATTGGTAAACAGTTGGAATGCAGACATCGCTTGCTAGCGGCGAAATCCCTTGTTCATGCCGCCCGCACCGCCGCCGGTCATGCCCATCAGACTGGGATTTGTGGCGATCTTGTGCATCATTTTGCGCATCTGCTCAAATTGCCGGATAAAAGCATTTACTTCATCAAGCGACCTGCCGCTACCCATAGCGATCCGCTTTTTTCTGTTCATATTCATGATGTCCGGGTTGCTGCGTTCGTGGGGAGTCATAGATTGTATCATGGCTTCCACGCGTTTAAACGCGCTATCATCGATGTCGACATCCTTCATGGCTTTTCCAACACCGGGCAACATGCCCAACACGCTTTTTATATCGCCCATCTTCCTGATCTGGTTGATCTGGCTGAGAAAGTCGTCAAAATCGAACTTATTCTTTTTCAACTTTTTCTCGATGCGCTTGGCTTCCTGCTCGTCGAATTGTTCCTGCGCGCGTTCCACGAAAGACACGATATCGCCCATGCCAAGGATGCGCTGGGCCATCCTGTCGGGGTAGAAAACATCGAGCGTATCCATCTTTTCGCCGGTACTCACGAACTTGATGGGTTTGCCGACGGTATATTTCACGGAAAGGGCGGCGCCACCGCGCGTGTCGCCGTCCAGCTTGGTCAGCACCACGCCGTCAAAATCAATGATATCGTTGAAGGCCTTGGCCGTATTCACGGCGTCCTGGCCGGTCATGGAATCGACTACAAACAACACCTCCTGGGGTAGGATAGCCTGTTTGACATTGGCTATCTCTTTCATCATCTCCTCGTCCACCGCCAGTCGGCCGGCCGTGTCCACAATAACCACATCCTGCCCTTGTTGTTTGGCAGACTCGATAGCCTTGAGCGCGATAGCTACCGGGTTGTTATTGCCGGGTTCTTTGTATACCGGCACGCCAACCTGTTCGGCCAGCGTAGATAGCTGGTCAATAGCTGCAGGGCGGTATACGTCGCAGGCTACTAACAGCGGTTTTTTGTTGCGCTTGGTTTTGAGATGGTGAGCCAGTTTACCGGAAAAAGTTGTTTTACCCGATCCTTGCAGACCGGCGATAAGCACAACCGTGGGTTTTCCCGATAAGTCGATGCCGGCAGCCTGGCCGCCCATCAACTCCACCAACTCATCCATCACGATTTTGGTCATGAGTTGCCCGGGAGAAACCGACTTGAGCACGTTATCAACGCCCAATGCCTTGTCTTTTACCTTATCGGTAAATTCCTTGGCTATTTTGTAGTTTACGTCAGCGCCTACCAATGCGCGACGGATTTCTTTAATGGATTCCGCAATATTCAGCTCCGTCAACTTATTATCGCCACGGAGCGCCTTAAACGCTACATCCAAACGGTCGCTTAGGCTTTCAAACATCTTTACAGGCTTGTTTTGATAAAAGAAGTGCAAATATAGCCTTTTCCTTATAGAATAATTCAATGCTACCTGCCAAGTTTATAGCAGGACAAGAATTCCGGTATATTTAACAACATGTTAAAATTTTTACCCGAAAAATCCAAGACTTTCGAAATCAAATGCTTATATTTGGATCTATTGATTAAGCTCTCATAGCTTCTTTTTCAAATCAAAAACAAAAACCAACATCCATGTCCGCACCAATCAAAGTCCTTATTATGTTGATTGTGTGGCTGCTCTATTCCTTACTAGCGTATAGGGGCTGTATTCAGGATTGTTGTAAAGGTGGTGAAGATACCATCATACAACAGGACAGCGCCTTGAACCTGCAGAGGTATCCCATTGATTTCCAATGGTCAAAAGAGGCAGCTAACACCAATCAGGGTTTCGACGATCTAAAGTCTAAATTGTTGGCCGGGATGCAGGATGGACAAATCCTGGAAATTACCGGGCAATATTTTGAAGACGAGCCCAAACCCGATGGTTTCGATAACATGGGATTCGCCCGTGCTCAGGCTGTCAGGGCCCTCTTCCCAGATATCCCCGACGACCGCATCAAACTGCGAGCCCGCCTGATGGACGAAAGCGAAGGGGTGCGCAACGGCTACTTTGAAGCGGCACTGTTCGAGTGGATAAAACCCGAAGAAAAAATAGCCCAAACCGTCGAAGAACTGGACGATAGGATCATTATCCGATTCCCCTACAACTCTACCGAGCGCGAATACGATCCGTCGGTTGACGAATATCTCGACAAGCTGGCCAAGCGCATTGCCTCTACCGGCGAAACGGTTCAGCTGACCGGCCACACGGATAACAAGGGCGCCCCCGATTACAATACCAAATTGGGTATGGCCCGCGCCGCGGGTATCAAAGGGGTATTAACGCAAAAAGGCGTTAAGGCCGACCAAATCAGCGCATCCTCAAAAGGTCAGGAACAACCCGTTGATTCCAATGCCACCGAGGAAGGCCGGCACAACAACCGCAGGGTAGAAGTGCGACTTATTAAGAAACAACAGTAACCATCAAAACAAAATCAACCTACTATGTCAATGCAAATATTTTTAATACAAAGTACGCCGTTTGGCCTTAGCTGCCCCTGGTGGTGGCTTTTCTCTCTGGGCGCTTTTTTGCTGGGTTTGCTGCTTGGATGGTGGCTGTGGTACGAATACAAAAAACGCGCCGATGAGCTCGATAAAGAAGTTAAAGGTTATCAGGTGAAAGTAGTCGAAATGGAAAAAGATTACATGAGCCTGAAGTATCAATACGACGAAATTGCCAAATCGGACGAAAAACTCAAACTGGCATTGCGCCAATGCGAAGCGGATAAGGCGGTATTGCAAACGAAAATCGACCACATGGGCGAAGGCGGCCTGATCACAGGCCGGGGCGCCGAAGGAATCGATTATACCGCGATTTTCGGCCAGGATCATCTTCAGCTCATTGAAGGCGTAGGCCCGAAAGTGGAAGAATTGCTCAAAAAATCGGGACTGGCCACGTTGTCAGACGTAGCCACGGCAGGCGTAGACGACCTTCGGGAAATCCTCGCGTCAGCCGGCTCGAATTACCGCATGCACGATCCCACTACCTGGCCTAAACAAGCCTTGCTGGCCGCCGAAAACCACTGGGATGAGCTAATAGCCATGCAGAAAACTTTGGATGCAGGCAGAAACGACACCGGCGATGGCGATACCCCCTCGAAAGTGGAAAAACTAGCTGCAAAACTGCTTGGTTTCTCCACCAATCCCGAAGATTTAAAGATCATCGAAGGGGTCGGACCCAAAATTGAGCAACTACTCAAAGCAGACGGCATTAATACCTGGTCGGACCTGGCAGCTGCCAGTGTCGCCCACCTGAAAGACCTGCTCGAAAAAGGCGGCGACAGCTTCCGCATGGCAGATCCTTCTACCTGGCCCAAGCAAGCCGCATTGGCCGCTGCCGGCAACTGGAAAGAGCTCAGCGAGTACCAGGAGTTTCTCGATGGCGGCAAAGAACCTGCCTGATTTGTAAGCTTCAACCCGGGGTTTGTGCCCCGGGTTGAAGCACCCTTATTTCGAAGCATAAATTCCGTTTGTACCGATAAATCCGATACTCGTCTTTCTATCTTTGTTGCCTTGCGGATAAATTATACCTTTGCGGTGCATTTGAAAAATTACCTATTGGTACAAACGAATTTCAATTAATGGATAGGAATACAATTATCGGGGTTTTGCTGATCATGGGGTTGCTGATCGTGTGGCAGTGGTATATGGCGCCCTCTCAGGAGGAAATCGCCAGGCAAAACCAACAAAGAGACTCTCTTGCGTTGTTGAATAAAAAAACAACCGAGAAAGTTCCCTCTGCGGATACCGCTCAAACGACGGCTGTTTCTCCTCAATCAACCGGCGCCGACAGCGCCGGCACTATTTTGCAACAGGCTAATTTCGGCCCTTTTGCCGCGGCGGCCAACGGATCGGAACAGCTTACTACGCTGGAAAACGACTTGTTGGCTATTACTTTCACGAACAAAGGCGGACGCATAAAAGAAGTTGTTCTGAAAAAGTACAAGAAGCAGGTGGAAGATGCCAAAGGCAAAGTCACCAGTGTCGATCTCAAGCTATTGGAAGACGACAAAAATAAGTTCGAATACTTTCTCCCCATCCCTCAGTTGCCTAAAGGAGGGGTAAATACGGGCGATCTGTACTTCAGACCAATGAAGACGCCCAATGGCATTGCCTTTCGGGCCGATGTCGGTGATGGTAAATACATCGAGCAAACGTATACCCTGTCGCCAGAAACCTACAAGATCGATTATGCCTTACACATGGCGGGCTTGCAGGATGTCCTGGCGCCCAACACCAGCGAAATCAGCCTGAACTGGGTCAATTATCTCGACAGGATTGAGATCAATACCAATTACGAGCGCAATTATTCTACGGTTTATTACAAGATAGCCGAAGATGACCCCACGTATTGCTCGTGTACTTCAGACGATACGGAAGAGATATCCGAAACACCTATCAGGTGGGTTTCTCATGTCAACCAGTTCTTCAATAGTACTTTGATTGCTGAATCTCAGAATTTCAAGGGAGCCAAACTCGAGACCAAGCTGCTGGACGAAAAAGGAGTCGATCTCAAAAAGCTGGTTTCCAGCATTAAACTCCCGTACGATGGCGCCGCCGGCGAACCCTTTAAAATGGCATTTTACGTCGGCCCCAATGAGTTTGACCGCCTGTATGCCATGGGCGACGACCTCCAGGATGTCATCCCGTTCGGTAGCAGTATTTTTGGTACGATCAACCGCTGGGTGATTCGCCCGATATTCAACTTTCTATCCGGATTTATAGGTAGCAAAGGTATCGTCATCCTGTTTTTAACGCTGTTTGTGAAGCTGCTGGTGTACCCGCTTACTTACAAGATGATTTACTCCCAATCAAAGATGGGCGCCCTGAAACCCCAGATAGCAGCATTGAAAGAAAAATTCAAAGACGACGCCCAGCAGCAGCAGATGGAGACGATGAAGATGTATCGCGAATTCGGTGTGAACCCGCTGGGAGGGTGTTTCCCCATGTTATTACAAATGCCTATTTGGTTTGCACTCTATCGCTTTTTCCCCGCATCTATTGAATTCCGCCAGGCGCCATTTCTGTGGGCTCACGACTTGTCCTCTTACGACGTAATCATGCGTCTGCCCTTTGAAATTCCCATGGGCTTCGGTGCGCATATCAGCTTGTTTACTATGCTTTGGGCGGTATCCACGCTGGCTTATACCTATTACAACTCGCAGCATATGGACTTCTCTTCTCAACCGGCGATGAAGTATATGCAGTATATCATGCCAATTCTTTTCCTTGGCTTTTTCAACAGCTTTGCGTCGGGTTTGACCTGCTACTTGCTGTTTAGCAACTTGTTGAATATCGGACAGACGGTGATTACCAAGAATTTCCTCATAAACGAGGATAAGATCAGGCTGATGCTGGAAGAAAACAAGAAAAAGCCCAAGAAGAAAACGGGATTTCAGGCGCGATTGGAGACGGCAATGAAAGAACAACAGCGCCTGCAAGCTGCCAAAGAGCAGGAAAAAAAGAAAGGCAACAAAAAATAGCGCATGGCCAAATTCAAAACGAACTATAGCCGTAAGAGCGGCAAGGGTTCCGATGCTATCGTAAAAGTAGGCCTTTTCGCCGCTATTGTCGGGGGGCTGTTTTATATCTTTAATCTCTTTACAGGCAATAATACCCCGGCCACAAGTGAAAGTTCGGATAACTACGTGGCGGAAGCATACTATTTGCCCACATCGACTACCGGCCAGCTCGTTAGCAGACGCTATTATTCACTCTCCTATAATGAAGACCACGAACAGGCAGAATGGGTAGCGTATGTGCTCAAAAAAGAGCAACTGGACATGCCGTGGGAAGAACGTAGCGATGAATTCCTGCCCGACCCCTCTGTCAAAACAGGCTCCGCCACCCCGGATGATTACCGCAATTCGGGTTACGATCGTGGCCACCTGGTACCCGCCGCAGATATGGCTTTTAACAAAGAAGCCTTGCAGGAAACTTTCTATATGAGCAATATCAGCCCCCAAGCCCGCAATTTCAACAAAGGCGTGTGGCGGGAACTGGAAGAGCTTACCCGCGATTGGGCGCGCAAAAACAAGCAGTTGTATGTAGTCACAGGCCCTGTGTTATCCGAAACCCCTAAAAGTACCATCGGCGATAATGAAGTATCTGTGCCCGCAGCCTATTTCAAAGTGCTGCTCGATCTTACCGAACCCGAAGTGAAGGCCATCGCTTTTGTGCTTCCCAATGAAATCAGTTATGAACCTTTGTTCAAATTCGCTACGTCTGTAGATAAAGTGGAAGCACTGACGCAAATCGACTTTTTCCCCGAACTGATGCCCGACGACCTGGAAGATCAACTCGAAAGCACGTTTAATATCGATCTTTGGGAGTTTAATAAAAAACGATACGACCTGCGCATTCAGAAGTGGAATAAGCAGCAATAGAACTAAAACAAGCCGCCGTATAATATGTCAAAGCAAGAGCAATTTATCCAGTTAGTTCAGGAAGGATACACATTTAAAGGCGCTTCTATCGCCTTAGGAAGCGCCATGCTGGACAAAGAATGCCTGCTGGGGACTTCTATCAAAATCCCCCTCAAAACGATGAACCGCCATGGGCTTATTGCAGGCACTACCGGTTCGGGAAAAACCAAAACCCTTCAGATTCTGGCAGAGCAATTATCCGCAAACGGCGTATCGTGCCTGCTGATGGATATCAAAGGCGACCTCAGCGGTATTGCCATGCCGGGCGCTTCAAATCCTAAAATCGAAGAACGGCACCAAAAACTGGGCATTCCTTTTACGCCTTCCGGCAATGCGGTTGAGTTTCTCTCTCTCTCCAACGAAAAAGGCGCCCGACTGCGGGCTACCGTCTCTGAATTCGGCCCGGTTCTTTTTTCTAAAATACTGGGAATCAATGACACACAAGCAGGTGTCATGGCCGTCATTTTCAAATACTGCGACGACAACGATTTGCCCCTGCTTGATCTGGAAGATATCAAGAAAACCCTGCAGTACATCTCCGGTCCAGGTCAGGATGAAATAGAACGCTCTTATGGATTGATATCCTCTGCGTCGGTGGGGTCTATCATGCGTAAGATCATAGAATTGGAACAGCAGGGCGCCGATATTTTCTTTGGCGAAAGATCATTTGAAGTAGAAGACCTTTGCAGAGTGGACGAGAAGGGTAGGGGGATCATCTCCATTATCAGGCTCAGCGATATTCAGGATCGCCCCAAGCTGTTCTCTACCTTTATGCTGCAATTGCTGGCGGAGGTATACTCTTCTTTTCCTGAAGAAGGCGACGTAGAACAACCCAAGCTGGTTATTTTCATTGACGAGGCCCACCTGGTGTTCCAGGAAGCCTCCAAAACGCTACTCGATCAGATTGAAGCCATCGTAAAACTGATCCGTTCAAAAGGCGTTGGGCTCATTTTTGTCACACAAAATCCGGCCGATATCCCGGATAGCGTATTGGGACAGCTAGGTATGAAAATCCAGCATGCCTTGCGCGCCTTTACGGCTAAAGACCGGAAAGCTATCAAGTTGGCCGCCGAAAACTACCCCGAAACGGATTACTACGAAGTAGACCAATTAATCACTGAGTTGGGTATTGGAGAAGCTTTCGTCACTGCTTTGAATGAAAAAGGCATTCCTACGCCGTTGGTGCATACTATGCTGCGGGCCCCTCAATCGAGAATGGATGTGCTGACTGATAGCGAAATATCGGCTATCATTTCCCGCTCTTACCTCGTTAGAAAATACAACGAAGAAATAAACCGGGAAAGCGCTCATGAAATACTGCATGCAAAAATGGAAGAAGCCCACCAACAAGGCGTGCAGGAGGAACTCAGAAAGCAGCAGGAAAAAGCCCGCCAGTCTACCTCATCAAGTCGTTCAAGAGGAAGAGCCCCAAAAAGTACCATCAAAGAGATCATTGATAGCCCTGTTACCCGCCAGGTTGGCCGTACCATTGCACGGGAATTAACCCGGGGTTTGCTGGGCGTCCTGGGTTTGGGTGGAAGAAGGAGGTAAAAAAGCGGCTTAGCAGGGTTAGTTAATTCTTAATCAACCTCAGCTGCGGCGATTGCTTGGGCTGGGCCTGCAGCGCTTGTTTTTCTGAGCGCGCAGGCTGGGTTTGGGGCATGCAATTCCGCTCATAAGCCGACCAGGGCGTGAGTTTGTACTGATTGGAGCCGAAATAAGAGATGATACACTCGAACGATTGGGGAGGTTTAAAACCCATGATCGTTTGAATAGTTTGCAACTCTTCATCTAATATCACAACTGCCGGAAAAGACAGTCTATTGTTCAGCAGCTCGGCGGCAAATTCGTGATAGCCGGTTTTCCCATTTTTTACATACTTGTACACTTTGCCGTTGAAGCTGATATCTTCTTTGTATTCCGCATCAAACTTGACGGCGTGGTATTTATCATTGATGTACTTAGCCACTTTTGGATCGCTGAAAGTCACCTCATCCATGCGGTCGCACCATCTGCACCAACTCGTATAAATATTGAGGAGCACTTTGCGCTTATCTTCTTTTGATTTGGAAGTAGCCTGATCCCAGTTTAGCCATTGAATGGCCTCCGGCTCCGCTTTGGTTTGACCACTAAGCGGCACAATGGTTGATAGCAGCAAAACTCCGGCAATTCCCCATACTTTCATCGTCAATGCAATTTTCTCTTATTTTTTGCAAAAGTAGTAAGTATGAAACAAAATTGGGTAACCGCTTATGGTGATTGAACCGCTATTTAAAAGAAGTTTAACTTATGGTAATAGCCTTGTGATGATATGTAATTTAGATTCTTTTATTTACAACGAACAATATCAATTATTTATGAATTAAAATATATATTTATACTATCTGATCCTAATTTGCTTTCATTTACAGGGCCAAAGGGCAGGGTAGGGGCCGGGAGCCCTTCCGGCCAGCTTACGGCGCCTGTCAATACTCTTGCTTCATCCCACAGGTTTGCGGAAATAAAGCTTGAAAGCAAAGCAGGGCCGCCTTCCACCAGTAGCATACCGATTTTGCGTTCATATAAATGATGGAGTAACTGCGGCAATAAGTCGTCCCAATCTTCAATAACAAAATAGTCTGCACCATGAATGGGTTGGAGGGGTTCCGAGGCGGTGACGACCAGGGTAGGGGCTTTGCCGTCAAATAAAGCTAAGCTGGAAGGAAGTGCGTGGAACCTGTCGAGTACAATACGCAAGGGAGATTTTCCGAAATAATACCGGGTAGTAAGTGCGGGATTATCCACTTCTGCGGTTCGGGTACCTACCAAAATCGCATCTGTTTCGGAGCGCCATTTGTGTACCAGTCTCTTCGTATAATCTGAAGTTATCCATCCCTGTCGATTATCTATGCGAGCGATAAACCCATTAAGCGTCTTTGCGTATTTCAGGATGATATAAGGCCTTTGTTGCGAGACGAACACATTTCTGGGAGCGCTGAGGCGATCGCCTTCCTGCCGGAGTATACCGGTCACTACCTCTATGCCGGCCTTGCGCAACAACTCAACGCCACGGCCGTCGACACCGGGGGTGCGGTCGGTGGAGGCTATAACTACTTTGGGAATGCGATTTTCAATAATAAGCGAGGTGCAGGGAGGGGTATGGCCGTAAATGCAGCAAGGTTCAAGCGAAACATAGAGAGTAGAACTCCGAATTAAATGCCGGTCTGCTGCATTTACACTAGCCAGGGCATTTACTTCTGCGTGTGCTTGTCCGTGTTTTTTGTGGTATCCCTCGCCGATAATACGGTCATTATAGACCAGCACAGCCCCCACGCAGGGGTTGGGAGAGGTAGCGCCAATGCCGAATTTGGCCAAATCAAAGCAGCGCCGCATAAAAAATTCGTTTTCAAGCATAAAAAAAACTAATTAGTACGTAAATTTGAGGAAACATGGACAAACACAACAAGATAACTTCTCTTCTATAATCCCATATTTGTTTTCTTAACCCACTAGCCAAATATTTGGTTTTCGCTCTTGCAAGGCTTCATTCAAGCCGGGCAGAGTCAGTTTTATTATAAACATCTAAAACCTGTCGAGCGTGTTGTACAAAGTAAAATTAAAAAACGCCGATGATGAAGTTTTATTAGACGACCAGGTATACGAATACCTTACCTCTGACCCTTATCTGGTAAAAGTAGACTTCATCAACAATCTCCGTAAGCACTCCAGCGGATGTGCCGTTTTCCAGAAAACCTGGAAAAAAGCGGATGGCAGTTACAAAACGGAAACCATTTATCTGCACAAACTCATTGCGGAGAAGTTTTTGACAAAAACAAAATCAAAAGAGAAAAACCTGGTAGGCGCCAAAAACAGTAACAAGCTGGATTGTCGGCTCGAAAACCTGATCTACCGCTCTCGTTCGGTGGCGAGCAGGAAACGCAAGACCAGCAGCAAAGCAGGCTATACCGGCGTTTACAAGGAAAACAACCGCTACAGGGCTGTCATTTCAATTAATCGAAAATCCGTACACATCGGCATGTTTGCTACGGCAGAAGAGGCTGCACAAGCATATAACAAGAAATCCAAGGAGTTATATGGCGATGACGGCAAGCAAAACGTGATAAAATAAGGTGTTTATTGCTTGATGGCGCGGGTCATTTCTCTTTTGCCGGGGGGGCCTGGTAGTGCTTCGACTTGAAAGCCGAGTTCGGTCAGCGTGCGTTTTACAATACCTTTTGCGCAATATGTCACCATTACGCCTCCGGGTTTGAGTGCGCGGTATATTCCCGATAATACGGGAGAGTCCCACAACTCAGGCTGGGCACTGGGAGCAAAAGCATCGTAATAAACCAAATCGTACTGCTTTTCTTCATCGAGCTGTTCGATGGGCATATGACGCTTTCGCAGATTAAATAACGGGGTTATGGCATGCCATTCTTCCCATTTGTTGAGATGTAGGGCCATGAAGTTCTCACGGGCATCCGGCTCGACAACCTGAGCAGGATAATTGAGCGCAATGGCGTCATCAGTAGCGATAGGGTAGGCTTCTATGGCATCGTACCACAAATGCACTTCTCTTTTTTTAGCCTCAAGCAGGCTTAAAAAAGCATTTAAGCCGCTGCCGAATCCCATTTCAAGTATGCGAATCTCTTTGCGCAGCGGAATCACATAAAATAATCCGGCGGAGATAAATACATGGCGTGATTCCTGAATAGCGCCGTAGCGGGAATGATAGCTTTCGCCAAAGCGGGAGGAATATAGCGTATGCGAGCCGTCTTGTGTCTCGATGATTGTACTCATCACCACCCGAATGGGCTCTATTTAACTACCGTGGCCACACCTTTTATCGCCTCTACAGCAATTTTATTTACTGAAAAGTTGTTGGGGCAACCATAACCGCGGTTGCAGGAGGTAAAGCTTGCTGCCAACAGTAAAAGGGCTAACGCGGCGAATATCGATTTGAACTGTCTGCCTTTCATGGAGTTTAATTAAGATATGTTAATGGAATAGATTGGTTAAACGCGATTAGTTTGACAATTGTTGTATTAACCGCAAAATTAATGATTTCTTGTACTTAATGCCTGTTTTATTATTTTTGCATCGTTTTTTTTACACTGTAATAGCCAATTGATATGCCAAGAACGATATCTTTAAGAGAAGCCCTTCGCGAGGCCATGTCGGAAGAGATGCGCCGCGACGAAGATGTGTTCCTGATGGGGGAGGAAGTCGCAGAATATGACGGAGCCTACAAAGTAAGCAAAGGTATGCTCCAGGAGTTCGGCCCCAAGCGTGTTATCGACACGCCGATCGCTGAGCTGGGCTTTGCCGGCATTGGCGTAGGCGCTGCAATGAACGGGCTTCGCCCAATTATTGAATTTATGACCTGGAATTTCGCCGTACTGGCTTTCGACCAGATCGTGAATAACGCAGCCAAAACGCTCTCGCAATCAGCCGGAAGCTTTAAATGCCCGATCGTATTCAGAGGCCCTTCGGGTTCAGCGGGGCAGTTGGCGCAGCAGCACTCCCAAACTTTCGAAAGCTGGTTGGGTAATGTGCCTGGGCTCAAAGTGATCTCATGCGTGGATCCTGCCGATGCCAAGGGACTACTGAAATCAGCCATTCGCGATGATGACCCGATTTGTATCATGGAATCGGAGCTGCTATACGGCATGGAAGGCGAGGTTCCCGACGGTGAGTACCTGGTTCCCATCGGCGTGGCTGCCGTAAGGAAAACAGGCACGGATGTTACCCTCGTATCATACAACAAGCTGATGCTGCCCACTATGAAAGCGGCTGAAGAGCTTGAAAAAGAAGGGATTTCTGCAGAAGTGATCGATTTGCGCACCATCCGCCCACTGGATTTTCATACGATCGTGCAATCCGTAAAAAAGACAAACAGGCTTGTCGTTGTTGACGAATCGTGGCCGTTTGCAGGCGTTTCTGCTGAGGTAGCCTACGAAATACAGAAATACGCCTTCGATTACCTCGATGCGCCTATCACCCGTGTAAACGCAGCAGATACCTCGCTGCCATACGCTCCTACACTGGTTGAGGAGTATTTGCCCAACCCTGCCAAGATTATCAAAGCAGTAAAGGAAGTGTTATACGTGGCCCGATAGAGTAGGGGAGGTTTGGGGATATTCGACTGTAAGACTATAAGACTTTAGGACTGTTGGCGTCTAAAAATGTGATAAAAACCGTTCAAAACAAATTGTTTTTTTTATTTTGAACGGTTTTTGTTTACTAGATCTATGCATGCCAAGTTTAGGTTCCAGGAAATGAAACTGAGCATTCGGCCAAATTGGAACAGTAGCCGTAAGAGATTATTGTGTATCAAGGGCTCAGTAACTGTTTAGCAGAACAGGCGTCTTTTTTTTGTTAATTTATTCCTATAATTTATATTATGTTAAATAGTGTTTAGCTGTTAGCAACCAGCAGTTAGCTGCGCTGCCCCAACAAAAAAAAGCTCCCCCGCTGCCGGGAAAGCTTTGCATAAATATAACATGGGTGATTTCTTTCTTTTTAGTGAGGATTTGAGGATTTTAGGATTTGAGGAGATAATTATCTCTCCCTCGCTCCCTCTCACACTCTCTCCCTCCAACTAGGCTTGCTGATCATACCGATACAGCCGCAGCTCCTCGATAATCTTGATCACTTTTTCCGCATAACGCTTATCCGTGGCGTAGCCGGCTTTCTTGAGGCCGTGGGCCCAGGCTTTGTAATCTGCGACGTCCAGGCGCTGCAGGTGGCGGTAACGGGCGCTGTTGAGCAACTTGGAGTGCTCCCTGAAACTCTGCCAGGGCGTGTCGAATACGCGGAACATATCGAATACGCTGTCGTCGGTGTAATTGCGGCAGGTGCAGCCCCGGCATTTGGTACGGCATTTGATGCCGAAATGGTTGTTGGATTCTACCGACAAGCGGCTATCGCCGGCATTGGATTCGAGCAAACCCTGTGCGAGCGTGATGCTGGCCGGGATGCCGAATTGTCGCATTTCTTCGATGGCTACGGGCGCAAAACGCGCTACGTAGTCTTTGCAAACGGCTATTTTCTCTTCAGCTATGGCCGGGTCTATTCCCTTGCGCTCGGCATAATCGGGGCTTAACACGAAGGTCAGGTTGGAAAAGGTATTGGCCGTCCGGTCTTTCCACTTGGGCTTTGCCGACTTGATTTCTGCCACCGGTTTGGCTGCTACTTCTTCATTTTCATGAAATACGGCGGGAAGAATAGACATTTTGGTGTTTTCTTCTACCCTGGCAGGGCTCACCTCGGCCTGCTCCCCTACCCTATGGCTCTGCGCGCCCATGGTGAACTCGATGCTGATGTCTTTTTTGAAGAATATATAAGCTAACATGCTCAAAACGAATAACTTAAACCAGCTTATCGATAGCTTTGAAGCCAGCGCTGCCGACATGGCGCCCGCCTGCGCGAAATGCCAGGATATGGGTAGAGTTTTGGTCATAGCTTGTGAATTTGTGAAAACGAATTTCAAAAATAAAACAATTAGTTTAATTGCACAACTTTTTGTTTTGTTTTCAGAGATTTTTTTTACCACAGAGTTACACGAAGTTTACACGGAGTTACACGGAGTGGGTTTATCTCTTGGCAAATAATCCCCTGAAGTGTTTACTTAGTGTATAATTTACACTACCTTTGTAATAACAAACACAGCCGGTTATGATAATCGTAGCAGACAGTGGGTCGACAAAAGCGGATTGGAAGCTCATCGGAAAGCAAGGTATAGAGAGCGTAGGAACTATGGGTTTTAACCCCGTTTTTCACTCCACTGAGGTGATCAAACGCGAATTGGACAAAGCGCTGGGCAGTACCTACAACAGGGACGAAGCCACGCACGTGTACTACTACGGTTCGGGCTGCTGGGATGAAAAACGCCAGGAAATCGTCTACAGCGCGCTGCGCCAGATCTTTTCGCGTGCCGATGTGGAAGTGGAACACGACCTGCTGGGCGCCGCAAGGGCTACCTGCGGCAACGATCCGGGCATTGCCTGTATATTGGGCACCGGCTCCAATTCGTGTTTGTTTGACGGCCACGACGTAACGGATAACGTGACCAACCTGGGTTATCTAGCAGGCGATGAAGGCAGCGGCACCCATATCGCCAAAAAACTCATACGCGCCTATTTTTACAGGGAATTACCCCCTGAGTTGGTGGAAGCGCTGGAGCAAGTAGTGCCCGGAGGAAAAGACGAGATACTCGACCGTTTGTACGGACAGGAACCGCCAAACGTTTATATGGCCTCCTTTACCCGTTTTATGGGCGCCCACAGGGATCATTTTTTTATACAAAAACTGCTATACAACTCCTTTGTTGAGTTTATTGACAGGCATATTCGCAAATACAAGGGCCACCTTTCTTTGCCTGTACACTTCATAGGTTCTATCGCCTTTACCTTCCAGGATTTGATCAAAATAGCATTGCAGGAGCGCGACATACAACCCGGCGTTTTTATAAAAAAACCGATAGACCAGTTGGTCACTTTTCATACCCAACAACTATAACAAAAGACAAGGTTATTTATGAGCAGGGAAATCAAGCGTATAGCCGTCTTTACCTCCGGTGGGGACGCGCCAGGCATGAATGCGGCCATCAGAGCAGTAGTGCGTACCGCTGCATACAATGACCTACACGTCTACGGTATATCCCGCGGATACGAAGGCATGATCGACGGCGAATTGGCCAGGTTGGATGTCAGGGATGTGGGCAATATTATTCACCGTGGCGGCACGATGTTGAAGACCGCCAGAAGCCAGCGTTTTATCACTGCCGAAGGCCGGAAAATGGCCTACGAGTCGCTGCTGGCCTACGATATCGACGCTTGCATCGCCATCGGCGGCAACGGCACTTTTACAGGCGCCGATATTTTTTCAAAAGAATACGACATACCCTTTATAGGTGTGCCCGGCACGATCGACAACGACCTGTTCGGCACCGATTTTACTGTCGGTTTCGATACGGCGGTTAACACGGCCATCGAAGCCGTCGACAAAATCCGCGATACCGCCGACTCGCACAACCGCTTGTTTTTTGTAGAGGTAATGGGCCGCAATTCCGGCTTCATAGCCCTGAGCACGGCCATCTGCACGGGCGCCGGCAGCGTGTTGATCCCCGAGATACACACCTCTATCGAAGAGTTGATTGATTTACTGAAAAAAGGCGTGAAGCGCAAAAAGTTGTTCAGCGTGGTGATCGTGGCGGAAGGACACCCACAAGGCGGCGCTGCGCAAATCGCGCAAAAAGTAAAAGAAGCTTTTGATTATTACGATACCAAGGTGGCAATTATCGGTCACTTACAGCGGGGGGGCTCCCCTACCGGCTTCGACCGCCTGCTGGCCAGCCGCCTGGGCTTTTCAGCCGTCGAAGCGCTACTACAAGGCAAAAGCAATGTAATGGTGGGTTTGGTGCACGATAGTATCAGCTATACGCCGTTTGCAGAAGCAATTAAACAGGATAAACCCCTGAATAACGACCTGGTAAGGATGGCGGAAGTGCTGGCTATCTAAGGAATGGCCGGGTTTGAGTGTGAGAGGGTGAGAGTGTGTGAGTGTGAGAAGATTACAAGGATCCCTCCCTCCCTCCCTCCCTCCCTCCCTCTCACCCTCTCTTCAGGGCGCTCCGCTGATGAATGCCTTCTTCGTGTTTCCTGACATACTCCTGAAAAAGCGCTTCCTGCTCGGCCTCGGTTAGGGGTAAATTTGCATCGTACATGCCTTTAGACTGGCGCTGGCGGTATGCTTCGTATAGCGTGACAGCGCAGGCCACTGAAATATTCAGGCTTTCGGCCATACCTATTTGTGGGATTACAAAATGGGCGTCGCACTGGGCTGCCACCTCATCGGTAATTCCGTTTTTTTCGTTGCCAAAAAGCAAGGCGACGGAACCGGTCAGATCGAGTTCATAGAGCGAAGTGGCGTTTTCATTGAGGCGGGTGCCTAAAATCCGCTGATAATGCTGCCTGACATGGGCAAAACAAGCGGCGATGTCGGCATAAAAATGTACGTCAAGCCAGCGACGGGCGCCACCGGAGGTGCGGCGACCCAGGGGTAAGGATTGAATTTGCTGCAATTCGGGCTCCGTATACAGTACAAAAACCTCTTTGATGCCCACAGAATCGCAGCTTCTCAAAACGGCGCCAATATTATGTGGATCGATTACATTCTCGAGAATGACCGTCAGATTGGGCTGCCTCCTGGAAGCTACCCGCCTGAATTTTTCTTCGCGCTGAGCATTCATGGCTTGGTTATCCACTGAGAGGAGAGTGTGGGAGAGTGAGAGGGTGTGAGGGTGAGATTTTAAGTTTAAGTTATATCCCTCCCTCACACCCTCACACCCTCTCACCCTCACACCCTCACACCCTCTTTCTTAGTCGTCTGCGGGTCTAAACTGGTAGTCCTGGAACTTCAGGATATGGATGAAAGAATTTTCATACTGATCAATCTGATAGCGATCGCTGCCGGTTGCATTGGCTTTCATCACGGGTTGAAAATCAAACCGGGTTTGTAACCCGGTATATGGATCGCGGTCAAAAGAGCGCTGGAATTTGCTGCCGTATTTGTGCAGCATACGTCCAAAATACAAGGTAACATCAAAGCCCAGGTAGGACTCCTCCACCGGAACCGCGCCAAAGCGATCAAAATATTGGCGTTTAAACGATTGTACGTCAACAGATATAGGGTCGATATACGAACTGGCGCTGATGTGGATGTGTAGTTTTTCGTAATAAGAAAAATCTATTTTGTCGAAAGCCATCCATTGGGGCATGCCGTATACCACGACAAAACTTTCGGGGCTTTTCGACAATTCAATTTTTCTGAGCAGGGCGTAGATGAAAGTCTCATCCGACCAGGAAGGGACGATAAAGACAGCCGTATCCCCTACTGATACGAACGGCATGACATTCAATTGGTTGAAATTGGCGGATTCATCCCTGATGATAAACTCGCGCAGCGGGACCGTTACGCGGTTGTTCATTTCCCGCTTGTATTCATCGTGAAAATATTGGAGTCTGGCGCGCTCAGCCTGAATATCTTTACTTACCAGCACAATATTTTCGGGACTGTATGAACGCAAGGCATGGCGCATGATCGTCTTACAGTGCGCTTCCAAAGTAGGATTGACCTGTATGTAGTTCGGATTATCGCTCGAAACGCCCGTGGCGGCCGTAAACGGAGACACCAGTACAATGTCCTGATCCTTAGCCAGTTGAGCCATGATTGCAACATTATTTCGGCGGTAGGGCCCGATTATCAGATGCGCATTTCGCAGGTCGGTATTGGTACGCGCCAGTGCGATGCATGTTTCTTCAGAGGCTTTGGTGTCAATGACAGCCACATTAAGGTTAACGCCTTCATCGCTAAGCACATCGAGCGCCAGGCGGGCGCCGCTGTAAAAATTAAGCGCCCAGGCCGAGTTTTCAGGCACTGAGCCATTCGTACCCGTCGACAAATTCATCTTATCCGTTAAAAAAGGCAGCAGAATAGCCACATTATAGGAGGAAAAGAATTCCGAGCCGGTATTTCTATCTACGCTTACAACTTCACCCGGGAGGTCGTTTGGCATCTCCGAAACTGCAGAAGTAATGGGCGGATAGGTGCTGGTGGGAATATCTTTCCAGATAATCGTATCCATTTTTTCCTGTAGCGTTTCCTCGATCACCACGTAGGTTCCCTTCTCGGGGTCATATACGCGTCTGCCCTGTATGGGCTCGAGGGTATCGCCCTGGTCGGTTTCTTTCTTGTCGCTTTCCGCTTTTTGGAACATAGCGCAAGAAGTCAAACTCCAACAGGCAATAATACCGAGGAGTAAGACCTTATTCCCATTCAATGGTTGCCGGTGGCTTCGTGCTGATATCATAGACTACCCGATTAATCCCTTTAACATTATTAATTATATCGCTGGACACCTGTGCCAGGAATTCGTGGGGAAGGTGGCTCCACTCTGCCGTCATTCCGTCGGTAGAACTCACTGCGCGCAGTGCTATCGCCTGCTCGTAAGTGCGCTCATCGCCCATTACGCCTACGGAAAGTACCGGCAGCAAAATGGCGCCGGCCTGCCAGACCTGGTCGTAAAGGCCGGCTTTTTTGAGATGCCCGATATAGATGGCATCGGCTTCCTGCAGGAGCGCCACTTTTTCCGGCGTGATATCGCCCAAAATCCGGATTCCAAGCCCGGGGCCGGGAAACGGATGGCGGCCCAATATTTCTTTGGGGATTTGCAGCGCCTGCCCTACCCTTCTCACCTCGTCTTTAAACAGCATGCGCAACGGCTCCACGATTTTCAGCTTGAGAATATCAGGCAAGCCCCCTACGTTATGGTGCGATTTGATCGTGGCGGATGGCCCGTGCACGGAAATCGACTCAATAACGTCGGGATAAATCGTACCCTGGCCAAGCCAATCGATCTGGCGGTGGCGGGAAGCTTCTTCTTCAAAAACTTCGATAAAAACACGCCCGATGATCTTGCGTTTCAGCTCGGGGTTGGTCACCCCTGCCAGTTCGTTCCAGAATCGTTGCCGGGCATCTACTCCTACTACATTCAATCCCAGTACTTTATAGCCATTGAGGACTTCCTCGTATTCGTTTTTGCGCAGCAGGCCGTTATCTACAAAAAAACATTCCAGCCGGTCGCCGATAGCCCGGTCGAGTAAAACGGCAGCCACCGTAGAGTCTACGCCTCCGGAGAGCCCCATCAGCACGCGATCGGGGCCGATTTTGGCTTTTAATTCTTCCACCGTATGTTCTAGAAAAGAAGCCGGCGTCCAGTCGGCATGGCAACCTGCGATATCAATCAGGAAATTTTTGAGCAAAGTAGCCCCGTCGATGCTATGTGTCACTTCGGGGTGGAATTGCAGGCAATAGACGGGATGGGAAAAAACGCCATCCTGAGCTTTGAACGCAGCTACGTCGATACTATCGGTGCCGGCGATGAGTTCAAATTGATCGGGGATAGCCATGATAGTATCGCCGTGCGACATCCACACCTGCGAACCCTGGTTGATGCCGGCAAACAGCGCATCGGGGCGGTACATGCGCTGAAGGAGCGCTTTGCCGTACTCCCTTTTCAGCGAGCGCTGCACCTGCCCGCCATAGTGCTGTGCGATAAGTTGTGCGCCGTAGCACACGCCCAGCACGGGTATTTTACCCACCAGTTTGTCGAGTTCGATTTTTAGCGCGTGCGGATCGGTGACAGAAAAGGGACTGCCCGAAAGGATCACCGCTTTGACAGAAGCATCGATTTCAGGCATATGGTTGTATGGCAGGATTTCGCTATAGATATTCAACTCGCGAACTCTCCTGGCAATCAGTTGCGTATACTGTGATCCGAAATCTAAAATGATAACCTTTTCCGTCATAGTTTAGCCTCCTGTGCTATTCGTCAACGAGCCCGCGGCCTTCCTTGTTGATTTTGCCTTCGCTTTGCAGCTTCTTCATCAGCCTGTCCAGAATCCCGTTAATAAAATCCTTGCTTTTATCGGTGCTATACATCTTAGAGATCTCCACAAATTCATTGAGCGTAACCTTCGTTGGAATCGTGGGAAAACTCATCAACTCGCACAGCGCCATTTTAAGTAGAATCATATCGATAATAGCCACCCGTTCTGCGTCCCAGTTTTTCAACGTGGGTTCGATCATTTCGAGTAGCTTGTCGTCTTCGCGAATTACTTGTGAAAGCAATTGTTCTCCGAATTCACGCACCGTCTCGTCGGCGGGGCGGTAGCTTTCAAAAAAATTGGCTTCTACCGGCAGGGCTTTCACCGTTTTCTTAAGTGCGCCGACAATCAGGGACTCGTCATCCACCCAAAGCGGATATTGATCCTCGATAAACTCGTTAAACATTTCGCTCTGCTGGCAATGCTTAAAAAGCGCCAGCAGTACGTTGCGATGGTCTTCGTCTGTGCTGTTTTCCTGATAAACGTACTGCTTGTATTCTTCGGTTTTGGAAAATTCGGTATAAAAATGACGAATAGCGTCATCATCCGTCTTTTTATCCATCTTGTAAGCCCGAAAAAGTCTGTTAAGGCCGTCGTTGTTAATCAGCGAAGCGATACATGGGTTATCGCTCAATTTTGCAGTGAAGCGCTTGTCATCGTCAGAGGGTAATAATTTTGACAATCGCTTGGCAGCATCCTGTTTCGCAAATTCGGCAATCCGGATCAGCACGTAGAGTGTAAACAAATACAGCTCGAAGGATTTTCGCACATAGTCGCGATATTGGTGCAGAACTCCATCCAGGTCAAGATTTTTATCGCGACTCAAGGAATAGAGTATCTGCATCACTTTAATGCGGACGTTCCTTCTGCTCAACATAAGTAAGTGAACTTTTCAATTGCAAATAAAAGATAATTTTGCGGCATTTACTTCATATGCTTCTCTTTTATCGCCGCGTAGTCCGGCAATCGCTTGTAATGCCAGTTCCAAACCACCTGTCCATTTTTCATCAACACTACCCCCGGGTTAGAGCGGATAATAGTTTTGAGTAAAATATCGTCAGCCATATAAATGGGTTGTGTCATGCCGAGGGCGCTTTTGAAGTCGTTCAAACGCGCTTCATCAGTGTATGCAGTAATTACATAAGCCTTGTATCCTTCCTTTTGTGCGGCATCCAATACCGGTACGACGGCCTTTTTCCATTTGGCCAGGTAATCTTCGTCCCATTGGTATTGGGTATAAGCCACTTCTTTGTTCTGTGTGCCTGTAATACGCTTTTGAAGGTAAGCGGTATCGGCGGTTCTGATAGTATCAATGGCAAAAAGCGTATCTACCACCGTCTTTTTTGCCGGCGATTCAGTACCGTAGAATTTATACGCAATTACCATAAAACTGTAGCTGGAATCGCGGAGGATGGCTTCCGTTACATCGCTGCCGGTTACATCGCTTACTTCGAAGTCGCTGATTTTGGTGCGCGGAATAGCCGGTTCGGATTTGATCTGCTCGTACTCCCACTCTTCTGTGGGGTATTGCTGGATCTTCTGAAGGAATTCAGCGTAGGGAACTTCGACTACTTCGCCTGATTTTTTGTTTGTCAATTTATACGCTACGATCTCAACGGCATTCTCCGCCTCAGATTCCTTATCTTTTTGCTCTGCAATGTTCACACCGCGCTTGAAGGGGCGGAAATCGATATCAGGAAGATCCCATACATAATTGCTTAGGCTATAATAGGTGAGCGCAACGATGCTGAGTGCCGTAATAGTGAGCCGGGCGCCGGGACGGAATAATTGGTGCATATCCCTGTGGCGCCATACGAACAACAAAGCAGGAACCAGCAACACGATGTCTTTCAAGAAAGATACGCCGGGTTTCAGCTTCAAAAAGTCGCCAAAGCAACCGCAATCGGTAACCTTCATATTGGTCTCCACATACGGCCCCCATTTAGCAAATTGGAAAAAATTTACTTTTTCGGGTACGTAACCGGTGAGATAGGTAAAGCCGGTGAGAAAGGCAAAAAATACCAGGAGCAGCAGGAAAGCCCAGGCCGTCAATTTCCGGTATGCGCCTATCAGCAACATGATGCCCAGCACTATTTCAAACACGATCATCACCACCGAAAAGGTAGAAGATACGTTAGAAAGCTTAGGGAAAATTGGCGCAATAAAAGAGAACCAGGTACCGGCAAAGGTAGTCTCGAACTCGGCAAAATATTGCTCCATCTTGTAGGCCGTACCCAGCGGATCCACAGCTTTTACAGCGCCGGAAAAAATAAAAAGCGCTCCCGTAAAATACTGGAAAAATGTGATAACCCAGTTGCGGACTTTCACGCCGGTAACCCCGGATATTAAACAAAACAAGACCGCTGCAATGGCGATATAGAGGGATAAGGTGAAAATAGTCATTGTAGCTGTGATTAGTTAGTGATGCCTGATGTAGTGGTTTCATCCAATTTGATCAGCGCAAATATAGCATAGTTGATGATATCCATGTAATTAGGCCCTGCTCCTTCCGAAACAAGCGTACTTCCCTTGTTGTCTTCGATTTGTTTGATGCGCAGGAGTTTGGTCAATATCAGGTCGGTCATAGAGCTTACGCGCATTTCCCGCCAGACTTCGCCGTAGTCGTGGTTTTTTTGCATCATCAGGGTTCTCACTATCGCCACATTTTCGTCGTAAAGTTTCTCCACCTGATCATGCGATAGTTCTATGAGGGCGTCTTCGTCTAATTCCAACTGGATTAACGCAATGATACTGTAATTGATCAGCCCCATAAATTCGCCTTCGATTGGGTCATGGACCTGCTGCACGCCCTTTTCTTCGATGCTCCTGATTCTTTTCGCTTTTATATAGAGTTGGTCGGTGATAGAAGGTAAACGCAGAATACGCCAGGAAGAGCCGTAGTCCTGGTGCTTTTTAAGAAACAGCGCTTTGCATTTAGCTATTATTTCGTCGTATTGGCGTAAGGTTTGATCCATTTATGAGGGTTTATGAGGGGTGATGAAGGTTGATGAGGGTTGATGAAGGTTGATGAGGGGTAAAAAATACCCTTATAGACCCTCATAACCCCTCATCAACCTTTACAGCCCTTTTTCCAGCGGTAAATATAATTGAGGATAATCATATTTTTGTTAACCATTTGTCAAAGGGTGGTACTTTTGCGCCTGATGAAAGATACTTATCACACGATAAGCGCGCCGGCGGAGGGAGAGTTTCGCGATAGAGGCAGTAAATTCCTGGCCTATGCTTTCCCTGTCAGCTCACAGGAAGATTGGCAGGCCCGGTTGGAAGAGGTACGCAAGGCGCACCCCAAGGCGCGTCATCATTGTTTTGCCTTTCGCATTGGGATGGACGGCGCTAATTACCGTGCCAACGACGACGGAGAACCCAGCGGTACGGCCGGCCGGCCTATCCTCGGCCAAATCGACAGTTTTGGTCTCACCAATGTCTTTGTGGTGGTGGTTCGCTATTTCGGAGGGACGTTGCTGGGCACCTCGGGGCTTATTCAAGCTTACAAAAACAGCACTGCGGATGCCCTTCAGAAAGCGACTATCGTAGAAAAGATTGTCATGGACCGTTTCCGGCTCAGTTTTGAATATCAATGGTTGAGCCCGGTTATGAATGCGGTAAAGAAACTGGAGCTACAAATTGATCACCAACAATTTGATGACTCCGCTTTTATTGATATTTCTATTAGAAAAAGCGACACCGAAACAAAAATGTTAGAGCTGAAAAGCCTGGTAGCCGGCGTCCACCTCGAAGAGGCGCCCACCCTTGGCGAAATGCCAGGCTTTGATATTAAAGAAATAAAATAGGCGCATGGTTCTCACCCTCCCACTCTCACACTCTCTCCCCCTCCTATTCCAGGAGAAAACGCTGCAAAAACAGGATAACCGCCTTGCTGTAATAGTCGCGGTTTGACTTTTTGCGAAAACCGTGCCCTTCGTCTTTAGCCAGCAAGTACCATGCCTCTCCCCCATTTCGTCGAATAGCTCTGAGCATTTGTTCTGCTTCACTGGCGGGCACCCTGGGATCGTTGAGGCCTTGTACGATAAGCATCGGCTTGGTAATCTTATGCGCATTGGCCGTGGGCGAAATGCGTTCCAGGTGGCGTCGCATAGAGGGGTCGCGTTCATCGCCATATTCGATTCGTCGGATATCGCGGCGATAGGACTGTGTATTTTCCAGGAAAGTCACAAAATTGCTGATTCCCACGATGTCGATGCCGCAGCGCAAGCGCTGATTGAAATGCGTCATCGAAGCCAGTACCATATAGCCACCATAAGAACCGCCCATCACGGCCACCCTGGAGGCGTCTAGTTGGGGGTTCGATTCAATCCAGTCGATTAGTTTACCGATATCGTATACCGAATCTTCCCTTTTGTAACCGTTATCAAGTTTGAGAAAATGCTTGCCATAACCGGTGGATCCCCTCACATTGGGAGCAATGACAGCAATACCCAGTTCGTTGAGATAATACTGAAAAATGGGTGAAAACTCCGGCCTGTATTGACTCTCAGGCCCGCCATGTATGTATATTAAAACCGGGTAACGCTGTTTTTCCTCACGCGGCATATACAAATACGCAGGAATCAAACGCGGGAAATGGTCTATGGTATCAAAAGTGGGATAATGGATAAGTTGGGGCGCACAAAAAGAATCGGGATCGAGGCCCCCAGTTTCGCTATAAGTCCAGCGGGTAGTTTTGCGCTGCTCCAAATCGTATACGTATACATCGCTGGGAGAGGTCGGCCTATTGATCGATAAAGCCAGCTTGTGTCCGGAAGGCTTCCACTTTAGCTGGTTGATAATGCCTTCCGGTATCTTTTTCACCGGCCTAAGCTGATAGGTCGACATATTCATCAGATACAAATGGCTTATGCCGTTTTCATTGACGGCAAAAGCTAAAGTATGACCATCAGGGGATAATGCAAGCGCTTCCACATCCCACACAATATGGGGTGTAAGACAAGAGCTGCTGTGTGTGTCGAAGTCGTAGCAATAGATCTGGTTATGCTCGCTTTGCTCATCGGAAGTGTAGTACAATTTTTTACCATCGAGACTCCACTGAGCGCCTTTGCATGCCACATTTTGTTTATCGCAACCAATATCAATAAGCCTTCCGCTTTTTAGATGCAAAATATACAGCGAATGATGGCTTACCGACTGGTAATGTGCGATGGCTACAAATTGATCATCGGGCGACCAGGCCACGGGATACCAATACCCCTCTCCCTGCATGACCAGGTAAGGCGCTCCCCCCCCGCCGTGGGGATGGCATACAAATAAATCGTGATCTATGCCGTTTCGGCTAGTGCTTGCATAGATAAAGGATTGACCATTATTACTCCACAAGCCGTGGTCGTTGCGTGAAATCCCGTCGGTGTGCATCTTGTACACACCCGAATCGAGATCAAAATAGTACAATTGAAAAGCTTCGTTGCCGCCGATATCCTTGGCAAAAAGGAAGCCATTGGTGTGGGGCGCCGGGCATACGCAGCCTTTATAGACCGGTTCGGAAAAAAAAGTGACCTGCCTGCGCACCCCACCGGGATGGGTAACCGTATGAAATTGGGTAGATTCGCCAAAACGCGTGGCGATGAGCAGCCCATCGTCGTTTTTTAGCCAGTCTACAAGAAAGGCCTCTCTGATGCTCTGGTACTGATCAAGTCTATCACTTAATTCGACGGGAATTTCCGGTATTCCCTCTATGACAAGGTTGCCTTGTTGCCGTTTGGTTTGACGAAGGTTCATGTCCTGAAGATAGGTGCTCGTATTCGTTTCCAATTTGCGAAAATATTATTTTCTAATCAACTTAAAAATTTGCACGCCGTCGCCGGCGCTAACGCTCAAAAAATAAATCCCCGAAGGCAGGTCTTCTACCTGCATGTTTATCGAGAATTGGCCGGCAGGGGGTGTCAACACCATACTTCGCCTGGTACCTCCGTCTGCTGCGAACAATTTGATGTATAAATCGCCGGTATTATTCCACTTGCCACTCAGATTTACCTCGCTTTCCATCGGATTGGGATACACGATCAGCGGTTCTTCAAACAACTCTGTGGAGCCTGTGGTGCAATTAGGGAAAGCCGGGTTGTAGGCTACCTCCTGTTCAAAAAAGCTGGCACAGCCACTTGCCAGATCGGTAATTTGAAGTCTATACTCCCCACTTTCGGCTATACAATAAGTCAGGTCCTGCGCATCCGAAATTAACTCGCCATCAACAAACCACTCGATCAGGTAAGATTCAGGCAATTGCTCGGGTTGATATATACTAAGCAGGTTATTGGCAATGGTGAATACAGCTTGCGGGTAGGCATTAAATACGATCGTACTCACGGGAGATACGGCGCTGCATCCGTCCTCAGAAGTATAGACTACCCAATAGCTACCTGCCTCCGTAATGTTGAGCATAGGGTCGGTTACACTCAATATCGGCACGCTGTCTTGGTACCAGATGAAATGATCGGCATAAGAGCTAAACAGGGTGAGCGAATCTCCTTCGCAGTAAGGCGCGGGTGAAGAGTATTCTATTTCCGGTGGCTGAGGTTGGGCAAATACGCGCACGGTATCGGTTGAGATAATGGTATCTACCTGATGGAAGATCGTCAACTCCAGACTCATCTCGTCATCAATCAATACACCGTTGGAAAGCCGAGTAAAATTGACTACCCCGCAAATATCGTCAGCGCCGTCCAGTCCGCCGTCGTTATCGGTTACCCGCAGGCTGTAGTTTCCCGGTTCGAGCGGCAATAGCAAGTCAAATGCCAACGGTACATTGGCATTTTGCACAATACTTGATAAGTATACTTCCTGGCCGGTATTATCGTAAATGCCTATTTTAAGGTCGGGGGCGCCGCCCAGAATATCGTTGCAGCCCACTTCTAAGATATTGACCCTTGCGAGATAGTAGCCGCTTGTATCGATTATCGCAGTATACTGAATCGGATAAACGCCCGGTGAGGAATAGGTTTGAGGGCCCGGGTTTTCCTGTATAGAGGCATTGCCGTTGCCAAAATCCCATAAATACGAAAAGCCGGCCACACTGTCAGAAGGAACCAGGTTGACAAATGAAGCCGTCACACTGCCGCAACCGGCATTGTTGATCAGACTAAACCCTTCGGTAGTGCTTTGTGACGGGGCTATGTATAAGGGAAAAGTAAAAGAAGATGATTGTGTGATAAAAAACACCTGTGCATCGACTACTACCTCAACCAAATACATACCTGAAAATAACGGCGTTCCGCATAGCTTCACGCAACCGTCGGTTTGCTCCGCCGGGTTAAATTCAAATTGGCTTACCTCCCATTGAAGTCCGGGAGGCAAATTAGTGACCGAAGTAATCGTCACCTGCTGAATGACAATATTGGGAGGCACGGTGGAATCGACAGCGGCCACAGGCGTAGTAGTTTTAGGCATTCTAAAACTGATATCCTGGTCGTAATATAAGCCCGCTTGTCCGTCGGGCGCCTCCGATAAATAGATTGTATCTTCAGGTAGTGTAGGCAAAGAGACTATACATCCCGGGCAGCCTGTTTGGGCAGGCAGCGCTTTTGTCGCCAACAAGATAGCGACCAACCACATCACACGTTTCATCATTTATGGGTTTGACATGAACATAAAAACCTAGTGGCAGTAATGTATTGACATTGACTGCCGGGGTGTTGTTCAGCAGAAGGTGCGTATTTATTGGTTGGAGATGTGTAGATAGGGAAAATAGAACGGAAGATTGATTGATTGGTAGAGACGCGATGCATCGCGTCTCTACACAATCAATATTAAAACGTTTAACGGCGGTTGATCAGGAATTTACCTGACAGCACACCTGATTCATTACTAATGGAGTACATATACATGCCGTTGGCCAGCGCAGAGCCGTCGAAACGGATGCTATTATCGCCTTCATGCAGTGTAGTGAGTTCTTTGTGCAAGCGGTGCCCCAGCATATCATAAACAGCGAATTCGAATTGACCGTTGAGTTTAGAGCTTACCTCAAATACAGCCCAATCGCTGAAAGGATTAGGGATAACAGCTACATCGAGGCCTTGGGCGACAGGATCTTGAATGCCTACCGTGGTACAATTGGCCGAGCCGGCCGGTTTCACGTGCAGGAAGTAATTGCCCGGCACCAGATTGGCATCGGGAAATGTAATCGGAATATCGATCACACTGCGAACCACGGCTGACAAGCCAAGGTCGTACACACCCACTTCGGCGTCAGTAGCTGTACCAAAAAGGATTAGACAACCGACAGAGTCTTTCAAGAAAACACAGTTTGGCGGATTGCAAACATAGTCGAAAGAAGCCGGCAGGTTAAGCACTGCGCCTTCGGTAGCAAGGTCTATTGAATTGAGCGGCACCGGGCCGAACGGCGTAGTAAACGTAGCAGGGGTATGCAGTGTAAATACAAATTCGTAATACAATCCGGCGCAAGCCGTATCAGGAATACCGGAGCCGGGGGCCTCAGGAACAAAAGGTACGGGATTAATCACGATCGTATCGGGAAGCGTAACGTCTGGCACACAAGATGTCTGTGCCTGTAAAACAGCTGAAGCAAAAGCGGTAAAGAAGAAAAATAAAGTAAAAAGTTTTTTCATAGTAAAGGCGATTTTGTTGTGCTTCTATTAAAATTTTCGCAATATATGTCAAATATATCCAGATTGGCAAACACCCCACCAAATATTTTAGCTTTCGCAAAGTAAGTAGCAAAAATATGATAGCAATCTTATAATTTAGCGCCCGAAAGTACTGCACCTGTCAAAGCGACTTATCTCCACAACCAGCCCTTGAACGTATCTTAATCGGGTTTTTGATTGCATCACTACCCCCTATTCTGTTTTACATCGTTAAATCATTACATATGCAAAAGACTATTACACTGTTTTTTACATTAGTGTGTTGGATTTCTTTAGCGAATGCGCAGCAAGCGTCGATCAGCGGGCAGATTACCGATGCCCAAACCAATGAGCCGCTATACGCTGCTACCATTCAAGTTGGCGCAAACGGCACTTTTACTTTAGGAGACGGCACTTACACCCTTGATTTAGAGCCAGGTACGCACGAAGTACTGGTAAGTTATGTGGGGTACAAAAACTCCTCACAACAGATCACCCTAAAGGCGGGTGAAAACCTGACACTCAACATAGCCCTTCTACCCGAAGCTACTATGCTCAATACGGCTACCGTAACGGCAGGCAAACACGAAAAACCGCTGGGCGAAGTGACTGTTTCTCTCGAAGTGCTCAAACCGGAACTAATCGCCAATACCAGCAAAACATCACTGGATGAAGCCATAGAAAAAATACCGGGCGTTACGGTAATCGACGGACAGGCAAACATACGCGGCGGTTCGGGGTTTTCTCAGGGTGCCGGCAGCCGAGTATTGTTGCTGGTAGACGATGTCCCGATCTTACAGGCTGACGCGGGTTACCCCAACTGGGATGACGTACCCATCGAAAATATCGAGCAAATCGAAGTAATCAAAGGCGCCGCTTCGGCATTGTACGGTTCCTCCGCGCTCAACGGCATAATAAACGTGCGCACGGCTTATGCCCGCTCGGAACCCGAAACCAAAATATCGGCTTTCTCAACCGTCTATCTGAACCCTAAAGATGAAAGATTGAAATGGTGGGATAGCCAACCCTTTACATACGCCGGCAGTGTGAGCCACAAACGCAAAATTGACAAACTTGACCTGGTTGTGGGTGGCTTTTACATCAATGAAGATAGCTACAATAGAGATACCTATAAAGAATACGGCCGTTTCAATTTTAATGCAAGATACCGTCTCACTGATCGCTTATCATTCGGCCTTGCCGGCAATTTTAATAAGGGACAAAGCGGCTCCTTTTTTTATTGGGCTTCCGACACCACTGCATACGTCGGCCAACCCTCTACGATCAATACACGTAAACGATTTCGCTATAATATAGATCCCTTTCTCACCTATTTCGATAAATCGGGCAACCGGCACCGTATTTTGAGCCGCTTTTACGACGTAGACAACGACAACAGCAACAACCAATCGAACCAGTCCCAATTGTGGTATGCCGAATATCAGTTCCAGCGCAGGTTCTCCAAAATTGATCTTATTGTATCTGCCGGTATTGTTGGCAGTGGTACCCGGGTGGAAGCTGAATTGTATGGCGACACCACATTTACTTCACGAAATCTGGCCGGTTATGTACAGGCCGATAAAAAGCTATTTGGCCGCCTCAATTTATCAGCCGGTTTCCGTTATGAACACAATCTGCTAATCAATCCGGGCTTTATCTACCCACAAGGGGTGGTAGATCCTTCAAATGAAAGAGAATCCAAACCCGTTTTTCGCATAGGCGCCAACTACCGCCTGTTCGATTTTACATACTTGAGAGCTTCATGGGGACAGGGCTACAGATTCCCTTCGGTAGCTGAAAAATTTATTGTCACCAACGCCGGCGGATTTTTCGTACTCCCCAACCCTACCCTGCGGTCTGAAAGCGGCTGGACGACCGAGCTTGGCATTAAGCAAGGCTTCCAAATCGCCTCTTTTGAAGGCTATTTTGACCTGTCGGCCTTCCTGATGAAATACAGCAATATGATGGAATTCAATCTTGCAGGATTGGGATTCCGCTCTACTAATATTGGTGAAACCGAAATTAAAGGTTTTGAAATTTCTGTGGCCGGACGTGGCAGAATATGGGGCCAGCCCTTCAACCTCATTACAGGCTATACTTACATCGATCCACGCTTCCTCGATTTTGACCCCACTCCTATCCCACCCGGTGAACCTGGTACTATAGGCCAGATCAACGCTAATAACTCCTCTCTAAAAACCGAAAACATCCTCAAATATCGCTCCAGGCATACCTTCAAGCTGGATTTGGAGACAAGCATTCAGGACTTTTCTGTGGGATTGGAATCTTTCTACAATAGCAAAATAGAGGCGATCGATGCCGCATTTTTGCTTATCGTACCTGGGCTGGCCAATTTCCGCCAAAACGACGATAAGGGCGTTCTGTTATTTAATGTGCGTACATCCTACCGGATCAATAATAATTTCAAAGTTTCCTTTATCGCAGGAAACATATTCAATAACCTCTATGCCTCCCGCCCAGGCCTGATGGATGCGCCGAGAAACCTGACTTTGCGTTTGGACTGTCATTTTTAAACTGTCAATTTGTCACTTTGACGCAAAAAAACGCTATCTTTGCGCACTAATTTATCCGACCTCCATGCACCCCACGTATGGAGGTCGGATTCTAAATAAGTGCGTGCTAAGATGTTATATGATGACAACCCAACGCTCGTCGGCATTGCCAAAGAGATAGACGAGTCCAAACAAGGCGAGGTGTTTTTTAATGCGCAACCCGCAGAGTCAGCCGACACCGCGGCCGGCTTGTTTTATATCGAGAGTTACGGCTGCCAGATGAATTTCAGCGATAGTGAAATCGTGGGCTCCATACTGGCAGAATCCGGCTACAAGCCTACCCGCGACCTGGAATTGGCCGACCTGATCCTTATCAATACCTGCTCTATTCGCGAAAAAGCCGAAGAGACCGTCCGCAAACGCCTTCGCTTATTTGACAAAATAAAAAAACAACGACCGGGTACTCTGGTGGGCGTATTGGGCTGTATGGCCGAACGCCTCAAAACCAAATTCCTGGAAGAAGAAAAGTTGGTCGATCTGGTTGTAGGCCCTGATGCCTACCGCGACCTGCCCAAGCTCGTAGCCGGCGCCGAAGACGGCGACAAGGGTATCAACGTTTTTCTATCCAGAGAGGAGACCTACGCCGATATCAACCCGCTCAGACTCGATAGCAATGGCGTAGCGGCTTTTATTTCGATTATGCGCGGCTGCGATAATATGTGCTCCTTCTGCGTAGTGCCTTTCACCCGCGGCCGCGAACGCAGCCGCGACGCTTTCAGTATTGTGGCGGAAGCTCAGGAACTCTACGAGCGCGGCTACCGCGAAGTGACTTTGCTGGGCCAAAACGTGGACTCCTACAAGTGGGAAAATCCCGAAAACGGTGAGATAGTGAATTTTGCTCACCTGCTCGAACGGGTAGCCCTGGTGCATCCCGATCTGCGGGTGCGCTTTTCCACCTCTCACCCAAAGGATATCACCGACGAGGTGCTGCATACCATCGCCCGCCACGAAAATATCTGTAACTATATCCATCTGCCCGTCCAAAGCGGCAACAGCCGAATACTGGAGCTGATGAACCGCACCTACGACAGAGAATGGTACATGGACCGGGTGGAGGCTATTTATCGCATCATACCCGATTGCGCCATCTCATCAGATATCATCACCGGTTTTTGCAGTGAAACCGAAGAAGAACACCAGGATACACTCAGCATGATCGAGTGGGCCAACTACAGCATGTCGTACATGTTCTTTTACTCCGAGCGTCCGGGCACCCTGGCTGCCCGCAAGTTTCCCGACGACATTTCGATGGACGTGAAAAAGCGGCGACTCAATGAGATTATCCGCCTGCAAAACCACGTTTCGCTCAAACACAACAAAGCCGATATCGGAAAAACCTTTAAAGTGCTTATCGAAGGCGATTCTAAAAAATCCGACCAGGAATTCAAAGGCCGCAATTCTCAAAATAAAATGGTTGTTTTTCCTAAAGCAGAAGGCTATCGCCCCGGCGACTACGTCTTTGTAAAAGTCAAAGAGGCATCAAGCGCCACGCTTATAGGAGAAATCACCCCCCAATAATGGACAATCTGCAATCCGTCAAACAACGATACGGCATCATAGGCCGCACCGAGCAACTCGACCGGGCCTTGAGCACGGCCGTACGTGTAGCTAATACCGATCTCACTGTGCTTCTCACCGGCGAAAGCGGCGTGGGCAAGGAAATCTTTTCCCGCATCATACACGACCATAGCGCCCGCAAGCACAACAAATTTATCGCCATCAACTGCGGCGCCATCCCCGAAGGCACTATCAACTCTGAGTTATTCGGGCACGAAAAAGGTTCTTTTACCGGAGCTACCGGCGAACGCAAAGGCTATTTCGAAACCTACGACGGCGGCACCATCTTCCTCGATGAAATCGGCGAAATGCCGTTGGATACCCAGGCCTTCCTGCTGCGGGTGCTCGAAAGCGGCGAATTTATCCGGGTCGGCTCTTCCAAAATCCACAAAACGGACGTGCGCATCATCGCCGCTACTAATGTGGAGTTGGAGGAAAAAATCAGAAAGGGGAAATTCCGGGAAGACTTGTTTTACCGCCTCAATACGGTGCCTATCCGCATACCTCCTTTGCGCGAACGCAGAGAGGACATCTATATGCTCTTCCGCAAATTTGTGGTCGATTTTTCGGAAAGATACCGCACTTTTCCCATCGAGATGGACGCCGCTGCCCGCCAAGCCCTGGAAAATTATAGCTGGCCGGGCAATATCCGTGAATTGAAAAATATGGCCGAGCAGCTTTCCGTACTGGCCGAAGATCGCATTTTGCACACCGAAGATCTCATGCGACTGGCGCCACATCTGCTGCAACGCAACTTGCCCATGATACCTCCCACCAGCGCCGATGGGACTTATATGCAGGAACGGGAGATTTTGTACAACCTGCTTTTTGATATGAAGGGCGATTTGAACGACCTCAAAGCGCTGGTTTTCGAACTTATCAAGACAAATAATCTGCAGGTACCTGATGCCATACAACTTCAGCGCGCTCAGCAGAATACAGCCATTAATTACCCACCGGCTAAACGCGAATCTTTCCAGGTACAGCCTTCCCACTTACCCGAAGAACAACTTATAGAATCGCCCGATTATCGCCAGCCCTACATCATTGAAAATCCAGCTGATACTTCTTACGAAAGCGTGGAGGTATTCGATGATAACGTCTCTATGGCCGAACACGAAAAGGCGCTCATCAAAAGAGCCTTGAAAAAACACAACGGCAAGCGCAGAGAGGCTGCTCAGGATATGGGCATTTCTGAACGCACCTTGTACCGCAAAATTAAAGAGTATAACATTTGAGCCTACCGCAATGAAGTCAAATCTCCAATTTGCAGCCTTTATTTTTGCCTTATATACGGTCTTATCGGGCGTAGCCTGCTATTCCCTGCGGGGTATCGACATCGACCCCAACGTGAACACGTATTTCGTAGATCAATTCCGCAATAACGCTTCCAACGCGCCTCCGTCGCTTCCGCAGACCTTTACGGAGGCCCTCAAAGAGAAAATCCGCACCGAATCGCGACTCGTTTATACCGACACCGACCCCGATATCTCTTTTAAAGGCGCTATCGTTGATTTCCGGGTTACCTCCGAGGCGCCGCAGCCAGGTGAGACGACCAGTCTGAACCGCCTCACCATCACTACCGCCATCGAATACATCCACGCCAAAGACGAGAAAAAGGGTTGGAAGAGCAATTTTTCCTTTTTCTACGACTTTCCCAGCAGCACCGACCTGGGCAGCATCCAGGATGATGCTATCGATGTCATCTCCAAGCAGATGATGGAAGATATTTTTAACAAGGCGTTTACGAATTGGTAGCTCCCCCCTACCCCCGTTCAATTGGGCAAGTCATACAATGCGATCCGCCGCGGGCCCGCGATAACTCGTGCGAAGGCAGTGTAATAATCGTATTTTTCACTTCGCTGGGTTCGATAATCCCGTCCTCAAAGGCCTTCAGCAAGTCGCGGGCATCTACTACGCGATAGCCTGCTTCTTCAAAAGCCTCTTCTGTACGGGGATTGCGGTCATATGTTAAAGCCACGCCTGGTTTAATTGCCACCAGGTTGCAGCCGTCGGTCCATTGTTCGCGCTCCTGGTAAGGCGATTCGCCTTTGCCGCTGAGGATAAACTTGATTTTGGGGCTGATTTCCGCCAGCAAAAACTCTTTTACCGAAGGATAAAAGGCGGAAGAGCCTTCGGCGCGCATCACCTCAACCGTAGAACTCAGCCCGTCAATGATAATGGGCTTGAATGCCACAAAATCGTAGTGGTTGATCTGGGTAAAAATAGTGTCGATATGCATATAGGAGCGATCCTGGGGGATATTCACCTGTACCACATTTTTTACCACACCTTTGTCAAGTAGTACACGCGCAAGCGACCGAACGCCATGTTCAGTAGTGCGCTCGCTGCAACCGATAAGTACGTAGTCTTTGTTGATCACCATCACATCGCCGCCCTCTACCGAGATCATCTCGCCGCGCTTGGAAGGCGGAAAGAGGTCGACCTTGTTGAGGTTGATAATGCGGCCCTGTGCTTTAGGCTCTTTAAAAATAGGGTGCGCCCAAATAATAAAGCGGGTAATAAAATTTTCACGAAAGCGGGCCTCTTTTGCCGCTTTTGTCACCACGATATGGTCGTTGATGACCACTGCAATATCGCGGGTAAAGATAAAATTGGGGATAGGGTCAAAAAGTATGTAGTCCTCCTTTTCGTAATAGCCCGTAATCAACACGTGAGCCAACTCTTCATCGGACATCTGTTGGAAGGTTTCCCTAAAGCTCGTAGGCAACTCCTCGTAATCGACGATCATATCGATCATCTCCTTTTTACTTTCGGCGTCTTCTCCAAGTGCCTGGCACAATAGCGTTTCTGTTTCCAGCACGTTTTCTTCTCCGACAAACTGCTTTAGCACCGCTGTAAAGACGTCGTGCTCCTGCTGCATGTAAGTGAGGTAGACGATATCGTCAAACAAAAGTTCTTCGGCGCGTTTGGGCGAAATCCGGGATATTCCATCATCGGGACGATGTACGATTACGCGTTTTAATGGGCCTATTTCTGACCCGACCTGTAACTTGTTATTGGGCATATAGGTTAGGATTTACTTACGTGGTAATGACCTTTTCTATTTCGTAAATAGAGTTTATTTTGCCGGCAAAGATGCAATAAAATCGGGGATTTTCACGCAGCAGGGAAATCTCGGTAGGCCTTCCGTCGTCTATATGACTGGCCTTCAATTTGGATTTTATGGTGTAATAAGATGAAAAATAGGAAAAATCTATTTCCGGGTTGAAATACTGCCTGATCTGGTCGAGCATCTTGCGGTAATTTGACTTGGGTTTGTGCGCACAGTAGTTGCAGATAGAAGTAAACTCCGGCCTGCAAACCGGGTGTCCCGCCTGACAATCGAATGTGGGCAGATTGTCGAATGATACTTTGTGGTGCGTATAAGCCACCGAAGAAAGCGACAGCAATCCCGATAAGCCATAGGGCATCAACGAGGCAAACGGACCATCCATAATGGTGAGCCCCACCTGGCTTACGGCCGGCGAAGTCACAAAAACCATCTCCGAAATCTCGTGCATCAACTCAATATCCGGTACGCCAAATTGGCGGTTGACGGCGTTGCTTCCCGAGTAGGTGGCATTTACCGCTTGCGATGCCGTGACGGTTTGCAGGGCATCCGGTCTGTCCAACTGCCGCAACTGCAATACCCACTGCCCCTGGTTTTCTTCCACCCCCAGTACCTGTGTCTCCATTTTGATGGTTACCCTTTGTTCAGACAGAATTTTCTGCCGGTAGTATTCGGCTATGAGTATGGGATCAAAGGAATATTCTTCGGTGAGAAACAGCGCCTCCATTCGGTTGTGGTTAAAGAGTGGATGGTAGGCTACTTCCTTGCAGGGGATACCGATAAATTCGCTGAAACGAGCAAATTGATTGGCGTCGGTAAACGAGCCGTACCTGTCGATGGCGTAATATTGCTCGAATGTAAAATTGATAAAATCGCGGTGATCTGCCGTAAAACGCTCTTTATTGTCATCTGACATAATAGCCGTAGCCACACTGCGTGGATAGTGATAGCCGCTATGCAGCCGCGCCTGATTGACGATAGAAGCTTTTTTGAGCAATTCGCGTTCTTTCTCAATCAAACACACTTTATAGCGGCGCCCAGCAAGGTACAAGGCGGCATACACGCCAAAGATACCCCCTCCGATGATTACAAAATCGTAGTGCTCACTGCGCCCCGGCATATTGCTTTTTTAGTTCAATTAATTGATTGTAAATATCCTGATAATCTGTTTGTTGCAATTTATTATAAAAATCGATCGTATCGCGGAGCTGATCCACTTTAGACGGACCGATCAACAATCCGGCTATGTCTTCGCTGTGATACGCATAAGTCATGCTACACTGGTTAAAATCGGATACATGCTTCGCTTGTTGTGAGTCTAGCCAGCTTTTTAATCCGGCAATCAGCGGAGATTGATTAGAGGTGTCCCCTCCCCTCACGCTCAGCGAACTTTGCGAAGCATAATCGGCGGCGTTCAGCTTTACACCGCCGGCGTTGATGCCGTATGCCAGAAAACGCCTTTCACCATGAAAAGACTTATATTTATTATAATCAGACTGTAACAGATTGTGTTTTATTTGAATATAAAAATCCAGATTGAACGCTTCGTTTGCTTTGGCATATGCTTCGGGGAAACGAATGCCGGATAGGCCTACTTTCAATCCGGCAGCACAGACGAGCGCAAGGGCTTCGAGTGTTTGGGCGATTTCCGATTCATCTTCCCGGTTGTCCCAATGTATCATCAGCATATCCAAATTGGAGCCCAGCAGTTCGCGATAGTCATCGAGACACATCAGCAAAAAGCTCTTGTGAAGGTTATTGTCCGGGCTCCGCATATTATCGACGCTACCCACCTTCATCATCACCCGCAGGTCGGGTACGCCGTGCGTCTTTATCCAATCGCATAAAATGCGTTCTGAAAGCCGAAAATCTTCGGGTTGCCTGTTGATAGGGTAATTTGTAGCGGCGTCGACCCCTCGAAAACCCGCCTCGTAAAACGTGTCGAGCACGCTAAAGCAAATGTGGGCATCCATTGTCCAGCCCCACATGGCCGTACCAAGTATCAGCGCGGGTATGTCATTGCTTGTCGGGGTCATTTTCCGGCTATTTTTCGCAACCTGAGTTGGTGCATATCGCGCAGGTATCTTTTCGCCAGCGGAATGATCTTCACCCTGCTGCTGGAAGTATCGTCTGTCCAGGTCACCGGTAATTCAAACAATTTGAGATGGAGCCATTCGGCGGTAGTGAGCAATTCAGTAGAAAAAAACCAGCCGTCGTTTTGGGCGCCGGCCTCGTACAAAGCGGGATAGACCGATCGTTTGAGGAACTTGAACCCGCACATACCGTCAGAAAACTTAACACCCAAATATAGTTTGAGCAGCCAATTGAACACGCGGGAAGTGAATTCTCTTTTCAAAGTACGGCCGATCACCTTCGATTGGGGATGCAGGCGTGTGGCGTACACCAGGTCGTGTCCTGTAATTGCAATAGCATTGTATGTTTCGAGAAAATGCGACAAGTCGGTGGCCAGGTCAAGGTCCATATAACCCACGATATCAGCCTCTGACTGTCCCCAGGAAGTTTTGAGGGCGAGGCCTACGCCTTTTCGCGGCACCTTTACGACAGCTACTTCGGGCCATTGGTTGCTGAGCGCTTGCGCAATTTCAAAAGTACGGTCGGTAGAGCCGTTGTCGGCGATCACAATACGCCATTGATCGCGTTGGGTAAAATGCAGGGTCAAAAAGCGGTGCAATATGGTTACTTGCGCGGCCAGTGTCGCCTCCTCATTGAGTACCGGGATAGTAATATCAAAAGTCATAAACAAACTATGTTTGCCGCGCAAAAGTAGGCAAATTTTGGCGCTGTAACATACCGCAAAAAACAGAACGGCTTCTAATTGCCGCTTTGCGTTAAATTTCCGTAATTTGCAGGCAATATTCACAAGCACAAGCACGGCATACCTCATGCTCAAGAACTTAAAGTCACTGTTCATCGTAGAAGAAGAAGGCGCCCAGGAGCCCAAGGGCGGACAGAAAACGATGCCTGGTACTACCCAGGCGCCACAAAGCAATGCCCCGGCAGAAGCCGGCAAAGCGGCCACCCCGGGCGCCGGCCAGGTAAACCAGCAATTCCTGGAAGTATTGTTTAAAGCCATGCAGGACAACAACCTCGGCGGGTTTGACTACCTCGAATTCAAGCAGTCGCTCCGCTCGCTCGAAAAGATGCCCATGGATGAACCTACCCGCTTCCAGTCGGCGTTTGCCATGGCCCAAACGCTTGGCGCCACCGCTCAGACGCTTGTACAAACCGCCGAACACTACCTGAATATCATCAAACAGGAAGAAAATAAATTCAACCAGGCCCATAATGCCCAACGGGAAAAGCAGATAGGCAACAAAGAAAACGAAATCAAGCAATTGGAAGAAGTGGCGCGTACTAAGATGGCGCAAATCGCCCAATTGACAAAAGAGATCGAAGCTCATAAGCAAAAAGCCGGCGCATTGAAAAAAGAAATTGAAGATGCGGTAGTAAAAGTGGAGACCACCAAAAACAATTTCGTTGCCAGTTATAATGCATTGGTGGAACAGATTGGCCGTGATGTCGAAAATATGAAGCGCTATCTCAAATAAGTAGCGCATATTGGTGTTATCATTTAAAAAATCGAACGTCATGGATGAACAAATGAAAAAAAGACTGATCGGCTTTGCGGTACTCGCAGTAGCCCTCATCATCGGAGTACGGCTTTTGCCGTTTCTTATTAACATAGCTTTTATCGCCATTCTGGCCGGCGCTGCCTATCTGGGTTATACCTGGTGGAAACAAGGCAGAGGCTAGGCGTTTTGGCAATACATCAAAACAAACGAATTCATAATGGACTCTCACGGTAATGACATGAAACCGAAAACCTTCTGGCAACGGCCCGAAGGCATAACGGGATTGCTTTTTTTGGCTGGATTGATATTGGGCGGCGGCTATTTCTTGTACGTCGGCCTTCCGGTATTGCTCGTGCTGGCGAAAAACACGCTTAACCTCGCTCTGATGCTAATGGCATTGGGCGCATTAGTTTACGTAGTATTGGACCCCCGAATGCGCAACCTGGTCTTTTATAGCTATAAAAGTATCATGCGCTGGATAACCGGCATTTTTGTGCAGCTCGACCCCATCGGAATCCTTAAGTCTTATGTGGAAGAATTGCAAAACAACCTGCGCAAAATGAACAAACAGATCAGCCAGTTGCGCGGGCAGATGCACAAGCTGGGGGAAATGATCCACATCAATAAGAAGGAAATACAAAGTAACCTTCAGCTAGCCAGCAAAGCCAAAGAATCCGACAAGCAGGCCATTATGATCCTCAAGTCGAGGCGCGCAGGCAGGTTACAGGAGTCTAATATCAGGCTGGAAGATCTGTACCGCAAAATGGAAATTCTCTACCGCGTATTGACTAAGATGTACGAGAATTCCCAGATTCTGATGGAAGACATCAAAGATCAGGTTGAAGTAAAAGAACAAGAACGCAAAGTAATCCATGCCAGCCATAGCGCTATGCGCTCTGCCATGAGTATTATCAGCGGCGACCCCGATAAACGCGCTATGTTTGATATGGCGATGGAATCTATCGCCGATGATGTGGCCGGCAAAGTGGGTGAAATGGAGCGTTTTATGGAAATGTCAGCCGGTTTCATGAATTCGGTGGATCTCCAAAACGGTATCTTCGAAGAAGAAGGTCTCAAAATGCTCGAAAAATGGGAAAAAGAGGGCGTTTCCCTCATCCTGGGCAAGGAAAAAGATACGCTCCTGCTCCAGGCCAACAGCGAAGAAGACGTGCTCGATCTCGACGCGCCCATCAAAGAGCCCATCCGCGAGCCCGGGCATAGGAATCAGTATGATAATTTTTTTGAATAAAAAACCAAAACGATACGTAGCGACGCAAAATTTTGCGTCTCTACGTAATTTTGCGTCTCTGCGTATCGTTTTGGGGGTTATGAAATCAGCAACCTACCTACAACTCACCATGATGCTCCTTCTGGGAGGCATCATCCGCGCAGAAGCGCAGTCCTACAACACTGCCATGGGTATGCGCCTGGGCACCGATTGGGGTGTCACCATCCAGCAGCGCGTGGCAAAGCGCACCAGCATAGAAGCCATCGTACAGTCGAGCCTGCAGCGCGAAGAAGCCATTGTGACCCTAATGGGCGAACAGCATATGCCTTTTCTGACCCGGCGGCTTAATTTCTATACCGGCGGCGGATTTCACATGGGATGGGGCAAGGCGCCGGCTTCGGTGGAAGGCACGCCTGTAGAAGACTATAGCAACCCCATGGGGATTACTGTTATAGCAGGACTTGAACTCAGTCTGGGCAAATTCAACATCTCCTATGACTTCAAGCCGGCCATCAATATCAGAGGCGGGGAATCCACCTTCTACCCTCAAACCGGCATTTCACTGCGTTATGTCATCATCAAACGCCCCTGGCCGCCAAAGAAAAATCGCAGAAACGACGATCAATGGTGGAAGTTTTGGGAAAGAGATTAATTTACCGGACTTCCTCGTCAAACCGAAATTGGCCTTCAGAGAAAACAGCAATGCGGCGGTATTGCACGCCTGTTTCTTCTTCCGACTCCCCCATTTCGCCTATAAACAGTTCGATAGTCTCGCCTTGCCGGCGGGCATATACGTAATCGCCAAATCCTGCCCACCAGCCGCCCACAGCAGCAACGGCATCCGTGGGAATTTGATATTGACCGAACTGGTCGGCAGGAATGGTTTCGCACGCAGCTATATCGGCCAGTTTAACCTTGCTTTCATCGATGAGGGCATACACTGCCGAGCGGGGATCCTCCTCGCTCTCGCTTACCGTTTCGCAAATCAATTGCACATTAAGCGGTGGGGAAGTGCCTAGTTTGGCACTGCGATCTTCTTCAGCGGGCTTATCAGAGCCGCAAGCTGCCAGTAACAGCAGGAAGGCCGCCATCGCCGGTACGCTGATTTTTGTTATCATAGCGGGCTTTTCATGCAAAGTTAACCATTTGGCAGGAATTAATTTTGCCGGGATATTGATCGTTTAACGGAACTTATTTATTTTTGCATCGCTTTAGAAAGATAAGGTAACTGATCTTTCCTCATGGTGGTTATAGCTCAGCAGGTTAGAGCATCGGATTGTGGTTCCGAAGGTCGTCGGTTCGAGCCCGATTAGCCACCCCGACACGAGTCATCCCTGATAAAATCGCGGGATGACTTTTTTTTTATCCTGTTTTTTGAGCCCGCACGCCACCTTTTGCGATATTCACGTTTTATCTTTTCTTGTTTATGCTGACTCACCACTTTCAAAAGCGCGTGCGATATGGAGAAACCGATCAAATGGGGTATCTCTACTACGGCAATTATGCGCAATATTATGAAATCGGACGTGTGGAAATGCTGCGATCGATAGGGCTTACCTACAAGAAAATGGAGGAAGAACTGGGTATTATGATGCCGGTGACCTCCCTGCAAATGCGGTTTGTACGCCCCGCGCGTTATGATGAACTGCTAACTATTCGCACCACACTCAAGCAATTGCCCGACCGATTTATTACCTTTCACGTGGAAATTTTGAATGAAAACGGAAAACTCGTCAACGGCGGCAGCGTACGGCTTTGCTTTGTAACGGTAAAAACACAGCAAACCATCTCTGCACCCGCTTATTTGCTCGATAAACTCAAGCCGTATTTTGATGTACAAGCTTAAAATACCCGACGTAAAAGAACTCCAGCAAAACGTTAATCGGCATCCGCTGGTGATAAAAACGCTGGATTGGACTAAACACCGCTCCCTGCCTGGGTTTTATGGGGTTCCCATTTACAATGTTATCGTTTTTGTGATCAACGAAATGCGGCGACTCGACCTGGAAATGCGTGCGAATTCGATTGCGTTCAGCTTTTTTATGTCGCTTTTTCCATCCTTGCTCACTTTATTTACGCTGCTCCCTTTTTTACAACAATACCTGTTGCAATATCTGCCGGAAGGCGAAAATTTCAACCTGATATTACAAACGGAAATACAAAAGCTAATGCCTGGGGAAGCTGGTAATACGCTTTATGAATTTATTTCAGATATCACCACAAACCCACGAGTAGGTCTATTATCGTTCGGCTTTATACTGGCCATCTATTTTTCGTCAAACGGAATGTTGGCCATGATGCAGAGCTTTGAAAAATCATACAAAACTACCTTTCGCCAGCGGGGTATGATCAAAAAACGGATTGTGGCCATCTTTCTTACAGGGCTACTTGGCGCCTTGCTCATCGCCTCCATCGTATTGATCATTTTGGGCAGCTTTCTGATCAATTTGCTCTCCGAATACATAGCTATGGCGGGTTTGAGCACCCGGGCCATTGATTTGTTGCGCTGGGTGGCAATCATTTTGCTATTTTACATAGGTATCGCCGTTATTTATCGCTATGGCGCCGCCACCCACAAGCGTATTGCCTTATTGTCGCCAGGCGCCACGCTGGCCACTACCCTTTCTATATTGTCATCGGTAGCTTTTTCTTTTTATATCGACGAATTGGGGCGTTTTGATACCTATGCCCAATTTTACGGCTCTATCGCGACTATCATCATTGTCATGCTTTGGATGCAGCTCAACTCGCTGATCCTGCTGATCGGCTTCGAGCTCAACGCCAGCATAGCCATCAATAGAGATATCAGAATTCACGAGGAGGAGGCAAAGTCGCCAACCTGACGAAAAGCGGGGAATTCCTTAAAATTAGACGTTTCAAAGACTTTGCACGATTGATTAACGTTAGACTTTCAAATTTGTACCGCTTATGTTTTTGTTTACTCGCCAAAATTCGGTTCGGGTAGTAGCTCTAGCCTTCGCCATGTGCGCTACTGCCGCCCTGTGGGCCCAGAAATACAGCAATGAATTTCTCTCGATAGGCGTCGGCGCCCAGGCCCAGGGGCTTGGCAACGCCGTGATAGCCAGTGTAAACAACGTCACCGCCGGCGCCTGGAATCCCGCCGGATTGGCCGCCATCGGCCCCGACCAGGGCCTCCAGGTAGGCGCCATGCATGCCGAATGGTTTGGCGGGGTAGGAAAATTCGACTATCTGGGCATCACGCTGCCTTTGGCCAACAAAGAACGGCGACTGGGCATTTCGCTCATCCGCTTCGGCATCGACCAGATACCCAATACGCTCACCCTGTACGAAGACGACGGCACGATCAATTATGACAACTTGAGCACCTTTTCATCAGCCGATTATGCTATGTTGCTGAGTTATGCCCAAAAGCTGAAATCGGTAAAAGGCGACTTGCGTCTAGGAGGAAATGTAAAGGTGGTACACCGGCGTATCGGCCCCTTTGCCACCGCCTGGGGTTTCGGGCTCGACCTGGGGCTCCAATACGCTGTTAATCGCTGGCAATTCGGCATACTGGCCAAAGATATCAGCACTACTTTTAATGCCTGGGCGTTCAATTTTACAGAAGAAGAAAAAGAAGCCCTGGCCCTCACAAACAACGAAATTCCTATCAGTAGCGTGGAAATCACCAAGCCGCAGCTTATCCTGGGAGCAGCTTATCAATTTCAGTTTAATAAAATCGGAATAAGGCCCGAACTGGATTTTATCGTAACTACCGACGGTCAGCGCAATACGCTCGTATCGGCTAGTCCTTTCAGTATCGACCCCGCTTTCGGCCTGGAAGCCGACTTCAAGCGGTTTTTGTTCCTGAGGCTGGGCGTCAACCAATTCCAGCGCGAGACCGATTTTGACGGTAAAGAAAATACGACCGCGCGCCCGAGTCTGGGACTGGGTTTCCGGATCAGCAGCCTCCAGGTTGATTATGCGTATACCGATTTAGGAGATCAACAAAACCGGTATTCACACGTGGTATCGCTGATGCTCGATATCAAACCTAAGCGTCAGTAATTCGAGGCCAGATATTGGGTGAGTACTTCTCTGATACTGCGGTACATATCGCGTTTTTCAGCTAAAAAAGCGGGTAAATCGGCCCATACTGCTTGCTCGATATCTTCTTCTGCTTGAGGAATAAGCTCGTCGTTGCTGGTCTTCATGACATACCAGAAGGTCTCTTTTAAAATGCGCTTTTCTCTTTTTTCTCTGTAGGTATGGTAAGTTGTGCCGAGCGACTGCTGGAGTTGTACATCTACCAGACCCGTTTCTTCCTTTACTTCCCGCACGGCAGCTTCTTCCATCGTTTCGCCTTCGTCGACTTTGCCTTTGGGCAAATCCCAACTATTGCGGCGGTAAATCAGGAGAGTCTCACCGGAAGTGTTAAAGACCAGTCCGCCGGCAGCCGGGATATACGCGTAAAGCGTCAGAAAATCGGCCCAAAGTTTTGCTATATCGTCATCGTAGACAATGATGCAATCAAAGCGCCGGGATTTTTCGAGCAAATCGGCGTAATTGAGCAAATACTTGGGTTTGCCGGGATAACGGGCTACCATCACAGCGGGTGAAGGCGCAGGTAAATGTGCCAGCTCTCCGGTCGTACACAGATAAAGGGGCGTGTCGTTAATATATACTTTGTACATTTGCAGGGTCTATGAAAAACATACACAAAATGGATCAAACAATAGCCTTAAGCGTAGCGCAACAATTGCTGCAAATTAAGGCAATAAAATTGAGTCCCCAAAACCCATTTACCTGGGCATCGGGGATGCGATCGCCCATCTATTGCGACAACAGGGTAGCACTCTCCCACCCTGCCGTTAGAAACCTGCTCATCAAGGGATTTCAGGAGGCATCCGGAGTTTTTGGCCCGGTTGACGTTGTGGCCGGGGTGGCCACCGCGGGCATACCCCACGGCGCCATATTGGCCGACAAACTGGGATTGCCGTTTGTGTACGTGCGGGAGAAAGCAAAATCGCATGGTCGCCAAAACCAGATCGAAGGCGAATTAAGTCCCGGAGCCCGAGTATTAGTTATAGAAGATCTTATTTCTACGGGCGGCAGCAGCCTGAAAGCGGTTGAAGCCCTACGGGAAGCGGGCGCGGTGGTAGCCGGCGTACTTGCCGTATTCACCTACGGACTGCCGGCCTCCGAACACGCATTTAGCGAAGCACAGTGTCCACACCTGGCGTTGAGCGATTTTGAAACCCTGCTAAAGGCCGCCATTGAGGCCCACTATCTCAATGCCGAATCCTTGGACACACTCAGCGCCTGGAGTAAAAGCCCCCAGGCATGGAGCGAAAATTGGCTTGCCGCATACGAAGCCAAATAAATTATTATCTTTGGCCGAATAATCTAACACATACAAACGCTGTATATGTCGGTGATTACACCCAAGTCAGAAGAATTTCTGCGCAGCTATATCAACAATGCTTCTCCGACAGGTTTTGAATCCGCTGGTCAGCAGCTTTGGCTCGACTATATAAAGCCATTTATCTCCAACTGGCACGTTGACAATTATGGCACCGTTTACGGGGTTATCAACCCGGGCCATGAATACAAAGTCGTCATTGAAGGGCATGCGGACGAGATTTCCTGGTTTGTACATTATATTTCTGAAGACGGATTTATCAATGTGATTCGCAACGGAGGCTCCGATCACTTGATTGCGCCTTCCAAACGAGTCAATATCCATACCAAAAACGGCCTTGTCAAAGGCGTTTTCGGCTGGCCCGCGATACACACCCGTCATGGTGACGACGCTAACCTGACGCCCAAACTCGAAAATATTTTTATCGACGTGGGCGCCAAAGACAAAGAAGAAGTGATGAAGATGGGTATCCATGTGGGCTGCGTCATTACCTATGAAGACGAGATGATCGTCCTCAACGACAGATACTACGTGGGAAGGGCCCTCGACAACCGCATCGGTGGTTTTTGTATCGCCGAGGTGGCGCGTCTTATCCACGAAAACAAAGTACAACTGCCCTACACCCTTTACGTGGTCAATTCGGTTCAGGAAGAAGTGGGGCTGCGGGGCGCCGAGATGATCGCCCAAACGATTAAGCCTAATGTGGCTATCGTGACCGACGTGACACACGACACCCACACGCCGTTGGTTAGCACAAAAAAACACGGCGATGTAAAAAGCGGTGCAGGGCCTTCAGTGACCTATGCGCCCGCCGTTCATAACAAGCTACTGTCGCTTATCATTTCTACTGCCGAAGAAAAAGGCATTCCCGTGCAGCGCGAAGCGGCATCGAGGCGCACCGGCACTGATACCGATGCGTTTGCGTATTCAAACGGCGGTGTGCCTTCTGCGCTTATTTCTCTTCCGCTCCGGTATATGCATACCACCGTAGAGATGGCGCACAAAGACGACGTCAATAACGTGATCCAACTGATTTACGAAACGCTATTAAAAATCGAAAACAGCCATAATTTCAAGTATTTCTAATGCGCCTGCTCAAGTCAATGCTGGATGCGCTTTTGTATGGCAATATCCTCATTGCATTGGGCGCAGCCTCCTTGTCGGGGCAAACGCAATGGCTGCTCACCGGACGCTGGCACTGGAGCCCCTACCTGGGTTTTCTGTTTTTCTCTACGCTGGGGCTTTATACTACTCATCGGTTGATCGGGCTGTCAAAATCTGCAAAAACCGGCTTTCATCACAATAGATGGACAACCATTCAGCGGTTTAAACCCATTTTGTACGTAGAATTGGTACTTTCCGCTATTGCAGCCTGCTATTTTTTTATAAAAATAATCGACCTGTGGGTATGGTTATTCGCACCATGCGCGCTGGCAGCCGCATACGTACTGCCTGTCTTGAGTGGTTATCGCAGACTACGCGATGTACATTTTGTAAAAATTTTTACGCTCATCGCAGTCTGGGTATACTTAACAGTGGTACTGCCGGCAGCAGAACTACACCTCACCGTAAATCTTCCCATGCTAGTGATGTGCGTCGAGCGGTTGTGCTTCATCTTCGCCATTGCCCTTGCATTCGATCTGCGCGATATCGATTCCGATAGATCGGCGGGCGTGAAAACCTTGCCGGGCAGCTGGGGAATATCCAAAACAAAAGCCGTTGCTGTCGGCAGCCTGGCGCTTATGCCTGTAGCTTCATTTTTTAATTGGCGGGCTGACGCATACAGCTTATATTCGCTTCTGGCATTGCTAATTTCGGCAGGTATCAGCGCCATCCTGGTAGTAGGAGCCCGACCGACTAAAAGCGATTATTACTTCAGCGGACTCATAGATGGCATGTTATTATTTCAAAGTGTGTTAGTCTTGATTATATGAATTATTGGTTAGTCAAATCAGAACCCTTCGTATTCAGCTTCGCCGACCTGGAGCGGGAAGGCCGCACCATGTGGGAAGGCGTGAGAAACTATACGGCCCGCAACAACCTCAGAGCCATGCGCAACGGCGATCTGGTGTTGTTTTACCACAGCAACGAAGGACTCGAAATAGTGGGCATTGCTACCGTAATCAAGGAATCTTATCCCGATCCCACCGCCGAAAAAGGCGATTGGTCGGTAGTTGACCTGGCGCCGGTGAAGCGACTGCAAAATACCGTGCCGCTATCGGTTATCAAAGCCACGCCCGCCCTACAAGAAATCGGCCTGGTACGACAAGGCAGGCTATCGGTGATGCCCCTGCAACCCGAAGAATTTCAAGCTATTCTGCAAATGGCAGATACTTCAATTTGATCTTAAATTATTTTAATATGAAAACCCTCTCTTATCTTACCGGGATGTGCGCCATGCTGCTGATAGGCACCACAGGCGCTTTTGCACAAGAAGACAAAAGCATATACAACGACGACCCCATGCAAACCATTCCGCTGGGCACAAAAGAAGCGGAATACTACTACCGCTATGCCAAAGGCGGTAAAGTGGATCAGGAGAGAATAGAACCTCCTTTCTGGTGGGTGGGCATGCACCACCCTACCGTAGAATTGATTATTTACGATCAGGATATTAAAAATGCAAGCGTAAGTGTCAATTATCCCGGCGTAATAGTGAACAAGGTGAGTCAGGAGCAAAATCCCAACTACCTGTTTGTAGAACTAACCATAGGCCCCGGCGTCGCTGCGGGTAAATTCCCCATCGTGCTTACCTCAAATGGCAAAAGCAAAAGCTACGAATACGAATTGCGCAACCGGAATACCGGCGCCGGCAGGGCGCAAGGCCTCACAAGCGCTGATTTCATTTATACGCTAATGCCTGACCGCTTTGCCAACGGCGATCCAGGCAATGACAGCTACGCCGATATGAATGCCGGCGGCACCCACCGCGGGAAGATATTTTTCCGCCACGGCGGCGATATTCTGGGTATCATGGAGCGGCTCGACTACCTGCAAGAACTGGGCGTGACAGCTATCTGGCCAACTCCCGTTCTCGAAAACGACCAACCCTACGCTTCCTATCACGGTTATGCGGTTACCGATCACTATCAAATAGATAAGCGATTCGGCAGCAACGAATTATACCTGCAATTCGTAGAAAAATGCCACGCCAGAGGCATGAAGGTCGTCATGGATATCATCCACAACCACGTGGGCGACCAGCACTGGTTTATCCGGGATTTGCCTTCCGAAGACTGGATCCACCAGTTTCCCGAATTTACCCGCAGCATCTACCGCGAGCCGGTATGGATGGATCCTTACGGCTCCGAAACGGATAAAAACGCCACAGCCAACGGCTGGTTTGACCGCCACATGCCCGACCTCAACCAGAAAAATCCGCACCTGGCTAATTTTTTAATCCAAAACAATATTTGGTGGATAGAATACAGCGGTCACGACGCCTATCGCATCGATACGTATTATTATCCCGACCAGGAATTTCTTTCTAAATGGTGTAAGCGAATTAAAGACGAATATCCTAATTTTCACCTTTTTGGTGAGACCTGGGTGCACGGCCCTGCCGTACAGGCATTTTTTACCCAAAACAACCACTTGGTAGAAGGTTTTAACTCCAATTTGCCGGGAGTTACCGATTTTCAGATCCATTATGCTATAACGGAAGCGATTTCGGGCAAGCAGGGATGGACAGACGGGGTAAACAAATTGTACTACACCTTGGCCCAGGATTTCCTGTATGAAGACCCGTATCGCAACGTGCTTTTCCTCGATAACCACGATACTAACCGCTATTTTAGCTCTATTGGCGAAGATATGGCCAAATACAAATCCGGCATAGCGCTGATGATGACCCTACGGGGCATTCCTTCCATTTATTATGCCACCGAAATACTGATGACCGGCCAGGGCGGCGCCTTTGGCGAAGCGGGCAGAAGGGATTTCCCAGGCGGCTGGCGAGAGGATAAGGCCGATAAATTCAAAGCCTCCGGCCGCAGCCAAAAAGAGCAGGAAGCCTTTGAATACGTGCGCAAATTGGCGCAATACCGCAAGCAAAACCCCGTGCTACACCGGGGCAAACTCATGCAGTACGTACCCGATAACGGTGTGTACACCTATTTCCGCTATGACGGCAAAAAAACGGTGATGGTGGTGTTTAATTCAACCGACAAACCCGTTGAAGTAGCTACTGCGCGCTTTCACGAACGCATGGCCGGTTATAATTCTGCGATGGATGTGATAAGCGGCCAAACGCTCGGCAACCTGGCTAAAGTCCAGCTACAACCCAGTGAGACAAGGGTGTTGGAACTGAGATGAGAGTGTGAGAGTGTGTGAGTGTGAGAAGGAGGGATCTCTTTATCTATTCCCACCCACTCTCACTCCCTCCCTCCCACACTCCCCACCACTGCATGCCCCCCGAAGCCATACCTCAGGGCGGCCACGACCTTGCCCGAAAAAGTATCTTCCATCTGCGAGCGGTAGCGCATAAACAGCGACAGGGCGATCACCGGAGTGGGCACGCCGAGGTCGAGCGCCGTTTCCACCGTCCATTTGCCTTCTCCGGATGAATTCATCACACCTTTGATCGACGACAAATCCGGATCGGCCGCGAAGGCGGATTCGGCGAGTTCCATGAGCCAACCCCGGATTACGGAGCCGTGGTTCCATACTTTTGCGATATTCTGATAATCAATATCGTATTCGCTTTTTTGCAATACTTCAAAACCTTCGGCCATCGCCTGCATCATGCCGTATTCGATGCCGTTGTGCACCATTTTCACAAAATGACCGCTACCGGGGCCTCCGGTATACACATACCCATCGGGCTGGGCCAGGGCCTGGAATACGTGTTCCCACCGTTCAAATACTGTTTTTTCTCCTCCGGCCATCAGACAGGCGCCGTGGCGGGCGCCGCTCACTCCCCCGCTGGTGCCGCAATCGAGAAAATGGATGCCCAACTCGCGGAGTTCGTGGTAGTTTTTCACGCTGTCCTTGTACATCGAATTCCCGCCGTCAATGACCGTATCGCCGGGGCTCAGCAAAGCGGCTAGTTGCTCCAGTGTTTGCGCTACGGCTTCGCCGGCAGGGATCATCAGCCAGATTAGCCTTGGCGAGGGAAGGCGCTGAACGAGTGCTCCCAGAGAATCGGTTGTATGGATGCCTTCCTGGGCAGACTTAGCGCGCAGCCCGGCGTCGATATCGTAGCCGGTCACCGAAAATCCTTTGTCGCGGAGGTTTAGGGCTATGGCGAGGCCCATTTTGCCCAGGCCGACGACTCCTATGTATTGAGATGTTTGCATATAGAAATTTATATTAAATGAGCTGGTCAAGGAGTAAACACCCCAGCAGCCCCACTACGGAGACGATCGTTTCCATCACCGTCCAGGATTTGAGTGTTTGTACTATAGTAAGATTAAAATATTCTTTAAACAACCAAAAACCGGTATCATTCACCTGGGAGCAGGTCAGGCTGCCGGCGCCGGTGGCCAATACCAACAACTCCGGACTGGCATGACCGCCGGTGGCCAGCGGTGCGGCGATACCCGCTGCGGTCAGGGCGGCTACCGTGGCCGAACCCAACGCGATGCGCAGGGCTGCGGCTATGCTCCAGGCAAGCAACAGGGGCGACATATTACTGGCATTAAACAATTTGACCAGGTAATCGCCCGCCTGGCTGTCAACCAATACCTGTTTGAATGCCCCGCCCCCGCCGATAATCAACATTATCATGGCAACGGGTTTGACCGCATTGGCGAAGCCATCCATGATGTCGCTCCATTTGCGACCCAAACCCACGCCAAGCGTATAGGCGCCCAGCAATAAGGCTAGCAAAAGCGCGATAACGGGGTCGCCGATAAACGAAAGAATGGTCAGCATCGGGTTGCCTTCCGGCAAGGTTAATTTGGCGACAGCCGCGCCGGCCATTAGCAAAACCGGCGTCAATGCCGTAAAGACGGCTATAGAAAAGCCGGGTACCCGGTGGGGGTTATCGGGTTCGGACTGCATGAGCCCCTCCGGCAGCGTCGTCCATGTATTTTTAAACGAACTGCCAAACAGCCAGCCGGCTACCAAAATAGCCGGAAACGCTATTACGAGCCCGTATAACAGCGTCAGCGTGATATCGGCCTGATAGGCCACTGCCACTGCGGTAGGCGCCGGGTGCGGCGGCAAAAAACCATGCGTGACCGACAAAGCCGCGATCATAGGAATGCCTACATACAACAGCGGTAAACGCGTAGACACCGTAACGGCAAAAATGAGGGGGATGACGATCAGAAAACCCACCGTGTAAAACAGCGGAATGCCGATGATAAATCCGGTGAGCATCAAAGCCCAGGGCACCCTGCGCGGGCCAAAAATTGCCACCAACCTCGAAGTAATGACCCTGGCAGCTCCACTTTCCGCTATAAGCGCGCCGAGCATAGCCCCAAAACCCAGCATCAGCGCCAGTTCGCCCAGGGTATCCCCCACCCCTTTTTTGATAGACCCTACTACCTGGACTATAGGCATGCCTTCGGCTAAACCTACGCCCACCGCTACTATGATAAGCGCAATAAATGCATTAAACCGCAGTGCGATGACCAGAACAAGCAGCAGCGCAATACCCAATGCAATAATGATTAACGGCATGATTTACAGGTATTTGTATTTTTTTAATAATAATTTAAATTCAAAAAACGAATCGCGATAGGTCTCGTGGTTAGGGGTATTTGGATAAAATGCGATTGAATCCTGTTCTACGGCGCCAAACTCCTGTCCTGTTAAGGCTTTTCGGGCCAATACAGCGGCGCCCCAGGCGGAAAGTTCTTCTGTGTGGCTCAGACAAACCTCTGTGCCAAAAATATCGGCGGCCATCTGCATAAAAAACGGCGATGCGGCCATACCTCCACTCATCACAATACGGGAAAAGGCGGTATAGCCTCCGGTACTTTGCATTTCCTCAAGAATGAGATGTAAATTAAATAAAATTCCCTCCAAGGCAGCACGCAGCAAGTGAGCCGGCCGGTGCCGGTGCGTGAGCCCGGAAAAAGCTGCCTGTGCCGAGGCATTCCACAAAGGCGCCCGCTCCCCCATCAGATAAGGCAGAAAAAGTAATCCCTCGCTGCCTGCGGGCGCTTGAGCGGCGAGATCGAAGCGCTTTTGATAATTGGTACGCCCTACGCCGAAGAGGCTGTTGTTGAGCCATTCCCAGGCGTTGCCACCGTTGTTGGAAGCGCCGCCGAACACGTATTGCCCTTGCGAGAGAATGTAGCAAAATAGCCGGCCATGCGGGTTGATCACAGGCGCCGGCGCATTGCTGCGCAGCGCAGCGCTGGTGCCCACTGTCATCACAGCTTGTCCCGGCTCGGTGATTCCCGCGCCCAGGTTGGCCAGGCAGCCGTCGCTGGCGCCTATAACGATGGGAATTTCGGCCAGGATTTTGAGGGCAGATACGAGTATTTTTTCGGATGGAACCGGCTGGGAAAGTTGCGCTCGATGGATGTGTGCGTAGCGCAACGCTTCCTCACACCAGTCCAGTTGGCGAATGTCAAACAAACCTGTTGCTGACGCGATAGAAAAATCGACCAGCCATTCGCCCGTAAGCCTAAAAATGATATATTCCTTGAGAGAAACCCACTTCGAAGCTTTTTTGCACAACTCCGGTTCGTACTTACTCCACCAGCGCAATTTGCATAGCGGTGACATCGGGTGAATGGGCGTTCCTGTACGCTCATAAAGCTGCTTGCCTAAGCTTTTTCTATTGAGTATAGCCGCTTCCTCCACACTGCGGTTATCCGACCAGAGCACAGCCCGGGTAAGCGGCCTTCCACCGGCGTCTACTGCAAAAATGCTATGCATAGCGCCGCTCAAGCCGATACCGGTTATCGGCATTTGCAAGGTGCGGATCAAAGCGAGCAGACAATGAAGCGTTTTACGGAAAACATGCTCCGGGTCTTGTTCCACAACATCCGGATGGGGTGAAAAAGTGGGATAATACCCCCGTTTTACAGCCAGTGTCAGCCCATTGTCGTCGAAAGCGACCGCTTTTACCGCAGTAGTGCCCACATCAAGACCGATATATATTGCCGGCGTCAAGCTTTTTTTTGAAGTGAAGATAGAATTTCTATATTTGAAACCTAAATCTATCTACACATGCCATCTTCCGCAAAATCACTTCAACACGGCGTCGCTAAGCTACTGTGGTTCTTATGTATAGCATTACTGACTTATAGCTCTGTCAGTTGCTCAAAAGTTAAGCCGAGGGTATTGGTTTTTTCTAAAACGGCGGGTTACAGACACGCCTCTATCCCAGCGGGCAGAGAAGCCATTGCAAAATTGGGCGCCCAACACAAATTCAGCGTAGACTTCACAGAAGACGCCGCTTATTTTGCGGAAGACAGCCTCAAGCGCTACAGCGCGGTTATCTTTCTAAATACCACCGGCGACGTGCTGAACCACAGGCAGCAAGCTGATTTTGAAAGGTTTATTCAAGCAGGAGGAGGTTATGTGGGTGTCCACTCGGCCAGCGACACCGAATACGACTGGCCCTGGTACGGCAAACTTTGCGGAGCTTATTTCGACAGCCACCCGAAAATTCAAGAGGCCGATCTTCAGGTTATCGATCACCAGCACCCTGCTACCGATTCGCTTCCCGACCTGTGGAAAAGAACCGACGAGTGGTACAACCTCCGCGACATCAAACAGGATTTGAAGGTGCTCGTCAAAATAGACGAAAAAAGCTACGAAGGCGGCAAAAACGGCGATACGCACCCTATGTCCTGGTACCACGACTACGACGGCGGCCGCGCTTTTTATACCGCTATGGGGCATACCTCGGAAAGCTATCAGGAACCCCTCTATCTCAAGCACTTATGGGGCGGCATTCAATATGCCATGGGCAATAAAGCAAAACTGGACTACAAAAAAGCCCGCACGCACCGGGTACCCGAGGATAACCGGTTTTCAAAAGTAGTGTTAGACGAAAACCTCAACGAGCCAATGGAGATGGATTTTCTGCCCGATGGCAATATCCTGTTTATCGAACGCCGGGGCGCCATGAAGGTATTCGACACCAAAACGCAGCAAACTACGCAAGTTGCCGAACTAGACGTATTCACCGAGTTGGAAGACGGCCTGCTCGGCCTCGCCCTCGACCCCGATTATAAGGTCAACCACTGGATTTATCTATTTTATTCGCCGCCCGGCCCTGAGCACAAGCAACATGTGTCCCGGTTTGAATATTTCGAAGGCAAGCTGAACCTGGATTCTGAAAAAGTAGTATTGGTGATCCCCAACCAGCGCGACGAGTGCTGCCATTCGGCGGGATGCCTTGAATTTGGGCCCGACGGGCTTTTGTATATTTCTGTGGGCGACAATACCAATCCCTTTGCTTCTTCTGGATATGCCCCCATCGACGAAAGTCCGGGGCGCTCGGCCTGGGATGCCCAGAAATCCTCCGGCAATGCCAACGATTTCAGGGGTAAGATCCTGCGCATCAAACCCAAATCTGATGGAACCTATACAATTCCCGACGGCAACTTATTTCCCAAAGACGGCTCCAGGGGAAAACCCGAGATCTACGTCATGGGCAATCGCAATCCCTACCGCACGGCCATAGATCCCAAAACCAATTACCTCTACTGGGGCGAAGTAGGCCCCGATGCAGGGGATGACGGCGAAAACCGGGGACCTCGCGGCTACGACGAAGTCAACCAGGCCAAAACTGCCGGTTTTTTCGGCTGGCCTTATTTTATCGGCGACAACAAGCCGTATTACGATTACAATTTTGCTTTAAAAAAGTCGGGGCAACTATTTGATCCTCAGCATCCCATAAACAATTCACCCAATAATACCGGTATACAGGACCTTCCCCCCGCCCAGCCGGCGATGGTGTGGTATCCTTACGGCGACTCACCCGATTTTCCTCATACCGGCAGGGGTGGGAGAAACGCCATGGCCGGACCGGTGTATTATGCCGATATGTTTGCGGATTCGGAAACCCGCCTGCCGGATTACTACGACGGCAAATTCTTCATGTACGACTGGATGCGCAACTGGATTTTAGCCGTCACTTTCGACGAAAAGGGCAATTACGAGAAGTTGGAACCCTTTCTATCTCATCTGAAATTTGACAAAATAATCGACATGGTGCTGAGCCCCGACGGCGAATTGTACATGCTCGAATACGGTACCACCTGGTTTGCCCACAATCCCGATGCCCGGCTCATCAAAATCGAATACGAAAGCGGCAACCGCAAGCCGCAGGCCGTCATTACTGCCGACAAAACCGCCGGCGCTCTACCGCTGACCGTACAGGTAAGCGCCGACTCCTCCCTCGATTTCGACGGAGACGCCATCACCTACAGCTGGTCGACCAGCGAAAAAGCCGAAACCGGCATAACCAGCGCACAGACTTCATTTACATTTACCACTCCCGGCGATCACTTCATAACCTTGACTGTTACCGACAAAGAAGGAAAACAAGGTACGGCCAAACTCAAAGTCATTGCCGGCAACGAACCGCCCGCCGTCAAAATTGATGTAGCCGGCAATAGCATGTTTTATTGGGACAACTCCACAATCCATTACGAAGTAAAAGTCAGCGACGCCGAAGACGGCAGCCTGGCTGCTAAGTCCATCTCGCCAAAAAGCGTGCGGTTTACCATCGACTACCTGGAAAACAGCGAGGACCTCACCCTCATCGCCCAGGGGCACATGCAAGACCCCTTGCCCGCCAACCTGGCCAACGGCAGAGCGCTGATGAACGAAAGCGACTGCAAAGCCTGCCACGTCGTCGACAACAAATCGGTGGGGCCCAGCTACATAGACATTTCCAAGCGATACGAGAAAGACCCTAAAGCCGTCTCAAAACTGGGCGAAAAAATCATCAAAGGCGGCGGGGGCAATTGGGGCGAAACCGCTATGGCGGCGCACCCGCAATTCAAAAAAGCAGAAGCAGAATCTATCGCAGCGTACATTCTGTCGCTGGGCAAACCCGTGGAATTCCCTCCTGGTCCGCCGCTGAAAAGCAAATACGTTTTCCCAACCAAACCGCAGACTACCGGCGTGTACGTCTTCATGGCCTCTTACCAGGACAAAGGCGGCAAGGACGCTTCGCCGGCCAGCGGCAGGGATATGGTCAAACTGGCGTATCCTTCCTTCCAGGCAGAAGATTACGAAGAAGCAAGCATGGGCATTTTACACGCCGAAATGGAAGATTTCCAGGGTGGCGCGCTAAAGGGCATCATTTTTACACCCGGAGTGGTGCATATCGGTTTTACTAAAATAGACCTCACGGGGGTACGACGCTTACAAATTAGCACAGTAGCCAATAAAAAAGACATGGCGGGCGGATTGCTCGAAATCCATGCCGATGCGGTAGATGGCGCCTTGCTGGGTACGGTAGAGATCCGCGCAGAACAAGAAGGGAACATTCCCAGAGAGATTTGGTGTTCAATCAAGCCCATCAACGGGAAACACAAACTGTTTCTGGTTAACAGGCAGGCGAACAAGGGGGCCGACAAAGCATTTTTCGTAGATCGGCTTTATTTATCCAACCAAGCAGCCGAGCAATGAGTCAAAGGTTTGGCCAAACAACATAAAATCGCCAATTTTGCGGGCGGAAAGAGAAAAGCCTAACCAAAAACGCCTTTCATGCCGCAAAAAATTGCTGTTTTCCCCGGGTCCTTCGATCCCATTACCACCGGTCATGTCGATTTAGTAGCGCGCGCGTTGCCCCTGTTCGACAAAATCATCGTCGCCATTGGTGTCAACACACAAAAACAAACCTTATTTAGCCTGGAGCAGCGCATCCAGTGGCTGGAAGTCGTATTTGCCCATGAAAACCGGATAGCGGTGGATTATTTCGAAAACCTGACCGCGCATTACTGCACGCGCATAGGCGCCAATTTTTTGCTACGGGGCCTCCGCAACGCTTCCGATTTCGATTACGAAAAGACCATTTCACAACTCAACCATATTGTGGGAAATGGTATTGAAACTATTTTCCTGATCAGTCAACCGGCGTACTCACATATTAGTTCTACTATAGTGCGGGAGATCATAAAGGGAGGGGGCGATGCGTCGCCGTTTATTCCCGGGCAAGTGATTATTCCGGCGAAGTAATGGACTTGATTATGGCTTTTTTTATTAACCACAGAGTTACACGGAGTTCACACAGAGTTCCACTGAGCTAGATTTTGACTCTGTGAAACTCTGTGGTTAAAAATTACAACTTGAAACTAGCATGTCCGATCAAAGCTACAGTTGGATCTTATTTGACGCAGACAACACACTACTCGACTTCGACAGTTCAGAACGGCAGGCCCTGCAACAAACCCTCGAAGAAAACGGCCTACCTTGCGACGACGAGATCCTGGCCTTATATAACCAGATCAACAAAGCTTGCTGGCATGCCTTCGAAAGCGGGCAGATCAGCCGGCAGCAATTGCGCACGCTGCGATTTGAACAGTTTTTCGGCGCGATAAACGCTACGGCTGATATTCCGGTGTTTTCACAGCGCTACCTCTACCACCTGTCCCAATCAGCTTATGTAATCGAAGGAGCGGGGCATTTGCTTGCGCAATTGCATATCCATTTCCAAATGGCTCTTATTACCAACGGATTAAGAGATGTACAGCGTTCCAGATTAGAATTATCAGGCATTCAGCACTATTTTCAGGAAGTCATCATTTCTGACGAAGCCGGGTTTTCAAAGCCCCATACCGGCTTTTTTGATTTTACTTTTGATAAAATAGGATCGCCGCCCCGCAAAGAAGTTATCGTAGTTGGCGACAGCCTCAACGCCGATATCGGCGGCGGCAACGCCTACGGACTCCACACGTGTTGGTACAACCCCGAAAAGTCCGAAAACCAGTCGGGCATATCGCCGACCTTTGAAATTCACGACCTCGCAGAATTGCGTAATTTGTTATTGACAAACTAACCATAAATCACCACATAACAACCAGATTATGTCAAACGCATTTTTCAAAGTTCCACACGCAGTCAACGAACCCGTGTTGAGCTATAAGCCGGGATCGCCGGAACGCGCTGAATTAAAGGCCGCCATCGCCACTCTGAAATCGCATCAGTTGGAACTACCCATGCACATCGGTGGCAAACCTGTTTTTACCAACGAAAGAAAAGCCATCCATCCGCCCCACGAGTTGTCGCACACGCTGGGTTATTACTCCCGCGCCGACGCCTCGCATGTAAAAATGGCCATCGATGCGGCCATGAAAGCCAAAAAAGACTGGGAAAACATGCCCTGGCAAGAGCGCGCGGCCATTTTCCTGAAAGCAGCCGATTTACTCGCCGGTCCCTACCGCGCCAAAATGAATGCCGCCACCATGCTGGGGCAGTCCAAAAACGTCTTCCAGGCGGAAATCGACTGCGTAGCCGAGTTGTGCGACTTCTTCCGCTACAACGTGCAATACATGACGGAAATATACCAGCAGCAGCCCAATAGCGCGCCGTTGACCTGGAACCGAATGGAATACCGGGCGCTGGAAGGTTTCGTTTTTGCGCTTACGCCATTCAACTTTACGTCAATCGCGGGCAACCTGCCCTCTTCGCCTGCCATCATGGGCAATACCGTAGTGTGGAAACCGGCAGAAACGCAAATTTATTCCGCTGCGGTTATCATGGAAGTATTCGAAGCAGCCGGATTGCCGCCCGGTGTCATCAACCTCTTGTTTGTAAGCGGTCCCACGGCCGGCGAGGTCATCTTCAACCACCGCGACTTCGGCGGCATTCACTTCACCGGCAGCACGGGCATTTTCCAGCAATTGTGGCAGACCATCGGCGCCAACCTGAGCAAATACAAATCATACCCTCGCATAGTGGGCGAAACCGGCGGCAAAGATTTCGTGATGGTGCATGCTTCTGCCAATCCCAAGGCCGTGGCTACCGCCCTTTCGCGCGGCGCTTTTGAATACCAGGGGCAAAAATGTTCGGCCGCTTCCCGGGCTTACATACCCAAAAGCCTGTGGAAAGAGGTCAAAACATTATTGGTAGAAGATATTCAATCTTTTAAAATAGGTTCTCCGGAAGATTTTACTAACTTTGTCAACGCTGTCATCGACGAAAGAGCCTTTGACAAAATTACCGGCTACATAGCCCAGGCAAAAAATGACAGTGGTGTCGAGATCATAGCGGGTGGAAACTTTGATAAATCAACGGGTTACTTTATCGAACCTACCGTGATGGTAGTCCAGGATCCCCACTACATCACCATGTGTGAAGAACTGTTCGGCCCCGTATTGACGATCTACGTCTACGACGACAAAGACTACGACAATACGCTGGAATTGCTCGACAATACTTCGCCTTATGCCTTGACGGGCGCTATTTTTGCCACCGAAAGAAAGGCCGTGATGACCGCTTTCGAAAAACTGCGCCACGCTGCCGGCAATTTTTATATCAACGATAAACCTACCGGCGCGGTAGTAGGCCAGCAGCCTTTCGGCGGCGCCAGGGGGTCGGGTACTAACGACAAAGCGGGCTCCGTGCTCAACCTGTACCGTTGGACTTCGCCGCGTGCCATCAAAGAGAATTTTGTATCGCCAACGGATTATCGCTATCCGTTTATGGCCGAAGAATAATCCGCGAAAAGCGGATATAAGTCGCTAATAACAAATTGAGAAGGGTGTCTCTTGTAGAAGAGATGCCCTTCGTTTTTGAGAGTGTGAGAGTGTGAGAAATTTGCAGGCCAGCCCGCGCCCAGATTGCGTCGGATCGCACCCTCTCACTCTCCCACCCTCTCACTCTCCAACAAGGCCTTTCACGAAACTCCGAAGCAAATACAAAAATCGTATATTTGCCAGACAACTAACATTCACCACATATGTCATCAACCAGATTCCGTCCAGGTGTATTACATGGCGACGAAGTAAGCGCCTTGTTCGAATACGCCAACGAACATAATTTTGCATTGCCGGCCGTCAACGTCATCGGCACCAACTCCATCAATGCCGTATTGGAGACCGCCAAAGCGGTTAATTCGCCGGTCATCATCCAGTTTTCGAATGGTGGCGCGGCGTTTTATGCCGGCAAGGGGCTTTCCAATACAGATGAGAAAGCCGCCATCCTGGGTGCTATCTCCGGGGCCATGCACGTCCACACCATGGCCGAGGCCTACGGCGTTACCGTCGTGATGCACACCGACCACTGCGCCAAAAAACTCCTGCCCTGGGTAGATGGGTTGCTCGACGCCGGCGAAAAATTCTATGAATCGCGGGGGTATCCACTGTATAGCTCGCACATGCTCGATTTATCCGAGGAGCCCATCCACGAAAACGTAGAAATCTGCGCCAAGTACCTCGACCGCATGAAAAAAATGGGCATGACCCTCGAAATAGAGTTGGGTGTGACCGGCGGCGAAGAAGACGGCGTGGACAATACCAACATTGACAATGCCCGCTTGTATACCCAGCCCAGCGAAGTAGCCTATGCATATGAGCACCTGGGCAAAGTAAGCCCGCGCTTCACCATCGCCGCCGCCTTCGGCAATGTACACGGCGTCTACAAACCCGGCAACGTAGAGTTGAAACCCGTTATTCTCAAAAACTCGCAGGATTACGTACGCGAGCACTTCGGCTTGTCGGCGCAATACCCCATCAACTTCGTCTTCCACGGCGGCTCGGGGTCGTCGCGCGAAGAAATCCGCGAAGCCATCGAATACGGCGCCATCAAGATGAACATCGATACTGACATGCAGTGGGCATACTGGCAGGGGGTTCACGACTACTACAACGCCAAAAAGGACTACCTCCAGGGCCAGCTCGGCAACCCCGAAGGCGCCGACAAACCCAACAAGAAATACTACGATCCCCGCGTATGGCTGCGTGAAGGCGAAAAAGCGCTCATTGCCCGTTTGAAGACGGCGTTTGAGGACTTGAACTGTGTGGGAAGGAACGCTTGAGCGGGGAAGGCTGGGTTGGAGGGAGAGAGGGTGAGAGTGTGAGAGGGAGGGATTCCTGTGCGCTCCGTAGCGATGCGGTTTTATACCCATCGCT
>JABWBR010000079.1 GCA_013360405.1 Saprospiraceae bacterium
CCTACAAGAACGTTTACCGTTCACCTACAAGAACGTTTACCGTTCACCTACAAGAACGTTTACCGTTCACCTACAAGAACGTTTACCGTTCACCTACAAAAAAAGCGTCTTCCAGGATGTAACACCCGAAAGACGCTTTTTTTATCACCGATAAATTTATCCCTTCCAATCGGGTCGATACACATCGTCGCCGAGATAACCTGTGGGTTGCGAAGACTCTTTGGGCGCAGCCTCGTTTTTCTCCTTGATCTGTTCGCGGCGGTTTTTCCACGAATTGCCTTCCTGGAAAAAGGCGATGATAGCCCATATAAGTAAAGCCGTAGGTAACAGCACGCTCATGGCCAGTCCCTTTACCTCATAGCGCATGTGCATGAATTCGTAAATAATAAAATAGGCTTTGTACAAAGATAACACGGCAATTATAATACCTACTGCGTACAAAACGACTTTGTATTCTTTCACTTCGTGCCAGCCCAGGTGGCCTTTGCCGAATAGTGAAATGAGTACTTCAACGACCGTGACGAATGCCAGGAGCTTTAAGCCGTAATACACGCGTTTGATACTTGCTTCATAGCTGAGGTGTTGCATCGCTATATGTTTTTTCGAATGAGATCAATGAATTAAAGCAGATAAAATACGAGAAAAACGAAAACCCAGACAAGATCCACAAAGTGCCAGTAAAGGCCGATCTTCTCTACCATTTCGTATCCGTTTTTCCTGGCCACATACACCCCGCTGGCTGCATTGAGCATAATGATAAGCAGGAATACCACCCCCGATAGTACGTGAAAGCCGTGGAAACCCGTAATAAAGAAAAACAGGGCGCCAAATGCTTTAGGGCCAAATTCCTGCTTGCCCATGGCGCCGTCTTCGGCTATGTAGCGGCGCTGAATCCAACTATCATGGCCCGTTTCTTCGTCGTGATGCTTGTGCATCAGATAGGTTTCTCCCGTCTTGAAAGTTTCGCGTTTCTCGCCTTCCTTATACGGCTCGCCCTGTTTGTTATCGAGATATTCTCCACTAACCGTATGGGTGCCAAACGGGTTGGTGGTCACGCTCATGTGTTCGGCGCCGATGAGTTTGTTCCATTCCCAGGCCTGACAGCTCAAGAAGCCGAGGCCGCCGAAGATGGTCAGCAACATCCAGAAGACAACGCCGTTTTTATTTTCACGGTGGCCTTCCTGTACGGCGCGCACCATGGTCACCGAACTTATGATCAACAAAAATGACATGAAGGTCACGAAAATCAAAGGAAGACCTTCAATACCGAACGGCGCCGTCGAGAAGACAACGTCGGGCACAGGCCAGGTAGGGCTGCTAAAGCGCAAAGCGCCGTATGAAATCAGGAATCCCGCAAAAGTAAAGGCATCTGACAAGAGGAAGTACCACATCATCAGTTTGCCATAACTCACCCTAAAGGGCGCCTTACCACCTGACCAGGCATTGCCCTGATCGTCGTGAACATCATGTTCCATAGCGGTAGCCGTTGTAGCCATCAGTACGTATCGTTTAGATGTTTATCTAATTTATTTACGATTGCAACGTCATAAAGACGAATAAATATACCCAAAGTATATCCACAAAATGCCAGTAAATAAGCGTCAGTTCCAGTCGTAGCTTTCGGGTCGGCGTGGGGCCCGATGTCAGCGTAAACGCGTGGATCAGCGCTACCAGCAACGCGGCTACGCCTCCTATTACGTGAGCGGCGTGGATCATCGAAATGAGATACACAAAGTCGCTCGAAGGATTCGTGCCCAAAGGAAGCCCCAGCAAATCTTTCATTGCCTGCCACCCCTCGTATTGCACAACTACAAATGCCAGGCCGAGTGCAAAGGTAGCAATTAGCAATCCTTTGTATAATGGCGCGGCGCCTTTTTTAAATGCGATAAATGCGCCATGCAAAGTAATGCTGCTGGCTACGATCAATACCGTGCTCAGCGTAAAAATGCCGGGCAGTGCAAACTCCAGCCAGTTGCCGGCAGCCTGCCGCACCAGGAATGCGCTGGTAAAAGCGCCGAACATCATCGTTATACTGGCGCAAGCCGCCAAAAGCGCAAACTTTTTGGGGTGTATTTTATTCCTGGTATGTATTTGATTTGTCACTGTCGCTTGCATCACATTTACAACTTATCCAACACGAGCACAATCAGTACCGTCGGAATATATAAAAATGAAAAAAACATCAGTCGCAATGCCGCCGACCTGTCGAGCTTTTGGAAAAATCGCCAGGCAAACCAGGCATATGCCATCCCCACTGCGAATACGATCGACGTAGCTATTACGCTACTTGCGCCTACCCAATATGGCAATACGCTAATGGGTAGTAAAAAGAGCGTGTACAACAAGGCCTGTTTTCCTATCACCGGATGGGGCTTCAGATCTTCAGCGGGAATGAGTTGATATCCCGCCTTTTTGTAATCGTCGAAACCCAGCCAGCCTATCGAAAAGAAATGAGGAAATTGCCACAAAAACTGCATCGTGAAGAGCGACAAAGCAAGCAGGGTGATTTCTCCCTGCGCCGCCGCGCAACCGATGAGCGTGGGCAATGCCCCCGGCACCGCGCCTACCGCTACCGCCACCGGCGAAATTCGCTTGAGCGGCGTGTACACAAAGGCATAACTCATCATGGCAAAAGTGCCGAAGAAGGCCGTCCAAGGATTGAATAAGGCCAGCAACGAAATGCCGAACAAACTCATGAATCCCGCAGCGATCACCGCTTCAGACACGCTCATCCTGCCAGTCGCCAACGGACGGTTGGCCGTGCGCTTCATCAGCCGATCGTAGTCTTTTTCAAGTACCTGGTTGAGCGCATTCGCCGCACCGGTGACTAGCAAACCTCCCATCGCCAGTATGACCACGGAAGCCGCATTTACAGGCCCATTGGCAGCAATCAGGTAAGCCATTACCGAAGAAAACACCACGGTTAACGACAGCCTGAATTTGATGAGCAACTTGTAGTCTTCGACTTTTCGAAGTACAACCCCTAAAACCCTATAAGAAGCTACTTTTACGCTTGACACTGTTACTAATGTGCGACCTCTTTGAGGTTGTGAATTTCTATATTTTCGAATCTCTCCCTCTCACCCTCTCCTAATGTCCTCCATCGTGCTCGCCTTCTTTCAGCGGCTCGATCTGTGGGGTGAATTCTTTTCCGTCTTTACCATAATCGTACGGCCAACGCTGAACAGCGGGGATTTTACCCGGCCAGTTGCCGTGACCGGCGTGTATCGGTGTAGTCCACTCCAGCGTAGAAGCGCCCCAAGGGTTTTTGGTAGTCACTTTTTTGCCCTTCCAGATGCTGTAGAAAAAGTTGATCAACAACAGCAATTGTGCAGCAAAAACTACCATAGCCGCAATGGTGATGAATTTATTGATCTCCGTAAAGTGGCGGAAAGTCTCGAATACGTCGAAGCGATAGTAGCGGCGAGGCACACCGGCCATACCCAAATAGTGCATGGGCCAGAAGATGGCATAAGCGCCTATCATGGTGAGCCAGAAGTGGATCTTACCCATCGTTTCGTTCATAAACCGTCCGAACATTTTGGGGAACCAGTGGTATACGCCCGCAAACATGCCGAAAAATGCGGCTACCCCCATCACGATGTGGAAGTGCGCTACGACGAAGTAGGTATCGTGCAATTGAATATCAATGGCAGAGTTGCCCAGGAAGATCCCCGTCAAACCACCCGAAATGAACATAGAGACGAACCCGATGGCGAATAAGTTGGCCGAGGTAAACCGGACATTACCGCCGTATAGGGTGGCTATCCAGTTGAATACCTTTACCGCCGACGGCACCGCGATGATCAATGTGAAGATCACGAAGAAGTTGGAGATGAATGGGTTAACCCCAGACATAAACATGTGGTGCGCCCATACAATAAAGGAAAGAAAACCGATGGCCAACATGGAGAATACCATGGCCTTGTATCCAAAGATCGGCTTGCGGGAGTGTACCGAAAGTACTTCCGATACCAAACCCATTGCAGGCAGAATGATGATGTATACCTCGGGGTGGCCCAGGAACCAGAATAAGTGCTGGTACAATATCGGGCTACCGCCCACGTGGTCGAGGGCTTGCCCGCCGATGAATATTTCACTCAAATAAAAGCTCGTACCCAGGCTGCGGTCAAACATGATCAGGAAGAAACCGGAGGCCAATACCGGGAACGATAACAAACCTATGACGGCAGTTATCAAAAATGCCCAGATGGTAAGCGGCATACGCCATAAACTCATACCTTTCGTGCGCAAATTGAGTATGGTGGTAATGTAGTTAATACCTCCCAATAGCACCGATACGACAAATAGAACCAAACTCACAATCCATAATGTCATACCTGCTCCCGACCCCGAAGAGGCCTGCGGCAATGCACTGAGCGGCGGATAGGCGGTCCAGCCTCCCGAAAATGGCCCGGTGCTGAGGAACAACGAGAAAAACATGACCACGCCGGCAAAGAAGAAAAACCAATACGACAGCATATTGAGAAATGGCGAAGCCATGTCGCGTGCACCAACCTGCAAAGGAATGAGTAAATTGCTAAAGGTGCCGCTCAAACCGGCGGTCAATACGAAAAATACAAGAATAGTACCGTGCATTGTTACCAATGCGTAGTAAAATTCGGGCGCCAGAGTGCCCAGGCCGGCATCATTGACCGTGATCCACTTGCCCAAAAGTGGCCTGAGCCATGCCAGGCTCTCATCGGGAAATCCCAACTGCAAGCGGAAAATCAGCGACATCAAACCACCTATGAAAGCCCAGAACATACCTGTGATCAGGAACTGACGGGCAATGATTTTGTGATCCTGGCTGAAAATGTAGGTCGTAATGAAGTTAGACTGATACTTGTCACCATGATGGTGCTCGTGGAAATGGTCGTCGAACCCTTGTTCCTGTATCAGGCGATCCTCCTCCGTTTGTACCTGTTGGGTTGTTACGTTAGCCATCCGCTGAACTATTTATGTTGTGATCCTATGGATTAAACTTAAAATTATTGTCCCACTATTTTGAATTCGGTGCGGCGGTTTTTGGCGCGCCCCTCTTCTGTGTCGTTGGTGTCTACCGGGCGCGTTTGGCCGTACCCCACTGCACTCAGCCTGCCCGCGCTAACTCCCTTGCCGGTAAGGTAATCGTGTACGGCTTGGGCGCGTTGTTGCGACAAGGCCTGGTTGCTGTCGGCATCCCCGGTATTGTCGGTGTGTCCGCTTATTTCAATAGCGAGATTGGTATATTTGTTCAACACCTCCACCATATTATCCAGCTCGTATTTCGATAATGACGTCAATTTGGCAGAACCCTCTTCAAAGTTCACGTAATTGAACTTGAGGGTTTTGTCTGTAGCACTGGTCGATTGAATCGCCTTGTCGACGGCGTCGTTGAATTCCTGCTTGCGCTGCTTGATTTCGAAATCGAACAGCATGTCCTTGTTGGGATCATCGGCAGTCCCCCTGATAGTGGTGAGGTAATAAGACGGCTGCTGGATTCGCCAAATTTTGTATTCGGTTTCATCAACAATTCTGACTACGCGGCGCATACTGAAGTGGCCGCTGCCGCACAATTCGGCGCAAGCCAATTCGTAGTTGAAAGTTTCCCAAAGCATCTTTTCCGGATCGTTGGGATCGGGAAGCTGGTATTCCTTATAGTTGCGAAGTTTCTGACGGTATTCTTCCGTTGTCATTTCGGGGGTAAATACAAAATAAGTGGGCATACCCGGCACGGCATCCATTTTTACGCGAAAGTGCGGAAGATAGAAATTGTGCAATACGTCGCGTGCAGTAATACGCACGCGAACTTTCTTTCCTTTGGGCAGCACAAGTTCGGTGGGGTGGGCGTCGTCAATATTTTTGATGTCGGTCCAATCCTGGCCTATAGGGTTGGAGCCGCTGATCAGCTTGTAATCGCGCGCACCCAACTGTTCATCTTTGCCGGGGTAACGCAAGTGCCAGGCAAACTGGTATCCCGTGGCTTCTACTTCTATGTAGTCTTCAGCCGGGTCCACATCCGCCATCACTTCGTTCCAGGCGTCCAAACCACCGATTACCAGGAAGGTCATCACTACCGCCGGAATACCGGTCCATATCATCTCCAGCTTGTTGTCGTGGGGAATGTAGGAAGCGATGCGACCACGGCGGGCGCGATATTTCCAGGCAAAGTAAAACAGCAGGATCTGGGTGATGAAAAATACGATGCCCGTGACGAGCAGCGTAACGGCAAACATGTAGTCGAGCGCCTTACCATGCTTGGAAGCCGCGTCATGCGGGCCGAATCCGAGCATATAGTTTTTGTAATACAGCGCCGTCCAAACACATCCGATCAGGAACACGATCATAAACACGATCATGTATAACCCCTGCCGGTTGTTGTTTTGTTCCTGCACTTCTTCTTCGCCCCTGATCTTGGCTGACAGCTCGTTGACCTTGCCGATCTGCACAACGATGATGGCGATCAAAGCCACACAAAGTATAGCGAGTAATGCCGTACTCATTAGTTATTGTTTAGTAAAGTTCTTTTTCAAAAGCCAAAATTACACAATCATAACAGTAACTGGACGATCTTGCTTAACTCCTTCGAGTTGTTTAGACCCAGTCTAAATTACTTCTAAGTATGGTGATGCAAACTTTCCTCCAGATAAGGATCGTTTTTGGGAACCAATGCAGCTTTCGACAAGCGGTTTAATACGAAATAGAGGAAACCGCCCAGGAAACCCAGCATGGTGCCTATCTCCAGCAATCCGGGTATCAAAAATCCAATCGGCGCACTTGCATGGCCATGATGCGCGCCTTCTTCGGCGCCATGCGCAAGCGCTTCATGCGCGGTGTGCAGCACACCCGGCTTGATCATCTGGAAAAAGTCGAACCAGTGGCCGAATAATACCACCAGCGATACAAAGATCAGCGTGCCGTATTTGCGCTTGGTGTCGTTGCGCATCAGGATCAGGAACGGCAATACGAAGTTCAACAAGAGATTGCCATAGAACAACACCGGGTAATTGTCGATGCGCTCGCGGAAATAAACCGTTTCTTCGCCGATATTGGCGTACCAGATGAGCATGTACTGCGAAAACCAGAGGTAAGCCCAGAATACGCTGAATGCAAACAGATATTTGCCCAGGTCGTGCAAGTGTTCAACGGTCACTTCCTCCAAATAGCCTTTCGATTTAAGATAGGCGATAGTGAGAATGATAAGGGCCAGGGCGGAGACAAACCAGCTCACGGTAGCGTACCAGGCATAAAGCGTGCTGTACCAGTGCGCGTCTACCGACATAACCCACTGCCATACGATAGCTGCGCTGGTAAACCCGCCTATAGGCAGGAATGCAGCTGCCCAGATGCGCATGCGCTTGTGGTGGTTGTAATCGGGCGTACCCGACATATCTTCTTCTACCGACAAAGTGCGGAGTTTATTGGCAAAGAAAATCCAGATACCCATAATAATCAGGGTACCGAAGGTATACCAGTTTTTGTTGAGGAAGCTGGATTTGCCCTGCAGGATGGGGTCGGCAGCGACAGCTTTGTCATCGGCCCAGTGATAAAGGTGGTGAAGCCCGCCCCACATACCGACGATAACCACCAGCATGAGGATCAATCCGGGAATCAGGAAAAGCGAATAGGCCTCGAAGACCCTTTTTACTACCGTGTACCAACCTGCCCAGGCCGTAGTGAACGCGGCCATTACAAAGAGTGATACAAAGCCGATTCCGGTGAAAAACACCGCATTGTGCAGGTAGTTAGACCAAAACCGCGTATGCAGTGCGTCATCATAGGCGAAGGTGAGTATGAGGCACAAAAGCCCCAGTCCCATCATCCCCAGGAGCACTGTCTTTAGTTTGCCGTCTATCTGATATTGGTTCATAACCTATAATTGCATTAAAAGGTCTTCAAAATGATCGTGTTCACTAGTGGCCGCCGCCGTGCTGCTGTTCTTGTGTATCTGTTGCTCCTTCTGCGGGTTGTTCGGCAGCGTCGCTGACCTGTTTGGCCGCAGCCTGTACCACGCTGCCCGGCACGCCGAATTGCGGATTAAGCGTATTTGCTTTTTCGCTGTAGATCAGGTTTTTAGACGCGGCCTGCAGCGAACGGACATAGTGGATAACCTGCCAGCGTTCTTCAAATGACAATTTGTCGGGATAAGCCCCCATCGTATTTAAACCATACATAATGGCATGATAATAACGGCCATTGGAAGAATTTACAAAAGCCGAGTCGAGCAAATTCGCAGGTTGGGCGGGGTATTTTGCATTTTTATTTTCATCACTCACCAAATACCCCAGGCCGTCGCCTTTTTCGCCATGGCAAATACCGCAGAAGGTATTGTACAACACTTTAGCGCGAGCCAGTCCTTCGTCGGTGATCGGGAAGGGATTGCTGATGATTTCAGCGGTAGCGCGTGCGCGATCTTCGTTGGTATCGGCATAATAATAGGGTACGTTGCCGTTTAACGGCACCGATATGGCGTTGATGGCATTCATACCGTGCAGGTGCTCCATCATCGCCTTTTGAGCCTCGGGGCCGGTGGCGTAATAAAGCCCGGCATATCCGCGGGGAATTGTGCCATGTACCGGCAGGTTCGGATTGGAAAAAGCCTTGCGCTTAAAGGTGCTGGCGCTATCCCAGGTATTGTAGTGGTAATAGGTATACACGTTGCTTTCATAAGCTATCGAGTGTGCCATATCGGCCATATACTCGCTGCCGGTATTTTCACCGCCGGCCGGCGAACAAGCATTCAACAGCACGACAGCTACAATTGCAATAAATATAGACTTGAATGGTTTCATCATATAGAGATTGAAATCGCCTGCAATGATTTTAAATTATTTTGGCATTGATCTCTTCCGCGCCCGAAGCAGAAAGGAAAGACTTCAACTTGTCAATCTCCTGCTGGCTGGCGCCATTGGTCTGAAAAGCCAGGCAAAACTTGTCATCCGTGATGCGGTCGTCAAGGGTCGGATTCGTAACCCCGGGCGCCAAACCGCAGACTGTATAGTATGCCACTACCATGCCGATAGCTGAAAACAACACCGTCAATTCAAAAGTAATGGGAATAAAGGCCGGAATAGACCAATAGGGCTTGCCCCCGAAAATGATCGGCCAGTCGCGGGTAAAAACCCAGGTCATAAACAAAAACGCCGTCAAGGCGCCGATAGCGCCGAATATGAAGCCGACCTGGTGTAAGCGGCTTTCAGAAAGCCCCATCGCTTCATCGAGGCCGTGTACCGGAAATGGCGTATACACATCCATGATGTCCAGGTGATCGGCTTTGGCCTTGTGTACCGCCTGCAGCAGCACTTGTTCGTCGTCGTATAGGCCGTAAAGAACCTCTTTGCTTTGATTAGCCATTGTATGATGGATATTAGCAGATTCAAACATTAATGATGAACGCCGGCGCCTTTGGCATGATGTGCTTTGTGCGCATTAGGACCCGTATATTGATCGCCGGCTACCTTGAGTATTTGCTTCACTTCCGCTACCGCCACCACCGGCGCCACGCGCGAGAAGATGAGGTACAGGGTGAAGAACAATCCCAGGGTTCCTACAAACAAACCTATTTCTACCCAACTGGGCACGTAGTAACTCCAGCTGGAGGGCAGGTAATCGCGGGCCAGCGTAGTACCGATGATCACAAAACGCTCGAACCACATACCGATATTGACAAAAATCGACATCACGAAGGTCCAGAATACGCTGCGCCGGATTTTCTTAAACCAGAATATCTGTGGCGACAACAGGTTGCAGGACATCATCCCCACGTACGACCACCAGTAGGGGCCCATTACGCGGTTGTAGAAGGCAAATTGTTCGTATATGTATCCCGAATACCAGGCCACGAACAATTCGGTGAGGTAAGCTACACCCACAATGGTACCGGTGAGCAGGATAACTTTGTTCATGCTCTCGATATGCTCGAGGGTCACGTATTGTTCGAGGTTGAGCACTTTGCGCGTCATCACCATGAGGGTTTGCACCATGGCAAAACCCGAGAAGATGGCGCCCGCCACGAAATAGGGAGGGAAGATGGTGGTGTGCCAACCAGGGATAACCGAAGTGGCGAAGTCGAATGATACGATGGTATGTACCGAAAGTACCAGCGGCGTAGACAAGCCGGCAAGTACCAGCGAGAGGCTTTCAAAACGCTGCCAGTGCTTGGCGGCGCCGGTCCAGCCGAATGACATGTAATTGTATATTTTGCGGCGCAAACCCTTGGCACGGTCGCGCACCGTAGCCAGGTCGGGCACCAACCCCGTATACCAGAACAGCAACGATACCGTGAAGTAGGTAGAGATCGCGAATACGTCCCACAACAACGGTGAGTTGAAGTTCACCCACAAGGGGCCGCGGGTATTAGGATAAGGAAAAATAAAGAAGCCGAGCCATAGGCGCCCCATGTGGATAAGCGGGAACTGGCCTGCGCACATAACGGCGAAGATCGTCATAGCTTCTGCTGCCCGGTTTACGCCGGTACGCCAGCGCTGGCGGAACAACAAAAGGATAGCTGAGATCAGTGTACCTGCGTGGCCGATACCGATCCACCACACGAAGTTGGTGATATCCCAGCCCCAGCCGATGGTACGGTTGAGGTTCCAGGAGCCGATGCCCACCCAGATCGTCCAGGCCAAACAGAACACATACAGTGCCAAACCCGCGCTGGCCACCATAAAGGCGATGATCCAGGTCATACTAGGCGTGCGCTCGGTAGGCGAACAAATATCTTCCGTGATCTGGTGGTAGGTTTTGCTACCCTGAATTAGTGGTTCCCTGATCGGAGAAACTGCTGCACTCATATTACGTCGTTTATAGATCGGCGCCCGTGGGCATCCTTAAAGTCTTAATGTTGAGATTTAGGCTTCGAAAGCTTCATCGCGGTTTACTACGCGCGCCGCATAAGTCACGGAAGAGCGCACGTTGATTTCCTCGAGTACCACGTAGTTGAGCGGATTGCCGAGGCGTTTCGCTACTTCGCTGTTTTTGTTGTTGCCGTCACCGAAGACGATGGCGCCGGTCGGGCAAGCCGTTTGGCAAGCCGTCTTAACGTCGCTGTCGCGCAATGCGCGGCTTTCTCGTTTTGCGGTGAGTTTGCCCTCCTGGATGCGCTGTACGCAGAAGCTACACTTCTCGATTACACCGCGAGAGCGCACCGTCACGTCGGGGTTCAACACCATACGGGTGAGGTTATCGGCGTAGAAGGGCAGGCCGTCGCTCGTGTACATATGCTCGTCATCCATGTAGTTCTCGTTGATCGAGAAGAGGTCGGCAGTAGTATAGTCGAGCCAGTTGAAACGGCGCACCTTGTAGGGGCAGTTGTTGGCGCAATAACGCGTGCCGATACAGCGGTTGTAGGTCATCTGGTTGAGGCCCTCCGAGCTATGGTTGGTAGCAGCTACCGGGCACACGTTTTCGCAGGGCGCATTGTCGCAGTGCTGGCACATCATGGGCTGGTAAACCACATTGGGGTTTTCGTAGTCGCCGAAATAATAACGGTCGATACGCAACCAACTCATTTCGTGATGGCGGTGCACTTCTTTTCTGCCCACCACGGGTACGTTGTTTTCTGCTATACAGGCTACCTGGCAAGCGCCGCAGCCCGTACAGGCGTTGAGGTCGACGTGCATATTCCAGTGGTGGCCCTGGCTGTATATTTCCTTGCTGTATTGCTCGTAAGGATAAATCGTCTGTTGGTTGAGCGCTTCGGCTTCGGTGCGTTTTTCTTCGATGTGGTGGGCCAGTTCTTCTATGTCCTTCAGGTTGCCCTGGTAGATGATAGAACGTTTGGTAAGTCCACCCTGCATACCTGCGCCGATGGTCATGATGGTTTTTTCGTCTACATTGAGCGGTTTGCCGGTGGATTCGTCGGCGATCACTTTGCCATTTTCGTCGCGGGCGGTGACCCCCATCGTGTGGTGGTATTGCACGCAGGCGAAGTGCTCGTCGCGGTCGGTTTTGCCGACTATTTTGGCATCTTCGGCATAATATTGGGTATTGCCGTCTTTGTCGATGCTCATCCAGGGGTATACGTCGGCGCCTACTTTGGTTTGGCCCAGCGCGTTGCCCATGCGGCCCAGCACGTTGCGGCCGTAGCCGAGGGCGAGGCCGAGGGTGCCTTCCATTTGTCCAAACTGGCGTACGACGGTCAGTACTTGTTTTTTACTGCTAACTTCCAGCTCTACCCTATCGGCTTTGCCGTAAATTTCGTCGTTGTTGAGATTCTCGAGCGCCGTAAATTCATTGCCGCCCTCCCATTTAACGGGAATAGCCAGGTGGTTGCCCCACACGCAGCGATTTACGGGGTCGGGCATTTCCTGCAACCAGGGGTTGCCGGCATATTGACCGCCGCCCATATTGACGGTTTCGAAGAACGATATTTCGAGAGCTGATTGGCCGGGTTTGCGCACTTTGGCAGCCGCGGCGCTGACATCGCCCGAAAAGGCTACCTGGATCGAGAATTGCGGCGATTCGAAGACGCCGTCGTGCAGGGCGCTATCCCAGAATGCCTGGAAAGTGGCAAAGTTGCTTTGCTGGCGGAACATCGTTTGCTCCCAGTGCAACTTGAGGTATTCCAGGAAGGGTTGCTCGGCGCCCGTGTTCAGCGTTTCGCTGGCAGCCCAACGCAGAAGGCTTTCTTCGGCCTGGCGGGTGCCGGCGCGACCCAGTGCCGCAAAAACGGGAGCAATAGTAGGCTGTATGAGGCTGTAGTAACCGCGTTTGGGTTCGGCATCGCCCCAGCTTTCCAGGTAGTGGTGCGTCGGCGTGGCATAATCGCAGAGTACCGTCGTTTCATTGGGCGCACCCGAAAACGATACTTTGAGGCCTACCTTTGACATACCCTGAGCGAACTGTGCCGCATCGGGGAGGTCGTAAGCGGGGTTGGCGCCGTCCATGATGAAGATAGCGTCTACCTGGCCTGCATTCATATCGCGCACCAGTTTGCGTACGTCTTTATCGCGGCCCTGGCGCTGCAGCGAAGCGGCGCCGAATTCTATCGTAGCGCCGTAGTTGCCGAGCGCGTCATTAATGGCATTCACCAGTATCTGCTCGCCGGTATTGTTGGTACCTGCCACTACGAGCGATGCGCCGCGGTGGGCCAGCAGTTCTTTAGCGGCTGCCTTGATTTTATCGGCTTGTTTGCCGCTGAGTTGGGGACCGCTCACAGCGGGGCGGCCGGTAGCGGCGGCAACGGCGTTGTAAAGCGTAACGATAGCTGCGCCTTGAGCCGATGGTTTTACCAGTATGCGGTGGTCGGCATTAGAGCCGGTGAGGCTCATGTGGCTTTCCACTTGTATGTGGCGAGATTTCTCTGCTTTTTTGATATCCGTGATCCGGCGTCTTTGGGCGTATTGCGCAGCGTATTCGATAGGAGAAATCCAGGTGCCGAGGAAATCGGCGTCGAAGCTCACAATCACGCGGGCCAGGTCGAAGCGGTAGTTGGGGGCGACAGCCTGTCCGAAGCAGGTTTCATTGGCCTCCAGCAGCGCCGATGCCGACACGGGATCGTACATCACCAATTCCGCATTGGGGAATTTGGCTTTAAAATCCTCGATCGCTTTTTTCGACGTCGGGCTCATGATCGTATGAGCCAGGATGCGGATGCGCGATTCGGGTTTTAGTTTGCCGGCAATTTCTTTGTCGATTTCTGCCCAGGTGGGGCCGGCTGCTCTTTTTTTGGCGGGGATATCCACCTTACCGTTTGTGATGCGGTAAGGGCCGTCGAGGCGGCTGGTATCGTACAGGCTCAGCACGCTGGCTTGCGTGCGGGCGCTGGTACCACCCATTGTTACCTTCGACAGGCTATTGCCCTCCACTTTAATGGGACGTCCTTCGCGGGTTTTCACCAACACGGCGCAATAGTCGCCACCCTGAACAAACGTAGAGGCGTAATACGTGGCCACGCCGGGTACGATCGTATCGGGTTTGATTACATAAGGAATAGCCTTCTTTACCGGTATTTCACAGCCGGCGGCCACCGTAACGGCGCCGAGGGAGAAACCCAGGTATTTGAGGAAATCGCGGCGGCTGGTTTCGGTAGACAGCGCCTCTTCTGCGATCTCAGCCAAAGGAAGTTGCTTGAATTCTTCTTGAGCGGCTTGTTGGTATGCAGGGTCGTTTGTAAGGTGTTCTACCCCTATCCAAACTGCTTTATTCTGCTCTTTCATCTTGATGATTTATGCAGTGTGCTGATGATAGCTTTCAAATTAATAATGACACTTCTGACACTCGAGGCCGCCGATATCTTCTACGGTTACCTTGCTGCGCTTGCCGGCTGCCATTTCTTCGTGGTAGCGGGCGTAGTAAGACTTATAATAGGCGTTGTCGGCGAATTTTACCTCGGTTTGGCGGTGGCAGTTGATACACCAGCCCATTGATAGCGGCGCGAATTGCTGCACCACTTCCATCTCCTCGACTTTGCCGTGGCAGGTTTGGCACTCAACCTGTCCTACCGATACGTGCTGGGCATGGTTGAAATAAGCGTGGTCGGGCAGGTTGTGTATCCGCACCCACTCGATGGGCCCCTGTATCTTGCGGTCGCCGTTTTCCGGTTTTTTTAGCGCTTTTACGATACCGTCCCACTGATCTTGGACCAACTCTTCACCCGCTGCGTCCATGGCGTCGTGATCGTTTAAATAATTATCCTTGATCCACTGTTTGTAAAGTTTCTCAATATCTGCCTCGGGCATTTGATCGTAATTCGGAATATACTTATCAGTAGAAGGGTCATAACCCACGGAGGCGAAGATTTTGGTCAATTCGGCGGTGCCGTATTGCGAGCCTACCTTCACTGCTTTGTGGCAGTTCATACAAGTATTGGCTGCGGGAATGACCGATTGTTTGCTGCGACGGGCGCCGTCGTGGCAGTATTGGCAGTCAATTTTTTGCAAACCGGCATGAGTGGCGTGCGAGAACTTGATGGGTTGCTCGGGCTGATAACCCTGTTGGCGGCCCAGTTTGATGGCGTTATTGACGGTCGTGTAACCGCCCAGCACAATCAGGGCAAAAATAACGAAGGCAATTACCCCTTTGCTGGTGAGGGTCTCAACCAATGTGCGACGGTGAGCAGGTGCATTGCCCTCCTTCACCTGGATCATGTAGTTGAGGTTGGACAAAACGCGTGCCAACACCAGCGCCAGTATAGCCAGGATACCGAACAGCCCCAGGTAAAGCAGGCGATTATCGGGTTTGGTGGGCGGCGCCACCGGCTGCGCTGCCGGGCCGCCTGCCGCTGCCGCACCGGGACAGTTGCCCTCGTACGTACACTTGATGTACGCCAGAATATTGGCAATCTCTTCGTCGGTGAGGTTGGGGAAAGCCGTCATCGCGGTGGGCTTCCACTGGTTCCACAACTCCGTAGCCCGCGGATGACCGGCATTGATCATGGCACTGGAGTTGCGGATCCAGCTGTAAAGGTCCTCCTTGGGATAGCTGGCCCAGCGCTCTTCGGTACCTCCCAGGGCAGGGCCCGTGAGGTCGTTTTTCATGTCCTTGTTGTGACATGCGGCGCAGTTGTTGCGGAAAAGCGTTTTGCCAGCGTTGATGGCCGCTTCATCCTGTGCTACTGCGGGCAGCGCAAGCGCGGCGGCAAGCAGCAGTAACATTATCCGAGTCTTCAATCCTCTATGGATCATCGATACCTTAGTTTTGTTGGAATACCGGCAAGTCATGCGGTTGTAAAATTTTCAGGGCAAAGATAAAATTCGCTTTAACTTTTTAACAACATTTACTCAAAAGCGATAATTATTTAGACTCTATCTAAATTAATACGATAATTTTAATGCCCCATTCCTTGTTTTTGGTCCCGAAATAGCTGAAATTGCAGAGCGATCATTTTTACTAACTATTTTAACAATACTTATGGCTACCGTGGCAAATGAAATAAAAATGGGGCACAATGCGACGATAGCACACCAAAGGGCGATTGCCGACCTGATAGTCGGCTTACGCGCCCTGTATTTAGCCCACGCTATTGATCTGGAAGCATTGCCCGAAACAGATATCGACCCGGGTAACCCGGAAAGCAAATGCCCTGATCTGGTTCTGCGCGATAACCTCTCTTTTACCGTGCCTATTATTATAGAAGTAACTACTAATTTTGGCTATAAGACCGATTTGCTAAAAGCCAAAAAGCTGATAGATGAAACTGCTTTTGGTATCGAGGAGGCTTTTATCTATAATTTTGAAAGCGATACTTGGTATAAGTACAGCAAAAAAGGAGGAATTGCAGAGGTGCAACGATCCTTTTCCGATATTCTGCAGTTGGATTTAAGCCAATTTATTCAGCCTGCCCGTTAATAGCTACACCGCCACATCCGCCTTGATGGCCGGATAGGGGTCGTAGCCCCTCAGTTCGAAATCTTCATATTGAAAAGCAAAAATATCGCGCACGGCAGGATTGACAACCATGGTGGGCAATTGCCGGGGCTCGCGGCTGAGTTGCAGCTGCGCCTGTTCGATATGGTTTAAATAAAGGTGTACATCGCCAAAAGTGTGCACAAAATCGCCCGGCTGCAAGCCGCATACCTGGGCCACCATAAGCGTAAACAGCGCATAAGAAGCAATATTAAACGGCACGCCAAGGAATACATCAGCCGAGCGCTGGTATAGCTGGCACGACAATTTGCCCTCCGCCACATAAAACTGGAACATCGTATGGCAGGGCGGCAGTCCCGACTTAGCCATCACGGGTATGTCCTTAGGGTTCCAGGCCGACACGATCAGGCGCCGGGAATCCGGATTGAGCTTGATATCGTGGATGAGCTGGCTGATCTGGTCAACGCCGTCGAAATTGCGCCACTGGTAGCCGTAGACGGGGCCTAATTCGCCCCACTTGGCGGCGAAATCTTCATTAGCGGCAATTTCTTTCACAAACCAATCGCGTTTTTCGCGCCAGCCGGAGGTATATTTCGGGTATTCGGCTTCTAGTCCGCTATCGCGCAGCCAATGCTGGAAAGGCCATTCGTTCCAGATATTCACGCCGTTCTGCACCAGGTAGCGAATGTTGGTATCGCCCTTCAAAAACCAGAGCAGTTCGTATATGATAGATTTAAGGTGCACCTTTTTGGTGGTCATCAGCGGAAAACCTTCCTGCAAGTCAAAACGCATCTGATAACCAAATACCGAAATGGTGCCCGTGCCCGTGCGGTCGCTTTTGCGGACGCCGGTGTCCAGGATATGTCGGAGGAGGGAGTGGTATGGCTTCATTTTGTCAGTTCTCTGTTGTCAGTTCTCTGTTGTCAGTTGTCTGTTGTCTGTTGTCTGTTGTCTGTTCTCTGTTCTCCGTTATCTTTCCTATCATTATCATGACAAAATTAGAAAAAGAACTGACAACCGAGAACCGACAACCGATAACAACCGACAACTATCCCCGCTCAGATCCCTCCACCTCCATAATCAATTCCGCGCCATACAGCCCGGCGGGAGTGTGAAAGCCGGGTTTGACATCGCCTTGCAGCACGCGCTGTGCGATCATCAGACTGGTAATGGCGGTAAGCGTATAGCCGTCTTTTGTGATGAGCCAGGCTTGTGTGGAGGCTCCTTTGTCGTTGAACACGCGGCCCCAGACCAGGCTGCGCCCGTTGGCCCGTTGTTGTGGAGAAGGCCCCGGCCGGTTACCTGTGACGCTTTTTTTGATATATTTTTTTACCCAACTAAAACGAAACAGCCAATTGAAGTAGGGCATAAGTTTGATCCAGCCGTACATGCGGCGGGAAAAGCCCATGTAGGTCTCGATATTGGGGATACCCGTGGTGTGATAAGCTGTAGTGATATCGCCCCAGGGGATGGAAATGGCAAAAAACGTTTTTGCCGGGTGCGGCACGGTGAGCGAGTTTTGGCCGAAATTTGCGTGTTGCAATTGTCCGTTGACCCGCACGGCGCCGCCTTTCCCGAGGCCTTCTACCATCGTACCGGCGGTTCCCCTAGAGACGCCGCCGCCCTGGCCGACAAAGGCCAGTTGGAGGCGGGTGGCATCGGGCATTTGTTGCTTGAGGTAAAGCGCCAGGCAGTCGGTGGGCACTACGTCGAAACCCGTGCCGGGCATGATAAGAATACCGGCCTCCTTTGCCTTCGCATCCCGGCGGGCGGCCATCTCGAAAACGGCGATTTCCCCGGTAATGTCGAGGTAATGCACCCCTGCCAGCAGGCAGGCTTCCATCATGGGTTTGGCGGTGTACATAAAAGGCCCCGCCGCGTGCAAGACGACCTTCACGTCGTGGATTTTTTCAGCCACGGCTTCGGGGGTATCGAGGCCGAATACGCGGTATTCCCAGCCGTAAGTCAAGGCCAGTTCGCGGATTTCTTCGCCGTTGCGCCCTGCGAGGATGGGCTTCAGGCCCAGCAGCGCTGCGCGTTCGCAAATGAGTCGCCCGGTGTAGCCGTTGGCGCCGTAGATTAACAGGGAGTGGATCATGGAATGTTGTCGGTTGTCGGTTATCCGTTATCGGTTCTAACTGACAAAGATAATAATAACAGAGAACAGAGAACGGACAACAGCGAACAGACAACCCCTTCACAGATTTTTCTCAATCAACAAATTACATCCTCGTAAATCGCTGTAATCGAGTCGGCCCAGTATTTCAAAGGCGCCGTCGGGGTATGCCTTGCCGAGGTCGTCGGTGGCGATAAAGCTGATGGTGTCGAGGTTGGCCAGGTCGATGATGTTTATTGCGCCGGTTTTGCCCCAGCCAAGCGACGAGAGCGGGTCGGTAATGTCGCGGGTAGATACCCGCATGGTGGACGAGGGATAAAACAGTCCCTTGCCCTGGGAATAAGCCTGCGACAGCAATTCGGTCATGCCGTATTCGGCGTGGATGGCGTCTACCTGGAACGCATTTATTAATATATGGTGCAATTCTTCGCGGGTGAGCTCGCGGCGACGGCCTTTCATGCCGCCGGTTTCCATGATGATCGCGCCGCTGAGGTCGGCAGGGTGGTTTTCGGCCAGTTCCCAGAGGGCGAAGCTCACGCCGAGCAGTAATACCGGTATCTGCGCTTGCCTACACTGCTGGATGCGCTCCATCATCTCGGCGGTATTGTGCAAAAAAAAGCCGCTTTGCTGGTGGGCCGATTGCCGGATAAAATCGTCGGCCATAAACACGAGCGAAGAGCCCGCGCGTTCCAGGTAGGCGGGTAGCAGGGCGAATATGGCAAAGCGGTTCAGAGGGCCGTAGCGGTCTTCAAATCCCTGGCGGGCTACCCAGCGGTACCAATCGGCGTCGCGCAGCAGGTGGCGGCTGGTAGTGGCTGCCGTGGTGCCGCTGCTGGTAAATTCGTGCACCGCCGTCCATTCGCCGGTTTGTATGTCGTGCGTTTTAAAAAAACGAATAGGCAGGAAGGGTACCTCGGCCGGCGTAGTTACGCTTTCGGGCGGAATACCCAGCAGCTCCACAAACCGCCTGTACAAGGGGTTGTGCGCCGCCTGATAATGGAATACCTCGAGCGCTACGGCTTCAAATGTACCGGGGTTTACAATTTTTATTTTTTCAATCAACCCTTCGCGCCAAAGCTTCGTTTTAATAATTGTTATATTTTGACGTTTAACAATAAAACGTTTTCAATGAAAGCCCTAAAATACGGTTTTTACGCCATTTTGCTCTCGGTCTTGGCCATCGCCTGTGTCAAGCCCCCCGATTATGCCGACGAGCCGGAGATCAATTTTATCAGTTTAAATAAAAATACCATCGCGCAGGGCAACGGCAATTCGCCTGCCGATACGCTGGCCGTGGTATTCGGTTTCACCGACGGCGACGGCGACCTGGGCATCAACGGCGATTCGCTCGACGTGTACCTCAAAGACAGCCGCGACGGCTTTGTCAATACGTATAAACTGCCGGTGATACCCGAAGAAGGCGTGGGCAACGGCATTTCGGGCGAAATTACGATCAAAATCCCTAATGTGCCGTTTAATATTTGCTGTACCTACCCCGATAATTCCGACGCCTGTCTGCCCAATGCGAATTTCCCCACCGATACGTTTTCCTACAGCATCAATATCCGCGACCGGGCCGGGCACCTGAGCAATACGATACAGACGGCGACGGTGACGATACTTTGTAATTGACTATACGACTATACGACTTTGCGATTCTTGTTCTTACAGTCGCACAGTCACACAGTCCCAAAGTCTCCCCCTACCCCATCTCCGCATTTATCCCCTTCGTAAGCATCCTATACAACTCCGCATACTCCGGCCGATCAGCCAGGTAGGCCAGGTGGCGCTCCACGGTGGCCGCGTCGCCGCGGATGGCCGGCCCCGTTTGCATGGCGGCAGGCGAAGCCGATTGTATTTTTTGCGCGGTTTCCAGTATCAGCGGGCGGAGGAGGTCGAATGACAATTGCTCGGAGTGGGCGATGTCTTCGCCGACTTGGTAGAGGTAGTTGGTGAAATTATTTACGAAAACAGCAGCCACGTGTAATACGAAGCGCTGCCGGTCGTCGACGGCGTAATACGGCGAGCCGAGGGAGCGGGCCAGGCGCTCTAATAAATCGTAACCGGCCGTATCGGCGGCGAACAAGCAAATGGGTATGTTGGAAAAATCGGGCTCACGGTCGGCAGAGAATGTCTGAAGCGGGTAGAAGACGCCGTAGCGCGCAAACCGGTTATGTAGCTCGTCGGATGGAGTGGCGCCGGAGGTGTGCACCACCAACTTATCGGGCGGCAGCGGGAGCGCGCCCGCTACTTCGCCTATGGCATCGTCGCTTACCGCAAGGATATACAAATCGGCATCACGGCTTATCGCATTCAAATCACCGGTAAATCCGGCGCCCAACTGCGCGGCAAGCGATTTTGCCTTGTCAGGGTTACGGCTATAGACCTGCACGATCGGCCAACCTGCCTGGTGCAGGCGCCTGCCCAGGTGGCCCCCCACCCTACCGGCGCCGATCAGGGCGATGCGTTCAGGCATGGCTGCCGCGCATGCGGTTCCACATGCCGACGGCAAGCCCTACCATCATCAGCAGCGATCCCAGCCAAAACAAGTTGATACCCGGAAATTCGATGGCCTCCAGTACGATGTAATCGGAGCGAAGCGAATTGGTCGCTATTTCAAAAGGCACGGTATAGCGCTTTTTGCCGGTAAGCGCGAGGCTGATCGACGCGCTTTCTTTTTCGGGATTGATGGACATGAATCGCGCGTGCAGGCCGAGTTCTTCTACCTCGGCTTTGAGGTTGAAAGGCTGGCTGCCCCTGATCAAATAGACCGGCTGCGCCTCGTAGGTCTTGCCGGCCGCGTCGCGCACATCCAGCACGGCGCTCACCGCGATATCGTCTTTTTCGGGCTGGTAATCGCGGTTATCGGGTTGTTTGTTGAACCCGGCAAAGCGGACTACCAGGTCGCCTACGCGCACGGAGTCGCCCTGGGTGAGTTCGTATTCTTTGTAGCCCAATTCCGATTCGGGGACGAATAGCTGCGTAAATATCGCGTCGGTCAGGCGCACTTTGGCGCTGATTTCGTTGATCTGGCTCGGGTAGCTAACCAGCATATCTTTGCGGAGTACCAGCATGGGTTCGGCCAGATAGACGGTGTCGTCGCCCTCGCGCTGTACGCGCAGGCGCGCGCCCACGGTGAAATCTCCCTTTTCGGGTTTGTAATCGGGGTGCCTGGTTTCGCGCGATACCGATTCGACCTGCACAGTGTACCGCTTGAGTACCGAGGTATCGCGATCGCGGATGGGTACCGTATCGAGAAAGCTGATTTCCTGGCCTTCAAAAAGGTCGAAGCGCCTGTAGTTGAGACTGTCTTCTCTTTTCCGGCGGAATTCCATGTCCATTTCTACCTGCGGCAGCGACGCGATATGGGTGAAGACGTCTCTGTCGAGATAACGCTTGGTGGACGGATTGGAGGCGGCGACTTTTGAAAATGATTTGTCGTATAAAATATTGGGGTGCAATTCGAATTCTTCGAGCACCTGCCCCTGCGGGTCTTTTTTCTTATAATTTACCGTATAGGTACGCGAAAACTTGTCGAGCGTATCCCGGGTATACGTCACTTCGTAGCCGCCCATCTGCATGGGGGCATTTTTGAATAATAAAATATTATTACGCAGACTCTGCTCGTCGGCGCCCTCGATGAGGCCGTCCATGATAAACGGGTTGCTGGAAATCACGCGTTTGTTGAGTCCGGAGGCCAAAATGCCCACCAGCATAAGTCCGAAGCCGATATGGGAAAACGTAGATCCCGCAAGCTTGAGATTGCCCTTGATGAAGGTGATCAGATAATCCGTATTGGCGGCAATGGCAAACCAACCGGCAAACAGCATCGTGAGGTGCCGGATATCCTTTACCTCGATCCAGCGGGTAGTCAAAAAGGACATACCCAGCGCAAGCAAAACGGCTACGCCTGCATGGCGCAAAAATTTGGGCCAATACGATTCCCAGTTGACTCCCTTATAGCGCAAAAGCTGCGCGGAAGCGGTCAGTAATCCGATAAAGACGGCGATCCACAACTGGTATTTGTTGTAATGGGGTTCGGGTTCCGTGATCACCCGGCCCTCGAAGGTGGGGTCGAAAAATTGCATTATTTTGTTGTAAACCGGCAGCGAAGTTGACCCGGTGATGATGATCGCCGAAAAAAACAACACCAGCGTGCCGATAAACATCCAGAACTCGCGGGAGGTGATGCGCTCTTCTTTGGGTGGGGCAGGTACGCCTTTATACCGCATAAAAAACATCACCAGCGAAAGCAGGGTAAAAAATCCCAGAAAAAGTATCAATTGCGATTCCAGGCCCATCTCGGTAAAGGCATGCACGGAAGTATCTCCCAGCACGCCGCTGCGGGTGAGGAAGGTAGAGTACACGATCAACACAAAAGTGAGCAGGTAAAAGGCATAGCTACTTTTCACCGAATAACCTGTCGACTTAGCGATCAGCGTGGTGTGAATGCCGGCTATGAGGGTAAGCCAGGGTACCAGCGACATATTTTCTACGGGGTCCCAGGCCCAGTAGCCGCCGAAGCTAAGCGCTTCGTAGGCCCAGGCGCCGCCCATGAGGATGCCCGTGCCGAGGATGGCGCCGCTAAACAAAGCCCAGGGCAGGGCGGGTTGGAGCCATTCGGTATGCTTGCGGAGCCAGAGTCCGGCAATGGCAAAGCAAAAAGGTATAGAAGTAGAAGCAAAGCCCAGGAAAAGCGTGGGCGGGTGAATCGTCATCCAATAGTTTTGCAGCAGGGGGTTCAGGCCGTTGCCGCTGAGCTTGCTCACGTAATCCACCTGGTTAAAAATCGGGGCGTCCATCACCTGCCGCAATAGCAAAGTGGGGTTGCTGCCGAGTTTGAGGGGGTCGTCGCCCCAGCCCACGTAGATGCCGAGAATCATACTGCCGATAAAAACCTGGATCAGCGCCAGCATCGACATCACGGGCGATTCCCATTTGCCGGCTTTAAACACCAGTACCAGACCCAGCACGACATGCCAGAACATCCACAGCAGGAAGCTGCCTTCCTGGCCTTCCCAGAATGCCGCGAAGATGTATTTAAAAGGCAGGTCGTCAGATACGTGAGCCTGCACGTATTGGTATTCGTAGTATTGGCGGGTCATCACATAAAACAACATGCCGATGACCGACAAAATGCCCAGACTATGGGCGGCGAAGGCCCAGCGGCCGATTTTAGTCCATTGGGCGGCTTCGGGTTTATCCCTGCGCTGGGTGGCGAAAAAATAGGCCAATGCCGAAAGCAGTGCGGCGACAAAGCCCAGCAAGATGCCTGCATGACCTATCCTGCCGGGCCAGAGGTGTTCTCCTATATACGAAATGGCGTTCTCCATGGGTGTTCAACTATCCCTTCTGTTCTTTTTTAATAGAAATCTCTTCGTCTTTGTATTTAGAAGGGCATTTCATCAGAATATCAGTGGCGACGAAGGCCTCTTTTTTCATTTTGCCGGTCACCACGATTTGCTCCGACAACTCGAAGTCTTGCGGCTTTTCAGCCAACAAAACCACTTTGTGGGATACTCCAGCGGCGTCGTTCACGTAGAAACTGAAGTAGTTGGGGTCTTTTTCGGGATTGTAGTACATTTCCTTATCTTTGGCGAGTTGTCCCACTACTTTCACCTTCTTGCCGCTGCGGGCGGCATCTGCAAAGGTGGAATACGTGCTCATATCTTCAGCTGCCGTAGAAAAGATAAGTATCGCAACAGCGATCATGGCGATGGCGATAAAATATATTTTTTTCATAACAGGTAGTTGGATGATCAAATTCGGACCGACGTGCAAATGTATAACAAGTCCACGACCATAAAACACCGAATGACCGTCAATTTGTTGTAAAAGTTATGGAGCATTTGATAGTTAGGCTCAAAGACGTCAATATTTACCAGCAAACCACCCGGGTATTGGAAGGGGTCAACCTGCAAATTGCCAGGGGGGAGTTTACGTATCTGATCGGCAAGACGGGCAGCGGCAAGTCGAGTCTGCTCAAGCTATTGTACGCTGCTTTGCCCCTGATTGAAGGCCACGGCGAGGTGGCTGGTTTCGACCTGCGCAAGCTCAACCGCGATACCATCCCCCTCTTGCGCCGCAAGTTGGGCATTGTTTTCCAGGATTTTAATTTGCTGCAAGACCGCAGCGTGGAGGCCAACCTGCGTTTTGTGCTGGAAGCCACGGGCTGGAAAGAAGAAGCCGCCCTGCGCAAGCGCATCGCCGAGGTGTTGGAAATGGTCGACCTCGCTGGTCGCGAGCGCAAGATGTCCCACGAATTGTCTGGCGGCGAGCAGCAGCGCGTAGTCATCGCCCGGGCCCTGCTCAACAGTCCCGAGCTCATCATCGCCGACGAGCCTACCGGCAACCTCGACCCCGAAACTTCCGACGACATCCTCCTGCTGATGCGCCAACTGGCCAAGCTCAATAATTCTGCCGTTTTATTTGCCACACACGATTATCGCATCCTCGAGCATTTTCCGGCGCGGATTTTGCGGTGTATGCACGGGAAGGTTGTTAGTGAGAAGGATATTGAGATTTGATGTGGGACTAAATAAGCGTTAAAAAAATCCAGATTCCGAACAGTATCTCGAAATTTTGTTACCTTCACGAGGAAGAAAAAATATTTCATCATCAATTAGATCAATTACGCCAAGCTATACGCTGTAAACATTCTTGTAATTACATCCTTCGAGCAAAAGCCATAATAATAAGTTGGATTTTTTCACATTAATTGGATGACAAATGAAAAACTTATCCACTTCGTTTATTTTGGCTTCGATTCGTGTATCTGCTGTTATGTTTTTTTCGTTTAACGCCATTCCCCACTCTGTTTGCCAAGAAGATAGAATTTGCAGCAAACTAACTGCATTAACCCAAAGAATGGTTCCAAACTTCATGGATACGTTAGAATTAGCGGATTGGCTACTCGACAAAGATATGCCGGAAAGACAAGGCTTTTTTTCGAGAACCATCAACAAAGCATCTTGCGGGGATGAGGTACCGTACCGAACTGTTTTTTTCGATGACTTTTCGGGGAATGAGTTAGACACCAGCTTCTGGCTCACTAATTTCCCTTATCCTTATCCATATGACATCATAGGGCACGACGATACTCATGTAGCGTTTTCCCAGGATAACGTATCTGTAAATAACGGCATACTAAAGTTAGACTTATTTCGCTCTGATACCACAATGTATTTTCCGCCGGGTTCCAATCAACACGAACGCAAATATACCGGTGGCATGATTTTTTCCAACCGGCTTACAAAAGGCCCCAACTTTGAGCCGGGATGTTTTGGTAACGGTATTTATACTATTCGAGCCAAACTTGCACCGCATGAGGGTGCTTTTCCTTCGTATTGGTTTACAGGTTGGGCAGGTGAAGTAGATATGTTCGAGGTAACTGATTAGCGCTAAGATAAAGCATGGTTGAGATTAATTCCATGGATAAGGTAGGAATAAGAAACAATATGTAAATTTGGGTATGAATTTGCCACG
>JABWBR010000080.1 GCA_013360405.1 Saprospiraceae bacterium
GGCTCAAAAAAGTCTTAAGGGCATACCTAAAAAAAAGGGATCCTTGAATTCGCAGCTTTCCAACTTTTTTCACTATATTAATCCTTCGTACACCCCTATATCCTAATCAAATATACGTCGAACAATTGCTTCCCGAAAATTACTCCTAAGCGTCGCGTCAGACTGTGCAAAAAGGCGCCGTACGTAGTCTGACTTTGCGACCGACCGCCGACTGCCGACTGCGGCCAACACCTTTTTCGTCAGCTAAAGCAGACGGTACCTTAGCCGTCACCTCGTCACCTCCCGGGGCGTTCCCCAGTCGTCACCACCAGGGCCTATTCCCGGGTCGTCACCTTATAAACTCCACCTTGCACTAGCAGCACATCGGGCTTAGCATTAGGCTCGCCACAGCGCCGCGAGGCGGAGAGATGTACCCGCTAATCATAGGAGTATTGAACGATAACCATAAAACCGCTATCTTTGGATAAAAATGGCGATATGGATCTGTTGATTAAGGAAGAAATCCTGGAAAAAGCGGAAATAACTGCAGAAGAACTGATCATTGAGATAGCGGTTCATCTCTATGATATCGGCAGATTATCCATGGGGCAAGCAAGAAATCTGGCCCAACTCGATCAAATATCTTTTCAGAAAGAGTTGGCCAAGCGCGATGTCTACATACAATATGATATAAAAGATTTGGAAACGGATCTGGAAAACCTGCGAAAATTAAAGGGGCGAAAAGCTTCTTGACTTTTCTGGAAGTTAATATGATGTCTAACAACGGATATCCCAATTTCAATTGCCGAACTAAAGGGTATGATTGTAGTAAGTGATACTTCGGTAATAACAAACCTGGTCCAAATCGATCAATTGACTTTACTGAAGGATCTCTTCGGCAGTATAGTTATTCCTCAAAAGGTATACGATGAACTAACAAAAGTACCAAAACAAATCGACCTCATTGAAAGGCTCAATTGGATTGAAGTTAAACAGATTTCGGATAGATCGCATTTTGATAACCTATTAAAAACCTTGGATCCCGGAGAGGCCGAAGCCATAGTATTAGCTATTGAATTAGAGGCAGACGCACTGCTGATTGATGAAAAGAAAGGTAGAAAAATCGCCGAGGAATATGGAATAATCATCACTGGATTATTAGGCATTTTGATTATTGCGAAATCAGAGAATTTAATAATCGAAGTAAAACCGATACTTGACAAACTGATTTTTGAAACAGGTTTCAGAATCAACCCCAAATTATATCAAGATATATTAAAAAAAGTTGACGAGTAGACTACACTGTACCTAGTGGTGCAAAATACATTTGACGCTTGATATTAGCCTCTTGCGAACAAAAAAGCCTTGACTGTATACATAAAGGCAAAGCTGACTTTGAGACTAACTGTTGATTGCCGACCGCCGACTGCGGCCAACACCTTTTTCGTCAGCTAAAGCAGACGGTACGATAGCCGTCACCTCGTCACCTCCTGGGGCGTTCCCCAGCCGTCACCACCAAGGCCTATTCCGAGGTCGTCACCTCAAAAGCCCCCCTAATCGAAATAAATGAAACAAAAATTGCGTTTCGTTTGTTTCGATTGTATATTTAGGCCAAATTCGGACAACATGAATGCTTTAATCCAGAAAATAACGAAATCGGATCAGAAGGTAGCTCTTTCTTCTGCCAAGATACTTGCTGACAGTGAAGATCGGGCTACCAAAAATAAGGACGAAGTTGTCCAACTCAGGATTCAAGGATCGGATGAAGTAGTTGCCATCCCATTAAAGGCTTTAAAGCTATTGAATGCTATCATTGGCAATATGGCTCAGGGCAAATCAATTGCGTTGATGCCTACGGATGCGGAAATAACCACGCAACAGGCTGCTGAAATCCTGAATGTCTCCAGGCCGCATGTCATCAAGCTGCTGGAAAAAGGAGAAATCCCATATCGGAAAGCAGGGAGCCATAGAAGAATCCTCCTCCAGGACATCCTCGAGTATGAATCGAGGTTTAGATCTGACAGGAGAAAGAGGCTGGATTATCTCGCTAAAGAGGCGCAGAAGCTAAACTTGGGTTACGAATGATATACTCACCCCGGTTTACAGCAATACTAGACGCGTGTGTACTTTACCCGGCTCCAATCCGAGATATTTTGCTCAACCTTGCAGATCTAGAGGTTTATTCTCCAAAATGGTCTGAGATCATACAAGAAGAATGGATAAGAAACCTGCTTAAGAATAGGCCAGACCTTGACAAGGTAAAGTTACGGAGGACAGCGCAAGCGATGAATGCCGCATTCCCTGATGCCGAAGTGCATTCGTTTGAAGAATTGATTGACCTCATTGAATTGCCGGATTCAGATGACAGACATGTCCTGGCGGCAGGCATAAAGTGTAAGGCTGATGCGATAATTACATTTAACACTAAAGATTTTCCAAGAGAGAACCTGGATCAATATAACATTGAAGTTTATACCCCTGATAAATTCGTGAATTTGTTGCATACATTGACCCCGTCGATTGTAAAGCAAGCCTTTGAAAATCAATTGAAGTCATTTAAAAACCCTCATATGCCAAAAGAAAGGTTGGTTGAAATTTTGGAGAAACACGGGCTAAAGAATGCTTCAGAGCTTTTTATGTAGGAGAAATTACTGATAAAAAAAGCACATAACGATCATGCCTATTAAGTGTTGAAACTGCGCATGTGCTGACCGTTAGACTGTGAAAAAGGCACGTAGTCATTAAAAAACCGAACAAAAAAGCCTTGGCTGCATACGCGAAAGCGAAAACCGACTGTACGACCGACTGCCGATTGCCGACACCAGGCATTCACTCCCGCCCCATCTCAAAAGCCAACTCCGGCAATACCACCTTGAACTCTTGCGCTTGTTCCTGATCCTTCCAATACACTATGAAATTGACCCGCGCTTCGGTCAAAACGTATCCTGATGCACGGTGGGCGGAGATTTGCTCCTGAAATTTTTTCGAAAACTTCAAGAGCAGATTCCCGCTTTGATCCGCCAGCCCTTCGGCATGAATTTGCAGGTTTTGCCCACTCGTCAGGGCCGACAAACGATGTTGAACATAGGCAAAAAAGCCGAGATTAACATCTTTGTGTGTGAGTTGGACGGCAATTTTGGACGGCGGCAGCCAGGTCTCCGTGTTTTCAACGCGTTGTAGGCCCGGTAATTGGATGTGATTGAAAAAACGCCCGTTGGTATGTATGTCCAAACGACTTTTGGCGCGGGTGATGGCGACGTACACCTGGCGTTTGGCCTCGTCGGAGTAACCGTTGAAGCCGTCGAGCATCAGGAAGACATGGTCAAACTCGCGGCCTTTGGCCTTGTGTATCGTCGAAACAAATATGGTGTCGCCCTCCTGCCGATAGAAATCCTCGATTTTTGACTCCTGCACAAATAATTGAAAATCAGACCAATATTTGATTTTTGGGTTGATTTCCTGAAAGTCTTTGACTAAATTCAGTACGATTTCGAATTTCGGGCTGGACCTGAATTTTTCGTGCACCGCGCGCTTGGCTTTGTCCCAATCTTCCTGAGCGATACTGACCGAGTGGGGCGCCAACGCATCCATAAAAAACCGCACTTCCAGCAGGTTTTGCAGTGGGAAACCGTCATTGGTTTGAATGAGTTTGGCGGGCCTGCCGTGTTGGAGCAGCAGTCCGGTGATTTGGGCGGCCTCTTCGTTGGTTTTGGTCAGCACGCAGGTTGTACCGCTAAGATCGGTGGCGAGCAGGTCGCGCACTAAGGGTTCGATAAGATGTCTGCTTTGGTAGCACACTAATTTCACCTGGCCTGCTTTTGTTTGATATGAATTGATTTCATTGGTTTTCAGGCGCTTGAGAATTTTTTTGACAAAAGCATTGGCAAAGTCGACGATTTGGGGGCTACTTCTGAAATTGGTTGTCAGTTCATATTTCGCGGCCTGCCGGCGTTCGATGAGTTCAATCAAATAGCGGGAATCGGCGCCTCGGAACGCGAATATGTTTTGGTCGTCGTCGCCCACGGCAATCACGCGCAAGCCTTCATTTTTTTCCATTAAAATGTTGACCAGTGCATACTCATCGGCGTTCATGTCCTGCGCCTCGTCAATGACCAGCACCGTTTTGGTAATTCGGTTGGGTTCGATTTCGCCGTTTCGGATTTTTTCTACGGTGTCCTGGAGGATGCTGTCCGATTTTTCAAGGCTGCCGACGCGGCCCAACAGGTCGAAACAATACGAATGAAAGGTTTTGATTTCCACAAAATAGGCTGCGTTGCCGATGAGCGCGATCAGACGTTTTTTAAACTCCGTCGCTGCCGACCGCGAAAAGGTGAGCATTAGCAATTGCTCGTGTTTCACATCTTCCATTAGCAGGAGCGCGGCGAGTTTATGGGTCAGCACCTTGGTTTTGCCACTGCCCGGCCCGGCGGCCACCACAAGATGCGGGCTGTGTTTGTCGTCGATGATTTGGCGCTGCGCCTCAGAGAGGGATTCAAACAATTGGCGGTATTTGGCCGGCGTGATGTTTCGCTTGATTTCTGCGCCTCGCGTTCCGGGAAAATATTTTCCCAAAAAAGAGGAGTAGTTCAACTGAAAATAGTCGTCTACAAAGCGCAGCGCACCCACATAGTCATGCACCATTTTTTTGGCATACTCTCCTACGATGTGGATTTGTTGCACCTTGTTTTCGTAAAACTGATTGAGTTTTTGATAGTCTTCGTTTTTGTATTGGATTTTGTTGTTTTCTTCCAAACGCTCGATGTGCAATCGGTTGTAAACGACCATAAAACCGCCCTCGATTTTCAAGGCCTCAATTCTGGAAAGGTAAAAAAGCGCGTCTTCAACGGCATCCGCTGTGGTTTTCTGTTGAAACAGGCCGGATTGCCGCTCGAAATTTTCTTTTAATTCCAACACTGAAAATTCCACCGGCACATCCTCCGTCTGTCCGTTTTCGGCATTGTCCGTTTTGCTTTTTTTATACAAAAACTCAATTACCGAACACGCTAACTCGTGCCGTTTTTCCAATTTTTCGCGCAAATGTTTAGGCGAATCTTTGGCTTGCACTACGATAATTTGGTTCGCAAAATCGCGAGATGCGCGTTTTATCCAGTGTTTTATGGCCCAAAAATTAAGCACCGTTTTGAGTCGTTGCGGAGAAACGCCGGTGCACCCTGCGGCTTCGGCGGCTTCGTTGAGGGCTTTGAGCGAAAAGTCCTGCTCGGTCTCGTCCAATTGGGTGAGCAAAAACTGTTCGATTTTATAGAACGTGTCTACCACGGCAAGCGAGCGGTTTTTTTGTTCGCCGCGTTTGATGAAAGCCGTCAGGTCTTTGGCGTCGGCGAGGATTTTTTCCTCCCGCAACAGGTTGATGATTTGGATGACCTCTTCTTTGACGATGCCCAGATGGTCGCTGATGTAATCTATGCGCGACTCGGCGGCTTCACTGTCGATGGCCTGTGCTTTTCTCTTACTGGAAAACAGTTTTTTGATGATTCGGATGGCATCTACTTTTTGGCGGTCGTGGTCGAAGCGGGCTGATTGTTCGATTTTTTCAATGGCCTCTCGCGCTGTTTTGGTCAGGATGCTGTTCGCGTAAATGCGGGGCATATTCTGCCCGCGTCGCAGGTAGCCGGCGTCTTCGAGCGCGGCAATGGCGGTGGTTACGCGGGTTTCGATTTCAGAGACGCTGTCGTCCCAGCCCGCTTTACGGGCGATCTCGAGCGGCGAATTGGAAACGCTCGAGCGGTATCTGGTGATGAATTTGATGGCGTTCCAGATTTGTTTGATTTCCTGGATGTTGAGTTTGGTCTGGTTCAGGAGGATAAAATGTTTGCTCAAATCTTCCTCATTGTACAGCACGTAGCAATCGGCCTCTATTTTTTCGTCGCGCCCGGCCCGCCCGGCTTCTTGCACGTAGTTTTCCAAAGAATCGGAAATGTCAAAATGGATGACCATGCCCACATCTTTTTTGTCCACGCCCATACCAAAGGCGGAGGTGGCCACCATAACTTGCACGTCGCCGGCAATAAATGCATTTTGGTTTTCGGTTTTTTCCGTTGCCTCCATTTTGCCGTGAAAAGTGCGGGCATTGAATCCGTCGGCCTGCAGCCGCCCGGCAAGTTCGTTCGCTTTGCGCGTACGCGAGACATACACGATGGTCGGGCAGTTTTTATCGTCAATGAGGTTTCGGAGGGCGTTGTACTTTTCTTCGTCGCCTTCTTTTTCAAAGACTTTGAAGTGCAGGTTGCTTCGGGCGGCGTAGGACTGAAAAAGTTCGAGTTCAAGGTTCAGTTTTTCCCGAAAATAGGCGCGAATGTCTTCAATGACATTCTGTTTGGCGGTCGCCGTGAAGCAGGAGACAGGGATGGGGTCCGCGAGGTTTTTCTTTTCCCGAAGGTTTTTGATAAAATCGGCAATGTAGAGATAGTCCACCCGAAAATCCTGTCCCCAGGCGGAAAAGCAGTGTGCCTCGTCAATGACAAAGCGGGTGATTTTGCGACCCAGCAACAGACGTTCGATGGTTTTGGAGCGCAAGGATTCGGGCGAGATATACAGCAGCGCGGCCGAACCGTCCTCTACGCGCTCTAAGGATTTGGCACGTTCGATGGGATCGAGTAGGCCATTGATGGTGACTGCCTCGGTGATGCCCGCCCGTTCGAGGTTGTCTACCTGGTCTTTCATCAGCGATTGCAGGGGCGAGATAACGACCGTGAGGGCTTTCATACTTTGGCCGTTCATCAGGGCGGGCACCTGGAAGGTGATGGATTTGCCGCCACCCGTCGGAAAAATGACCAGCAAGGATTGGTTTTGGATGGCTGCGCGGACGGCTTTTTCTTGCAAGGGCTCACCTCCGTAGGTTCGGTATCCCTCAAAACCAAAAAACTGTTTCAAGCCTTCGAAAATGTCAAGGTGTTGACGGCAGTACAAACAACCCTCCAGGCAGGGCTTGCTGCGCAAATTAGCCGTGACGCGCTCGACTTCCGGATAATTCCTCAGCACCCAAGGTGGCGTAACGGAATAACGGTGCCGGCAATTGATGATGGCCAAAGCATAGGCCAATTCGATGGGATTTTCATCCACAAACCGAGCAACATCTGCTTTTTCGCAAATGTCGGTGCGAAATTTTTGAAAAATCAATGCGGCAAGGTCTCTATTTTCAGGCTGAAAATCCAGGTATTTAAAAAAGGCGGAAAACGCCGCCTGCTCCTGAAGCAACCCGTAAAAAATGATTTTCAAGTCGGGATCGAGGCGCGAAAACGCAGCCACTTCATCATAAAACAAGTCACGCGCTTTTAGGGCATCGTTGAGTGGGTTGTTGACGGCATCGGTTTGGAGTTTGTCATCCTTGACCAGGGCGTGATAGGGCTTTTGAGGGAAAAGCAGGGGCGACCACGGCAGAGTATCAATAGCGTTTTCGAGCGGAATGCCTGCTGCGGCAAGTGCAGGTCGGACGAATTTCACATCATGCTGAAAAATGTTATGCCCGCAAACAAAATCCACTCCCTGAAGAAACAAAACAAATCGCTCAAGCGAAGCATCGTGCAACTGCCTGCCATCGTCCAGGCAGCCGCCGATGTCGTAGATTTTTTTGCCGTTGCGGTCTGTTTCGATATCAAAAAAGGCAATCGAGGTCATACGCATTCAATTCAGTAGCTTGCTAAGTTACGAATGCACTTCGGATTTAAGGTTTTTAGGGCAAAAAACTGGCGAAGGGCAACGGAGCTCGGGAAGGGAGCGATCCAGGCCGGTCGTTGAGCCGAGTCGAAACGGCGACTGTGCGACCGACTGCTGACTGCCGACTGCCGACCGCCATATTGACTTTGAAATAAAAAAACCGGAACTTTGTATATAGCGCATTAACCTTGCTACAGGGTGCGGTATACAACTAGAGTGTGTGCTTTTACGTACCTAAAGAGCGATAAAACGACCGTTGTGGGCAACAAGGTTTGAAAAATTTATTACTAAAAGGCAATGCACCGTATGTTTTGATTTTTAAGCGCTAAAAAAATATTGTCATGGGTTTAAATCCGGTGAAGTTGCGAAATATAGCCTGGGGTTTAAGTATAATTTTTGCTATTCTGGGGATTATACTTATGCTATCAATATTCGCATTTTCCGCCCCTCCTTGGACACCAGGAGATATCCTAATTACATTTGCTGTGGGAGGTTTGTATGTTTCAGGTTTATTAATCGGCAAGAAGTGGCCATTAACAGGGGGGGTCATGAGTTTAATTTCACCCATTGTGGCCGTAATATCAATAGTAGTTGTACTTTTAAGGGTAGAGCCTGGTTCAGGCATCATTGGTTATGTCGGCAGTTCGATGATAATGTTTCTAATCATGATGATCCCGGGATTTTTGTATTTGCTGTCTTGGTATTTACAAAGGAAGTTAGATCAAAATGAACAAATTGATAAGGGGAGCTAATGAGTTTATGGAAAAATCTCCGATATAGGCGGACATTGGATTTAAATATTGAATAGAGGTAACTGTTTAGGAGGGTTTAGCTGTATGTGTAGTTAACTAACCCCAATCGCTAAACTGCGCATGCACTAAACCCTACTAAACAGTTACTATGAGAATTGAAGGTATTTGACGTATTCGTTGCTGTAGAGGCTTTCCCGAGCCATCATCACCACTGTCTATTGAACAGCCAAGGTTATCGTCGGACATATTGTCGAAGGGCAACCGTATTCCCGAGCCAAAAAAGTGTATTCAGTGAACATTGCGTACTCTTGTGCCCAGCGTACTATGTGATAAAGTAATCCTGATGAGTTCAAGAATAGCAATGAGCGTTTTTGACCGGAAGATACCGTATAATGACTTGCCATAGTTGCCACCCAATGCCCGCATTGAGGCGAAGCTTCAGACAAGCGCTTACTTTTTGACCAACTTTCTCAATACGGGCATCTCACCCGCGATATTTATTTCCAGTAAATAAATACCTGCGGGCAAGTTCCGGATGTCAATTTGCGGCGTATTGTAATACCCTGATAAAGCGCCTTGTGCCGACCATATCCTGATGTTTGCGATATGCAGCGAACCGGCATTGATATACACCTCCGATTGCGCCGGGTTGGGAAACACGCTTACGGATGGCGCAGCGCCATCGATATTGCCTATACGGGAAACAACCGAAGCCCTTTTGCGGAAATACACCTGGTTGAAAGGGCTGCCGGGGTCACCCGCCTCGTAATTCACCGCCAGTTCGCCGCCAGGCAACACGATAGCCGCTTTAAAGCCGATGCTCGAAGCGCCCAGGTCGGTGGCGAATTCCGCCTCATTCCACGATGCGCCGCCGTCGGTAGAGTAGCGCACCACCATATCGGCGCCGGCAACTCCGGCGGAGAAATCCCTTTCGTCTTTCCAAACGCTCCACAACACATCGTGGGTTGCATCGTAGCGATTGCCCTCCACCAGGTGGGATCGGGCGCCGGGTTCGGATAATTGGGTAAAAGGAGCAGCGCTCCAGGTTGCGCCCAGGTCGGCTGACGAGGCATAGCGCACATTGGCGCCGTCGAAAGGATCACCCGCGGGATACTGGTGATAAAAAACATGGATACTACTGCGGTGATCGATCACCACATCCGGGTCGCTGTCGAGATGCGGGCTGGTGACGATAGTCTGCGGGCTACTCCAACTGAGGCCGCCATTGGTGGAATGTACCATTTGAACATCCCATTTCAACCCGGCGCCGACCGAATCGCGCCAGGCAATCGCGAGGGTATCGCCCGGTGCGGCGTCAAACTGGGCGCGGGGAAAAGCGGAGGGCAGGCCGTCGTCATCACTGATGGGCAGCGGTTCGCTCCAGGTAGCGCCGTTATCGACCGAGCGACTGTAGTAACACTCCGTAATGTCGCCCTGCCCCAGGTCGCCCTCGTGCCAAATAGCGTGCAAGCGGTTGTTCTTGTCGATAGTGAGATGCGCAGCAAAACTGTTGTATTCTACAAAAGACGCAATCCGGACGGAATCCAGCGTGAGATTCAGGTTGGCGTCGTAGCGACAGAGGAACAGCGCGCCGGGAGACTTGGCGGTATATAGCACATAGAGATTATCATAGCTGTCGGCTGTCAGCTTGGGCGAGGCGCCGCCGATCACCATCGACAGGGGAGTAATGGGTTGCTGCGGCGACCAGGTGGCGCCCCCGTTGTCCGACCAGGTTAAGTAGCTGCCCGAAATGACCCCGTTGGCGGGATTCACTTCCGAGGTGGAAATGATAATTCTGCCCGAAGACGTAATTGCCATATTGTTGTACAATTGTCCCCGCTGGGCATGGGTATTGTTGAATTTGGGCAGTGCTATTTCTTCGCCCCACTGGGGGCCGACGCCGTGCTGAGCCGTTAATGTGGAAAAGCAGAAAAGCAAAACGATGAAACTTATAGACCGGGTCATAATACAAGGTGTTTTTTTACTATGGACTTATCTACAGCCAATACGTTTAATCGGATAAGATCGCCAATGATGGGCGCAAATTGACAATTTGCTTTTTATGCCCTATATATTTATTTATAGAAAGTCTAAATAACAGATATGGTCGTTTAAACACCGCCTTACATTGGCCTGTTCAGCGGACATTGCCTAATATTGCCGTCAAATAACAAGCCATGTTTCGTTTGCTCAAAACCTTGAACCGGGTCGCTTTCGTCAAAGCGCTCATTGCAGCCGTTGCGACAGTGATCCTGGTTTTTATCGGTTCCCGCAATCTTCAAAACTTCGATGCGGCGCTGATCGCGTATCTGCTGGGCACAATCTTTGCCGTCTTCGGCGTAGCCTACCGCTATTCCGTTTGGTTGCAGCGGCCGCCCACCCGGCTGTACTGGCGGCGCAGCATGCAGTTTTTGTTCAGCAAATACTTTATCCCCTATTTGTTGCGTTTGCTGCGGCTGTTTGTGCGCAATATCCTCCTTCAGCGATTTATCGCCTTCAGGAGCAGCCGTCGTTGGTTAGGCCACTTTATGTTAGCCACGGGTTGTTTGTTGGCTTTTGCCATCACCATTCCGCTCACTTTCGGCTGGATACATTTCGAGCTACAACCAGGAGACGACATTACCTACAATGCCAGGCTTTTCGGATTTGAAGCCGGTAGTTTTGCCCTGGGCAGCCTGCTTGCTTTCATTATCTTCCACGGGTTGGTATGGTGTTCGGTGCTGGTTATCATAGGCGCCGCAATGATGATACGCCGGCGGCTTACCCATGGCGGCCTGATCAGTACGCAGACATTCGAGGGGGATTGGCTTCCGTTGGCGCTGCTCTTTGTTATTTCGATTACCGGCCTCGGCATTTCTTACGACTACACCTTTATGCAGGGCAAAACGTATCAGTTCATGGCCGTCACCCATGCCATTACGGTAATCTTGTTTTTGGTCTGGTTGCCTTTCGGCAAATTTTTCCACATTTTTCAGCGCCTGGCCCAGTTGGGAGCAAATTTGTATAGAATAGAAGGGCAAAAAGAAGGAATGGCGAAATGCCCGCATACCCAAAAGGAGTTTGCTACCAAATTACACATAGAAGACCTTAAAAAAATAACCCGCGAGGCGGGGTTCGACTTTACGCTGGAAGACGGCGGCAGCCACCTGGATCTCAGCCCGGAAGGCAAGCGCTCGGCGCTCGCCAAAGCTCATTTTGAGGCCCGTCAGGAATCGGGAAGTTTTTTTGGGTGAAATTTTTTTTGAACCCGGCATTGCATTCTTTTTTAAACGCTAAACTTGACCATGGCAAAACTCCCGGTATCATCAGATCAACTTATCGAGCAATTCGGCCCGCACAAAAACTATCCTCCCCGGGATGGGTTTCCCGGCGCACACGAACCCGACAAGTTGGTAAAAACCCACTGTTGCTTTTGCGGCATGCAATGCGGCGTTCAACTCAAGGTAAAAGACAACAAAGTAGCCGGGTTTGAACCCTGGATGGACTTCCCTTTCAACGAAGGGCGCCTTTGCCCCAAGGGCGTACAGCGCTACCTGCAGAACAATCACCCCGACCGACTGCTCGACCCCATAGAAAGAGTAGAGGGTAAAGGCTTCCGTAAAATCTCCTGGGAACAAGCCATGGAGCGCACCGTAAGCGAGATCAAGCGCATACAAAGCCTGTATGGCAACGATGCCTTCGCTATGCTTTCGGGCGTATCCCTCACCAACGAAAAAAGTTATCTGGTGGGGAAGTTTGCCCGGGTAGCTTTAAAAACGGCTAACCTGGATTACAACGGGCGCCTGTGCATGGTTAGCGCCGGCGGCGCCAATAAGAAAGCTTTCGGCATGGATCGCAGCTCTAACAGTTGGGCCGACCTGAAAAAAGCGGAAGTTATCATCGTGGCGGGCGCCAATATCAGTGAAACCTTCCCCACTCTTACCCATTACATCTGGGAAGCGCGCGACCACGGCGCGAAGCTCATCGTGGTTGATCCGCGGACTATTCCGCTGGCGCGAACGGCCGACCTGCACCTGCCCGTCAGGCCGGGCGGCGATTCAGCGCTCTTCGGCGCTATGCTCAAAATATTGGTGGATAACGATTGGCTCGACCACGATTTTATCAACAACCACACCAGCGGCTTTGAAGAAACCATCGAAGCGGTAAAAGATTACGACCTGGAATGGGCGGAGAAAACCACGGGAGTGCCCGCCGAAAAGATCATACAAGCCGCTACTTTGTGGGGAAAGGCCAAAACCAGCTTCCTGCTGCACGCCCGCGGCATTGAGCACCATTCCAAAGGAGTAGATAACGTGTTGAGCTGTATCAACCTCGTGCTGGCCACCGGCCGCATCGGAAAACCTTATTGCGGCTACGGCACGATTACCGGGCAGGGCAACGGGCAGGGCGGCCGCGAACACGGCCACAAATGCGATCAATTGCCCGGCAACCGCGACATTACCGACCCTGCTCACCGCAAAATCATTGCCGATGTGTGGGGCATCGACGAACGCGAATTGCCCGGAAAGGGACTCACCGCCTACGAACAAATAGAGGCTATTCACCGGGGAGAAATCAAAGGGCTGATCTCTATATGCTTTAACCCCGTCGTCTCTCTGCCCAATAACCGCTTTGTGCGCGAAGCCCTGGAAAAACTGGAGTATTACGTGTGTATCGATTTCTTCCTGAGCGAAACCGCCCGGCACGCCGACATCGTGATGGCGGGCTCTCTGCACGAAGAGGAAGAAGGCACCGTGACCACCGCAGAGGCAAGAGTAGTGAAAATCAATCAGGCGGTAACCCCGCCCGGCAACGCCCGCAAAGATACCGACATCCTGGTTGAAATAGCCCGCCGCCTCGGCGCCGGCAAATATTTTGACTACCGGACCAGCGAGGATATCTTCAACGAACTGCGCGCGGCTTCCAAAGATAGTAAAGCCGACTACTACGGCATCACCTATGAGAGAATAGAGAAAAACATGGGCGTATTCTGGCCCTGCCCCAGCCTCGACCACCCCGGTACGCCCCGCCTTTGGGAAGACCGAAAGTTCAATACGGCAGACGGCAAGGCCCACTTCAACCCGGTCCCTTACCGCGAGCCTTCGGAAGTTACAGACGAGGATTTCCCCGTAGTGCTGACTACAGGACGGGTAGTGTCTCAATACCTGAGCGGAACCCAAACCCGGCGCATCGGCAAGCTGGTGGAACAGTACCCGGAGCCGCTGCTGGAAATCCACCCCAAACTCGCTTTTCAGTACGGCATCCAGGGCGGAGACCTGGTGACGGTAACTACCCGGCGGGGCGAAGGGCGGTTTCCGGCTCAACTGGTAGAGACTATCCGCGAAGATACCGTGTTTATTCCCTACCACTGGGGCGGCACACAGTCGGCCAACCAATTGACAATCGGCACGCTAGACCCCATCTCAAAAATACCGGAATTCAAAGTTTGCGCCTGCCGGCTGACGCCCACCGGGAAGAAAGCGACGGCAAGCCTGACGGAAAAGGCGTTTCAAAGCTATCAGGATTAAGCGCTTATTTGGACATTTGTCAATTTGCTGATTAACATCAAAACCATGCAAACCCGCTACGACGAGCAGATGGAGTTTTTTGTGGACATGCAGCGCTGCATCGGCTGTCATGCCTGCGAAATGGCTTGTGCTGAATGTGAAACCAATGGACATGAAAGCATGATTCACATCCACTACGTAGAACGGTTGGTTTCGGCGCAAACGACGGTGCAGGTATGCATGCATTGCGAGGAACCGGCCTGTGCCGCCGTTTGCCCCGCCGACGCTATCTCCGTTGACGACTTCGGCGTTGTACACACCGCCGAGACCAGCCGTTGCATCGGCTGCTCAAACTGCGTAATGGCCTGCCCCTTCGGCGTACCGAAAAAGATGGAGCAAGCGGAGCTGATGATGAAGTGCAATATGTGTTACGACCGCACCAGCGCCGGCAAAAAGCCTATGTGCGCTACCGTCTGCCCAAGCCAGGCGCTCTTTTACGGCACACGGGAGGAAATCGAGAAAATGCGTCCGAACAGTACGCCCGTCAATAAGTTCTATTTTGGTAACGCAGAGGTGAACACCAAAGTCAACATAATGATGCCCAAAGGCAGCACCGGTTTGCGGGTACATTAACAAACGTGCATCATGAGTACGGAAAACAACAAAAAAACACCCAAGTGGAAAGCCGACTTTCCCATCCATAAAACGGAAGCTGCGCACGTATCCCGGCGCGAGTTTGCCAAGTTCCTGGGCTTGTTGTCCGGCGCATTGGCTATCGGCAACGGGGCCATCGTTATCAAGGCCCTGGCATCTCCTGAAAAAGAACTGGAAGGCGAACACTTCGTTTGCAATGCCAACGAGGCGCCCGTCGGAGAAATGCTTCAGTTTGAACTGGAAGGCCCCAAAGTGGTTCCCTATATTTTGATCTGCCTTTCGGAAAAAGAGTGGCGGGCCTACGAACAAAAGTGCACCCACCTGTCCTGCGCCGTACGCTACCGGCACGACCTGGGCAAGATCGAATGCCCTTGTCACAAAGGGTATTTCGACCCCCATAACGGCAACGTGCTTGCAGGGCCGCCTCCCCGCCCCCTGCCTCAGTTGGAGGTAGTCAACCGCGATGGAAAACTGTACGTCAGAGCAATGCGAAAACAAAACCCGGATATATAAAAATGGCAGACTTCCGAGAATCTCAAAACAAAGCGCATCCCAATAAAACAAACACCCTGATGACGGGCATCATATTCCTGCTCATTCTGTTTGTGAGCATCCAAATATGGTTTTTATTTGGCGCGCTCAACAATGCTTTACAGGAGAACTTCAGCTTCGCCCTCACTACCTTTACAGGTTCGGCTATCTTAGCCCTGGCTTCAGGCTGGATTTTGCGATACCTGCCCGACCCTATCCGCCGCGACAAAGAGGGCTGAGTTCGATGCGATCAAATCCAGGGTATGGGGCATTTGCGTCGCGGGTGCTTACGGGGGGCGGGATGCATGCGACCGGTGGAAAAACTGCAAACAAAACATGATAGGGTCGGGAGGAGTAGGATGGAGCAGATTTCGTCATCAATCCCCCCCCCCCTTGCCAATTCCCTCAAATCCCTGCCCAAACATCTCACTCGCGCATGCGCACCAGCTTCTTTGCTGCGGCCGAACCATCGGCCATTATTTGGCAGTAATACAGCCCTGGGGCGGCAGTGCTTCCTGCCCCGGCGTCGCCATCCCATACTGCGGAATATTCTCCCTGCTGACGGAGGGTCGGCTCCATCAAAACCCGCACTTCCCGACCGAAACAATCGAATATCTTCAGGCTGACGGTTGCGCTTTCTTTCAGGACGTATTGAATGGTGACAACTTCGCTGAAAGGGTTGGGGTAACTCTCCAAAAGCTCCACCAGGGCCGGGCTTATTGTCGCACTCGATATGTTTACCACCCTGATTGCCACCGGCGTCCTGACGGGGTTGTTGAGCGCCCCCGTACAGGTGATATCCAAAAAAGCAAGCGTAGTCTCCGGTATCAAAGGCAAGGAGGCAAGCCCCCCGTAACAGGCATAAATAACGCCATCACCGGTATCGGGCGATAAAGCCACACCGCTGCCGGCAACAGTACCCTCCCATTGCACCGGCATACCCATTTGATTGAAAACTTCCAGCGTATCGCAACCCGGAACATCGTTCACATCAAACAACCGGGCAAGCGCCTTAGGCTCGACGAAGATGGTCTTGTCGTCCGCACAGTTCGATTCTTTTTTGATGATGCGGCAGATATTCGGGTCGATACAGAAGCCGGGGGGCGGCTCCTGGAAAAAAAGATTGGCAGGCCCCTGGAAAATGAGGGATGATTGCATACCGACGATTAATAAGTTGAGGGTGTAGTCGATGTGGATATCCAGGACGGCATTGGGGGGCGCATCAATAAAAGAGATGATCGGGATGCTGATTTGAGAGGCGTTTGGCGAATCCAGGCCGCTTACCAAAACGTTGTTGGTTCCGTTTTCACAAAACTGGGAGGTAAAATCGACCAGGTAACTCACCCTGTCGGGCACGCCGTTAATTCGAAGATAATCCGAAGCGGAAGATGGATAATTGCTGGGAATAATCTCGCTTACCGTCAAAAAACCCGTCAGGCCGGAGGTGGGATTCAGATTGCCCGAATAAAAGGTCGCCGCATTGGGTATGGTTCCTTCGGCATTGTTGAAAAGCGCATGTCCCCAGGTGGCCAAAGAAGTGCCCTCGCTCACCTTTATAAAATCTGAATATTCGCACAAAGCGCTTTTAGGCGCCATTTCGTCAACTATCAGCACCGTACTGGCGCAGGCCAGCGCCGGGTCGCCGTTGGAAAAACTCCCCATGACCTTGACACTCCGCTCGTTACAGGAACCGTTGGCGCACATCCCGTAACTGCGCATGGCAATGCCGACAATGGTGGCTTCTCCCGGCGCAAGCACCAGGCTGCGGGTCAGCATCTGGTCGTCGACGTCAAAAGGATTCGGTTCGGGCAGCAAGACGCCGGGCAACAGGTCGTCCACAAAGGCGGCCGGGTAGGTGTCAGTGCCAGGGACGGGATTGGAGATGGAGAACACTTTCATCAAATAGGCCTGCTGGGGCGTGATCCCATCGGGCAGATGCGCAACCTGGCGCGCAGTACTCCACAAATCAATCGATACAGAGTAGTCGGGGTCGTTGTTGGCGATCAAAAAATAAAAATACGCCTGATCGCCACGGCGACACGACTGAAAATACTGATTGGCAGCGAGGGGAATATATTGCATGTCCAGCCGAGGTTTGGCAGGATCCAAAGACGAAGGGGGCACGATGCACACCTCCGTATCCCCTGTGAAGGAAAGCGTGACGCCGTCGCTGAAAGTCAACATATAAGTGCCCATTACCGCGCATATCTGCGGCGGCGTGCCGGGCGGGAACGTACCCGCAGGGATGATGAACGGTACCGTGCCGGGAGGGGGAAGCGGCTGCGCCCCGGGTATTACGGGCGTCAGCAACGGAATGGTGCTGGTAAAGGTAAGCCCGGAAGGCGTGCAGGACAGGGTAAGCGTTACCGATGCGGACAAGGGTTGCGCACATTGGGGATTGACATTGTCCCACTGGGCAAAAGGAAGAAGCCCTATAGGCACGGTAATCGGCCCGGCGGCAGGTACTACCACCACAAAGGGCGCAAACTTGGCCAGAAATACCGAACGGCCGCAAGGCGGCGTTGACGTGCCTCCACAAGCATGGAGAGGAGTATTGGAGCCAAGAAAAAGCGCTATTGCCAGACAGGCGGCAGCGAAGGCTTTATGAAAAACGGTCGTAAAAAGCGCCCCCGGGGCGCTTTGATGAGCAGGGCTTTGCATGATCTATGTTTTTTTTTCAAGCGGCAGAATGCCAGGTATCAAAACTACCCCCTTTTCCCTCCAACTCCCTTGCTCAAATCGCTCAAATCCTTGCCTAAACATTTCATTTGCGCAAAGAAGCCCGGAAATCCGTCGGCGATACCCCGAACGCCTCCTTAAAGACCCGCGTAAAATGCGCCGGCGAGCCGAAACCGCAATCGTAGGCGATCTCGGAGATGTTCAGCTCGGTGGCGCGCAGCAGTTCGCGGGCTTTCCGGAGGCGGAGGGCGTGGATGAAGTGGCCGGCGGAGTGGCCGGTGAGGGCGGTGAGCTTGCGGTGGAACTGGGCCTGGCTCATGCCCGCCGCGCGGGCAAAAGCTTCGACGGTGAAGGTATTGTCGTCGAGGCGAGCCTCGGCGATGGAACGAAGCCGTTGAAGAAAGGCGTTTTCGCGAGGCGAAACCTCGTCGACGGGCGCGCCGGCACCGGGATTGCGGTAATGCGCCTGCAAACGGCGGCGTTGTTCGAGCAGATTTTCTACCCGCACGCGCAACTCCGCTTCGCTGAAAGGCTTGAAAAGGTATGCGTCGGCGCCTTGTACGAGGCCTTCGAGCCGGGAGCCCACATCGGCTTTGGCGCTTAGCATGATGATCGGAATGTGGCTGCTGCGCTCGTCGTGTTTCAGGATTTTGCAAACCTCGAATCCGTCTTTTTCCGGCATCATCACGTCGCAAATGATGAGGTCGGGAATGACCTCGAAAACCAACTTCAGACCCTGGGCGCCGTCAGAAGCATAAAGCACGTTGAATTTCGACCCCAAACAGGCAGCGGCATATTGCGCCGCCTCAGGGTGGTCTTCGATGATCAGTATGCTCGTTTTGTGATTATCGGCAGGATGTTTTTCAGCATAAGCCGCACTACGACAAACTTCTGACATAAGCGGCGCCTCTACTTTTTCAATCGGCGCCGTATGCCTCACCGGCAGGGTGACGGTGAAAACGGTACCCTCGCCAACTTTACTCTCCACCTCTATTTTCCCGTCCATCAATTCTACGAGTTCTCTGGCCAAAGCAAGGCCGATGCCTGTGCCGGTACCCCCGCCGCTGCGGTCAACTTGGTAAAACCGGTCGAAGATAAAAGGCAACTCTTCCCGGGGTATACCGGCGCCGGTATCGCGCACAACAAAGCGGTAGCACTCGTCGCTGCAAACTACCGAAATACCCGCCTCCCCGCTGTCGGGCGTGTGTTTGACGGCGTTGGAAACCAGGTTTACGACGATGGTCTCCAGCTTTTCTTTGTCGAAGTCAATGACAAATTGCTCCACATTAGTCGAAAATTTCAGGTTTATATGGCGGCTTTGGACGAAACTGTGAAAGGATCTGACCAAATAACGAAGAAAAGGGATGACATCAGCCTGTATGTAATGCGCGTCAAGTGCGCCTGCGTCTAACTTGTTGAGGTCGAGAATCTGGTTGATCAATTTCAATAGCCGCTCGCCGTTCTGTTGTGCAACGCTCAATTCATGGGCAGTCAAGGGTTCGTTTTTTTGCAGGCTGTTGGCGATAGGACCCAAAATCAGCGTGAGCGGCCCACGAAATTCATGGGTAATATTGGTGTAAAAGCGGGTTTTGAAATGATCCAGCTCCCTGAGCCTACGGGCTTCCAGGTGCGACAGCCTCCGGCGCAGCCGGAAGCGGAAAACCGCCCGCGCGACACCCGCGATCAGCAACAAATACAACAAACAAGCCCACCACGTAGCCCACCAGGGCGGCGCCACCCGCAGTCGGACGACCAATTCCTGCGCCTCGCCCGACCAAACGCCGTCACTGTTGCAGGCTTGAACACGGAAAACGTAGTCGCCCGGGTGCAGGTTGGTAAAGGCAACTTTCCGGTCTGTGCCGATTTCGAACCATTCTTCCCGGAATCCTTCCAGCCGGTAGCGGTAACTGATGTGTTCCGTGTCGAGGAAATGCAGGGCGGCAAAATTAAAACTCAGGATGCGGGCGCTGTGAGGTACCCGGATGTCCGTTACCAGTTCGGGCGCTTTCCCAAAATGAAAAACGGTATCGAGGATGTTGAACCCGGTCAGCACGACTTTCGGCGGCGTAGTGTCGTGCCTGATCGAATCGGGGTGGAAAGCGTAGATGCCGTTGTTGCCGTGCAGCAGGATGCGGCCATCCCGGCAGGCTACCGCGCCCACGGCGTTAAACTCCTGCATGTCTCTGCCCGCGGGATAACGCCGGAAGGCGTCTGCTCCGCGACGATTAGGGTCGTACCGGGTGATGGAGGTCAGCCCTTTGAGCCATAGCCGCCCTTTGGCGTCGCAGGCGATGCCCATGAGTTCGGTTTCCGCCAGACCGTCGCGAGCAGTGAACAGGCTGAATTGCAACGTCCTGGGGTCGAGTTTGCCCAGTCCCTGGCCCGAAGCAATCCATATCGCTCCGTCGGGGGTCTCGGCAAAGCCGCGTATGAGGAGCTCGCTGCGTTTGCCGGGCGAGGCTGCCGATATGTCCACGAGAGAGAAGCGGCGGGTATTTTTGTCAAAATAACCCGGTTTGCCGCCGAAGTATTCGTCCAATTGCAGCCAAATCCGGTCGGTCGTTTGCAAGCCGTGATAAACCTGATCGGAGGCAAGCGCCGGAATGGACGACTGCGGATAGAACCATTGCCTATGGCCGCTTTTTTTGTCCAGCCGGCAAAGCCCTGCCGAGGCGCTTATCCACATATACCGGGGGTGCTCACGGTCTTCTTCTATAAAATGTATCCTGCAATGGTTGAGCGTGTCGCCCAGATCCAGGCGTTGAAGTGTTTTATTAGACGGGGAATAGCCAAAAACGCCGTGTTTCCAGGCGCCATATTGATCGTTGTCGTTGCTCGCCATCCATAGCAGACCTTCTGAATCGGAATGAAAAACGCCGATCCGGATATCATCTTGCCCGCCGGGTGGAAAAAAAAACTGCCGGGCCGGCGTGCCGGGAGTTTTGGCGTAAAACAGGCGCCCGTCGTAGAGGCTGTACCACCAGCCGCCATCGGCGTCTTGAAAAGCTCTGTAGATGTAATTTTTTGAGGGTCGCAGGCCGGGGTACTGCTGGTAAAAAGGAAATTTGACCGACTCGCGGTTCACCCGAAATAATCCGTTAGATGTGGCGATCCACAAGTTCGCAAAGCGGTCGTATAGAATGGCATGAACCGTATTTTCTTCGAGCCCGGCGGTTAGTTCTGAAGAGAATACGAGATAATCCGTTTTTTGTGTTCCTGCATCGTAAAAAAACATGCCACCGGGATAAAACCCCGCCCATCGGCTTTTATTTGACCGAAACAAAGCACGTATCGTTTCGCTCGAAAAATTACCGCCAGGAAAAACGACCCTCAAAAACCGCCCCTGCTCCGTATTCCAGGCATACATTTGGTCTTTTATATAAAACCACCACTCAAAAGGATATTTTCGGCTCCAGCGGAAGAACGGCATATCCGGTATCTGACGGAAATTACGAGGGTGGAACACCCGCGTTCGCCCTTCTTCCACTTCGAGATGCGCCATACCCAGATTTGACCAGGCCCAGGTTTTGCCCGATTTATCGGTATACACACCTCCGATCCTGAACTGTTGCCAGGACAGGATACTGTCGCCGGTAATATGTTTGATGTAGATGAATTTGTCGTAACCCAGAGGCAGGTATGCGCTGCCGCCGTCGGTGGAAACCCAAATGCGACCTCGTTCATCCTGGCCAACATAGGCGACATCGTTTCCCGGTAGGCTTCCTGGGGCGTTGTGCTTGTGAAAATACTGCCGGAAAGAATCGGAGGCCCTGTCGTAGCGGTTCAACCCCCAGTGTGTGCCGGCCCACAAATAGCCCTGGCGATCTTCTAGCAAACAAGTCACTATCGGGTCGGAGAGCGAGGTGCTGTCGCCTGTTGCCGGCGCATACACCCTGAAATTGTAGCCGTCGTAGCGCACAAGCCCTTTCATCGTGCCAAACCACAAAAACCCCATCTTATCCTCCAACATACAAAGCACCTGCCCGCTGGGCAGCCCGTGTTCCACGCCGAAATAGTCAAAACGGTATTGTCGCTCCTGGGAAATAAGCGGAGCAAGCGGCAGGAAAAACAATCCTGCCAGGAACAGGGAAAGTACAGGGCGTACTTTTTGCAAATATCTCGTTTTCATCATAGCCATCGGTTTGGCGATCAGCTTATGAAAAACCTCGTAACTGCTTGGGTAACTGTTATGGAACGTGTCGTAAATAACTTACCTGTTTGGGCGGTCTCTTTTTTCACTATGCTTCGTTGCTTCGCCGGTCACTTAGCTTTGGCTAAGCTCCCTTCTCACGCCTTGCCTGGTGAAAAAATAGCCCCACCGAATTCAGGTAACTTATTTACGCCACATTCCTTAGTTATTTAATACGCAAAAAAACATCCCGTTACTCAGCATTTACCGATATTGGCTAAACTGTTACAATATAGCCAAAAGGAAAGGTCAATTGAAACGGTTGAGATAAATTTTAATCTATCAAAAGATGAATAACAACAATTCGCATGATGAGCGCATCGCCACAATGACATTCGCGGCAGTATATCCGCATTACCTCGCGAAAGTGGAAAAGAAAGGTAGAACAAAAGAAGAATTGCATCAGGTATTGGAGTGGCTGACCGGTTTTGATGAAAAAAAGCTGAACGAACTTATTGAAGAAAAAGTAACTTTTGAGACATTTTTTCAACGTGCTACATTAAACCCCAATGCTCACCTTATTACCGGCGTAATATGTGGTTACCGGGTGGAAGAAATTGAAAATCCGCTGACGCAGCAGGTAAGGTATTTGGACAAGCTGGTGGATGAATTGGCGAAAGGCCGTAAAATGGATAAGATTTTGCGCGTAACGTAGCGTGAGCTGCAAGCCTGAAAAAAACACAGAAACCACAAGCAGACAGAAAAAATGGAAAATTTTGACAGAAAAAAACATTGGGAGAATATTTACCAAACAAAACAACTGAACGAAGTGAGTTGGTATCAGCCGACACCCGAAACTTCGCTTGACTTTATTAAACAATATAACGTGCCGACAACCGCCAAAATCATCGACGTTGGCGGTGGCGATAGTTTGTTGGTTGACCACTTACTGGATAAAGGTTATCAGGATATTGCGGTACTTGACATTTCCGAAGCAGCCATAGATAGAGCTAAAACAAGACTTGGCGAACGAGCCGAAAAAGTAAAATGGATTGTTGCAGATGCTGCAAAATTTCAACCCACAGAGCAATACGACTTTTGGCACGACCGCGCAGCGTTTCACTTTCTGACCGATGAGCAGGAAATATCCAATTACCTGGAAACCGCCCAACGCAGCATTAAACCGACGGGCGTATTGATAATCGGGACTTTTTCAGAGCAGGGCCCGAATATTTGCAGTGGTATTAAAATCAAACAGTATTCTGAAAACTCAATGACCGAGCGACTAAAAAACTTCTTTGAAAAAATAAAGTGCATCACCATTGACCACAAAACTCCTTTTGATACTATTCAGAATTTTGTGTTTTGTAGTTTTAGAAAATTATCCTAATACTCATCCCCCACCGCAAAGGTATTCTTCCGGTGCATCCAGCGCCCCCGGGTAAAGTCGGGGAAGTGCTGCGGCTGACCGCCTTGTGCTATCGACTGCTCGGAGAGCGGCGTGATGGCCATCCAGGTCGCGGCGTCGTAGGCGTCGAAAGGAGCGGCTTCGTTGCGCTTGGCGCATTCTACAAAGGCGTTGAGCAGGAAGAAGTCCATGCCGCCGTGGCCGGCGCCCTCGGCGCTTTGCTCCCAGCGCTTCCACAAGGGGTGGTCGTATTGCTTGAGGTAGGTGTCGGCGGTTTCCCAGCGGTGGGCCGGGCTTTTGCCCTCGATATGTATCGATTTGTTTACGTCCATCCACAGGCCTTTGGTGCCCTGTACGCGGAATCCCAGTGAATACGGCCTGGGTAAATTGGTATCGTGGAAGAGGGTGATCGTTTCGCCGTTGGCGGTTTTGATCATGGAGGTGACGATGTCGCCCAGTTTGAACTCCACTTTGGCGTTGGGGTGCTGGGCGCCGCCTTTGGGGTGAGATACCACGTATTCGTGTAAGCCGCGGGCTTTGGTGGCCATGGAGGTGATGTACAGCAGGCGGTTGCCGCGGTTGATATCGGTATACTGGGCTACGGGGCCGATGCCGTGGGTGGGGTACAGGTCGCCATTGCGGTGGATGGAATGCCAGGTACGCCATTTGGCTTCGCTGTAACCTTTGTCGCCAAACTCCACGCCGCTGTCGTAGGGCGTCGCGCCGTCGTTGAATTTTACGCCGCGCAGGTCGTGCTGGTAGCCACATTCGAGGTGCATCATCTCGCCGAAGAGTCCCTGGCGCACCATGTTCAGAACGGCCATCACGTCGCGGCGGTAACATACGTTTTCGAGGAAGAACAGGTGTACACCCGTTTCTTCGTGGGTGTTCACCATTTGCCAGCACTCGTCGACGGAAAAAGCGCCGCAGACTTCTACGCCGGTGTATTTACCCGCGCGCATGGCGGCTACAGCCATCTCGGTATGCCATTCCCAGGGTGTGGCGATGATGACGGCGTCGACCTTGGGATTGCGAAGCAATTCGAGGTATCCGCGCTCGCCGTTTTGATACACCTGTGGAGCTGGTTTGCCCTTGTCGGCAATCATTTTCTGGGTAGTGGCGATCATGCCGGCATCGATATCGCAGATGGCTACGACATCGCAGTCGCTGCGCAATAAGGCCAGTTCGACGTGGCTTTGGCCGCGCAGGCCTACGCCGATAAAACCGATTCCCAATTTTGTTTTGGGTGATTGCTGAAGGGTAGCGGCGGCGCTGATTTCCTGGGCGGTTTGCCCGGTATGGGTGGCTGTGACTACGGCGCCGGCGGCCAGCGCGGTTTGTTGTATAAATTTGCGGCGGTTCATGACATTTGCTGGGTTTGTCAACACTAGATGTTTAACTCCGGCCTAAATATAAGGCGGCTACCCCATTCTGCTATGACGCGCTGCGTTATTTATTGCTTTTTACCCCCTGGACAAACTGCCTGACCTGGTAGTTGGCCAGCAGCCTGTGTGCTATATCGCCGCCGGCTAATACGGCAACCCCTCCGGCGAATAACGCGTAACGGAGCGTTTCAAAAACAGGGGTGTACATGGAAAAGAATGGTCGGACGGCCAATACTTCTATACCCGTCACCAGCGCAGCCGTTAGAATAAGAAACACACTCACGGCTTTGGTATAGCTGATGAGCCGGGTAGAACTCCTGCGCCGGCATTTTGTTAAAAAAACAATAGCGTCGCCATCATAAGGATCGATGCGGATGAGCTCCCGCAGGATATACTCGGCTTTTTCAAACGCTTGCTCATGAAACAAAGCCGCCGCTTTGCGAAAGAGCAGCAACCTGAAAATGTCATGCCCCCCGAATTCCCGAATATTGTGATGCACCGAAGTTTCTACCACCGGATCTACCATCAGCAGGTATTTGCGGTAGTCGCCCAGTTCAAACAAGGCATGGGTATACGCCACCATCATTTCAAAACCTTCCTCAATGTCGAGGCGCAAAACGGCCTCCTCGCGCTCCTCGTAGAAGCGGATGATATCCCGGTAGGCATTGGCGTCGATGGCCTTGAAATCCCGGTAGATTCGCGAATGATATGTTGAGGAAACCCACATGCTTTTTTGATTTGCTAATTTGCTAATTTGCTAATTTGCTAATTTGCTAATTTGCTAATTTGCTAATTTGCTAATTTGCTAATTTGCTAATTTGCAATATAATTATCAGCACATTAACTCATCAGCACATTAACTCATCAGCACATCAGCACATCAGCACATCAGCACATTAGCACATCAGCACATCAGCACATCAGCACATTAAATAAAGCACCGGCTTACTGGGGCTCACGTCGAGTTCAAAGCTGGCAATTTGGAGGTTTAGCAAATATAAACCATCAGGGATAGAATTGTTCACATAAATCAGCTCGGAGATTGTACAATTTGAGCGGGTATGGTGTGGGTATTGCCAAAACGCTTTATGGGCGAGCAGTTGGCCGCCGTCTTCTTCGCGGTCCACGCTGGGCAGATCGATAAGCAGGTGTTCGATGCCGTGGTCGGCCATCCAGGTGGCGGCGTCGTGGTGGAGGTAAGGTGGGTTGGCGCCCGAATAATTGGTGCGCAACTTGAGGTCGTCGTTGGGCATCGTGCGCAGTACCAGCGCTTTAATATCCGTGGTGTCGGGCAGGGCTTCTTCGAGTTGGCGGCGCAAGATCACGCGGTCGCCGTTGTCGAGGCGCTGGGGGAATACCGTGACGAGCCGCGCCGGGAAGTGGAATTGGCGCAGGCATTGGTTGATCGTATAGGTTTCGAGGGCTATATGCCCCACGCATTCGGTATGCGTGCCATTGCCGTGGGGGTTTATTTTTATATTAAAAAAATTGACGGGGCCTCCTTGTGCGGTAGCGCCGATAAAGCTGCCTGCCACCACGGGCCAGGCTTCCATAGGCGGGGCATAAAAGCAATTGACGGTATCGAGTTCCGGCTGGAGGGGGATCGAAATATCCAGCGGACGGCTCAAATCACAGCGATAGGGGCGCCCTTGCACGATGAGGTCGAGGTGCATAGTTTTTGGGACAAAGATAAAGACTATTGTCGATGCAGCGTCATCACGGTAATTTCAGGGAGGATGCCCACGCGGCCGGGGTATCCCAGAAAGCCCAGTCCCCTGTTGACATACAAAAACTGTTTGCCGCGGTTGTACAAACCTGCCCACTGGCGGTACACGTATTGAATGGGGCTCCATTTGAACCAGCCGCGGATTTCAAAGCCAAATTGCATGCCGTGGGTGTGCCCCGAAAAGGTAACGTTGATATCGGGGAAATGGGGCACCACTTGTTCCTCCCAATGCGAGGGGTCGTGCGAGAGCAGGAGTTTGAGCGGCGCCTGCTGGGAGCCTTCGTAAGCTTCGGGCAGTCGGCCGTATTTCGGAAACCGGGGGTGTGCCGAGTAGTTTTCCACGCCGATAACGGCCACCTGCTCGCCGTTGATATCCAGCAGGCGGTGTTCGTTGAGCAGCAGATTCCAGCCGAGCCGGCGGTGGATAGCCAGCAGTTGGGCCATATTTTGCCGTTTGGCGTCGGCATTGGGCCATTGCAGATAATCGCCGTAGTCGTGGTTGCCCAGCACGGAGTAAACCCCGTGTCGCGCTTGTATTTTATCAAAAACGTCCACAAAAGGTTCGGCTTCGTGAGCGGCGTAATTGACCAGGTCGCCGGTAAAAAACACCAGGTCGGGTTTTTCGCGGTTGATCAAGGCCACGGCTTCGCGCACGGGTTCGCTTGCGGGAAAAGAGCCGGTATGAATGTCGGATATCTGGACAATGCGCAGTCCCTCGAGCGCTGCCGGCAGGTCGCTTACCGGCACCTGGTGGCGGTGCAGGCGATAGCGGTAGCGGTTGCGCAGCATGCCGTAGGTGAGTGAAATCAGGGGAATAGAGGCCAGGGTGAGTCCCACCTGGGCCAGCAGGGTAGAACGGGAGTAATACGGGGCGGCTACCTCGCCGCCCAGTCCGTCGTATACACTCAGCAGCAAACGCCTGAAATCGTCGATCAGCAGGGCGCCGGCCAGCAGCAACTTGGACGCATAAATAATAATGAGCAGGCTGCGGACGATAGACACCACATTCTGGTTCCACCCTGCCAAACCCGTAGTAGCCGAGCTGACGAGAAATGCCAGCGAAAACACGGGAATTGACCAATACACGAGGGTTAGTACCAAGCGCCAGTTATCGCTCCAGGAAGCCGTGAGCAGTGGTACGGCCTGAAAAGCGTATACATCGAGAAAAATAATGAGTGCAACCAGCGGCAAATAACGCTTCATAATGAGTTTGCTTATGGCTATGTAATGTCTTAACCGGCAAGTAAGTTGAAAACCGGCAGGTCAAAAGGCCTTTTTTCAGACCAAAGTGCGGTTTTTGTCGGTCAACACACTTTTGGGGGCATAAGAAGCAGGTTGTACAGTACGTTATGTAGTTCTGTTATTTTCGTATAGAAAAAAATTTATTCTATCGAAAGGGGTTACGGCATCGAAAGCAAATTTTTTTTTCATCGCATTGGGTGAAAAGAAATTGAACGTTTTTGATTTTTAAAAAATATTATTCTGAAATATTATTATTTTTTTATTAATTTTAGAATAATATTTTGATAAATACTTGGCTGATAAAAATCATCGCCGTAACTTTGTATCGAAATTGCAAGTTGGCGTTATAAGCCATATAATGTATTGTGAATTCACCCCCTATTTACAGACTAACTTATAAATCGAAATACCATGAACGCTTCCAAAATCTTCGCCCTGACCCTCATTCTTGCAGCCACGACTGCAGCACTCCAAGCACAACCGGTTCGTTTCAGCAAAGGCGACCTCGACTTGTCGGCCGGCATCGGCATGTTTTCTACTTTTGCAGCCGACCGCGGCACTACGGTAGTACCGCCGGTGAGCGCTCAACTGGTATATCGCCTGGCGCCCAATTTCAGCCTTGGCGCATATGCGGCTTACTCTACCACAGAAAGCAACAAGGTATTGCGCCCCAACGGCGCGGTTGATTTTTACGAAAACCAATTTACGATGCTGGGCCTGCGCGCAGCCGCTCACAGCAACCGCATCGACAACTGGGATATTTATGGCGGTTTTATGGTGGGATACAATATTCCCAATGTAACGCACACTCAACTTGTAGCGCCTACTGGCGGCGACTCTCCCCGCGACGATATTCAGCCTACGTTTACCCGCCCCAGCTCCAGCAAAATGAGCTTTAGCGGTTTCGTCGGCGCTTCTTATTTCTTCAACAAGAAGATCGGCGCTTTTGGTGAGTTGGGTTACGGCATTTCGCTGCTCAACTTCGGCGTTACCTGCCGCCTTTAATCCCCCCTCCTACCGGTCAGACGGCTGCAAGCCGTCCGACCGGTAACACCGACCGGTAAACCAATTCCCTCCTATCATTGTTACACCCTCAAATTGAACACATGCAACACGTGTTAATTGCGGGTGGAACGGGTCTGATCGGCACCCGACTAAGCGAAATGCTGGTAGAGGCGGGGTACCGCGTAAGCCATCTCAGCCGCCGGGCGCAGCCAAACGGGACTTATCCAACTTATCAATGGGATGTAGAGCGGGGCACGATAGACGAGGCAGCCCTGGAAGAAGCCGACGTAGTGATCAACCTCGCCGGCGCCGGTATTGCCGACAAGCGATGGACGCCCGCGCGAAAGCAACTCATCATCGACAGCCGGGTAAAAAGTAGCCGTTTGCTCCACGCTGCCGTGCAAAGATCGGCCAAAGCCCCGAAACTCTTTATTCTGGGGGCTGCCGTCGGGTATTATGGCGACCGTGGCAATGAGTTGCTGCAGGAAGAATCGCCGGCAGGCGCCGGGTTTATGCCGGAAAGCTGTATCGCCTGGGAAAAGCCTGCGGAAGAAATAGCTGCCAGCGGTATTCGAACCGTGATCTTGCGCACCGGCATCGTATTATCAACCCGGGGAGGCGCGTTAGAAAAGATACTGCAACCCTTGCGTTTCTTTTTGGGCGTATATTTTGGCAACGGCAGGCAGTGGTATTCGTGGATACATATCGACGACTTGTGCCGCATATTTATTCATGCCATAGAAAACGAACATTTGAAGGGCACGTATAATGCAGTAGCACCGCATCCTGCCTCCAATAAATCGCTGGTACAAGCGCTTGCAGCGGCTTATGGCCATCCGGCCCTCATCCTGCCCGCTCCAGCTTTTGCCATGCGCCTGGCCTTGGGCGAAATGTCGGCCGCCATATTAGACAGCACCAAAGTATCATCCCAAAAAATAGCGGCTACGGGCTTCCGCTGCGAATACCCCACCTTGTTGCATGCCGTCAAGGATCTTTTAACGCGGCAGGTATAGTGTCAATCACGGTTTAAACACCTCAATTTCGTGGGTACGCACCACCAGGTCGGTAAATTGCCCTTTAAAGCGGGTAGCTTTCACGATATGGTTATCGATCCAGTGGTAATTGCCGCCGCGGGGTTTGCAAAAGAGGATAGCGTGGTATTTAAAGCCGTGTTTATTCAGCCATATTTCGGTATACTCCCGGTGTTCCTCGGTGCGCGAAGTAAAAAACGTGATAATATGGCCTTCGTCGTACCACTTGTTGATAATTCTCAGGGCATCGGGATAGGGCAGCACGGTGAGCATGCGCTCGGGTTCTTCATTGGGGATATCGTCGCAAATCGTGCCGTCTATATCGATCAGGAAATTTTTTACCGATTCGGGTAAAACCGGGCTGATTCGCTCTCCTTTGTCATTAAATGCTTCGTGAAGTCCGGACTGATTTTCCGCATTTTCCATATGTGTCTTTTTCGTTTGAATGGTTATGATGAGCGGGTAGCGTAATTAGCGCTAAAAGCTTATGTAGTCGGCAGGGTCTACGGGTTTGCCTTTAAACCACAATTCGAAATGTAGGTGGGGCCCGCTGGATAATTCGCCGGTATTGCCGATAATGGCCACGGCCTCGCCGGCTCTGACAAAGCTGCCTACTTTTTTGAGCAATACCGAATTGTGTTTATAAAAAGTAATAACATTATTAGCGTGTTGAATGCCGACGGTAAAGCCGGTTTCCTGGATCCAATCCGACAAAAACACATAGCCGTCGAGGGCGGCTTTGATGGCCGTATTTTTGGGCGCGAGCACATCTATGCCGAAGTGGTGTTTATCATATCCGAAAGCGGCGCTAATTTCGCCTGATACCGGCGCGATAAAATACATTTGTTCGAGCGGCATATCGCGCGACACATAATTATTACTCGACAGCGTATTTTTAGCTACCTCGCCCACTTCTTCGAGGGCTACTTCCTTGCGCAATTGCTGTTCGGCTGCCGACGGCTTTTTTTCCTTCATCGTATCCACCGGCGCGCTTACCGACTTCGGCACCTCGTCGGCGGTCTGCACGTCGCCCACCAATAAGCGGCGTACGTTGTCGGAGTATTTGCGCGTGGCTTCCAGTTCTTCTTCCAGGTCTTCAACCTGACGATAGAGCGCCATCAGCTCGCTGTTGCTGCTTATTCCGCTGCCGTAACCCGGCACATAGCGCCTAAGCGGCGTGAAAGAAACGAGGAAAATGCCCAGCAGCACCGTAACAACCAGCATGCTGCTCAACAAAATATAGGTATTGAGCAAGGTAAGCTTGTAGGATCCCACCTCCTTGAGCGTCTCATCATTCCTGATAATCAGGCGATAAGTATGGCTGAGTTGTTCCTGTATGCGTTGCCAGCGACTTTTGGCGCCGTAATCTGCTCCTTGCGACATCTTGGTACGTTAATTATACGCTGTTGTATACTATTAATGCGCTAACTGCGATTTGTAGTGTAGAGATAAATAAAATAACTTTGCCTTTTAAACCGCCACAAAGATAAGCGTTTACGAATAGTGCGGGGTCTTTGAAGCGGCCTTTTAACCTTTTTTCAACAAAAACACAAACGGTTTTGAAGCGGTTTTACCTCTTAATATGGATTTTACCGGCGATTATCGCCCTGTCGGGTTGTACTACGCAGAAGCGAAAAGGCGATATGTCGCTTTTAGGAAAGGCCTATCACAATACGACAGCCCATTATAACGGCTATTTTAATGCCGACGAACTGATGCAGGCCAGCATACTCACACTGGAGGCCCAGCACCAGGATAATTACAGCAAATTGCTGCCCATGTACAAATACATTGCAGCCGACAATCCGCAATCCGTTGCCGGTGATCTGGACGTGGCGATGAAAAAGGTGACCGTAGTGGTCAACCTGCATCGCCGCAGCGACTGGACCGACGATTGCTATTTGCTGGTGGGTAAGGCCCAATTCTACAAACAAGACTACGAAACCGCCGAAGAAACGCTGCGTTTTTCTGCCGACGAGTTCAATCCCTCTAAAGTCAAAAAGAAAAAAAGCACCAAGGCCGGTTCTTCTTCAAAGGCAAGTTCTAAATCCAAAAGCAGCAGCAGCAAAAAAAAGAGCGAGGCCTCCAGTTCTGACGATAGCGGCGAAGAAAAATTGAGCGCAAAAGAACAGGCCAAAAAACGCAAGCAATACAACAAGCAGATCAAGAAGAAGAAAAAAAGCAGTAGCAGCAGTAAGAAAAAATCGCCGGCTAAAAAGCCAACTACCACCAAAGAGGAAGAGAAACCTGCAGAAAAAGCGGAAGAACCCTCTCCCTCACCCGCAGAGGCCGGATTGATCAGCCTGACCGAAAGCGGTACCCCGGGCGGAAAGGCCGACCCCGACGGCTACTTTATGAAACACCGCCCCGCCTACCAGGAAATCCAGCTGTGGCTGGCTCGCACGCTGATAGAGCGCGATAAATACGACGAAGCTTTCCGCATGCTCAACCAATTGGAAGAAGATCCCAAAACGTTTAACGATGTGCGCCGGGAAGCCTCGGCAGCTAAAGCTTATTATTACATCAAGCGCAAAATGCCGTCGCAAGCCGTGGTGCAGCTCGAAAAAGCCGCTGAACTGGCCGACAAACGCGCCGACAAAGCCAGGTATACTTTTATCGCCGCACAACTCCACCAGCAATTGGGCAACGCCGAAAGCGCTTACGCCGCTTTCGAGCGCGTATTGAAATTCAACCCCGTATACGAAATGGAGTTTAGCTCCAAACTCAATATGGCGCAAAATAGCTACCGCGCCGGCAAAGGTACGGCCGAAGAAGCCGTGCGCAACCTCGAAAAGCTACTCAAAGACTCCAAAAACCTGGAATTTCAGGATCAGATTTACTACGCCCTGGCAGAAATAGCACTCAAGGAAGGCAATCGCGACCAGGCCCTTGCTTACCTGGCCCAATCGCTCAAAAACAGCCGCCAAAACCGCAGCCAAAAAGCAGAGGCATACCTCACTATGGCACGACTGTTTTATGAAAACGAGGATTATCTGCCCGCTAAAGCTTACTACGACAGTACGCTACAGGTATTGGCCACCAATGACGAACGCTACGACGAGGTGACCAAACTCAGCAACAACCTCACCGATATTGCCCGCCACCTGCAAACCATTCAGCTGCAGGACAGTCTGCTCCGCATCAGCGAGTTGAGCGACAAAGAAAAACGCGAACTCGCCCTGCGTATCAAAGCAGAACAGGAAGAAGCCCAGCGCAAAGCGATGGCCGCCCAAACTACGGGCAAAGAAATACCGGGCAAAGCCGGCTCCAAAAACCTGCCCGGCAACGTCGTCGCCGCTACGCAAAGCGGACAGCGCCCGGCCCTTCAAAAAGAAAGTAGCTTTTTTGCCTACGACGACCGCGCCGTAAAACGCGGCCAACGAGAGTTTGACCGCCGCTGGGGCGTGCGCACGCTCGAAGACGACTGGCGCCGCGCCAACCGCCGCACCACCGTAGAAACGGAAGAAATCGCCGCCAGCGAAGAGGTCGTAGCGGCCAGTTCCCTCACTGACGACGACCTCAAACGCCTGCTCGGCAACGTGCCGGTGACGCAGGGCGGCAAAGACGAAGCAAATCGCCTCATCCGCGAAGCCATGTTCTCGTTGGGAACCCTCTATCGCGACCGACTCAAAAATTACGACAAAGCCGTGGAGTCGCTCGAAAAACTCAACGAACGCTACCCCGGTAATAATTATGAACTCGACTCCTGGTATTTCCTTTATCTCACTTATACGGATATGGGCAATAGCGCCAAAGCACAGGAGTATTTTGATAAAATTGTGGGCAAATATCCCACTTCCAATTACGCCAAAATCCTCAAGGACCCCAATTTCGCCGCTAAATACCTCGACGAAGAACGCCGCCAGGCACTCCAATACGACGAAATTTACAGCCTCTTTTCTACCGGCAATTACCGTGATGCCTACGACCGTAGTCGCAATACGATGGAATCTCTGCTGGGTAAACACCCACTCAAACCCAAGTATGCCCTGCTCATGGCTATGTGTAGCGGCAACCTGCAGGGCAAAGACGCCTACATCAGCGAACTCCAACGCGTAGTAGCGATGTATCCCGAATCGGAAGAGCAAAAGCGCGCCAAAGAAATCCTCCGCCTGCTCGGCGCTACCGGCGCCGCCCTGCCCGGCAAGGAAAAAGAAGAAACTACCGGCTACAAACCGGAGGCTGACGACGCACACTATATTATTATCGTCTTCAAAGACGAAAAAGTGGACCTCAACGCCGCTAAAATCAAAGTGTCGGACTTCAACGGCAAGTACTACAAACTCGATAACCTGCGCATCCAGAATATCTTCCTGGGCGAAGGCAGCAAAACCCCCGTGCTGCTGCTGCGCCGCACCAAAAACCAGGCCGACGCGATGAAGTATCTCGATACGGTGTACAAAAACCGCAAAGACTTCCTCGATAGCGGCACTATGGCCCACGATCTGATGATTATTTCTCAAAATAATTATCGCCTGCTACTGAGCAATAAAGACCTCACGGCCTATAAGTCGTTTTTTGATGCAACTTATTGATGTGCTGATGTGCTGATGTGCTGATGTGCTGATGTGCTGATGTGCTGATGTGCTGATGTGCTGATGTGCTGATGTGCTGATGTGCTGATGTG